>NC_007948.1:4455000-5200264 GCF_000013865.1 Polaromonas sp. JS666
TGGGCTACAAAGTCCACCTCCAGCCGCCGCCCAAAGCCGCCGCCCAGCAAGGTGACGGTCAGTTTGACATCCTTCACCGCCACCCCCGCCACCCGCGCCGCCGCCGCCACAGCCATCTGCGGCACCTGTGTGGGTGCCCACAGCAGCACCTTGCCATCCACCACTTGCGCCGTGCAGTTCATGGGCTCCAGGGTCGCATGCGCCAGGTACGGCGCACGGTACAGCGCGTCGATCTTGCGTACAGCGCCCGCTTCGGCAGTTTCCACGGCGCCTGTTTCATAAAAGGTAAAGCCATCCGTGCGCGTCAGGACGGTTTCCAGCTCTTTTTCGATCAGCCGGCTGTCCAGCGCGCCGGCGGGGCGCTGCTGCCAGTCGACCTGCACGGCCAGCGCGCCCTGCTGGGCATGCCACCAGGTTTTACCCACCACGGCAAACCCGGCGGTGGAGCCGGCGTAGGCGGGCAGGCGCACCAGGCGTTCCACACCGGGAAGGCCCAGCGCGGCATGGGGGTTGATGGCGCCAGGCGAGCCTCCGAGCATGGGGCACAGGCGGACTGAGGCAAACACCATGCCGGGCAGGCGCACGTCCAGCCCGAACAGGGCGCTGCCGTTGACCTTTGCCGGCACGTCCTGGCGCGGGGCACTCTGGCCTATCAGTTTCCAGTCTTTGCGGTCCTTGAGCGTGACCTCACCCGGCGGGGTGGCGGCGGCAAACCTGGCCAACTCACCATAGTGCGCCGAAGGGCCCGACGGATGGGAGATGACGCCGTTGCTGACGCTGAGCTCGTCCACCGGCAGCTTCCAGTCCAGCGAAGCGGCCCCCAGCAGGCTGGCCCTCGCCGTCGCCGCGGCCATTCGCAGGACCTCCCAGGCATCGGCCACGCTGGACGACGCGCCGGTCGCATTGATGCCCAGCTCCCGGGCCAACTTGCCCACCAGCCATTCACTGACCCTGATTTTCACCGGCGGCACCTGGGGTACCCCCTCCTCAGAGTAGGCGTCCCGCTCCATCGGGTGAAAGGGCAAACTTGCGACCAGCATGGCCACATTGCCGTAAATGGTGTCGCTGCCCGCCTGCTCCAGGCTCACCCGGGCCAAGGGCACGTCCAGCTCTTCAGCTACCAGCATCGCGAGCGCGGTATGCACGCCCTGCCCCATCTCACTGCGCGGCATGGCCAACACCACCGACCCGTCGTCCAATATCTTGATCCAGCCATTCAGCGCCACCCCGGTGGATTCCTCCCGCCCGGCCCGCAGAGCCGCCGGCGAGTGCGAGCCGGCGCTGCCCAGCCGGGAACGCGGTGGCAACACGCTCCAGCCGATGACCAGCGCGCCCGCAGCCCCTGCCGCACTCAGCAGCCAGGCGCGTCTTTTCATGGGCCGGCCTTTTTCAAGCCACCATTGGCCGCGATGCCCGCCGCCCGCTTGATGGCCGCCCGGATCCTCTGGTACGTACCGCAGCGGCAGATATTGGTCATGGCCGCGTCAATGTCGGCATCGGTGGGTTTGGGCTTCCTGTCGAGCAGGGCGGCTGCTGCCATCAGCATGCCCGACTGGCAATAACCGCACTGGGGCACCTGCTCGGCGATCCAGGCCAGTTGCAGGGCATGGGGTTTGTCGGGCGTGCCCAGGGCTTCAATGGTTTGCACGCGTTTGCCCAGCACGGCCGACACAGGCGTCATACAGGACCGCACGGCCTGGCCATCCACCCGCACGGTGCAGGCACCGCAGGCCGCCACGCCGCAGCCAAACTTGGTACCGGTCAGGTTCAGCACATCCCGCAGCAGCCAGAGCAGTGGCATGCCGGGGTCGGCATCGAGCTGCACAGCGCGGCCGTTGAGGTCCAGCTTGATCGGTAACTCCACGCGGCGTCTCCTGAAAGTCCATCAAGGACAGGACCACTATAACGCGACGATGCGGTGGCCAGCCCTCGCCCACCAAAGCCCGGGAAGCCCCGACAAATCGCCGTCCTTGGCTCCGGCCGGATAATCCATGCCCTATATGGCACTAATTACCCTACTTGACGCCCAACTCGCTTTTGGGCACGTCGCACTGCTGGACCACGCAGATTTCGCTCTCGAGACCAACCAACGCATTGGCCTGATCGGCCGCAACGGCACAGGCAAGTCCTCCCTGCTCAAAATCCTGGCAGGCCTGGAGAAGCCCGACGACGGCACCCTGCAGCTGCAGCAAAACCTGCGCATTGCCTACGTGCCGCAGGAACCCAGCCTGGACCCGCACGCCACCGTATTTATAGCCGCCAGCGCGGGGCTGGCGCGGACCCGGCATGTGGTCGAGCAATACCTGGCGGCCGACGAGCACACCGATCTGGACGCCCTGCAATCCGAAATCGAGGCGCTGGACGGCTGGAACTGGGAGCAGCGCGTCGAGGAAACCCTACACCGCCTGCACCTGGACAAGGACGCCATCGTCGGCTCGCTGTCGGGCGGCACCAAAAAACGCGTGGCGCTGGCCCAGGCGCTGGTCGCCAAACCCGACGTCCTGCTGCTTGACGAGCCGACCAACCACCTGGACCTGGACTCGATCGCCTGGCTGGAGGAACTGCTGGTCAATTTCAACGGCAGCATCATCACCATCACCCATGACCGGGCCTTCCTGGACCAGGTCGCCACCGCCATCGTCGAGCTGGACCGCGGCAAGCTAACCAGCTACCCCGGCAACTTTGCCCAGTACCTGGTGCAAAAGGAAGAGCAGATGGCTCAGGAAGCCGTCATCAACGCCAAGGCCGACAAACTGCTGGCGCAGGAAGAGGTATGGATCCGCAAGGGCGTGGAAGCGCGCCGCACCCGCAGCGTGGCCCGCATCGGCCGGCTGGAAGCCTTGCGTGACAACCGCGCGGCCCGGCGCGATGCCGTCGGCCGCGTCAATCTGGATGTTTCCAGCGGCGAGAAAAGCGGCAAGATCGTGGCCGAGCTCACCGATGTGTCGAAAAGCTTTGGTCACCCCGGCTCGGAAAAAATCATCGTCAACCGCTTCACCGGCACGCTGCTGCGCGGCGACAAGGTCGGCCTGCTCGGGCCCAACGGTGCCGGCAAAACCACGCTGCTCAAGCTCATCCTGGGCGAGCTGCAGCCCGACGTGACCACGCCACCCGGCAAGATCCGCCAGGGTGCCAACCTGCAGGTGGCCTATTTCGACCAGATGCGCGACAGCCTGGACCTGGACGCGACGCTGGAAGACTTCATCAGCCCGGGCAGCGAGTGGGTCGAGATCAATGGCCAGAAAAAGCACGTCAAGAGCTACCTGACCGACTTCCTGTTCTCGCCCGCGCGCGCCAACTCGCCGGTGCGCACCCTCTCGGGCGGCGAGCGCAACCGCCTGCTGCTGGCGCGCCTGTTTGCGCGGCCCGCCAATGTGCTGGTGCTGGACGAGCCCACCAACGACCTGGACATCGACACCCTGGAGCTGCTGGAAGACCTGCTGCAAAACTACGAAGGCACGGTCTTCCTGGTCAGCCACGACAGGCGCTTCCTCGACAACGTGGTCACCAGCACCATTGCCTACGAAGGCACGCCCGAGAACCCGGGCTTCTGGCGCGAGTACGAAGGCGGCGTGACGGACTGGATTACCCAGTCGAAGCGGGCTGCCCAAATCAGCGGCAGCAAAGCCACGGCTACGGCCACAGCCGCGGCCTCCAGCCCCAAAAACACCGGCAAAAGCAGCGTTGAGCCAAAGAAGGACGCAGCAGCATCGCCATCCAAAAAGAAGCTGAGCTACAAGGAGCAGCGAGAGCTGGAGGGCCTGCCAGCGCTGATCCAGCAGCTCGAGTCGCAGCAAAAGGCCATTGAGCAGGAGCTTTATGACGGCACGCTGTACACGCGCGACGCCAAACGGGCGGCCGAACTCAACGCGCGCAACAGCAAGATCGAGGAAGAATTGATGGCGGCACTGCAGCGCTGGGAAGCCTTGTCTTCCTGATTTTGCTGATTTTGCTGACTTTGTCCTCCTGGCCTGTCCTCCTCATCGCTTCCTGCAGGAGCGGACAAGCCGGGCGCCTACAGAAAGTGTAGACAGAAACCGGGGCGCCGCGGGCTCTCAAATCCCCCGGCCTGCGCTAAAGTGGTTTGCATCATGCCCACCGCCGCCGCATCCAGCCGAGCAGGCCCCGCCTTCTCCCGGGCCTTTTTTGGAGCCCGTTTATCAGGCGGCGCACGGTGGGCCTGCGCGCTGCTGTTGAGTTGCGGGATCAGCGGCTGCGCGTCGCTGCCCACCGAGGTCGACAGGCCGGTCTCGCACGCCCTCGCCACCCCCACGGAAACCGCGCTAGGCCGGGCTGTCGAAGCCTGGGCCGCCAAGGCCGGCACCCGCAACGATTCCGGATTTGCGCTGGTGGGCAGCGCCGAGCTGGCCTTTACCAGCCGCATGGCGCTGATCCAGGCGGCGCAAAAAACGCTGGACATCCAGTACTACGCCATCTTTGCCGACGACACCACCCAGCGCATGTTTGAGGCGCTGCGCGAAGCCGCCAACCGGGGCGTGCGCATCCGCATCCTGCTGGATGACTTCAACACCTCCGGCAAGAACGCCCAGGTCCTGAAGCTGGCCTTTGAGAAAAACATCGAACTGCGCCTGTTCAACCCCTTGCCCGGCGGCCGCAGCTCGTTGTTTTTCCGGATCTTGAGCAACCTCAAGGACGTGGACCGCATCCAGCGGCGCATGCACAACAAGATTTTCATCGCCGACAACGCCGTGGCGATCACCGGAGGCCGCAACCTGGGCGAGACCTATTTCGGCCAGAGCGAAAACACCAACTTTGTCGATATCGACATCCTGGCCGCCGGCCGCATCGCACGCGACCTGTCACGCAGCTTCGACCGATACTGGAACAACCCGCAAGCCTACCCGGTGCAGTCGCTGATGACCGCGAAGGAAATCGAGGCCCTCAAGCCACAGGCCAGCAACGCGGTAGCCTCCCCCGGCGCCCTGCCCTCCAACCCGGATAAAACCACGGTGGCGTCCGGCACTCCGACCGCCGCCGCAGGCAGCGTCAATCCAACCACCACAGAGCGCGTCGTCACTTCACCCGGCGGCGCCACCACCACCCTGCCCGCGCTGCCGGAATCAACGAATTTAAGCCAGCTCACCTGGACCTGGGCGCCCTCGGTGATGCTGGTGGACAAACCGTCCAAAATCGCCGCAGATGCCGACAGCACCGAGGAGTCGCAGGACACGGCCGTGGACGGCCTGCTGCAACTCATGTCGCAGGCCAAAACCGACCTGCTGATCGTCACGTCCTACTTTGTGCCGGGCCCTCGCATGATGGAACAGCTGGCCGCCATCCGCCAAAAAGGCGTCCGCATCCGCGTGCTGACCAACTCGCTGGCGTCCAACGACGCACCGGCCGCGCACGTCGGTTATGCCCGCTACCGCAAGGCGCTGCTCGGCATGGGCATTGAACTGTATGAAATGCGCGCCGAGCAGGAAGGCTCCATCACCAGCTTCGGCTCATCCGGGGGCTCCACCGGCGGCTCGCGCGCCAGCCTGCATGCCAAAGTGGTGGTGATGGACGATCGCCTGCTGGTGGTTGGCTCGATGAACCTGGACCTGCGCTCCAAGCTGCAAAACAGCGAAGTTGCCATCATCATCCGCAGCCGCGCGTTGTCGCAGGATGCCACGCGCCTGATCGAGCCCGCACTGGCGCGCAGCGCCTACCGGGTGGAACTGGTGGACGGCCAACTCGTCTGGCGCGCGCCGCAAGGCTCCCAGCTGAAGGATTCGACCACCGAACCGGATGCCAGCCTGGGCCTGAAGCTGATGCTCAAGCTGATCGGGCCGTTTGCACCGGAGGAGATGCTCTGAAGAACCGTTGAAGAACCGAAGTGCGCCGTTTTTTGATGAATTCGGCTGGGGCCGGTTTTCGCTTTCGACCCCCAAGCCCGGCAGGTTCCTAGACATGCACGACCGCGAGGACGGCCGGCTGGTTGCCGAGCACGCGGCTGCAATGACCCATGCCGGTGGTGTCTTCCAGCAGCAACGCACTGCCGGGCGCAATTTTTTGCTGCTCACCGTCGCCTGCCTCGAACTCCATTTCCCCCGACAGCACGATGATCCACATGCGCAGGGGCGAGGGATGCAAGTCTCCGATCCATCCCGCGGGCAAGTGCAGGAATCCATAGCGTGACGCTGTTTCCAGGGGCGAAACGCTGAACGGCGGCGCGAACTCGCGCGGCGCCATCTCGACGTCAAGCGGCGCAAAGTGCGAGACACCGTCGTCGTCGGTGTAAAGGCACCGGAAATTGAGAGTGGTCGACATGTTTTACCTCCTTTGCCGCTTAACGCCTTAACTTCGCCTTGAATTTCGTTCACTGCACCAGGTAGCGTTCCATGCAGGCTTCATTCCAGTTGATGCCGCTGCCCGGTGCGTCCGAAGCACCAGCATGGCCTTTTTCGATTCGCAGCGGGTCTGCTGCGGGCTCCGCATTGGCATCGGCACACTGACTGCGCGAACACGCAGCTCGCGAATGGTGCGGCCGGGGTGAGAAGTCATGGGTGTCTTCCCTGCAGGAGCACAGCGCCTCCACCAGGCTGAATTTTCCTGCAGTTATAAACCGCCCCACGCCAGGGCGCAACCCGCCGCATGGATTACTTCATGCCATCCCGCAAGCGCGCAAACACCTTCCAGAATGCCGCCTCCTGCGTGGTGGCGAAGTTGATGCGCATCAGGGTGCTGGGCTTGCGCACCGCATGGAACAGCGCGCCGGGGGCGATCAGGTAGCCCTCGTCGAGCATGCGCTGCGCCAGCGCGTCGGTGTCTACCCCGGTATCAACCCAGCCAAACAGGCCGGCCGGCTCGGCCGCAAAGGTGCAGCCGTGCGCCAGCGCGAGCTTGACGCTGCGCGCGCGCGCCTGGTCGAGCCGGGTGCGTATGCGTTCGGCGTGGCGCCGCAGCTGGCCCTGGTCTATGCACCAGGCCAGCGCTTTCTCAAGCAGGGCGGGCGTGGTCAGCGTCGCCAGCAGCTTGGTGTCGAGCAGGCGTTCGACGAGATCGGGCGGTGCGGCCATGAAGCCGACGCGCCAGCCGGGGGCGAGGATTTTGGCAAAGCCGCTGACGTAAATCGTGCGCTGCAGGCCGTCGAGGGCGCACAGCCGGGTGGCGTGCTCGGGCGCCAGGTGGCTGTAGGTGTCGTCTTCGGCAATGTGAAAGTTGTGCTGGTTGGCCAGTTGCAGCACACGGTGAGCGCTGCCGGGCGTGAGGCAGTAGCCGGTGGGGTTGTGGAACACGCTGACGCTGACAAACAGTTTGGGCTGGTGGATTTCACAGTACTGCGCCATCACCTCCAGGTCAGGCCCGTCGGCGCGGCGCGGCACCGGCAGAATGCGCATGCCCAAGGCATCGAGCCGGGCAAACTCCACGGCCCAGCCGGGTTCTTCGACCATCACGCAGTCGCCGGCGCGCAGCAGGGTGCGGCTCACAATATCCAGCGCATGGGTGGCGCCGACGGTGGTGATGATCTGCTCGGGCACGGCATGCACATTGAGCGCGCTCAACTTCTGCGACAGCGCCCGGCGCAGGCCGCTGTCGCCCATGGGTTCGCCATATTGCAGCGAGAAATCCCGCAGCGCGCTGACGCTGGTGACCTTGCGCACCGCCGCCGGCATGAAGGTGGTTTCCAGCCAGTCCGGCGGAAACACGCCCATGCCGGGCTGCGGCTTGTTGCTGATCTTGTGAAACATGCCGCGAATCAGCGCGGTGGCGTCCACGGGCGCCTGGCGCGTGGCCATCCAGGTGGCGGTGCTCCAGCTGTTCAGCGGGGCCGGCTCTTCGGCTGCGGGTGCGGCGCCCGTCGCGGTCGCCATGGTTTTTACGGCTGACGGCGCTTTATGAACGGTGGCCAGCGCCGCATTGAGCGATGCATCACGGACAAAAAAGCCGCGATTCTTGCGCGCCACCACCAGCCCCTGCGCCAGCAGCTGGTCATAGGCGGCCACCACCGTGGACGCGCTCACACCCTGCTGTTCAGCACACAGCCGCACCGACGGCAGGCGCGCGCCGGGTGCCAGCAGGCGGCTGCGAATGCGCTCGGCAAAGCGTGCGCTGAGCTGTTCCGTCAGGGATTGCGAAGCGGTTTTCATCAACATGGCGTGGCCTTGATGGGTCAGTGTGGGGTAAGTGTGCCGACAAGATGAACAATACAGTTTTGCGATTTGTACCCCCAACTGTATTGGTAGTGTGCTGGCTTCAACTATAAAGTCTGAGTCATGAATTGGCAAGAATTTATGGCTTTACTGGTACTGGCCACGGCGATGAGCTTTTCGCCGGGGCCCAACACCACGCTGTCCACGGCGCTGGCGGCCAACCACGGCCTGAAGCGCGCGCTGCCTTTTGTCTGCGCCGTGCCGGTCGGCTGGGGCGCGCTGCTCAGCCTGTGTGCGCTGGGCCTGGGCGCGCTGCTGCTGGCGGTGCCGCTGCTGGGCTGGACCGTCAAGGTCATCGGCGTGGCCTATTTGCTGTGGCTGGCCTCAAAAATTGCCCGCTCTCGCCAGCTCGGCAAAGCCGACGCGGCCCGCATGAATGTCACTTTCTGGCAGGGCGCGGCGCTGCAGTTTGTCAACATCAAGGCCTGGATGCTGGCGCTGGCGATTGTCAGCGGATGGATCGCCGGGCGCAGCGACCCCGCATTGCGCATGGCCGTGGTGCTGCCGGTGATGCTGGCCTTTGCCTTTGTCAGCAACCTGGCTTATGCGCTGGCGGGTTCCCTGCTGCGTGACTGGCTGTCCGGGCCTGAAGGCACGGCCCGCCGGCTGCTCTGGTTTAACCGCGCCATGGCGCTGGTACTCGTGATCACCGCCATCTGGATGCTCTATCTATGAACCGGGACGCCCACATCAACAAAGGGCTCTGGCTCGGCCTGCTGGGCATCGTGATTTTTTCGATCACGCTGCCGATGACGCGGCTGGCGGTGGGCACGCCCGACGCGCCGCAAATGTCGGGTGTCTTTATTGCGCTGGGCCGCGCCGTGGTCGCGGCGGGCCTGTCAGCCGTGTTTTTGCTGGCCACGCGCGCGCCCTTTCCCCGGCGCGAGGACTGGTGGCCGCTGGCCATCACCGCGGGCGGCGTGGTGTTCGGCTTCCCGCTGTTCACCTCCATCGCCATGCGCCACGTGGAGGCTGTGCATGCCAGTGTGATCGTGGGTGTGCTGCCGCTGGCCACCGCGGCGGTGGGCGCCTTGCTGCACCGCCAGCGCCCGTCCGCTGGCTTCTGGCTGTGCGCCGCCCTGGGCAGCGCCCTGGTGGTGGCGTTTGCCATGCTGCGTTCGGGCAGCGGGGCCAGCGGCCTGTCCATCAACATGGCCGACCTGTTGCTGCTGGCCGCCATGCTGTGCGCCGCCGTCGGCTACGGCTATGGTGCCAGGCTGTCGCAACACATGCAGGCCGAGCACGTGATCTGCTGGGCGCTGGTGCTGGCCTTGCCGCTCACCCTGCCGCTGGCCGTTGCCAGTTGGCCCGCCGGGCCGATCAAGGCTTCCGCATGGTGGGGCTTTGCGTATGTGGCGGTATTTTCGATGTGGCTGGGCTTTTTTGCCTGGTACCGCGGCCTGGCGCTGGGTGGCACGGTACGCGTGAGCCAGGTGCAGCTGGTGCAGCCGTTTTTGTCGATGCTGTTCGCCGTGCCGCTGCTCGGCGAGCGCCTGGACGCCGTGACGGTGGGCTTTGGCCTGGCGGTGATTGCCACGGTGTTTGTCGGCAAGAAAATGCCGGTGCACCAAGCCGCGCGCGCGCCAATGGCCGGCCCAGGCCCGCTGTTGAACACCCGGGAGCAGTGATGTATTCAGCCGCCTTCATCTTTGAACCCGGTACCTACGACGAGCGATTCCACGCCCTGGACGCACTGATCGAGCAGGCCGCCCACGCAACCCCCGGTTACCTGGGCGCGGAGTCCTGGAAGTCGCCGGACGGCACGAAGATCAACGCCACCTACTTCTGGGAGACCCAGGAGTCGCTCCGTGCTTTCTCGTTGCACCCCAAGCACCTGGAAGCCAAACGCCAGTACACCCAGTGGTACAGGGGCTTCCATATTGTCATCTCGGAGGTGCTGCGCTCGTATGGCGATGGCACGATTGCGCACATCACGCCCAACCAGAGAAAGCCGGCATGAGCAGTTCCATCACTTACGCGCAGGCAACATGAACATCAGCAACATCCCCTTTGGCACAACCGACTGGTCCGCGGTGGCGCGCACCGAACACCCGGGCATCACCGGCAAGGCGTTCTGGCGCACGCAGCACTTCGGTGACGTTCGCGTTCGCATGGTCGAGTACACCGCCGGCTATGTGTCCGACCACTGGTGCAGCAAAGGGCATATCCTGTTGTGCCTGGAAGGTGAATTGCACACCGAACTGGCAGACGGCAGGCAGCATGTGTTGCTGCCCGGCATGAGTTATCAGGTGGCCGACAACGCCGAGGCGCACCGCTCAACGGCGCCGGATGGCGCCAAACTGTTTATCGTGGACTGACTCGATGAAACCCTCTTTCGTTCAAACGTTTGCGCGCCTTTTGTAAGCGAATCACGCTTCTTTTTCAACCAGAACCGGGGCCATACTCATGCACATAGCCATCCTGACATTCGACGGGTTCAACGAGCTGGACTCATTGATTGCCTATGGAATGCTGAGCCGCATTTCATTATTGGGTGATGCCGACTGGAAGGTAAGCATTTCCAGTCCGACTGCGCGGGTGACATCGATGAACGGGTTAACCATCGATGCTCACATTGGCCTGAAAGAAGCCAACCAGGCCGATGCCGTATTAATAGGCAGCGGCATGAAAACGCGTGAAGTCGCCAACGACCCGTCCATCCTCGGTCAGCTGCAGCTCAACCCGCAAAGGCAACTCATCGCAGCGCAGTGTTCCGGAACATTTTTGCTCGCAAAGCTGGGCCTCATCGGCCAAACCCCGGCGTGCACAGACTCAAGCAGCAAGCCCTGGGTACAAGCTGCCGGGGTCAAGATTTTGAACCAGGCTTTTTTTGCGGATGGCAACCTGGCAACCGCTGGGGGCTGCTTGTCTGCTCAATACATTTCTGCCTGGATGATTGCCCGATTACGGGGGGCTGCCGAAGCCAGGGAGGTGCTGCACTATTTTGCCCCGGTAGGTGAAAAAGACGAGTACGTGGCGCGGGCACTTTCACATA
The DNA here is from genome assembly GCF_000013865.1 of Polaromonas sp. JS666. NCBI lineage: Bacteria > Pseudomonadati > Pseudomonadota > Betaproteobacteria > Burkholderiales > Comamonadaceae > Polaromonas > Polaromonas sp. JS666. Next base: position 4,466,152 of record NC_007948.1, read on the forward strand.
TCAACGCGAATTTACCGGAACAGCCGGTAGCGCCGGAAACTGCCAGCGCATCGTGAGCTTGCCGGATCAAGCTGATGGACATTACGCCGGAGACTCCCGAACAAGCACGCCAACGGCTTTTGCGCGTGATGGCACATGCGCGCGTGGACGTACTGCCTTGTGACTACACATTTGCCGAATTTCCTGTGGCGCAGTTTCCCGCGGACCTGGCATCAAGCCTCGCCAGCAATGCGCTGGCCCTGGTGCGCGACCAGGCCGTATGGAGTGCCTTGGTTCCCGCGTCTGCTCAAACGAAAGCAGAAGACTGCTACACGGTGGTGTGCTTCCATTTCGCCCCCAATATCCCCAACAGCGGCTTTGTAGGTTGGCTCGCCAGCGAGTTCAAGCGCCAGCTGGGTACGGGCGTGTTTGTCGTCTGCGGGCATAACTCGGCCGATGGCGGGGTGTTTGACTACTGGGGAATCCCCAACAGCGTGGCCCGGCAAGCCACCAGCCTGATCCACGCCATGCAATCACAGGGACAGGGGCAAGGGGGCGCAGAATGAAAGCGCCGATTCACCATGCCCTGGCGTGCCTGCCGGCCGCCGGTGCGCCGCACCATGCTGACAACTTTGCAGAAGATTTTTTGACCAGGGCTGTCTTTTACGGCCCGCAAGGAGGAGAGTGAAATGGAATGGACCCAAGCGCACCGCGCCCAAAAAATGAACCCCTCGGTGATCCGCGAGATTCTCAAGGTCACCGAGAAACCCGGCATCATCAGCTTTGCCGGCGGGCTGCCTTCGCCCAAGACCTTTCCGGTCGCCGCCTTTCGCGAGGCCTGCGACAAGGTGCTGCGTGAAGACGGCCATGCCGCGCTGCAGTACGCGGCCAGCGAAGGCTACGCCCCGCTGCGCGAGATGGTCGCGGCCATGTTGCCCTGGGATGTCGATCCGGCGCAGGTGCTGATCACCACCGGCTCGCAGCAGGGCCTGGATTTGATCGCCAAAATCCTGATCGATGCGGGCAGCCGCGTGCTGGTGGAAACGCCCACCTACCTGGGCGCGCTGCAGGCTTTCACGCCCATGGAACCCGACATCGTCAGCGTGGCCAGCGACGACGAAGGCGTGGACCTTGCCGATCTCGAACGCAAGGCGGCCGGCGCCCGTTTCTTCTATGTGCTGCCCAATTTCCAGAACCCGACCGGCCGCACCATGACCGAAGAACGCCGTGCGGCGCTGAGCGCTGAAGCCGCGCGCCTGGGTCTGCCCATCGTGGAAGACAACCCCTATGGCGATCTCTGGTTTGACAACCCGCCGCCGCTGCCGCTGACGGCACGCAACCCCGAGGGCTGTGTCTACCTCGGTTCGTTTTCCAAGGTGCTGGCGCCGGGGCTGCGGCTGGGCTTCATGGTGGCGCCCAAGGCGCTCTACCCCAAGCTGCTGCAGGCCAAGCAGGCCGCCGACCTGCACAGCCCGGGTTTTAACCAGCGCATGGTGGCTGAAGTCATGAAGGGCGGCTTTCTGGACCGCCATGTGCCGACCATACGGGCGCTCTACAAGTCGCAGCGCGATGCCATGCTGGCCGCGATGCAGCGCGAAATGCCCGAAGGCGTCACCTGGAACACGCCGGCGGGTGGCATGTTCCTGTGGGCGCGCCTGCCCCAGGGCATGAATGCGGTGGACCTGTTGCCCCATGCCGTGGAGCGGGGTGTGGCCTTCGTACCCGGCGCTGCGTTTTATGCGGACACGGCGGACGCGCGTACCCTGCGCCTGTCGTTTGTCACGGCAAGCGTGGAGCAGATCAATATCGGCATCGCCGCACTGGCCGCCGCGATTCGCGAGCTGCAGGCACCTGCCGCGCCGGCGGCTTCACAGGCCGCGACGAATCAGGCACTGGCAGCCAGCCTTTAAACCGTCCAAAATTCGTCAACACTTCAGGAAAGACATCCAGCATGCTGCATATCTGGGGACGCATCAGCTCCATCAATGTCAAGAAAGTCGTCTGGACCGCGCAGGAGCTCGGGCTGAACTTTCAGCGCACCGATGCCGGCGGCCTGTTCGGCATCGTCAAGACGCCCGAGTATGTGCGGCTGAATCCCAATTCCACGGTGCCCGTGATCGAGGACGACGACTTCGTGCTGTGGGAGTCCAATGTGATCGTGCGTTACCTGTGCGCCAAACATTCGGCGGGCCAGATGTACCCCACCGACCTGCGTGCGCGTTTTGACGCCGAGCGCTGGATGGACTGGCAGCAAACCACGCTGAACCCGGCCAGCCGCCCCGGCTTCTGGCAGCTGATCCGCACGCCGGCGGAGCAACGCAATGCGGCGGTGATTGCCGAGTCGAACGCCGCGGTCGAATCCCTGATGGCGACGCTGGACCGGCACCTCGCACAGCGCACCTACATGGCCGGCGAGCATTTTTCCATGGCCGACATTCCCCTGGCCTGCGAAGTGCACCGCTGGTTCGGCCTGCCGCAGCCGCGCCAGAGCCGGCCGAACCTCGAGCGCTGGTATGCGGGCATCCGCGCCCGGCAAGCCAGCAAGGGCGTGCTGGACCTGGCGCTGTCCTGACACCTTCAAACGGACCCACACCATGAAAACCAGACCCTTTCAACAAGTCGATGTGTTCACCGCGGTGCCTTATTTCGGCAACCCGCTGGCCGTGGTGCTCAACGCAAGCGGCCTCGATGACGAGGCGATGCAGCGCTTTGCCCGCTGGACGAACTTGTCGGAGACCACCTTCGTGCAACCGCCAGCCAACCCGTCGGCCGACTACCGGGTGCGCATCTTCACGCCCGGCGGCGAGCTGCCCTTTGCCGGCCATCCCACGCTGGGCAGCTGCCACAGCTGGCTGCAGGCGGGCGGACAGCCGCGCAACCCGGACTTCATCGTGCAGGAATGCAAGATTGGCCTGGTGAAAATCCGGCGCGAAGGCGCGCGTCTGGCCTTCGCAGCGCCGCCCCTCAAGCGCTCCGCGCCCAGCCCGGCACTGCTGGCCCAGGTCGCAGCCGCCCTCGGCGTGAAAGCGCCGCAGATTCTTGCCGCGCAGCTGCTCGACAACGGGCCGGTCTGGCTCGGCCTGCTGCTGGACAGCCCGGAAACCGTGCTGCAGCTCACGCCCAACCATCTGGAGCTTGAAAAGCTGGACGCCAAGGTTGGCGTGGCGGCCGTCTACCAACCCGAGGAAACGCCGTCGCTGATCGCCCGTGCCAACCGCGAAGCGCAGGCTTTTGTTGCCCCCACGCTTGCCACTGCGTGTGCTGCGCTGCCCCCCGAGGGGGCTGAACTTGCTCGGGGCGGCCCTTCGCTGCGTTCGATGGCCTCCATGACGGCCAGCGCCGAGCCGGACCTGGAAGTGCGCGCCTTTGTCGCCTCCATCGGCATCAACGAAGACCCGGTGACCGGCAGCCTCAATGCCGGCCTGGCGCAGTGGCTGATCGCGGAAGGGCATGTGCCCGAGCGCTATCTGGCCGCGCAAGGGGTGTGCCTGGGCCGCGCGGGACAGGTTCATATCGAGCGCGATGCCTCAGGGCAGGTGTGGGTCGGCGGTGAATCGGTGACCTGCATCACCGGCCAGGTCATGCTGTAGACCATGAAAATCGCGGCCCACGCCTCCCAGCCCCTGGCGTCGCAGGTCGACCACCTGGTGGTGGTGGCGGCCAGCTTGGCCGAAGGCGTGCAGTGGTGCGAAGCCTCGTTGGGCATCACGCCCGGGCCGGGCGGCGAGCATGCGCTGATGGGAACGCACAACCGCCTCTTCACCGTGGCCTCACCGGCCTATCCGCAGTCCTACCTCGAAATCATGGCCATCCACGCAGACGCCCCCTGCGCCCGCACTTCGGGTGCCAAGCGCTGGTTTGATCTGGACGACCGGGAGCTGCAGCTGCAGCTGGCCAAGCACGGGCCGCAACTGGCGCACTTTGTCGCGAGCACGACGCAGGCACAGGCCGGCGTGCGGGCGCTGGCCCGCCTGGGCCTGGACCGGGGGGAGGTGCTGCAAGCCTCGCGCATGACCCCGCAGGGCTTGCTGGACTGGAGAATCACCGTGCGCCAAGACGGCCAGCGGTTGTTCTATGGAGCGCTGCCGACGCTGATCCAGTGGGGCGCGGTCCACCCGACGCATCACATGGCCGCCTCGGGCGTCACGCTGCAGTCGCTGCAGGCCAGCCACCCGCGGCCCGACGCGCTGCGCGCAGGCTACCAGGCCATCGGGCTCACTGGCGTGGAGATCGTGCAGGGCTCCCCCAATCTCATCGCCACGCTGCAAACGCCGCGGGGTGTCGTCACGCTGGAGTCCAGGGGTATTTAAAGCGTCGCAAGAGTAAAGAGAAAGAGAAAAAGGAACACCATGTTGACAATTCAGGAACTCGCCTGGTTTGCACTTGCTGCGCTCGTGCTGGTGCTCACGCCCGGGCCGAACATGATTTATTGCATTTCGCGCACCCTGTGTCAGGGCCGCAGTGCCGGGCTCATTTCGCTGGGCGGCGTCGTGCTGGGTTTTGTGGTCCACCTGCTGGCCGCTTCATTCGGCCTGACGGCCCTGCTGCTGGCCGTTCCGCTGGCCTTTGACACCATCAAGCTGGCCGGCGCGATGTATCTGCTGTGGCTGGCCTGGCAGGCGGTCAAGCCGGGTGGATTGGCGCCGTTCGAGACGCACGAATTGCCGCACGATCCGCCGCACAGGCTGTTCCTCATGGGCTTCATGACCAATCTGCTCAACCCGAAGGTGGCCATGTTTTACCTGTCTTTCTTCCCGCAGTTTCTGCATCCGGAACGCGGCGAACTGCTGCTGCAAAGCCTGAGCCTGGGCACCGTGCAAATCGGCATCAGCACCGGCGTCAACACGGTGCTCGTCTGCTTCGCGGCCGGGATGGCCGGCTTCCTGAACCGCAACCGCCGCTGGATGCGCGTGCAGCGTTATGTGATGGGTAGCGTGCTGGGCTTGCTGGCGCTACGCCTGCTGTCCGAGAAGCGGGCTGCGGCATGAGCCGCCGGGCCGCTCCCAAGGCGAAAGGCACCGCAGCGCGCAGTGCGGAGGTCAAGCAATGAGCACCACGCTGCACGGCACGCCCACGGTCACCCCGCGGGCCGATGGCCTTCCTTCGCTGCGCGCCATCGAAGAGGCGGCCGGCGTGGTCTACCGGGAGTTCCAGGCCACGCCGCAATACCGCTGGGGCCTGTCCAGCCAGCGGCTGGGCACCGACTGCTGGATCAAGCACGAGAACCACACGCCGGTTGGCGCCTTCAAGATCCGCGGCGGCCTCACCTACTTTGACGCCCTGAAAAAAAGCGGCACGCTCCCCCTCGAGGTCATCAGCGCCACACGGGGCAACCACGGCCAGAGCATAGGCTGGGCCGCCCGCGCCCATGGTGTGGCCTGCACCATCGTCGTTCCGCACGGCAATTCGATCGAGAAGAATGCAGCCATGCGTGCGCTCGGCGTGACGCTGATCGAGCACGGCCAGGACTTCCAGGAGAGCCGCGAATTTGCCATCCAGCTGGCCGCCGAACGCGGCGCCCACATGGTGCCCAGCTTTCACGCTGACCTGCTGCGCGGCGTGGCTACCAGCTGGTGGGAATTCATGCAGGCCGTGCCGCAGCTGGACGTGGTGTACGTGCCGATTGGCCAGGGCTCCGGGGCCTGCTCGGCCATTGCCGCCAAACTGGCGCTCGGACGTAAGCTGCGCATCGTCGGCGTGGTGAGCGCGCATGCCACCACCTACGCCGATTCCCTGGCGGCAGGCCGCGTGGTCGAGGCACCGGTGACAACCCGGCTGGCCGACGGCATGGCCTGTCGTATCGCGGACCCTGCGGCGCTCGAACTCATGGCGCCCCATATCGACCACCTGGTGCAGGTCACCGATGACGAGGTCGCGCAGGCGATGCGCGATCTGTATGCGGACACGCACAACGTGGCCGAAGGGGCAGGCGCGGCCAGCTTTGCCGCCGCCATGCAGGAGCGCAGCGAGCTCAAGGGACAGGTGGTCGGCACCACGCTGTGCGGCAGCAATGTGGACAGCACCACGCTGGCCAGCGTACTCGGGGCCTGCTGACGCCCGCCCTGTCGTCGCACTTGGGACAGGCTGCGGCGCCCGCCTGGCCTAAATTCACGCCATGGGAACCCTTTACCTCGTGCGCCATGGCCAGGCCTCGTTTGGCGCCGATGACTACGATGTACTCAGTGCGATGGGGCACCAGCAAAGCGTGCGCCTGGGGGAATACTTCCAGCACAGGGGCGTGACCTTCGACGCCGCACTGACCGGCACCCTGAATCGCCAGATCCGGACCCTGGCCGGCATCTGCCAGGGCATGGGCGTGGAGTTTGCAGTACCAGATGAAGCCGAACGGAATTCAGTGATCGAACGTGGGAGCTCTTCATCCCAGCAGGGGCCGCGGGACTGGCTTTGCCAGACCGCAGGCGCAGCGGCCCCCTCGGGGGGCAGCGCATTACACGCAGTGAAAAGCGTGGGGGCCCATATCCTCTGGCCCGGCCTGAACGAGTACGATAGCCATGCGGTGATTGAAACCATTCACCCGCACAAGCTCGAAAAGCCGACATCGCCCGAGATGTACCGCAACCACTTCCGCCTGCTGCGCGACGGCCTGGCCCAGTGGATGGCCGGCGTGGTCAGCCCCCGGGGCATGCCCAGCTACACCGACTTTGTCGCTGGCGTGACCAGCGCGCTGGACCACGTCCGGAAAAATTTCGACGGCAATGTGCTGCTGATCTCCAGTGGCGGCCCGATCGCGACCGCGGTGGGCCATGTGCTGGGCACCAGCCCGGAAACGACGATAGAGCTGAACCTGCGTATCCGCAACTGCTCGGTCACCGAGTTCGCCTTCACGCCCAAGCGTCACATGCTGGTGACCTACAACACGCTGCCACACCTGGACGGGCCCGAGTACGCGGAATGGGTCACCTACGCCTGAGTCTGCACAACCGTCGGCATCAGCGGCGGGCAAGCGGTGTTTTCCCGATCTTGCCGAATCTGCCGCCAGCCCGGATACTCTGCGCCAGCATGCGCGCCGACCCTCATCTGTCACCCCATCCCGAACCCTTGCCCGGCGGTATCCGCCTCCACACCGACACCGAAGCGGCGCTGACAGCAGCCAGCCGCGTCGTGCAGCAGCAGCTCGTGCAGCTTGGCCTGCAAGGCTATGTCGACCAGGCGCCGGCGCGCCCCTTGCCGGACGGCAAGGGCATTGAACAGAGCTTTCATCTGCGGTCCGAGCTGGCCGACCGCTGGGCGCCGGGCCTGGACACGACCGGCCTGAACCAGCACCTGCAACGCGATACCGGGCAGCGCGACGACGATCTGGACCGGGAGATCCTGCTGGCCATGCTGCTGAGCCCGGTGGGATTTTCGTTTCCCAGCCATGCCGAGCTGGCATCGGCGGTGCGCATTCGCCGCAACATCGTGCTGGCCGCGCGCAAGACGGCGCTGGCGTTTCACACCACCGAGGCCGAGCGGCCGCACGACTGCTGGACCTACGCCGAGGGTCGGGGCTTCACCGTGCGGCCGGGCCACGCACTGATTCCGGCGCTGCAAAAGGCCACGCAACCGGACACCTCGGGCAAGCTGTACTCCTTTTCGTGCTACCGGGCCACCGAATACGTGATCCTGCTGGCGATTGCGCAGGAGCTCGAGCACAGCAACCCGGCCCTGCTGCACCGCCTGCAGCAGCAGTGGGAGCGCCGCGCCATCATGTCGGGCCAGTTCCATGACGTGTTCCTGCGCGAATACGGCTCCATGGAGGCGCCGCTGCCGCCCCGGTATTACGTGCCGGGCGACCGCCTGTGGTTTCGCAACCCGGACCCACACTCATCCGATGTGACGGGCTATGAAGGCTCCTGGGTGTTTTATCTGGGCGGCGGGCTGTTTACCAATTTCTGGAAACGGGAGCAGCCCTACACCTTGACGGCCAAATGCCTGGAGCTGTTCCATTGGCGCCATGCCACCTACACGGATGCAGCCGGCGAGTTGAAAATCGACGAAAGCATTGTCGAAGCCCGTGTGCAAGACTCGCTGGCCGACGCGGCCCAGGCGGCGCACATCCTGGAGTTGATGCTGCGCCTGCGGGAGCCCAAGGGGGTGTACCAGTCGGGCGGCTGCATTGACACTTCGCGCGAGTACCCGCGCTGGGTCTGTCCGGGAACGACCGACCTGGTATTGCCGCCCGCCTGAACGGTGGCATCGGTCAACCAGGTCAGCGCGGCAACAGCGGCAGGTCGGCCTTTTTCAGGGTGCGCAGCACAAAACTGGACTTGCTGTGGCGTATGCCCTTGATCTTGTAGAGGCGCTCGCGCAGCAGGCGCTCGTAGTCCTTGGTGTCGTGCACGGCAATGCGCAGCAGGTAGTCGTATTCGCCGGACACCAGATACGCCTCGATCACCTCGGGAATCGCCGCCAGGGTTTCGCCGAACTTTTCCAGCGTGTTGTCGGAGTGGCTGTCCAGCGTGACCTGCACCATCACCGTGTCGCCCAGGCCCAGCGCCTGCGCATTGAGCCGCACGGTGTAGCCCTCGATGACACCGGCTTCCTCCATTTTCTTGATGCGGCCCCAGCAGGGTGAGGGGCTCAGGCCAACGGCGTGGCCGATGTCTTGCAGGCTGGTCCGCGAATCCGCCTGCAAAATCTGAAGGATTTTCCGATCAAATATATCCATGCAGATAATTTATCTTATTTTTTATTATTTGCAGATTTTTTAATTGAATTTAAACAAAATTGCAGCAAATCAAGAAAATTCTTCGGTGACCCATGACCGATACTTGTCTGACACTGCAGCCCCGCTTACCGGCCCGGCCGGCAGTACAAGCCCTCAAGCTGGTTACCGCCGGTTTGGGGGCTTGCCTTTTTGAGGTATTGCACCACCTCTATCAGCAGACGGCGGGCATGGCGGCCGGACTTCTTCGCTATACCGCCACCGGGCTGCGCTCAGCAAACTGCCCGTTCCAGTACGGGTAGTAGGGATAGGGCGGCGTCACGGCGCTGGCCGCGTCGAGCCGCGCGACCTGCTCGGTCGTGAGTTGCCAGCCGAGCGCGCCAAGGTTCTGCATCAGTTGCTCCTCGTCGCGCGCACCGATCAGCACACTTGCGACGGTGGGCCGCTGCAGCAGCCAGTTGAGCGCAATCTGCGGCAGCGTCTTGCCGGTCTCCAGCGCGACCTCGTCCATCGCATCGACCACGCGGTACAGGCGCTCGTCATCGACCGGCGGCGCGAAGCCGGCCGTATCGTGCAAGCGACTGCCCGCAGGCAGTGGCTGGCCGCGCCGGATTTTTCCGGTCAGGCGGCCCCAGCCGAGCGGACTCCAGACAATCGCGCCCACGCCCTGGTCGATGCCGAGCGGCATCAGCTCCCACTCGTAGTCGCGGCCGATCAGCGAGTAGTAGGTCTGGTTCGCAACGTAACGCTGCAGCCCCAAACGGTCTGCGGCAGCCAGCGATTTCATCAGTTGCCAGCCGGAGAAGTTCGAGAGGCCGATGTAACGTACCTTGCCTGCGCGCACCAGGTCGTCGAGCGTGCCGAGCACCTGCTCCACCGGCGTCATCGCATCGAAGGCATGCAGCTGCAAGATGTCGATGTAGTCCGTGTCCAGCCGCTGCAGCGCCGCGTTCGTGGCCGCTATCAGGTGATGGCGCGAGGAGCCGACGTCGTTCGGCCCCTCGCCGATGCGCAGCGAGAGCTTGGTCGAGACGATGGCCTTGTCGCGCCGGCCCTTCAGCGCGGCGCCGAGGATGGATTCGGAAGCCCCGTTCGAATACACGTCAGCCGTGTCGAACAGGTTGACGCCTGCGTCCAGGCAGATGTCGATGATCCGGCGCGCGCCGGCCACGTCGGTGTTGCCCCAGGCGCTGAAGAGCGGGCCCTGGCCGCCAAAGGTGCCGGTGCCGAAGCCGAGGGCTGGCACCTTGAAGCCGGAGTTGCCGAGATAGCGGTGTTCCATGTTGAAGTCCTTGTGTAGCGTGAAACTGAATAGGAAAGGGAAAAGATCGCTCAGGCGCGCACGGCGGCACCTTCAGGCGGGGCAGCGCGCATATCGAGTGCTCGGCTCCACAGGGCGATTGCCAGGCCCAGCAGCGTGAGCAGCGCCGCCACCCAGCCCAGGGCGCCGAGGCCTGGGCCGTGGGCTATCACCACGCCGCCAACCCAGGCGCCGAGCGCGTTGCCGAGGTTGAAGGCCGCGATGTTCAGGCTCGACGCCAGGTTTTGCCCTGCACCGGTGGCCTGCTCCAGCACGCGCAGTTGCAACGGCGCGACGGTGGCAAAGGATGCAACCCCGAGCAAGGTGACGAAGATGACCGCCGTCACCGGCGTCTGGATCACCAGGTGCATCACGCCGAGCACGGCGGCCAGCGCCAGCAGCGTGCCCAGCACGGCCGGCATGAGCGACCGGTCGGCCAGCTTGCCGCCCAGCAGGTTCCCGACGGCGAGACCCGCGCCGAAGAGCAGCAAAACCGGCGACACCGCCGCGTCGGGCAAGCCCGTGACCTGGGTGAGCAAGGGCTGGATGTAGGTGAACACCACGAACAGGCCGGCGAAGCCGAGCACCGTCATCGCGAGCCCGAGCCACACCTGTGGCCGGGCCAGCACCGCGAGTTCGTCGCGCAGCGGTGCCGGGTGCGCATCGGCCTGGCCGCGCGGCACGAAGACCGCGAGCGCCGCGAACGCGACCACGCCGATCAGCGCCACCGCCCAGAACGCCGCGCGCCAACCGAAGTGCAGGCCCAACCAGGCGCCGGCCGGCACGCCCAGCATCGTCGCAACCGTAAGGCCGGTGAACATGATCGCGATCGCCGAGGCGCGCCGCTCCGGCGGCACCAGGCCCGTGGCCACCACCGAACCGACACCAAAAAAGGTGCCGTGCGCCAATGAGGTAACCACGCGCGCAGCCATCAGCATCTCGTAGTTCGGCGCCAGCGCGCAGGCAAGGTTACCTAGCGTGAAGATCGCCATCAGCGCCAGCAGCACGGTCTTGCGCGGCACCCGGCGCGTGGCGATGGTGAGCAGCGGCGCGCCGACGGCCACGCCCAGCGCATAGCCCGAAATCAGCAGGCCAGCCGAGGCAATCGACACCCCGAGGTCGCTTGAGACCTGCATCAGCAGGCCCATGATGACGAATTCGGTGGTACCTATGCCAAAGGCACCGGCGGTCAGGGCAAGAAGGGCAATCGGCAAGGAGGCAGGCATGACGGCACGCGGGAAAATTGACATGCCTTGTAGTGTGCGGACGCGGCACCATCTTGACTAGAATGACCAGATGAATATCACTCATGAATTGAATTCATGAATATCAGAGGAAAATTCCGCCATGCCCCGCATTGACGTCAACCGTTCCGGCGACATGGAAGCTTTTGTGCAGGTGGTGGAACGCGGCGGGTTTTCTGCAGCGGCGCAAACCCTTTGCATGACACCTTCCGCTGTCAGCAAACTCATCACCCGGCTGGAAGCGCGCCTGGGCACCCGGCTGCTGAACCGCTCGACCCGCAAGCTGCAAATAACGCCCGAAGGCACGACGTTTTACGAACACAGCACACGCGTGCTGGCCGACATGGATGAAGCCGAGCGCAGTGCCGCCGCCAGTGCCGCGCCGCGCGGGCGCGTCAGCGTGAACGCCAGCATGCCGACGGGCCACCACCTGCTGCTACCGCTGGTACCGGCCTTTCACGCACGTTTTCCCGACATCTTGCTCGACATCAGCCTGACCGACCGCGTGGTGGACCTGCTGGACGAGCGCGCCGATGTGGCGATTCGCTGGGGCGCCCTGGCGTCTTCACAACTGGTGGCGCGGCGCCTGGGCGACACGGCGCAGGTCATCGTCGGCGCGCCGGCTTACCTGGCGCGCCACGGCACACCGCAAACAATGCAAGAGCTGGCAGCACACCAGCGCCTGGGCCACAACTACAAGCGCAACGCACCTTACTGGCCGTTGCGCGTGAACGGGCAACTGCAGCAGCTGCCGATTGCCGGCTATGCGCGCGTGAGCGACGGCGAGGCGCTACGGCATCTGGCACTGGCCGGGGCCGGGCTGGCCCGCATGTCGGTGTTTCACATTCAGGCCGATATCAAGGCCGGCCGGCTGGTGCCTGTGGCCGAACACTTGAACCCCGGCGAGCGCGAACCAATTCATGCCGTGTTCTTGGGCAAAGGTGGCAGGCTGCCGGCGCGGGTCCGGGTGTTTCTGGACTTCCTGGTAGCCGCGGTGACGCAAGAGGTGCTGGATGCCGGCGGTTTGATGGGGCAAGGCTGAGCCTCAAGCATTAGACTATTTCCCCCGAGGGAAAGCCGCTGGTGCGGTGCAGGCCTGCGGTCGATAGCCGTTCCTAAATCTGCACCCGCGTCCCCAGTTCAATCACGCTGTTATTGGGCAGGCGCAGAAAACCCACCACGCTGCCCGCGTTGCGCGACATCGCGGCAAACAGGGCTTCGCGCCAATGGGTCATGCCGGCCCCTTTGGTCGGCACGATGGTTTCGCGGCTCAGGAAGTACGACGTTTCAAACAGATTGAGGGCCAGCCCCTGGTCGCGGCAGAGTTCCAGGGCCTGCGGAACGTCGGGCGTGTTCTTGAACCCGTAATTCACCTGGACTTTCCAGAAACCGGGAACCAGCGGCGTGACCTGCACGCGCTCCTCGAAGGGAATCCAGGGCACTTCATGGAACACCACGGTGAGAATCAGGTTGCGCTCGTGTATCACCTGGTTGTGCTTGAGGTTGTGCAGCAACGCCTGCGGCACGGTATCAGGGTTGGCGACGGCATATACCGCCGTTCGCGGGGTTCGATGCATGCTGTCTTTCGCCAGGCTGGAGATGAAAGGAAGCAACTCCGGGTCGTTGTTGCGGATGTTCTCGATCAACAGCTCACGTCCGCGCTTCCAGGTCGCCATCAGGATAAACAGCACCACACCCAGCACGAGCGGGAACCAGCCGCCCTGCCAGAACTTGAGCGAGCAGGCGATGACCAGCACCGTATCCAGCGCCAGGAAAACCCCGGTGGCGGCCAGCGCAACAGGCAGCGGGTAGCCCCAGCCGTGGCGGACCACGAAAAAGGTCAGCACCGTCGTGATCAGCATCGTCATGGTCACCGCGATGCCGTAGGCCGCCGCCAGCGCAGACGAACTGCCAAAGCCCACCACCGCCAGCAACACGGCCGCCAGCAAGATCCAGTTCACCTCTGGCATGTAGATCTGGCCGGCTTCCCTGGCCGAGGTGTACTGCACCTGCATGCGCGGCAGCAGGCCGAGTTGTACGGCCTGCTTGGTCATGGAATAGGCGCCGGAAATGACCGCTTGCGAAGCAATCACCGTGGCACAGGTCGCCAGTATCACGGCCGGGATCAGCCAGGCCTGCGGGAACAGGCGGTAGAACGGGTTCTCCAGCGCGGAAGGGTCGCGCATCAGCAGCGCCCCCTGGCCCATGTAGTTGAGCGCCAGGGCGGGCAGTACCAGGCCCATCCACGCCAGCTGGATGGGCCGTTTGCCAAAGTGCCCCATGTCGGCATACAGCGCCTCGACGCCCGTGAAAGCCAGAACGATGGCGCCGACGGCGACAAACAGGTGCCATCCCTGCGCGTGCAGAAACGCCACGGCACGCAAGGGATTGAGCGCCGCCAGGATGGCCGGCTGTTGCAGGATCTGCACGACCCCCGTGAACGCCAGCACGGCAAACCAGAGCACGATCACCGGGCCGAACAGCTTTCCCACCACGCCGGTACCGTGGCGCTGCACCATGAACAGCCCCACCAGCACCGCCAGGGAAACGGGGAGCACATACGGCTTGAGCCCCGGCGCCACCACCTCCAGCCCCTCGACCGCGCTCAGCACCGAAATGGCAGGGGTGATCACGCTGTCACCGTAAAACAGGGCCGCGCCGAGCACACCGGTCAGCAGCAGTGCGGTACGACGCCCTGGCGTCTTGCCGGCGGCATGGGCCGCCAGGGCCGTCAATGCCATGATGCCGCCTTCGCCTCGGTTGCTGGCACGCAGGATCAGCACCACATACTTCAGCGTGACGATCATCATCAGGCCCCAAAATATCACGGACACAGCGCCGATCAGGTGGGTGGCGTCCAGGGGAATACCGGTGGCCGGGCTGAAGATTTCCTTCATGGTGTACAGCGGGCTGGTGCCGATGTCGCCGTACACCACACCAATGGCACCCAGGGTGAGCGCGGCCACCCCTTGCCTCTGCGAAATTTGATTCATTGAAAGCGATCGATGAAGAACAGGGCTGCACTGTCGCCGCACCCGCATCAGGAACGCATAAGGATGGCGCCGGGCCGGCGCCCCCCTCAGGCGTCCGCCAGCCGGTAACCGACCCCCGTCTCGGTCAGCAGATGCCGCGGCTCGGCCGGATCCTGCTCGATTTTTGCGCGCAGTTGGGCCATGTAGAGCCGCAGGTAGTGCGTGTGCTCGGTGAATTCAGGACCCCACACGTCGACCAGCAGCTGCCGGTGCGTCACCACCCGGCCGGCGCTTCGCACCAGGCGCGCCAGCAGCTTGAATTCGGTAGGCGTGAGATGCAGGGTTTCACCGGCGCGCAGCACCACATGCGCCGCCAGGTCAATGCGCAAATCGTCCAGCTCATGCACCGTCACGGCCGCGGCCAGCGCCGTGCCGCGATGCCGCAGGGCAACCCGGATGCGTGCCAGCAGCTCGCCCACGCTGAAGGGCTTGGTCAGGTAGTCATCCGCCCCCGCATCGAGCAGCGCGATTTTCTGCGCCTCCTGATGGCGGGCCGACACCACGATGATGGGCACCGACTGCTGCCGGCGCACCTCGCGCACCAGTTGCACGCCATCCCCGTCGGGCAGCCCCAAATCGAGAACGATGACATCGGGCGGGTCGTGGCGCAACAGCGCGCCAGCCTCGCTCAGCGAGGCCGCGGTCCGGACGTCAAACCCCTCCACGGCGAGGGATGACTGCATCAACGCCCGTATTTCCCGGTCGTCTTCCACGACCAGCACCCGCAGGGTCATGGCAGGTCCTTCCCTATGGGCTGGGCCTCGATCGGCAGGCTGACAGTGAAGCAGCTGCCACCCCCACTGCGGCGCCTGAGCGCGAGCCGCCCGCCATGGGCCGCGGCAATGGCGCGGCACACCGCCAGACCCAGCCCGGCACCCCGGTGGCCGGACTGCTCACCGCGCGCATAGGGCTCAAAAATCGCCTCCTGGTCTGCCTCGGGAACACCGGGTCCGCGGTCTTTCACCGCGATCTCCAGTTCCAGGTTGTCGGCACTCACCCCCGCCGTCCCCACCGCTGCGACCACGCCTGTCACACCCACTGTCAGGTCGACGGTGCCATCGCTGTATTTCAGCGCATTGTCGAGCAGGTTGCCCAGCATCTGGGCGAGCAGCACCGGGTCCGCCCTGATCAGCGGCAAGCCACTCGCCACCCTGGACTTGATGCGGCGCTGCGGGTCACGCTGGCGCACGCGCGCCAGCACGGCGCCGACAATCTCCTCGATGGACTCCCAGTCGCGGCGAAGCGCCTGCTCCGAGCTGGACAGCCGCACGAATTGCAGGGTGTTCTCCGTCACCTCGCTCAGGTAAGACGCCTCGTTGACAATGCTGTCGAGCAGCCGGTCCTGATCCGGCAACGGCAGCCGGTCGCGCTGGGTTTGCAGGGACGATGCCGCGCCCATGATCGCGGCCAGCGGCGTGCGCAGGTCGTGCGACACCGCGGCGAGAAAGGTGCTTTGCAACTGGTGGCGTTGCATCTCGCCCTGCGCCTCGGCGACCGACGCGCTGAGGCGCAGCCGCCACAGTGACTGCGCCAGCAGGGCACACAGCGCCTGCGCGTGCTCCCGGCCGTCCGTGTCGCCCGACAGCGCGGGACGGACGCAGGCCGCGCCGACAACCGTGCGCGCCTTGTCACCCAGCGGGAGGTACCAGGCATTGAGCCCCGGCCAGCGTCCCGTCCCCGGCCCGAGCACGGCCGCCTCGTTCATGCAGCAGCGCAGGCCATCCAGCACGGCCGGCTCCGCCGCCGCGTCGGGTAGCTCGTGCCGGTCATTGGCCAGCACCAGGGTGCACGGCCCGGCAAAGGCCGTGTCCAGCGCCCGCTGCCCCAGCGACAGGACCTCCGCCGGCGATGCCGCGCTGGCCAGGTCGGTGGACAAGCCCTGCAACTGGCGCGCTCGCCGTTCACTCAGGCGGGCCGTCTCCGACTCGCGCCGAAGACGCGTCGCCAGATGGCTGATGACCAGCGCAAGCACCAGCATGGTCGCCAGCCCGATGAAGAGCTCGCGATTCTCGACAACCAGGGTCCAGCGCGGGGGCACAAAAAAGAAGTTCAAGGTGGTCACAGCACCGACCGCGCAAACCACCGATTCGATCCTGCGCAGCCTGTACGAGGCGATGACGACGGCCAGCACATAAATCATGGCTTGGCTCATGAGCGCCACATGCTGGTCGAGCAACATGCTGACAAGCGTGGCCGCCACCAGCAGCAACGCAACCGTGACCCAGCCCCGGGCCGATGCAACATCGCCGTCCTGGACTGTTGGAGCATTCATCATGCGATCAGCGTAACACCGGGCCCATCAGGAATGTATAAGGAACGCAGAGGCGGACAAGCCCGCCCCGGTTCGAGGCGGGCGTCAGAACGCGGTCTTGCTGCTCAAGGTATCGGCCGGCAGCTGGCCGATCTCCTCCAGCAGTTGCGCCAGGCTGCGGCCCGCTGCGCCCAGCAACGCTCGGCCCTTGTCGGCGGTAGCGGCGGCGGCATTGCCGACGGCCCCTTGCGGGTTGTAGTCCTGCATTTGCCAGGCCAGCTTGGCACTGCGGCCATCGCCCAGGATGCTGAATTTTTCGGCCCGGTCCTGCGAGGTGGAATGAAAGTCCTGCGCCTTCGCCATGTCCACCTGTTCGGGTTTGAGGGCCAGCATCATCGACGTTTCCATCTCGCCGGCATGAATGCCGAAGCGATGCTCCTGCGCGCTGAACAGGTCCGATACCGAAGCACCCTGCTCATCAACCAGCGGCAGGCTGAACCAGTTCACGCTGTACACCAGCATGCCAAGGCGTGCCCGCAGGTCACGCGCCACCACATCCAGCAGCCCCACCTGACCACCGTGTGAATTGAGCAGCACGAGTTTTTGAACGCCTGTCGCCGCCACGGACTCGGCGATCGCGGTCCAGAGCTGGATGATGGTTTCGGCTTTCAAGGTGAGCGTGCCGGCAAAGCGCGTGTGCTCGGGGCTGAAGCCGACCGACTGCGTCGGCAAAAACAGCACCGGCAGGTCCGCAGGCAACTGCGGCAGCGCGGCAGCAATCACGCCCTCCACCAGCGTGGCATCCACATTGAGCGGCAGGTGCGGACCGTGCTGCTCAATCGCCGCGACCGGCAGCACCGCGATGCAACGGGTTTTGTCCAGCCGCGCAAAGTCGGGGCTTTTGAGGTCGGACCAGAAGCGGGTCGAGACAGTGGGTTTGGGTGGAGAGCTCATGGGGGTATTTTGAGCTATCCGGGATTTGATGCTGCAGGGGCCTGTTCTGGGGGTTCTGTTGGTGGGGTTGCGTTGGTGGGGGTTGCTTATGAGGTTATCGCTGTGGGCTTTCACGACCAAGCCGGGTCTCGCCCCGGCGGGCGACTCACTTTCTCTTGCGTCGCCAAGAGAAAGTAAGCAAAGAGAAGGCGACCCGCAGTCTGGGTCCCTACGCTGCGCTTCGGGCAACCTGCGCTGCTCGACTCCGGCGGGGGTCCGCAGAACTCGCCTGCGGCTCAGACAACTGCGGCCCTGATCCCGCCTCCATCTGTGCTGCTCGGCCCAGCCAGGACGGGGCAAGCGGGAGCGGGAACCGAAGACCGGAAGACAAAGAAAACCAAGACAAACCAGGACACGCCACGGCGTGTCCTGGTGGTTTTCGGACTTCGGTATTCGGGCTGTTCCTCTCAAACTCCCTTCTGGCTGCGCCGAGGAGCGCAGGGCCAGGCGGATCAGGGATCGCGATTGTCTGAGCGCAGCGAGTTCGAGCGAGACCCCGCCTGGCCCGAGCACCACAGGCTACCCGTAGCGCAGCGGAGGGACGCAGACAGCAGGGTCGCCTTTTGGTATTCGCGTAACTTCGCTTTGCGAAGTGAGCGAATCCCCACTGCGTGAACTTTTGCTTACTTTCTTTTGGCGAATGCAAAAGAAAGTGAGTAGCCGCCGGGCTACCCCCGGCCAGCCGCCCTCAGAAAAGCCAACAGGCTATCAATTCAATAGCAAATGACCACCATATTCGGCCAGACACAGGCCCAAAGAACATCAAGCCGCCGCCGCAGCCTTCTGAATCTCCTCACGATGCGCCTGCTGACTGACATGCCGGCTTTGCCGCTCAGCCCTGAGCTTTCCGGAAACCGCCGGCAAGGCAAACCGCTCGGCACTCAGCAGTTCAGCCAGGCATTGGGGCCGCCCCCGCGCCCCACTGGCCCGGTAATCGGCCATCAACGCGGCGCGCACTTCACCTGCCGCCAATCCGCGGGTCAGGGTGAGGTGCTCAAACAGCAGATCCACCAGCTTCTCCAGCGCAAATTCGTGCGTCTTGCCGGTGGTTTTCCAGAGCCAGTCACCGAAAGTCAAAAAGTGGTTGAACGCCGAACCGGGCTCCAGCAGCAGTTTGAGCCCCAGCGCAAACCGACCCGAGTTGGCCACCATCTCCCAGTAGCGTGCAAAGCGGTTGATGCGCTGCATGGTGGCGAAGTCAATCGTCGAATTCTGCAGAATCGTGTAGGGCGTCTGCGGGTCGTAGGCCATGGCAAAGTCGGCCGTGTGCCGGGTAATGGGCGTGCCGCGCAGACGCTTCAAAATGCCAAACTGGATTTCGTGGGGGGCCAACTCATACAGGCGGTCAAACCCCTGGGCAAAGCTTTCCAGCGTTTCACCGGGCAGGCCAAAAATCAGGTCGGCATGCACATGCGCCTGGCTTTGCCCCACCAGCCAGCGCAGGTTGTCGGCGGTTTTGACGTTGTCCTGCTTGCGTGAAATGCGCTGCTGCACGTCGGGGTTAAAGCTCTGGATGCCGACCTCAAACTGCAGCGAACCGGCGGGGAACTGCACGATCAGGGCTTTCAGCCGGTCGGGCAGGCTGTCGGGCACCACCTCAAAATGCACGAACAGATCGGGCGCGGCCTGAATCCGGCCGTCCGCATCCTTCATGCGGTCCAGGAAAAACTGCAGGATGCGCACCGAGTGCTCCACCTTCAGGTTGAAGGTGCGGTCGACAAACTTGAAGTTGCGCGCGCCGCGCCGGTAGAGCGCCTCCATCTCGGCCATGAACAGGTCCAGGTCAAAGGCCCAGGCGGTCTTGTCGAGCGAGCTCAGGCAGAACTCGCACTTGAAGGGGCAACCGCGCGAGGCCTCCACATACAACAGGCGCTTGGCCAGGTCTTCGGCGGTGTACTCACCGTAGGGCAAGGCCAGTTCCGCGAGGGC
Organism: Polaromonas sp. JS666; assembly: GCF_000013865.1. Lineage (NCBI taxonomy): Bacteria > Pseudomonadati > Pseudomonadota > Betaproteobacteria > Burkholderiales > Comamonadaceae > Polaromonas > Polaromonas sp. JS666. The sequence goes on from NC_007948.1 coordinate 4,485,545, forward strand.
GGGCTGCTCGCCGGCAATCACCTTCATCAGTGGCTTCGGGCCGTCCAACAGGGCGCGGCACAGCTTGGGAAAGCTCACGTCGCCCCAGCCGGTGATCACATGGTCGGCCAGGCGGCAAATCTCCTGTTCGCCCGTTTCGTAGCTGACCTCGGGCCCGCCCAGCACCAGCTTGATGTCCGGCCTCAGGGTTTTCAACAGGCGCACCACCTGGGTGGTTTCGACCACGTTCCAGATATAAATGCCAAGGCCTATCACCTCGGGCTTGAGCGCCAGCAGTTCCTCGACAATCTGCATGGGCCGCTGCTGGATGACGAACTCCCGCAGCTGCGCCTGCGCCCGCAGCCCCGCCCCGCCCTGCGCATCCATATTGGCCAACAGGTAGCGCAGGCCCAGCGAGGCATGGATGTATTTGGCGTTCAGGGTGGCAATAACGATGCGGGGCATGGGCCTATTATCGGAGTTGCACCCAAAATGGCTGTAATAAACCCCTCCGGGGACGGACCAACAGGCAGGTCATGCCGCGCCATCCCTGAGTTTGCCCTGATTGGGCCCTCCTTCGATTGCGGGGCGACCCGTTTTGACAAACAGGCCCTCAAGAAAGGCCAGGAACACCCCGGAACTAATGCCGCCGTCCTTTGCTCACACATCCACCATGAATTTCAAGTGCTCTCCGTTTGCCGCGTTTTTTGCTTCTGTTTTGATAGCTGTTGGCGCAATAAGCACGCCGTCTCAGGCCCAGAATTTCCAGACAAACATCCTGAACCAGGGTAGCCGCAATGAGGCGGGCGCACTGGTAACCACCGAGCAGGTGCGCGCCGAACTGCTGGCCTGGGCGCCCGAGGGCGTGGAGGCAGGCAAGCCGGTCTGGCTGGGCCTGCAGCTGACGCACCAGCCCGAATGGCACACCTACTGGAAAAATTCCGGCGATTCCGGCCTGCCAACCCAGCTGACCTGGCAGCTGCCGGCCGGCATCACAGCAGGCGAGATCGCCTGGCCCACACCGAAAAAAATACCGGTGGGCACCTTGGCCAACTACGGCTATGAAAACACCGTGCTGCTGCCCGTGCCGCTGACGGTGGCGCCCACATTCAACGCTGCGCAGCTCAACGTCAAGCTCCATGCCACCTGGCTGGTGTGCCGCAAGGAGTGCATCCCGCAGGAAGGCGAGTTCACGCTGAGCCTGCCGGTCAAAAGCTCCACGGCGCTGAGCGGCCAGGCCTTTCAGGCCGCTTTTGCCGCCACGCCCACCGCCTTGCCGGCGGGCGGCAGCCAGGTCGAAGTCAGCGGCAAGGCCATTAAGGTCGCCCTGAGCGGGCTGCCGGCTGGCCTGCAGGGCAAAACCCTGGAATTTTTCCCCGAAACCGGCAGCGTGATTGAGCCGGCGGCGCCGTGGCAGCAAGCCTGGCAGGGCGCGGTGTGGACGGCGCAAGTGCCGCTGTCCGGCCAGCGTACCGCCAGCCCCGCGCAAATGCCGCTGGTGGTTGCTTTCAACCAGAGCGCTTATCGCATCGAAGCCCCCGTCAAGGGGACCTGGCCGGCCGTGGCCGCTGCCGCCGTGGTGCCGCCCGCGCTGGAAGCGGCCCTGAAGGCCAATGCCTCGGCCGGTGCCGCGCCAGTGCAAAGCAGCGGGCCGCCCCTGAGCCTGCTGGCCGCGTTGTTCGGCGCGCTGGTGGGAGGGATGATCCTGAACCTGATGCCCTGCGTGTTTCCGGTGCTGGCCATCAAGGTGGTGAGCTTTGTGCATGTGAAGGACCCGGGCACGCGCCTGAGCACTGGCCTGGCCTACACCGCCGGCGTGGTGCTGTCGTTTTTGGCGCTGGGCGCCCTGCTGCTGGGCCTGCGCGCCGCGGGCGAGCAACTGGGCTGGGGCTTTCAGCTGCAAAACCCGGCGGTGGTGGCCGCGCTGGCGGCCCTGTTCACGCTGCTGGGCCTGAACCTGGCGGGCCTCTTCGAGTTTGGCCACTTCCTGCCCGAACGGATCACCAGCCTGCAGTCCACGCGCCCGACCATCAACGCTTTCCTGTCGGGCGTGCTGGCCAGCGCGATTGCCTCCCCCTGTACCGCGCCTTTCATGGGCGCCTCGCTGGGGTATGCGGTGGGCTTGCCGGCGCTGCAGGCGCTGGCCATGTTTGGCATGATCGGCCTGGGCATGGCCTTGCCCTACCTGGCCGCCAGTGCGGTGCCGGCCGTGGCCCGCGTGTTGCCGCGTCCCGGCCACTGGATGGTGACCTTCCGCCAGCTGATGGCCTTTCCGATGTTTGCCACCGTGGCCTGGCTGGTCTGGGTGCTGGGCCAGCAAAGCGGCATCGACGGCGCGGGCGCGCTGCTCGCCCTGCTGGTGCTGATGGCGCTGGTGCTCTGGTCGCTGACCCTGAAGGGTCGGGCCCGGGCCGTATTTGCGACTTTTTCAATAGCGCTTGCCGCAATTGGGGTGCTGACTGTTGGCCAAACCATCACCAAGCCTTTGCAGGCGTCCGCGGGGCCCGCGCTGGCCACCTCCGGAAGATGGCAGGCCTGGGAGCCGGGCCGCGTCGACCAGCTGACGGCCCAGGGCCAGAGCGTGCTGGTGGATTTCACCGCCGCATGGTGCGTCACCTGCCAGTACAACAAGAAAACGACGCTGGCCAACACCGCCGTGCTGGCTGACATCGATGCGAAAAACGTCGCGCTGCTGCGCGCCGACTGGACACGCCGCGACCCGGCGGTGACGGCGGCGCTGACCCAGCTGGGCCGCAGCGGCGTACCGGTGTATGCCATCTACAAACCAGGCCACGCGCCGGTCATCCTGTCGGAAGTGCTGTCGGTCGATGACCTGCGGACCGAACTGGCCAAGCTGTGACCTTTGTACGAAGTGGTAACGCCGCGGATAAGGCCGTCAGAAAATGGTAAGTTAGCTAGTATAGTGACCCCTCACAGCCCGTGAGGTATTTGCCATGACCCAGGTTTCCCACGCGGAACGTATTCCGCACATTCTCAAAAACACCCAGACCATTGCGGTGGTTGGCCTGTCGCCCAAGCCGCATCGCACCAGCTTTGGTGTGTCGCGCTATATGCAGGCGCAGGGCTACCGCATCATCCCGGTCAACCCCAACGCCACCGAGGCTCTCGGCGAGAAGTCCTATCCCTCGCTGACCGAAGCCGCCAAGCATGAAAAGATTGATCTCGTGAACTGCTTTCGCAACAGCGAAGACATCCCGCCCATCGTCGATGAAGCCATTGCAATAGGCGCCAAAGCCGTGTGGATGCAGTTAGGCATCGAGAACCAGGCGGCGGCCGCCAAGGCGCAGGCGGCCGGGCTGCTGGTCGTGCAGGACCAGTGCATCAAGGTCGACCACACGGTGCTGCCGTCGCGCGGTCTGATATAGACCAACAGGCTGACAGGCTGACAGGCCGGGCACGCTGCGGCCGTCACAGCTTCCGGCTTCCGGCTTCCGGCTTCTCGCAGCATCCGCTGTTGCCACGCTGTGCCAGCGGGGCTGATCGCCACCACCCGTCCCTTCTTCAACCTGAACAGGCGCAGCCAGCTATTTAATCCATAGCAAGCCACGTTTGGTGCTTGCGGCATTGCAGCTTGTCTCCGAGAATGCCGCATGCCCACCTTGCGCCCCCCTGTGCCGCCTTCGCTCCTGCTGTCCGGCCTGCTGGCCCTGCTGCTGGCGGGCTGCGCCTCCACCGCACCCACATCGCGCGGCGAGGCGCAATCGGCCGCCATGACCTCATCGGAACTGGCGCAATCCGACGTCAACCGCATGGCCACGCTGGGCATGCGCGACAACCTGGACAGCCTGCTGCGCCTGGGCGACAAGCTCTACCGGCGCAACCCGGCCGAATGGCGAAAAACCGGCCTGGCCAGCCGCGAGGCGGCGCTGGCCCGGCTGCGCAGCGCCATCGAGGCGCGCAGCGCCTGGCCCGAACTGCAGGGCAAGCGCGACATCGCCGCCCTGTCGCTGGCCCTGGCGGGCGACTTCAAGGGCGACCGCGTGGCGGCTTTCATTTACGCCAGTGCCGACATGCTGGTCACCGCCCATGGCGGCAAAACCAGTTTCTACCTGACCGATGCGCTGGACCCCCAATACATCTACAACGCGGCCCGCAACATCGAGATCGCGGTGTGGCTGCTCTCCAGCCGGCGCAACAGCGCAGGACAGCCGCTGCTGCTGGCCGACGAGATCTCCGAGCGCGAGCGCAACCTGAGTTTCGAGCGCGAGTTCGGCAAGGTGATCGGCCGGCTGGACCTGCTGGCGGCCGTGCTGACCGAGAAATACCGCCGCGCCGTGATCACCTATGTACAGAACCTGCTGGGTGGCACCTTTCTGCAGTTTTTGCCGGTTAGATAAGCTCACCCCCGTCTCGGCTCACTTTGTGTAGCCGGATCCCCCCTTGCAGGGGGCGACAGCTGCGGCCCGGCGGAGCCGGTTCCGCGCTGCCACTTGCTTGGGCCGGAATGCTTTGGCGCCGGTCAAATAGGTTCACCCCCTTCTCGGCTCACTTTGTGTAGCCGGATCCCCCCTTGCAGGGGGCGACTGCTGTGGCCCGGCATAGCCGGTTCCACGCCGTCACTTGGTCTGGGCGGCTGCGCTGGCGTCATGGCTCTTCGGCCGGAGACAATACCTCTGTTCGCCATTCCTTTTTCCGGAAAATGCCATGCCCGACAACTACCTGCCGCAGGTCAGAAGCCAGTACGAAGCCCTGCCCTACCCGCCGTGCAATCCGGAGGACGACCGCCAGCGGCTGGTGCTGACCTGGCTGGAAGACCTGCCGATGATCAATCACTACTGCTTTGCCGGAAAGCAGTCGTTTCGCAACGGTTTCAGGGCCCTGGTGGCGGGTGGCGGCACCGGGGACGCCACGATCTTCCTGGCCGAGCAGCTGCGCGCCACCGACGCACAGATCGTGCACCTGGACATGAGCGAGGCCAGCATCGCGCTGGCAAAGGAAAGGGCGCGCATTCGCGGCCTGAGCAACATCACCTGGGTGCACGACTCGCTGCTCAACCTGCCCCATCTGGGCCTGGCGCCCTTCGACTACATCAACTGCAGCGGCGTGCTGCACCACCTGGCCGACCCCGACCTGGGCTTCCGGGCCCTGCGCGCGGTGCTCAAACCCGAGGGGGCCATCGGCCTGATGGTGTACGCCACGGCGGGGCGCACCGGGGTCTACCAGATGCAGGCCCTGATGCGGCTCGTCAACGGCACGCAGGCTGACGACCAGCGCAAGATTGCCAATACCCGCGACCTGCTGGCCAGCCTGCCGCCCAGCAACTGGTTCAAGCGCAGCGAAGACCTGCACCACGACCACAAGGCCGGGGACGCCGGCATCTACGACCTGCTGCTGCATTCGCAGGACCGCTCGTACTCGGTGGGCGAACTGTTTGACTGGCTGGGGCACGACGCCGCAGGCACGGGAGGGCACGGCCTGCACCTCGAATTTACCGACGTGCAGCGCGGCCGTTCGCCCTACCTGCCGCACATGGTGCTGGGCAGCCAGCCACCGGCCATGGCCGGCGAACTGCGCAAGATGCCGCGCCGACGGCAGTATGAGATGGCCGAGCTGATGATAGGCAACCTCATCACCCATTCGCTGTACGTCACGCGCGATGCCGGCTGTACCGCGCCTTACGGCAATGCCGAATACGTGCCTTTTTTCTTCCATGAGCCGCTGACCGGCGACATCGCGGCACAGGTCTTCAGCAGCAACCGCGGCCAGCCCTTCCTGCTCCGGCACCAGCACTCCGGCGTGTCGGTGATGGTCAACCCCGGCCGATATGGGCCGCAAATCCTTCGCCTGATTGACGGCCAGAGAACATTCGGCGAGATTTTTGATCAGTTTCGCGCCGACTGGCGCGGCCAGGCGGCCGCGCCGGACAACGCGGCGCTGTTTGCCGACTTTTCCGAATCATTTGACGTGCTGAACGCGCTGGACCGCCTGCTGCTGAAGCATCCGCAAGCCGACGCGGCTAAGGCGCCTTAGGGCTCGTTCGGGAATAGGTTGTGCATTTGACCGTCGGATTCGGGATGCGCTGCTAGGCGCGGTGAGCGCCGTGTGGCCAGGCCACACAAGCGAGTCGCAACAACGCAGCGCGCCTGAAGCTGGCGAGCAAAATGTGCAAGTTATTCCCGAACGAGCCCTTAGCCTCGCGGCTCGTCCAGCCACCTATGCCGTCTGGGTGAAAAGATCCAGAGTCATCTGTGGCGTCTCGGGCGCCTGCAAATCGACCACGACCACGAGTTCTCCGCCGAAGCGGCCAATACCCAGCCCGCTCATCAGGCGGAGCTCCTCTTCGGGTGATGACATTCGCACAAAGCACAAGGCCTGCTGCTTGCCTGCCTGCGTGGCCGGCAGGATGTTGAGCTGGCTGACTGAACCGAATCTGGCGCACAGCTCACCCAGGGCGGACCGCAGTGCAGTCATGTCGGGGCAACGCCCCAGTTGGTCGAGTTCCTCGGTCGTCATCAGCCATTTACCCCCTGTATGTACATTCAGCATCGCGGGTGGCAGACAGGCGTTTGATGAGGCAAATGCGAACTGCACTGTAGGACAAGGTCGCCGTCCGGTAAAAAACAGAACGTTTTGCAACGCTTTGCCGTGAACGCTTGCAAATCTGGCCCAAAAAAAGCGGCGCAATACGCCACGATTCCGGCTTGTGCCAAAAAACAGGGTTTGTCCGTGTCTGTTTCACTTTCCGTTATTGATTCAGCCGCCCAGCGGCCAGCCGCCTCGCTGCACCATGAGGCTTCAGTCCCTCCCTCGCATCCATTCCTTCGGGAAACCGACCGGCTCACCCGGCTGGCCGCCCGGTCGTGCGGCGTATCCATTGCCATGGTGGTGGTGCTGGAAGATGGCCAGGCGGTTTTCAGTGCCGGCACCGGCTTTGCGGCGCCAGCGCGCGAGGGGCTGGTGACGCTTTGTGCCGCCACGCTGGACACACCGCTGTGCGCCCCGACGCTGCCAGCCCCCTACGCGCCGGGCATCCGCTTTTACCGCGGTTTCCAGATGGTCGGGGAAGACGGTGCGCTGCTGGGCCTGCTGGCGGTGATGGACACACTGCCCCGAAGCCTGAGCCGCGAGCAGGAAGAAGGCCTGCAAACGCTGGCCAGGCTGCTCGCGGGGCAACTGGAGTTGCGCCAGCAGCGGCACGCGCTGGATGCCCAGCGCCAGCACCTCGGTACGACCATGCGGCAGACCCAGGAAGACGCACACCGGCTGGCAACGCGGCTGAGCATCACGCTGGAAAACATCTCGGAAGGCTTTTACACGCTCGATCCCGAATGGCGATTTACCTACCTCAGCCGCGAAGGCGAACGGCTGCTGGGCAGGCCCGGTACGGAGTTGCTCGGGAAAAGCATCTGGAAGGAATTTCCCGGCATCATCAATACCGCCTTCGGGGAACAGATAGGGGCCGCGGTCGCGGGCAACCAGCAGGCGGAGCTTGAGGCCCACTTTGCGCCGATGGACAGGTGGTTTGAAGTCCGCGCCTACCCGTATCCGGACGGCGTGGCGATCTACTTTCGGGATGTCAGCGAACGGCGCAAGGCCCGCGAGCAGCTCATGCTGCTGGAAACCAGCATCTCGCACCTGAACGACATCGTGCTCATCACCGAGGCCGTGCACACCGGCAAACCCGGCCTGCGCATCATCTTCGCCAACAATGCCTTCGAACGGCACACCGGCTATGGCCGCAACGAGGCGCTGGACCAATCACCCCGGCTGCTGTGCGGACCGTTGACGCAGCGCAGCGAGCTGGACCGCATCAACAAGGCTTTCCTGCGCGGAGAGCCCGTGCAGGCCGAGCTCATCACGTACCGCAAGGACGGCAAGCACTTCTGGATGGAAGTCGACATCGTGCCGGTGGCCGATGATGCAGGCGTCTTTTTCACCCACTGGGTGGCCGTGGGACGGGACATCACGCGGCGCAAGGTGGCCGAGAGCGAAATCATGCACCTGGCCTTCTACGATCCGCTGACCCAGCTGCCCAACCGCCAGCTGCTCATGGACCGCCTGCAGCAGGCATTGGCCCACCCCCCGCAACTGCCGCGCGAGGGGGCCCTGATGTTCATCGACATGGACAACTTCAAGACCCTCAACGACACCCTGGGCCACCATAAGGGCGATCTGCTGCTGCAGCAGGTGGCCGAGCGCCTGACGGGGTGCGTGCGCACCGCCGACACCGTGGCGCGCCTGGGCGGGGACGAGTTTGTGGTGATGCTGGAGAACCTCGGCCACGACCCCCGGGAGGCTGGCGCGAGGGCCCGCGCGGTGGGTGAGCAGATTCTTGCGGCGCTCAGCGAGCCCTACCTCCTGGCAGGCTACCAGCACTACAGCACCTGCAGCATCGGCGTGACCTCCTTCAACCAGAACCACGACAGCATTGGGGACCTGCTGAAACAGGCGGACCTGGCCATGTACCAGGCCAAGACCGCCGGACGCAACACCCTCTGCTTTTTTGACCCGGTGATGCAGGCGGCGGTGTCGGCCAGCGCAGCGCTGCAGTCGGACCTGCGCCAGGGCCTGCGCGAAAAACAGTTTCTCCTGTATTACCAGCCACAGGTCGGGCGCGATGGCCGCATGATGGGCGCGGAAGCCCTGCTGCGCTGGAACCACCCGGTGCGCGGCATGGTACCGCCTGCAGATTTCATCCCTGTAGCGGAAGAGTCGGGGCTGATCCTGCCGCTGGGCCAATGGGTGCTGGAAACCGCCTGCCGCCAGCTGGGCGCCTGGGCTCAACGACCTGAAACGGCGGCACTGAGCATTTCAGTCAACGTGAGTGTGCGGCAGTTCCGCCACCCGGAATTCGTCGACCTCGTCATGGCCGCCCTGAACGACACGAAAGTCAGCCCGCACAAGCTCAAGCTGGAGCTGACCGAAAGCCTGCTGGCCGATGACATGGAGATCACCATCGGCAAAATGGCCAAACTCAAGGCCATGGGGGTGACCCTGTCGATCGACGATTTCGGCATGGGGTATTCCTCGCTCTCCTGCCTCAAGCGCCTGCCGCTGGACCAGCTGAAAATCGACAAATCCTTTGTGGCCGACATACTGCGCGACCCGAACGATGCGGCGATTGCCCGCACCATCATCGGCCTGGCGCAAAGCCTGGGGCTGGGCGTCGTGGCCGAGGGTGTCGAGACCGAAGCGCAGCGCGAGTTTCTGTACCGCCAGGGCTGCGAGAGCTACCAAGGCTACCTGTTCTGCAAGCCGCTGCCGATCGAGGCACTGGAAGCATTCATGAAAAACCCGGCGCCTGGCGGCTGAACCGGCGGGCGAGCCCCCGCCCGTTCACGCGACCTCTGAAAGAGAAAGAGGCCAGGCGTGAAAAGTCAAGAGAGTCAAGAGAGTCCAGAGCTTGTTTCTGGAGCGGCTTTGGCAGCCTTGCCGTGCTCCAGCAAAAAGACCACCTCCCTGACGATGCCGAACATCACCGCCCGGTCCCGATTGGGGTGGTCGGCAAAGTGAACCACGGTGGAGCCCATGGTGGCAAAGCTGGTCTCCGGCTGCCCCGACTCCTTGCCATACACCACCGTGATGCCGAAGCGGGTCATCAGCGACCCGCAGGCGCCCCAGTCGCGCGTCCACTGCGGCAAGGCCTGGGCGTTGTCCCAGAGCGTGCCCGCGCTTTCATAGCACTCCTCGATGTGCTGGTGGCCCAGCAACTGCGCGAGGTGCCGCTCCTTGGCAATGCAGCTGCGAAAGTACTCCTGGTCGTTCATGCGCATGGCGAAGTCCTTCTTCGAGTCAGACGAAAAGTCATACGAAAGCTCACGGCACCATGGTAAAGCTGAATCGCGGCGCTGGATAGACGACGCCTGCCCCCCATGCTGCCTGCCGCACCGCCCCTGCCGACACCTGAGACAATCTGCTCATGTTTGCACCACTTCAAAACGACACCTTTCTGCGTGCCTGCCTGCGCCAGGCCACCGACTACACGCCCGTCTGGCTGATGCGCCAGGCCGGCCGCTATTTGCCCGAATACCGCGCCACTCGCGCCCGTGCCGGCAGTTTCATGGGGCTGGCCACCAACACCGATTACGCCACCGAGGTCACGCTGCAGCCGCTGGAGCGTTACCCGCTGGACGCCGCCATCCTGTTTTCCGACATCCTGACCGTGCCCGATGCCATGGGGCTGGGCCTGTCATTTGCGCTCGGCGAAGGCCCGCGCTTTGCCACCCCCGTGCGCGACGAGGCGGCGGTAGCCCGGCTGGAGGTGCCTGACATGGGCAAGCTGCGCTATGTGTTCGACGCCGTCACCTCGATCCGCAAGGCCCTCAACGGCCGGGTGCCGCTGATCGGGTTTTCCGGCAGCCCCTGGACGCTGGCCTGCTACATGGTCGAGGGAGCGGGCTCGGACGACTACCGGCTCGTCAAGACCATGCTGTACCAGCGCCCCGACCTGATGCACAAAATGCTGGCCGTCAACGCCGATGCGGTGGCCGCCTACCTGAACGCGCAGATTGAGGCCGGCGCCCAGGCCGTGATGATTTTTGACAGCTGGGGCGGCGTGCTGGCCGACGCGGCCTTCCAGACCTTCAGCCTGGCCTACACCGCGCGCGTGCTGGGCCAGCTCAAGCGCGAGCACGATGGCGTGAAGATTCCCCGCCTGGTCTTCACCAAAGGCGGCGGGCAGTGGCTGCAAGCCATGGCGGCCCTCGACTGCGAGGTGCTGGGCCTAGACTGGACCGTCAACCTCGCCCAGGCCCGCGCGCGGGTCGGCGAGAACGGGCCCCATGCCAAGGCCCTGCAAGGCAACCTGGACCCGAACGTGCTGTTTGCCAGCCCGGCCCAAATCGAAACCGAAGTGGCTGCCGTGCTGGACAGCTTTGGTCGACCCCATCTGGATAGCAGCCAGCCCGGACCGACCCATATTTTCAACCTCGGCCACGGCATCAGCCAGCACACGCCACCGGAAAGCGTCGAAGTGCTGGTCAACGCAGTGCACACTCACTCTCGCAGCATGCGCGCCGTCCGGACTTGATGCCGTCTGCCGAGGCCAGGAAACACCTGATTGAGCCGTCATTTCACCCATGACTAGCACAAAATCAGCGCCTCGCGCTCGGACTTATGCACAAAATCCGTGCTGCTGCGCCGCAACATACGCACCCCCGCCCCCACCCCGCTATCAAACCCATAGCGCAGCTAAGTTGTTGATTTGTATAGAAATTTCAAATTGCTTTTTTTCCGGGCATTTTAAGAAAAGCCTTGATTTACAAGGCCTCGCGCCGCTCGGGAAGAAACTATCAACAAAGTTATCCACAGAAAATCTGGAAATCTGGAAAGCAGTGGTAAATCAAGCACTTAGCGCGTTAACTGGAAGTGCTTTTGAAGACATCCTCGCATCTGGTTGTCCCGCATGACTTACTGGATCGAGGTGGTCGTGGCCACGCCGGCCCACAGTGCTGTCGCCGGACCGCTGACTTATCGAAGTGAGTTCCCACTGTTCCCGGGCGCGCTGGTGCGTGTTCCCCTGGGCAAGCGGGAAGTGCTGGGCGTGGTGTGGAACCTGCTGCCGGACAGCGGTGGCCTGCCGGAAAAGCAGATCCGTTCCATTGCCGGCGCCCTCGATGGGCTGGCCCCCCTGGCCACGACCTGGCGAAAACTGGTCGCATTCACGGCTGGCTACTACCAGCGCTCGCTGGGCGAAGTGGCGTTGGCCGCCCTGCCGCCGCAACTGCGCGAACTCAGCGCCGTGCAGCTGGCGCGCCGGCTCAAGCGCCCCGTGCTGGACACCAGTTGCGCCCCGGGCACTGCTGATTTAATAGCACTCACCCCACAACAGACGAAAGCACTGGCCGAATTTGATGGCGATGCTGATGCCCGGCCGGCCCTGCTGTTTGGCGCCACCGGCAGCGGCAAAACCGAAGTCTACCTGCGGGCGGCGGCCCGCGTGCTGGAGCAGGACCCGGACGCCCAGGTGCTGGTCATGGTGCCCGAAATCAACCTCACGCCGCAGTTGCAGGCCCGGTTTGAGGCGCGCTTTGCCCACCTGGGCAAGGAGCGGGTCGTGCCCATGCACAGCGGGCTCACGCCGGCCCAGCGACTCAAAGGCTGGCTGGCGGCCCACACAGGGCAGGCCCGGCTGGTGCTGGGCACCCGCATGGCGGTGCTGGCCTCTCTGCCCAACTTGCGCCTGCTGGTCGTCGATGAAGAGCATGACCCGAGCTACAAGCAGCAGGAAGGTGCGCGCTACTCGGCACGCGACCTGGCGGTTTACCGCGCCAAGCTCGAAACCGCCGAAGCCAGACATGCGCACGGCCCCTGCCGCGTGCTGCTGGGTTCGGCCACGCCCTCGCTGGAAAGCTGGCAGGCCACCCTGACCGGCCGCTACCAGCGCCTGACCATGACCGAACGCATTGGTGTTCCATCATCGATAGGCATGGAAGCGCTGCAATTTTCCGACGGGCCGCCCCTAGGAAAATTAGCCCCCCCGGGGGGCAGCGAGCTACGCGCAGCGAGCGAGCGTGGGGGCCTACCGTTAGTGCGCCGGGTGGACATGAACCACCAGCCCAAACACTGCATCATTGCCCCGCCCCTGGTTGAAGCGATTGCCCAGCGGGTGGCGCGCGGCGAGCAATCGCTGATTTTCCTGAACCGGCGCGGCTATGCGCCGGTACTGGCCTGCCACGATTGCGGCTGGAAAAGCGAATGCCCGCACTGCAGTGCCTACCGGGTGTTTCACAAGATAGACCGCACCCTGCGCTGCCACCACTGCGGTTTCACGGAGCGGGTGCCGCGAGCCTGCCCGGACTGCGGCAACATCGACATCGCGCCCGTGGGGCGCGGCACCGAACGGCTGGAAGAGCACCTCGCCGAGCTGCTGGCCCATGTGCAGCGGCCCGATGACGGCGGAGTGCCGGGGCCGGTCAGGATTGCCCGCATCGATGCCGACAGCACGCGGCTCAAGGGCGCCCTCGAATCGCAACTGGCCAGCGTCCATGCCCGCGAGGTCGATGTCCTGGTCGGCACGCAAATGATTGCCAAGGGCCATGACTTCCGGCACATCACGCTGGTGGCGGCCATCAACCCCGACGGCGCGCTGTTCTCCAGCGACTTCCGTGCGCCCGAACGCCTGTTCAGCCTGTTGATGCAGGCCGGCGGCCGGGCCGGCCGCGATGCCCGGCACAGCGAGGCCAGCGAGATGTGGGTGCAGACTTTCCACCCGGACCATCCGCTGTTCGAAGCGCTGAAAAAGCACGACTACCCGGCCTTTGCCGCCCGGCAGCTGGCCGAGCGGGAAGCCGCCGGCATGGCGCCCTTCGGCTTTTCAGCGCTGGTGCGCGCCGAGGCCCGCGCGCAGGAGGTGGCGCAGGGCTTCCTCAACGCCGCCGCCGCATCGGCAAAAGCGCAGCAGGTCACCGGCCACGACCAGGTGGCGGCCTACCCGGCCGTACCGATGACGATCCAGCGCGTGGCCAACATCGAGCGCGCACAAATGCTGGTGGAAAGCCCGTCACGCGCAGCCCTGCAGCGCTTCCTGGCCGCGTGGCAGCCGGTGCTGTTTGAAACCCGCCAGCACAGCGATTTCAAAAGCCTGATCCGCTGGGCGGTGGATGTGGACCCGATTGCGATTTAAGGGCCGGTTACCGGCCAGGAGCCACCGGTCGAATGTCCATGGCGACTGAAGACTGAACGCAGTCCGTCACCCTTGCGCAAAGCCGAGCTTCAACGTTCAAAGCCCGGTGAACCCAGTCGCAGAAAGACAGAACTTGAGCGGGCCGCCCTGTTTCGACAAGCCATTTTGTCTAGGGGCCCTTCATGCGCTCGGATTCCATGGCAGCATTGCGCTCCTCACTGGCCTCAATGGGTTCCATGTCCTCGTCGATGGATGCCCCCGCGCGTTCTGCGGCCGCTTTCGTTTCGTCAGCAGTGTCGCCTAGTCCTTCATCATCGTCGCCTGGAGGCTCCAGCATGTCTTTCAGCATGGCTGCCAGCTCCGGTGTGTCCCACGGCTCGCCATGCTGCTTTTTCTTTTTGATGTAGTGTCTGACTTCTGCGTCCTGTTCCGCGCTCAAAGGAAGCCCACGGAAGGTGCTGTTAGGGTCAATGTCGGGCATGGTGTTCCTCCGGGGTTCGTCTCGCACTCCGGCGCAGCGGAGCTTGCCGTCGGCACGGATACGTGAAGGACGTGAAGACCGCCAGCACGGCGGATTCGTCGGAACCCGCCACGGGCGGACGCGATGGCATCGCGTCGTCTGCCAGCAAGTCGGTCTCGCGCGCGCAGCCCCAGAGGCACACACAGTGCCTGGATGCGTCGTAGCTGCGGCTGGGGTTGGAAAAGTTGAGCGCCATGCTGTCATCCTAGTCCTTTTTGGTCACGGCGTAAGTAATCACCATGCATCGTGCCGGCTGCCGTTCCTGGGTCAGCCCCTCAGGTCTGAGGCCGGGTTTGTGACAGGAGAAGAGCTGCCCGCAGAGGCGGAATATCCTTGGGCCAGCGAATGGCCGCCCCTGCCAGACTGTGCCTGCCGTGGTTCAGGGTCGTGACGCAACCCAAAGCCGGGATTTAACCTTGTCCATGCTTGGTGACGCTTGCATTTCCGGATATTTAGGACTAAATTGGTACTATATAAAGGGGAAGGCCACGGCAATGTTGAGACTGAGCAAGCTGACCGACTACGGCACCGTGATCATGACCCACATGGCGCGGCAGCCGGCTCACGTCTACAGCGCCGCCGAGGTGGCTCTCGCGGTCAGCGTGACCGTCCCCACGGCGAGCAAGATCCTGAAAACGCTGGCACGGGCAAACCTGCTGCAGTCGCTGCGCGGCACCCACGGGGGCTACCTGCTGTCGCGGCCGCCGGATGAGATCTCCATCGCCGAGGTTGTCGACGCGATGGAAGGGCCGGTCGGCGTGACCGAGTGCAGCGCCGCAGTTGGCCTGTGCGCGCAGGAGGGCTCGTGTTCGCTGCGGGCCAACTGGCAGCACGTCAACCAGGTCATTCGCAACGTGCTGAGCGACCTCACGCTGGCGGACATGGCGCAACCGGTGTTTCGGCCGGTGAACGTCGGCGCACTGCGGGCCCGGCGGCCACGCGAGGGCGTGAGGCAGTAGCAGACGCGGTCGCAACGGGCAACGGGTAACGGGAGATGACACATGGCAAACTCCACAGTCCAACTCGACAAACTGATCAGTCAGGGCTACCAGCACGGCTTCTACACCACCGTGGAGACGGACACTGTGCCGCGCGGGCTCTCCGAAGATGTGGTCCGCCTGATCTCGGCCAAGAAGGGTGAACCGGACTTCATGCTCGACTGGCGGCTGCAGGCCTATCGCCACTGGCTGACGATGACCGAGCCGCGCTGGGCCACGGTGCGCCACCCGCCTATCACCTACCAGGACATCGCCTACTACTCCGCGCCGAAGTCGCGCAAGGACGGGCCGCAAAGCCTGGACGATGTGGACCCGGAACTGCTGCGGACCTACGAGAAGCTGGGCGTGCCGCTCGAGGAGCGCGCGCTGCTGGCCGGCGTGGCGGTGGACGCGGTGTTCGACAGCGTGTCGGTGGCAACCACTTTCAAGGAGAAGCTGGGCGAGCTGGGCATTGTGTTCTGCTCGTTTTCCGAGGCGGTGCAGCAGCACCCCGACCTGGTGCGGAAATACCTCGGCTCGGTCGTACCCTACACCGACAACTTTTTTGCCACGCTCAACTCGGCGGTGTTCAGCGACGGCTCGTTCTGCTACATCCCGCCGGGGGTGCGCTGCCCGATGGAGCTGTCCACCTACTTCCGCATCAACGCCCAAAACACCGGCCAGTTCGAACGCACGCTGATCATCGCCGACAAGGGCGCCTACGTGAGTTATCTCGAAGGCTGCACCGCGCCGATGCGTGACGAGAACCAGCTGCATGCCGCGGTGGTCGAGCTGATCGCGCTGGAAGGCGCGCAGATCAAGTACGCGACGGTGCAGAACTGGTACCCCGGCGACAAGGAGGGCAAGGGCGGCATCTACAACTTCGTCACCAAGCGCGGCGACTGCCGCGGCGCCAACTCGAAGATTTCCTGGACCCAGGTGGAGACCGGCTCGGCCATCACCTGGAAGTACCCCAGCGTGATCCTGCAGGGGGACAACGCCGTGGGCGAGTTCTACTCGGTGGCGCTGACCAACCACTACCAGCAGGCCGACACCGGCACCAAGATGATCCACCTCGGGAAGAACACCCGCAGCACCATCCTGTCCAAGGGGATCTCGGCCGGCCACGGGCAGAACGCCTACCGCGGACTTGTGAAGGTGGCCAAAGGCGCTGCCGGCGCGCGCAACTACACGCAGTGCGACTCGCTGCTGCTGGGCGACCGGTGCGCGGCCCACACCTTCCCCTACATCGAAGTGAAAAACCCTACCGCCCGGGTCGAGCACGAAGCCTCGACCTCGCGCATCGGCGAGGACCAGTTGTTCTATTGCCAGAGCCGCGGCCTCGCGCCGGAAGACGCGGTGTCGATGATCGTCAACGGCTTTTGCAAGGAAGTGTTCAAGGAGCTGCCGATGGAATTCGCGGTGGAGGCGCAAAAGCTGCTGGGCGTGAGCCTGGAAGGCAGCATCGGATGACAAGGACAGACCATGCTCGAAATCAGAAACCTGCACGTCAGCGTCGATGACAAGCCCATTCTGCGCGGCATTGATCTCACGATCCGGGCGGGCGAAGTGCACGCCATCATGGGGCCGAACGGCTCGGGCAAGAGCACGCTGGCCCACGTGCTGGCCGGGCGCGACAACCATGTGGTGACCGCCGGCGAGGTGCGCTACGAAGGCCGCAACCTGCTCGATCTGCCGCCTGAAGAGCGGGCGCGGGCGGGGATCTTTCTGGCCTTCCAGTACCCGGTGGAAATCCCCGGCGTCGCCAACATCTATCTGCTGAAGGCGGCGCTCAATGCGCAGCGCTTGCACCGCGGCGAGCCGGAGCTGGACGCGGTGGACTTCCTCGCGCTGGTGAAGGGCAAGCTGGCGCTGATGGGCATGGACACCAGCCTGCTCTACCGCGCGGTCAACGAGGGTTTCTCCGGCGGCGAGAAGAAGCGCAACGAGATCCTGCAGATGGCCGTGCTAGAGCCGAAACTCGCCATCCTGGATGAGACCGATTCGGGCCTGGACATCGATGCGCTCCAGGTCGTCGCCGGCGGCATCAGCGCCATGCGCAGCCCGGAACGGGCCATCGTGCTGGTGACCCACTACCAGCGCCTGCTCAACTACATCGTGCCGGACCACGTGCACGTGCTGGCGCAAGGCCGCATCGCGCTGTCCGGCGGGAGAGAGCTGGCGCTGGAGCTGGAAAAACACGGTTACGGCTGGATCGAGGCCGAGACCAGCCGTCAGGCGGGGGTGGTCTTATGAACGTCACCGCCACCGATTTCTACCGCGACGAATTTGCCCGCCTCAAGGCGTCACTGCCCGGCGGGCACCTGCCGTGGCTGCGCCGCGCGCGCGAAGCAGGGCTGGCGTCTTTCGCCGACACTGGCTTGCCGACGCTGCGGCAGGAGGACTGGAAGTACACCAGCGTCGCCGCCATCGAGAAAGGCCGTTTTGTGCTGGCCACGCTGACGCCGCCGACGCCGAACGGTGTCACGGCGCAGCAGATCGAAGACTGGAGCCTGCCCGACACGCAGCGCCTGGTGTTTGTGAACGGCCACTATCAGCCACGCTGGTCGCGCATAGCGCCGCTGCCCGCAGGCGTCACGCTGGCCAGCCTCGCCGAGCTGCTGGAACGCGACCCCGAGTGCCTGGAAAGCCTGCTGGGGCCGACGCCGCACGCCTACCCGTCCGGCTGCTACCCGTCTGCCTTTGCGGCGCTGAACGCGGCCTTCATGAGTGACGGCGCCTATGTCCATCTGGCCGCTGGCGTGGCGCTCGACACACCGATCCACCTGCTGTTTGTCACCACCGAAGCGGGCCTGGCGGTGCAGACGCGCAACCTCGTGGTGGCCGACGCCGGCAGCCGGGCCAGCCTGATCGAGCACCATGTGGCCGTCGGCGAAGGCGCCTACTTCACCAACGTGATCACCGACCTCGTGGCCGGGCGCGACGCCGAAATCGAGCACCACAAGCTGCAGCAGGAGAGCCTCAAGGCCTTCCACGTCGCCGCGGTGAATGCGGACCAGCAGCATGGCAGCCGCTTCACCTCGCGCTCGTTCGCACTGGGCGCGGTCCTGGCGCGGATCGATATCGGCGTCGGGCTCAATGCCGAGCACACCACGTGCGCGCTCGACGGGCTGTACATGACCGACGGCCGCCAGCATATCGACCACCACACCCGCATCGACCATGCCCGGCCGCACGGCACCAGCCGCGAGTTCTACAAGGGCGTGCTGGCCGGCGCATCCCGCGCGGTGTTCAACGGCAAGGTGATCGTGCATGCCGATGCGCAGCACAGCGATGCCGATCAGACCAACCGCAACCTGCTGCTGTCGGACAACGCCGAAGTCGATACCAAACCGCAACTGGAGATCTACGCCGACGACGTGAAATGCAGCCACGGCGCCACCGTCGGCCAGCTCGACCCCGAGCAGATCTTCTACCTGCGCTCGCGCGGCGTGGACGATGCGTCCGCGCGCGCGCTGCTCACCTTTGCCTTCGCCGAGGAAGTGGTTGACCGGGTGGGCATTGCGCCGCTGCGGGCGCGGCTGGAGAAGCTGCTGCTGGGGCGCCTGCCCGAGCGGGTGAAGGAGTTGTTATGAACGCCGCCGGGCCGTCCCAAGGCGCGAAGGCCCCCTTGGGGGGCAGCGCAGCACACGAAGTGGCAAGCGTGGGGGCACGTATGAACGCCCCAGTGAATGCGAAAGAACTGACTGCACGCGCCAGCGCGCCCGAGACAGTCCTGGCAGTGGCGCGGCTGCGGCAGGATTTCCCCATCCTGCACCGGACCGTGCACGGCAAGCCCCTGGTCTACCTGGACAACGCGGCCACCAGCCAGAAGCCGCAGTACGTGATCGACTGCGAGGCGCGCTACTACGCCGAGCTGAACGCCAACATCCACCGCGGCGTGCACAGCCTGAGCCAGCAGGCGACCGAGGCCTATGAGGCGGCACGCGACACGGTGCAGCGCTTCATCCATGCAGCCCGCCGCGAGGAAATCGTGTTCGTGCGCGGCACCACCGAGGCGATCAACCTGGTGGCGGCGAGCTACGGCCAGCGCCTGCGGCCCGGCGACGAAATCCTGATCACCGAGATGGAGCACCACTCCAACATCGTGCCATGGCAGCTGCTGTGCGAGCGCACGGGCGCGGTGCTGCGCGTCGCGCCCATCGACGACGCCGGCGAGTTGCGCCTCGATGAGTTCGAGCGCCTGCTGGGCCCGGCGACACGCATCGTCGCGCTCACGCAGCTGTCGAACGCGCTCGGCAGCATCAACCCGGTGCAGCGCCTCGTCGCGCTTGCCCATGCGGTGGGGGCGGTGGTGCTGGTCGATGGCGCCCAGGCGGTGGCCCACCTGCCGGTTGACGTCCAGGCGCTCGACTGCGATTTCTACGCCTTCTCCGGCCACAAGCTCTACGGCCCGACCGGCATCGGCGTGCTCTACGGCAAGGCGGCGCTGCTGGACGCCATGCCGCCCTGGCAGGGCGGCGGCGACATGATCCGCGAGGTCACCTTCGCCCGGACGACATACAACGACCTGCCGTACAAGTTCGAGGCCGGCACCCCGCATATCGCGGGCGGCATCGCCCTGGGGGCGGCGATCGACTATGTGGGCATGGTGGGTTTGCCCGCCATCGCCGCCCACGAACACGCGCTGCTGGCCTACGCCACCGAACAGGCGGCCGGAATGGCCGGCCTGCGCCTCATCGGCACCGCCCGGGACAAGGCGAGCATCCTGTCGTTCACCGTGGAGGGCGTGCACCCGCACGATGTCGGCACCATCCTCGACGACGAGGGGGTGGCGGTGCGCGCCGGCCACCATTGCGCCATGCCGGTGATGGCGCATTTCGGCGTGCCCGCCACGGTGCGCGCCTCGTTCGCCCTCTACAACACAGTGGAAGAAGTGGATGTGCTGCTGCGCGCGATCCGCAGGGCGCAGGAGGTATTTGGCTGATGTCTGACTTGCGCGATCTGTATCAGGAACTCATCGTTGACCACTACCGCCACCCGCACAATTTCGGGCCACTGGCGGGGGCCAACCGCCGCGCCGAGGGTTTCAATCCGCTGTGCGGCGACCGGCTGACGCTTTACCTCCAGGTCGTGGACGGCGTGATCGAAAACGCCCGCTTCGAAGGCTCGGGCTGCGCCATTTCCACCGCCTCGGCATCGCTGATGACCGACGCCCTGAAGGGCAAGACCGAAACTGAGGTCGAGAACCTGTTCGCCAGTTTTCACGCGCTGGTGGCGGGCGGCAGCGACTCGCCATCCACGGTCGCGCTGGGCAAGCTGGAGGTGCTGGCCGGCGTGCGCGAATTCCCGGTACGGGTGAAATGCGCCACCCTGGCCTGGCATACGCTGCGCGCGGCGCTGCGCGAGGTCAGCCAGCCGGTTTCGACGGAGTGAATGCGATGAACATTTTCGATTTGATACACCAGGCCAAGGAGGCCGTTGCCCCGCCCCCTGCTGCGCCCGCTGCCACGCCCCCCGTCACGGGCTTGCAGGCGCGCGTGATCGAGGCCCTGCGAGGCGTGTTTGACCCGGAAATCCCGGTCAACATCTACGACCTGGGCCTCGTCTACGGTCTGGACGTGGACGAGGCCTTGGGCAAGGTGCATATCCGCCTGACACTGACCGCCCCCGGCTGCCCGGTGGCGCAGACCTTTCCCGAGGTGGTCGGCAGTACCGTCGATGGCGTGCCCGGCGTGAACGAGGTCGAGGTCGAGCTGGTGTGGCAGCCGCCCTGGTCCAAGGGCATGATGAGCGAGGCGGCGCGCCTGCAACTGGGGCTGCTGTGATGGCCGACTGGACCGACGTCGCCCCGGCGGACGGCTTCCCGCCCGGCAGCTGCCGCACCGTGGACGTGGACGGCGTACCCATCGCCGTGTTCAACGTCAAAGGCCGCTACTACGCGATCGAGGACCTGTGCACCCACGAGGCCGAGACTCTGTCCGACGGCGAAGTGCTGGACGACATCATCGTCTGCCCGCGCCACGGCGCGCAGTTCTCGCTGGTCACCGGCGAGGCGCTGTCGCCGCCGGCCTACGAGGCGGTGCCGACCTTCCCGGTGCGGGTCGAGAACGGCATGGTGCAGGTGAAGGACGACCGCTTCGACTGACACCTTATCTCTTATCCATATCGCGGCGGCAGTCCCTGGCGGAAAGCCGCATCGGCCAAAGCGGCACCCGCCCCTTCAGGTTGCCGATTCGCTGCGTTGACCCAGGGTAAAGCAGAACATCGCGCCTTCGTTCAATTTGCCTTCAGCCCAGACACGGCCGCCGTGACGGTCGATGACACGCTTCACGGTGGCCAGCCCGATGCCGGTCCCGGCGAAATCTCCCGGTGAATGAAGGCGCTCGAAGGTGCCAAAAAGCTTGTGCGAGAAGGCCATGTCAAATCCGACACCGTTGTCCTTGACAAAAAAGACGGTGTCGCCATCGGAGCCCCGCTCGCAGCCCACCTCAATCCGCGTCAGCGACTGCCTGGAAGTGAACTTCCACGCGTTGGCCAGCAGGTTTTGCAACACGGCCGACAGCAGGCGGGGGTCGCCCTGCACGCACAAGCCCTCCTGGATGAGCACCTGCGCCTGGCGCTGCGGCTCCCGCTCCCGGTGCTCCTGCTCGATCCGCCGGGCGACTGCCGAAAGATCGACATGCTCGGACTTGATCTGCTCGCGGGACAGCTGGGCCAGGGTCAGCAGGCCCTCGATCAACTCGCCCATCTCCTTGACCCCGACACCAATCCGGTCCAGGTAGTGCTTGCCCTTGTCGCTGATATTTTCTGCTTCGGCCTTCGCGAGCAGCTGGCTGAATCCGTGGATGGTATTGAGGGGCGAGCGCAGGTCATGGGACACGGAGTAGGCGAAAGACTCCATTTCCTTGTTCGCCGCTGCGAGCTGGGCTGTGCGCAGCAATACCCGCTCCTCGAGTTCGCCGTTGAGACTGAGAATTTCTTCCTGCTGTTGCCGGCGCTCGGTAATGTCGCGCTCGACGGCCACCCAGTGGGTAAACCTGCCGGACTCGTCGGCAATGGGCGCGACCTCTGTTTCCAGCCAGAGCTCCTGACCGGCCTTGGTGTAAACGACAATTTCCGCGCGTACCGCTTGCCACTTTTTCATCGCGGCGCGAATCCGGTCCAGTTCGGCCTGCTGCGTTTTGGGCCCCCACAGAAGCGCCGAGGTATGTCCAACGGCCTCCTCCCGGCTGTAGCCGGTGTGCCGCTCAAAGGCATCGTTCACAAAAACAATCCGCGGACCCGCATCGCTGAAGGCTTCAGCCTCCGTGATGACCACCATGTCGTTCAGGCGCGAAACCGCCGTTTCCAGCAGGCGCAGCTGCGCCTGCTCTGCACGCCGCTGGGTGATGTCCTGAAAGTAAACCGCGAGCCCCGCCTCGGTGGGGTAGACGTGGAAGGCAAACCAGGTCTGCAGCGGCTGATGAAAAGCCTCAAAGCGGGTCGTGTGTTGCGCTTGAGCCGCCAGGCGGTATTCGCGTTCGATGCGCGCGCCCACGGCCTCGGGAAGTTCCTGCCACAGCGTATGGCCCATCAGGTCTTCCCGGCGGCGCTTGAGCATTCGCTCTGCCTGACCGTTGACGAAGGTGAACTTCCATTCCCTGTCGATCAGGAAAAACCCGTCGGTGATGCTCTCCAGCGTGGTGAGGAGCTGTGCCTCCAGCGCGAGCGTGCGCGCTTCCGCCTCCTTCTGCTCCGAGATATCCTGGAAGGCCCCCTGAATGCGGATGATCTTTCCGGTGGCATCACGCACTGCCTCGCCAATGGACCGCACCCAGATGCGCCGGCCCTTGGCGGTGAGCTTGGGCAGCACAAATTCGTAAGGCGTGCCATGTTCCGCGCAGTCCTGCACATAACGGATGACTATCGGCCGATGCTCCGGGAGAAAGTAGCTGATCCCCTCTTCCAGCGTCGGTTGATAGCCGGGCGCAACGTCGTGAATCAGGCAGTTTTCATCCGACCAGGTCAGCGTGCGGTCCGGCAGTTCAATCGTCCATCCCCCCAGGCGCGCAACCCTGCCAGCGATGCGGTTCATGGAGAGATCTTTCTCCAGAGAAACAGCGGCCTGCTTCAGGTCGTCAATATCGGTCAAGGTACCCAGCCAGTGGGCCGTCAGGCCCGCCGCATCATATTGCACAACCGCCCGGCCCAGCATCCAGCGATAGACGCCATCGGCCCGGCGCAGACGGTATTCGACCTCACAGGTCTCGCCACTCTTGAATGCCTGCGCCCAAAGTTCCGCAACTCGCGGGCCGTCATCGGGATGAACGAGGCCGGGCCAGCCGCAGTCCAGGCTCTCCTCCAGGGACAAGCCGCAATAGTCAAACCACCGTCGATTGAAGTAGGTGTACCTGCCATCGGCCCGCATCATCCAGACGATCTGGGGTATTGCGTCTGCCAGCAGGCGCAATGGTGTGTCACCCATGCCGCCCGCGCACAAGGCCTCGGCGGGGAGCTTGCGGTCAATGATGCCCTGCGCGGTGCCTGACAAAGTTATCGAGCAGCTGCCTGTCCTGTTCACGCACTCTCCCCGTGTGTGTCGTTCTGACTGAATCCTGGATCAGCGAACACGATTGAAATCTTTTCGCAGTCCCGCTTCACCCGCGGCTTTACGTATTGTGGATTATCACGTGCCACGTCCGGCCACTTCGACGGAGTTTATGATTGTTGTTGAAATGTTGCAGGTCTTGACGGAACGCCTGCTTTGCCTGAGAGAATGCCCGGCGCAGCCCGCGCACGCCGGCTGGGGAGATCGTTTTGAGCAGCGAGTCATGCCCGCCGTGACTCCCCGGGTGCCGCGCACCCCGGACCACTTCCATGCCGTGGGCTTACACCGCGGGCTGGACCGCGATCTCCCGCTCTGCCATGATCAGGAAATCTCCGCTCTCCCATGACGGACTCCAGCCCGTCGTCGAACCGAAGCGATGGCCACACCCACCGTCCGTGTTGTTGCCGCAGCGCTCCTCTTGGCCATGACAGGGGCACAGACCGCCGCAGCCGAAGACTTCGCGTCCGGGCACCGGCGGATGATGGAGGAAATCACGGCGCTCGTTCGCGAGACCCGCACCGAGACCGGCAAGCCAGCCCTTGATGAGCGGGTGATGGCGGTCATGGGGAAGGTGCCGCGACACGAGTTCGTTCCCGCTGACCAGCTTCCCCGTGCCTACCAGAACCGCCCCCTGCCGATCGGCCACGGGCAGACCATCTCGCAGCCTTACATCGTCGCGCTGATGACCGATCTGGCCAGGGTGGAACCCGGCCACAAGGTGCTCGAGGTCGGCACCGGTTCGGGTTATCAGGCGGCGGTGATGGCGCACCTAGCGCGTGCCGTCTACACCATCGAGATCATCGAGCCGCTGGGGCTGCAAGCCCGGCAACGCCTGCAGAAGCTGGGCTACGACAACGTCCAGGTGCGGCTGGGCGACGGCTACCACGGCTGGGAGGAACACGCGCCGTACGATGCCATTCTCGTCACCGCGGCGGCCAGCCACATTCCGCCGCCACTCATCCGCCAGCTCAAGGCCGGCGGCAGGATGGTGATTCCGGTGGGCGCAGCATTCATGGTCCAGCAACTGATGCTGGTCGAGAAGAACCGCGATGGGACGGTGTCGACCCGGCAGATCCTGCCGGTGGCCTTCGTTCCGCTGACCGGCCAGCGCTAGGATGAAACCCACCCCCGTTGCTGGCTCACTGCGTGTAGCCGCCTCCCCCTTCGAGGGGGCAACACCAGCGGCCCGGCAGAGCCGGTTCCGCGGTGTTCCCCGCACAGGCCTCGCGTTTCATGCGTCGCGGCTCGTGCGAAGCGCGGTGGAGCAACTGAGATGCCCATGACCTGGACACGCGAGCTTGCACGTGGCGGGCCCGTCCCGCCGGTGATCGGCGTGGCCCTGATCTCGGCCGCCGCGCTGGCCTACGAAATCCTGCTGATGCGGTTGTTCTCCATCATCCTGTGGCACCACTTCGCCTACATGATCATCAGCCTAGCGCTGCTCGGCTACGGCGCCAGCGGCGCCGTGCTGACCTTGGCGCAACACGCCGTGCAGCGGCATTTTGCACCGCTGTTCAGCGCGGCCGCCGCGGCGTTCGGAGTCAGCGCCATAGGCTGCTTTGTGCTGGCGCAGCGCGTGCCGTTCAATCCGCTCGAAATCCTCTGGGACCCGCGCCAGCCGGTGTACCTGCTGGCGGTCTACCTGCTGCTTCTGCTGCCCTTCCTGTTCGCCGGCGCCTGTGTGTGCATGGCCTTGTCATGCTTTCGCGGCAAGGTGCCGCGCATCTACAGCTTCGACATCCTGGGCGCCGGGGCGGGCAGCCTGGGCGTCGTGGCCCTGCTGTTCGTGCTGTCGCCGGCGGACACCCTGAAGCTGATCGGGGCCTTGGGATGGGCCGCCGCGGCGGTGGCGTGGCTCGAATGCCGGGGTCCCAGGCACTGGCGGCCGGCGGCCCTGCTGATGGTCATGGCCAACCTGCCCTTGCTGTTGCCGCCAGCCTGGGTGGCACCCGTCATGTCGCCGTACAAGGAGCTGTCGCAGACCTTGCGCATTCCCGAAACCCGGGTGGTCGAGCAACGATCGAGCCCGCTGGGCCTCGTCAGCGTGGTCGAGAGTCCGCGCATTGCGCTGCGCCACGCGCCGGGACTGAGCCTCAATGCAACGGCCGAGCCGCCGCCGCAACTCGGGGTCTTCATCGACGGCGAAGGTCTCAACGCGCTGACCCGATTCGACGGGCGGCAGGGCAGCCTGGTCCATCTCGACCAGATCAGCTCGGCACTGCCCTACCACCTGCTGCGCCATCCGCGCGTGCTGGTACTGGGTGCCGGCGCCGGAGCCGACGTGCTGCAGGCCTACCATCACGGCGCCAGCCAGATCGATGCGGTGGAGCTCAACCCGCAGGTCGTCGATCTGGTGCGGCGCCGGTTCGCGGACTATGCCGGCGGCATCTATTCGAGAATCGCGCGCGTGCATGTGGCCGAGGCGCGCGGCTTCGTCGCGGCCAGCAAGGAGCGCTACGACCTCATCCACGTGGCGCTGCTCGACTCCTTCAGCGCTTCCTCGGCCGGCCTCTACGCGCTAGCCGAAAACTATCTCTACACGGTCGAAGCCGTGCAGGACGACCTGCGGCATCTGCAGCCCGGCGGCCTGCTGGCGATCACACGCTGGGTCACGCTGCCGCCGCGCGATGCGCTCAAGCTCTTTGCCGCCGCCGCGCTGGCGCTGGAGCGATCGGGCGTCGCCGATCCCGGATCACGGCTCGCCCTGGTGCGCAGCTGGAAGACCACCACGCTGCTCGTCAAGAACGGCGCCTTCGACGGCGCGGACATCGCGGCGATCAAGGCCTTCTGCGCCGCCCGCTCGTTCGATGTGGCTTACTACCCCGGCATGCGGCCGGAGGAGGCGAACCGCTATAACGTGGTCGAAGGTCCCGACCTGTTCGACGGCGCGGTGGCGCTGCTCGGTCCGGGCCGGGAAGCATTCCTGCAGGGCTACAAGTTTCACATTGCCCCGGCCACCGACGACAAGCCGCACTTCTTCCACTTCTTCAAGTGGCGCTCGCTGCCCGAGCTCTTGTCGCTGAAGGGGCAGGGCGGCTTGCCGCTCCTCGAATGGGGCTATCCGGTGCTCGTGGCGACGCTGGTTCAGGCGGTGCTTGCGAGCCTGCTGTTGATCGGCCTGCCGTTGGCATGGGTCACATGGGTAGATGCCCGGCAGGACCACAGCACGCCGCTCACCGAATCGCGCGGCCGCGTCCTCGTCTACTTTCTGGCGATCGGTTTCGGCTTCATGTTCATCGAGATTGCGTTCATCCAGAAGTTCGTCCTGTTCCTGAGCCACCCGCTCCATGCGGTCGCGGTCGTGCTGTCCGCGTTTTTGCTGTTCGCCGGAATCGGCAGCCGCGTTTCCGGGCGCCTGGCAGAAGGCACCAGGGCCATGCGGCACCCGGCGGCAGTGGCGGGCGCCATTTGCCTGTCGGCGGTGCTTTGCCTGGCCCTGCTTCCCTGGCTGTTCCGGCACGCGATGGGGCTGCCGGACGCGGCGAGAATCCTGATCTCGGCCGCCCTCATCGCCCCGCTGGCGTTTTTCATGGGCATGCCGTTCCCCCTGGGTTTGGCCAGGGTGGAGGCCATCAATGCCCGGCTCATT
Organism: Polaromonas sp. JS666; assembly: GCF_000013865.1. Taxonomy (NCBI): domain Bacteria; kingdom Pseudomonadati; phylum Pseudomonadota; class Betaproteobacteria; order Burkholderiales; family Comamonadaceae; genus Polaromonas; species Polaromonas sp. JS666. Next base: position 4,512,746 of record NC_007948.1, read on the forward strand.
CCCTGGGCTTGGGGTATCAACGGCTGCGCGTCGGTCATCGGAGCGGTGCTGGCCACGCTGTTCGCGATCCATGTCGGATTCACCGCCGTGGTCATGGCGGCGCTGGTTCTGTATGGGGTTGCGGCGGCGACCCGTCCTTGACACGTCATGCGCGCCACACGCCGTTCCGCCACGGTAGAACAGCAAAGCGGACCGTCGCGATTGAAAGCCTGCCCGACTGCGGGGTCAGCTCCCGTTCCTCCGAATCAATCAGGGCGGGAATATCGTGTTGGACAAGGCATGGATGCTGAACATGCGCCGGCCAGGCCAGCGTCAGGCTACGGCCTCCGGGTTCTCAGGTCAACAAACTCACCGCCGCCGAGAAGCTGAAAAACGCCAGCACCGTCGACAGCAGAATGATCCGCGCAATGCGCCCGTTGTCGGCGCCGAAACGCTCGGCCAGCAGGGCGACATTGCTGGCACTGGGCAGGGCGGCCACCAGGATCACCACGGTCAGGGCGAAGCGGTCCAGCGGCAGGCCGGCGGCAATCGCCCCGAAGCCGATCAGCCCGACCAGCACCGGATGGATCACCAGCTTGATGAGCGCCACCGGCACATAGTCTCGCAAAGGCACGGACTCCGCGGTGTTCATCTGGGAGCGCGCCAGCACGGCACCGATGGTGAACAGTGCCACCGGCGAGGCGGCATCGGCCAGCAGCCCCAGTGTCTGCATCACCGGCGCGGGCAGGCTGAGCCCGAAGCCCGACGACAGGGCGCCCAGCACAATGGCCCATGGCATCGGATTGAGCGCCACGCCGCGCAACGCTTTTTGGGCGGCCACCTCAGCGCCGTGGATATCGGCCGAGTCCAGCCGCGACAGCGCAATGCACAGCGAGCTGGTGACCAGCAGGTCCACCACGATGGTCACGATCGCCGGGCCGGCCGCCTTGACGCCGAGCAGCGCCACCAGCAGCGGCACGCCCATGAATCCGGTGTTGGGGAAAGTGGCCACCAGCGCGCCGAAAGAGGCATCGTTCCATCCGATACGGCCCTTGGGACGGTCCCGTGTGACCGCAATCGTGAACGTCACCAGCAGCAGCGCGCACAGCAGGTACACGGCGACCAGGCTGGCATCGAGCAGCTGGGCAACCGGCGTGCTCGCGCCAAAGCGGTACAGCATGCATGGCAGCGCGAAATACAGCACAAAGGTGTTGAGCCCCGGAATCGCGAGCTGCGGCAGCAGTGCGCGGCGGGCGGCGGCATAGCCGCACAGCACCAGGGCAAAGAAGGGAAAGGTGACCAGAAGAATGCTTAACACAGGGCGTATTGTCACCGGCCAGCCGGGCATGCCGGTGACTGGCTATGATTCCCGCTGCCTTGTGCTTTTTTTTCGGTCCCCTGATCCAGATTACCGATTACCGATTCCTTCACGCCAATCCCCGCTTACCCCACGCCGCTTCCCATTTTCTCCACGCGTCCTGCCTGCATGTCGTCCCCCGCCCCTGTTTCCCCCATCTCCACTGCTGCGCCGTCTGGCGCTTTTCCCGCCAGTACCGGGCTCAACCTCGCGCAGCAGGAAGCCGTCAACTACCTGCACGGCCCCTGCCTGGTGCTGGCCGGTGCCGGCTCGGGCAAGACGCGGGTGATCACGCACAAGATCGGCCGGCTGATCCAGTCCGGGCTGAAGGCCGAGCAGATTGCCGCCATCACCTTCACCAACAAGGCGGCCGCCGAGATGCGCGAACGCGCCAAAAGCCTGATCGGCAAGCAAGCCAAGGGCGTGCTGATCTGCACCTTTCACGCACTGGGCGTGCGCATGCTGCGGCAGGACGGCCAGGCGCTGGGCCTGAAGCAGCAGTTCTCTATCCTGGACAGCGATGACGTGACCAGCATTTTGAAAGACGCCGGCGGCAGCACCGACGTGGCAACGGCGCGCCAGTGGCAGTGGACCATCAGCGCCTGGAAAGGCCAGGGCCTCAATGCCGCCCAAGCCGCAGCCCAGGCCAGCAACGACGAAGAGCGCCTGGTGGCGCGCGTCATGGCGCACTATGAAGAGCGCCTGACGGCCTACCAGAGCGTGGACTTTGACGACCTGATCGGCCTGCCGCTCAAGCTGCTGCGGGAGCACGAAGCGGTCCGCAACAAATGGCAGCAGTCGCTGGGCCATGTGCTGGTCGACGAATACCAGGACACCAACGCCACGCAATATGAGGTGCTCAAACTGCTGGTGGGCACGCGCGGCCGCTTCACGGCGGTGGGCGATGACGACCAGTCGATCTACGGCTGGCGCGGCGCCACGCTGGACAACCTGAAGAAACTGCCGGAGGACTACCCCAACCTCAAGGTGGTGAAGCTGGAGCAGAACTACCGCTCGACCAGCGCCATCCTGCGCGCCGCCAACAACGTGATCGGCCCCAATCCCAAGCTGTTTCCAAAGACCCTGTTCTCGGAACTCGGCGAGGGCGAGCCGGTGCGCGTGGTGGACTGTGACAGCGAAGAGCACGAGGCCGAGCGCGTGGTGGCCCGCATCCAGAGCCTGCGCGCGGGCGGCGAGCTGCAGGCGGTGGGCAGCCAGTACAAGGAATGGAAAGATTTTTGCGTGCTCTACCGCGCCAATCACCAGGCCAAGCCGCTGGAAAAAGCCTTTCGCAAGGCGCAGATCCCGTACAAGGTGTCGGGCGGGCAAAGCTTTTTCGACCGCGCCGAGATCAAGGACCTGTGCAGCTGGATGGTCCTGCTGGTCAACAACGATAACAACCCGGCCTTCATGCGCTCGGTGACCACGCCCAAGCGCGGCATCGGCCACACCACGCTGGGCACCTTGGGCACCTTTGCCGACCAGTACAAGCTCAGCCTGTTTGAAGCGCTGTTCAGCAACTCATTGAGCTCGGTGCTGCCGGCCAAGGCGGTCGGTTCGCTGCAGGAATTCGGCCGCTACCTGAACGAGCTGGAATACCGTGCCAGGCGCACCGTGGGCGCGGAAGATGCGCGCACGTTTCTGAACGACTGGCTCAAGGAAATCGACTACGAAAAACACCTCTACGACGGCGAAGACAGTGAAAAAGTCGCGGCCGCGCGCTGGAGCAATGTGATGGATTTTTGCGACTGGATGGCGCTGCGCTGCGGCGGCCAGATCGACGACACCTCGGGCGCCGTGGTTGAAAGCGAAAAGAAAACCATGCTCGAAGTGGTGCAGACGATTGCGCTGCTGTCCACCATCAGCGAGCGCGAGGGTGACCAGAATGTGGTGACACTGTCCACCCTGCACGCCTCCAAGGGCCTGGAGTGGCCGCATGTGATGCTGGCCGGCTGCAACGAAGGCCTGCTGCCCTTCAAGCTCGAAGAAGACGACGGCAGCAACACCGACAACATTGCGTTGCGCCTGCAGGAAGAGCGCCGCCTGATGTATGTGGGCATCACCCGCGCCCAGCGCACGCTGGCGGTCAACTGGCTGCGCCGGCGCAAGAAGAACCGTGACACCATCGCCGGCATCCCGAGCCGGTTTATTGCCGAGATGGCGCTGGACAAGGCCACGGTGAAAGAAGACCCGCGCGAAAAGCTCAAGGCCCTGCGGGCCGAGTTTGCCAAAAAATCAGCCGATGGACTGGCCGCCGCGGCGGCCTCGGAACTACGTTAGTGCAGTGTTGCAGTGCGTAACTCAGGCCCGTGCCGTCAAATGCTCAGCCACTTGCCCAAGCCGATCAGGGCGGCCTGGTCGGATACCAGAAAGCCCTGGACATTCAGTGCGGCCAGACGCTTTTTGCCTTCGGAATTTTGGTCCAGCTCGATGAAGTAGCTGGTGAGCTGGGCGCGCTGCGCTTCAGACAGCTTGCTGCTGGCAATCATGTGCTTGATGGGGACCGGCTTGCTGCTGGCCAGCACCTTGCCGCCTTTGTCCTGCCAGTTTTTCACGACGGCGCGCGATGCGCTGACGCCAGCCGCCACAAAGTTGTTTTCAATCATGAAGGGGACCGCCTCCTGCAGCTTGACATAGGTGGCGGGCAGCGGCTGCGCGCCCAGTGCGTCACGCAAAGTGGCGCGCATGATCACCGAGGTGATGGAGTCTTCGTCGGGCGCGCCGATCTTGCCCGACTTCAGGTCGGCCAGGGTTTTCAGCGTCGAGTCGCCGCGCACCATGAACGAGGCCTTGTACTCGGTGAAGCCCTTGGTCAGCGCCACGAGGTGGTAGCCGCCGCTGGTCATGGCGCGGATGGAATGGTGCGCCGGATGCACATAGGCCAGGTCGTAGCGCTGCTCGGCCAACCCTGCCGCAAGCTCCTTGTAGTCGGTGACAGGCTGAACCTTGACCGGCCGCTTGAGCAGTTTGCTCAGGTCTTCCGAAATCTCCCGAAAACGCTCGACGGTGGCGACGGGGTTGACGCGGTAGGTCACGCCCTCGTTCACCGCGAACAGCAGCGGACCGCCCTGGGCCCAAGCCGACCCGGCCACCGCACCCAGCCAGAGAGCCAGCGCACACAGACACTTACGAATGCTCATGAAATTCTTTCGGATAATAGGAACGTCCGGCGATTATCACGTTACAAATTCTTGCACTCCCTCGGGTTAACCTGCATACCGCGTTGCCGCCACGCCCGCGCTTGCTCTTGATGCCCTTGCCCGTGAAATAGTGCACAAGTTCATCCAAGCTCAACCCACTGCGCGTTGTTTTTAAACTCAAACCGACTTCGCGCATTGACAACTTAAATCCTTATTCCAACCGCGATCCTTCGTCCCCTTCGTCCCTTTGCGCGGCCGGTGCCGCCGGCATGCAGCCCTCGCCGCGGCCTGGCGCCAACCTTGGGCACGAATCCATCACTTTCATTGTGTGCCGCTACGCCCTGGTTGCCGTACCAGCGCCAGAGCGGTCTAACCAGGACATTTACCCAGTCATGACGTCAAAGATGCTCCGACTCACGCTCTTGTTCATCGCTGCCTGTACCCATTTTTCCGGGGTCAGCGCCCAAAACACGACGAAAGCCGCATGCCCGCCCGCCCACGCCCTGAAGGCCGAGCAGCTGCACGGCCTGTGGGCTGTGCGCTTCAGCCAGCCGCCTGCCGGCTTGCCGGCCCGCGCCACCATGCGGCTGGAGCGGCATGCGGAATTCACGGAAAGCCTGGCCGGCACGGTCAGCCGTGAACTGCGCGGAACCAAAGACGCGCCTAAGGCTGCCGGCCACGCCGCGAAAGCCGCGCTGGCAGGCGATCTGGAGGATGGCCTGCTGCTGCTGGATGAGTCGTCCGACAACATCAGCATCACCGGCACCTGGAATGGTGAAGCGGTGGAAGGCTCCTGCGGCCGGATGTTCCGGGGCACCTGGAAAGACACCAGCAGCAGCGCACCGGCCAACGCGCCCGACGTGCCCTTCACCCTGACCCGATTACCTTGAGGATTTCACCCGCCGTGATGACTGACGCCATGTCCCTCCCCCTGCCTCTCCAACGATTCACTCCGGCCCGCCGCCTGCCCTGCGCCCTTATGCTCGCCGGCCTGCTGACCGGCGCGGCGCAGGCCCAAGCCGTGCCGGCGGCCGGTGTGCCGCTCCAGCGTCCGGCCAGCGAGGGCTGGCAGGCTTGCCAGGCCCTGAAAAACGATCCCGCGGCGCAGCTGACGTGTTTTCAGCAATGGGCGGACTCGCAATCGCCCGCCGCAGCGCCTGCGGGCACGGCAGCCGGCAAGCCGGCACCCACGCTGACCACCGCACCGGCCAACCCGGACACGGGCCAGCCGGCCATGCCGGTGCTGGTGCTGCCCGCCATGAACAGCGATGCACCGGACGGCAAACCGCTCGGCTGCAAAAACGACCAGTACGGCGTGCTCTCCAGGTTCTGGGAACTGCAGCGCGGCACCGACTGCGATACCTTTTCCCTGCGCGGCTACCGGCCCACCTCGCTGGCCGTCTCGGCCTCCGACAGCGTGAACACCCAGCCGTCATCGACGGCCGCCGGCCACACGGCCCTGACGGCGCAGGCCTATGGCCGCACCGAGAACAAAATCCAGCTGTCGGTCCGCACCAAGATCGCCAAGGGCCTGCTCAAAAGCGGCCCTGCGGACCAGGACGACCACGACTCGCTGTGGTTTGGCTACACCCAGCAAAGTTACTGGCAGCTGTTCAACGGCGGACTGTCACGCCCGTTTCGCAATACCGACCATGAACCCGAGCTGATCTATATCTACCCGCACCAGATTCCGCTGGCCGGTGGCTGGAACTACCGGCTCTCCGGGCTGGGGCTGGTGCACCAGTCCAACGGGCAGTCGCTGCCGCTGTCACGCAGCTGGAACCGCGTCTACCTGATGGGTGCGGCCGAGAAAACACTGGCCGGCGACTCCAGCCTGACACTGCAGGGCCGGGTCTGGGACCGGCTGCGCGAGTCGTCCGGCAATGACGACAACCCCGGCATCGAAAACTACGTGGGCCGCGCAGAACTGACCGGCGCCTGGCAGATCAACAAGGCCCACAGCCTGGGCCTCACGATGCGGCATTCGCTGCGCAAGGAGGCCCGTGGCTCGGCCCGCCTGGACTGGATGGTGGGGCCCGCGTCCTCATCCAGCTACACCGGCCTGCGCTACCACGTGCAGTTGTTCAGCGGCTATGGCGACAGCCTGCTGGACTTCAACAGAAAGCGCACTGTGTTGAGCCTGGGCCTGAGCGTGGTGGATTGGTAGTCCTCCTTCGCTGCAGCTTCAGGGCGCCCCGATCTTGCCGTGCGCCCGCACCAGGCAATCGTGAAAGGCCTGTACCACGCGCGACGGCTGGGGGGAACGCCTGAGCAGGCTCACAAAAGTGCAGGGGTAGCGGAACACGGCGGGCTGCACCGCCCGCATCTGGCCGCGTCGCTCAAACCCCTCGGCGTAATGGTCTGGCAGGAAGCCGAGAAATTTCCCCGAGAGAATCAGGGTGGCAATGGCCTCCTGGTCAAACCCCGTGGCCTTGCGCGACAGGCCGGCGCTGTGGCTTAAGGCCATGTTGGGCGAGTGATAGCCCAGCCCCGCGAAATGATAGGCCTGCAGCCCGTCCCAGGTCAGCGAAGACCCCGGGTCGGCGCCAAACAGCGGATGCTGCGCGCCGCAGTACAGCAGCATGGTCTCGCTGAACAGCTCGGCATACAGCAGACTGTGAGAAGTGCGGTGGGCCGGAATGATGCCCACCTGGTAGCTGCCATCCATCACGCCACGCTCGATGGCGTTGATTGAAGCCACATGCAGTTGCAGGTGCACGTCGGGCGCCTGTTCGGTGAATTCGGCAATCGCCTCACCAATGTGGGCCCGCGGATTGCTGGCGGTCTTGTCGAACACTGCGACCGCCAGCGCTCCCCCCATGCGTGAGTGGATATCGTCGATGCTGTTGCGGAAACCCTCCACCGAAGCCAGCAAGCGCAAAGTCTCTTCGTAGACCCGTTGCCCCTCGGGCGTGAGGGCAAAACCGGCCCGGCCACGGCGGCACAGCACCAGGCCCAGCCGGGTCTCCAGGTCCTTCACATGGCGGCTCACCGTGGACGTGCCGATGTTGAGCTCCAGCTCAGCCGCGGCCATGCCACCGCAATCCACCACGCTCTTGAACACCTGCAGCAGCCGCAGGTCCATGTCGCTCAACTGCCCCAGCACGGCGCGCTTCACTTGCATAAAACCTCAAGTAAACATTGATATTGCATGCTTTTAGAGGTTAACAGAACACTCCAGAATGTCCTCATCGCCTCGCCAAAGGGCTCGCGGGCTCTCGGGCTCTCGCGAGAGGCCGCTCCCCACCATTTCCTGACCCTAAACACCGGAGAAAGCACATGCGCTTCACTGACCTTGAGCAACCGACAACGGCCGCCGGCCCCCGCATGGATGCCGCCTGGCTCGACGCCCACTGGATGCCCTACACCGCCAACCGCAGCTTCAAGGCCAACCCGCGCATGGTGGTGGAGGCCAGTGGGGCCTACCTGACGGATGCCGGGGGACGCAAGATTTTTGACGGCCTTTCGGGCCTCTGGTGCTCGGGCTTGGGCCACTGCCGGCGCGAAATCACCGAGGCCGTGAGCCGCCAGGTCAGCAAGCTCGACTACGCACCGGCCTTCCAGTTCGGCCACCCGCTGGCCTTCGAGCTGGCCAACAAGATCAAGGAACTGACGCCCCAAGGGCTGGACTACGTGTTCTTCACCGGCTCGGGCTCCGAGGCGGCCGACACCTCGCTCAAGATGGCGCGGGCTTACTGGCGCGCCAAGGGCCAGGCCGGCAAAACGCGCCTGATCGGCCGCGAGAAGGGCTACCACGGCGTCAACTTCGGCGGCATTTCGGTCGGCGGCATCGCGGCCAACCGCAAGCTGTTTGGCCAAGGGGTCGAGGCCGACCACCTGCCGCACACCCAGCCGCCGACCGGCTCCTTTCACCGCGGTATGCCGCCCACCGGCGCCGAGCTGGCCGACCGCCTGCTCGACGTGATCGCGCTGCACGACGCGTCCAACATCGCCGCCGTGATCGTCGAACCCTTCTCCGGTTCGGCCGGCGTGGTGATTCCGCCGCAGGGCTATTTGCAGCGCCTGCGCGAGATCTGCACCGCGCACAACATCCTGCTGATTTTTGACGAGGTCATCACCGGCTTTGGCCGCTGCGGCGCCTGGACCGGCGCCGAGGCCTTTGGCGTGGTGCCCGACATCATGAACATCGCCAAGCAGGTGACCAATGGCGCGCAGCCGCTGGGCGCCGTGGTCGCGACAAAAGACATCTACGACACCTTCATGGACGCGGGCGGCCCGGAGTACATGATCGAGTTCCCGCACGGCTACACCTACTCGGCCCACCCAGTGGCCTGCGCCGCCGGCGTGGCCGCGCTCGATGTGCTGCAGAAGGAAGACATGATCGGCCGCGTCAAGGCGCTGGCGCCGCATTTCGAGAACGCCGTGCACAGCCTCAAAGGCAGCAAGCATGTGGCCGACATCCGCAACTACGGCCTGGCCGCCGGCTTCACGATTGCCGCGCTGCCGGGCGAGCCGGCACGCCGCCCCTACGAGATTGCGATGAACTGCTGGAAGAAGGGCTTCTACGTGCGCTACGGCGGCGACACCATCCAGCTGGCCCCGCCCTTCATCAGCGAAAAGGCCGAGATCGACCGGCTGATCAACGCGCTGGGCGATGCGCTGGCCGAAACGGCATAAGCAGCCCCTCACACTGCACACATACTGCACGCGCACTGCACGCGCAGCGTTCGCTGCGGTAATTCGCTATTGTTTTTAGCATCTCCTTCGCATACCCTGATCAGGCGGGCTTCGCCGGACGCTGTTGTTGCACAAAGCGCCGGTCGTGCCTGCCCAACCTGGTGCGCAAGGAGACGTCATGACCCGCAAAACACCTATTGAACGCTACCGCAACATCGGCATCAGCGCTCACATTGACGCCGGCAAGACCACCACGACCGAGCGCATCCTGTTTTACACCGGCGTGAACTACAAGCTCGGCGAGGTCCACGAGGGAACGGCCACCATGGACTGGATGGAGCAGGAGCAGGAGCGCGGCATCACCATCACGTCCGCCGCGACGACCGCCTTCTGGAAAGGCATGGCCGGCAACTACCCGGAACACCGCATCAACATCATCGACACACCGGGCCACGTCGACTTCACGATCGAGGTCGAGCGCTCCATGCGCGTGCTCGACGGCGCGGTGATGGTCTACGATTCCGTCGGCGGCGTGCAGCCGCAGTCGGAAACCGTGTGGCGCCAGGCAAACAAGTACAAGGTGCCGCGCATTGCCTTCGTCAACAAGATGGACCGCGTGGGCGCCGACTTTTTCCGCGTGCAGCGCCAGATCGGCGAGCGCATGAAAGGCGTGGCGGTGCCGGTGCAGATTCCGATCGGCGCCGAGGATCACTTCCAGGGCGTGGTCGATCTGGTGAAGATGAAAGCCATCGTCTGGGACGACATCAGCCAGGGCCTGCATTTCGAATACCGCGACATTCCGGACGAGTTACTCGCCACCGCCAGGACCTGGCGTGACAAGATGATCGAGGCCGCCGCCGAAGCCAGCGAGCCCTTGCTGGAAAAGTACCTCGCCGGCGAAGCGCTGAGCGAAGACGAAATCCGGCAGGGAATCCGCCAGCGCACCGTCGCCAACGAGATCGTCCCGATGCTGTGTGGCAGCGCCTTCAAGAACAAGGGGGTGCAGGCGCTGCTCGATGCCATCATCGACTACCTGCCCTCACCGGTCGACGTGCCGGCCATCCTCGGCCACACCGAAGACGACAAGACCGCCGAGCGCCACCCCGGCGATAACGAGCCATTTTCGGCGCTCGCGTTCAAGGTCATGACGGACCCGTTTGTCGGGCAGCTGATCTTCTTTCGCGTCTACTCGGGCGTGGTCAAGACGGGCGACACCGTGTACATCCCGGGCAAGACGCGCAAGGAGCGGCTCGGGCGGCTGCTGCAGATGCATGCCAACGTCCGCCAGGAAATCAAGGAAGTGCACGCCGGTGACATCGCGGCGGCGGTCGGCCTGAAGGACGTGACCACCGGCGACACCCTGTGCGACCCGGACAAGGTGATCATGCTGGAGCGCATGGTCTTTCCGGAGCCGGTGATCTCCCAGGCCGTCGAGCCCAAAACCCAGGCCGACCAGGAGAAGATGGGGGTGGCGCTGCACCGGCTGGCCCAGGAAGATCCCTCGTTCCGGGTGCAGACCGACGAAGAATCCGGCCAGACCATCATCTCGGGCATGGGCGAGCTGCACCTGGAGATTCTGGTCGACCGGATGAAGCGCGAGTTTGGCGTCGATGCGACCGTCGGCAAACCCCAGGTTGCCTACCGCGAGACGATCAAGCAGGCCGTCAAGGACGTTGAAGGCAAGTTCATCAAGCAGTCGGGTGGGCGCGGCCAGTACGGCCACGCCGTGCTGAACGTCGAGCCGCAGCCACCGGGCAAGGGCTATGAATTCGTCGACGCCATCAAGGGCGGTGTGGTGCCGCGCGAATACATTCCGGCGGTGGACAAGGGCATCCAGGATGCGCTGACGGCAGGCGTGCTGGCGAGCTACCCGGTGGTTGACGTGAAAGCCACGCTGGTCTTCGGCTCGTCGCACGACGTTGATTCGAATGAAAACGCCTTCCGCATGGCCGGCGCCATCGCGTTCCGGGAGGCCCTGCGCCGCGCCAGGCCCATCCTGCTCGAACCCATGATGGCGGTCGAAGTCGAAATGCCGGAAGACTTCATGGGCCATGTGATGGGCGACCTGTCCACGCGCCGCGGCATGATCCAGGGCATGGAAGACATCGCCGGCGGTGGCGGCAAGCTGGTGCGCGCCGAAGTGCCACTGAGCGAGATGTTCGGTTACTCCACGACGCTGCGCTCCCTGACGCAAGGCCGGGCCACCTACACGATGGAGTTCAAGCACTACACGGAAGCCCCCGCCGATGTGTCCGAAGCCATCATTCGCGGAAAAGGAATGGGCCGGCAATAAGCAGGGTCGCCGCGGCGGGCGCCGCTGTGGGTGCAGGCCTGGCTGAACCACAAACGGGTTTGCTTTAAGCTGTGCCAATGACCAACACAGCATTTTTCGCAGGCAGGCGACGGCAGAACCCGGCCCCACCATCCCGCCATGCTTGAGCCGGCCGATTTCACCCTGGGCTGCATCATCGTCGGCGCGCTGCTGATCGTGATGACCCTGAGCGGCTCCTTCATTGCACGCCTGCCGCTGAGCGCGGCGATGCTCTACCTCGGTGTGGGCGTGGCCATCGGGCCGATGGGTCTGGGCCTGCTCAAGCTTGACGCGCTGAAGAACGTGGCGCTGCTGGAACGGCTCACCGAGGTGGCCGTGCTGATATCGCTGTTCACCGCGGGCATGAAGCTGAAACTGCCGCTGACAGACCCGCGCTGGCGCATCCCGGTGCAGCTGGCCACGGTGTCGATGTTGGCCACGGTGGGCGCCATCACGGCACTCGGCGTGTGGGGACTGGGCTTGCCGCTGGGGGCGGCCGTGCTGCTTGGCGCGATTCTGGCCCCCACCGACCCGGTGCTGGCGTCTGACGTGCAGGTGGCCAATGTGGGGGACCGGGATCGCCTGCGCTTTGGCCTGACCGGCGAAGGCGGCCTCAACGACGGCTCGGCCTTCCCCTTCGTCATGCTGGGGCTGGGCCTGCTGGGCCTGCACGAACTGGGCGACGGCGGCTGGCGCTGGTGGACCGTCGACGTGCTGTGGGCGGTGGCCGGCGGCCTCGGCCTGGGCTACCTGATGGGCACGCTGATCGGCCGCGTCATCCTCTACCTGCGCATGCGCCATCGCGAGGCGCTGGGCTCTGACGAATTCATTGCCCTGGGGCTGATCGCCCTGACCTACGGCCTGGCCCTGGTCAGCCAGACCTACGGCTTTCTTGCCGTGTTCGCGGCCGGGCTGGCGCTCCGGCGCATTGACGAGTTGCCGCAAGTGCCGGTCGCCCCGCCTGCGCCCGAGCTGAGCGCCGCAGAACAGCATGCCTCTGGCGCCGAAGCTCCCGCCCACATGATGAACGAGGTGCAGCGCTTCAACAGCCAGCTGGAAAGCTTTGTCGAGGTGGCCATGGTGCTGACCGTGGGGGTGCTGGTTGCCACGGTACGCTTTCACAGCGAAGTGCTGTGGTTCATCCCGGTGCTGTTCCTGGTGATTCGCCCGCTGGCCGTGTACCTTGGCCTGCTGGGCACGCCCGTGAAGGGCGCGCAGCGCCGCCTGATGGGCTGGTTCGGCATTCGCGGCATTGGTTCGCTGTATTACCTGCTCTACGCGATCAGCCACGACATTGAAACAGCACTGGCGCAGCGCCTGCTGTCCATCACGCTGGCCGTGGTCATTGCCTCGGTCATTGCGCACGGCATTTCGGTCACGCCGCTGATGAAGCGCTATGAGGCGCGCAAGACATCGCGCCGGGGCCCGGACGCCGACCGGCCGGCGTCCGGCACGTCACCTGAGTAACAGCCGCAGCGCTCCGCACAGGGGGCCGCTGCAACGTGTATCAAGTTATTCGTAACCAACCCCCGACTCCCCGACTGCTGAAGCAAGAGGGCGCAAGCAGCCATTGTTTTGCAGCAACTGCCACGCAGTCCCCGACCGTACCTGAGCGATTTTTGCAAGGGCCTGGACGATCTCTGCGCACCCACCACATACAAAGAAAAAGGCCCCGGAACCTGTTACGGCGCCGGAGCCTTTGCGTGAGTACACCGTACACCGGGGGTGCCAGCCTGGAGCGGGCACCTGCCGTGTCTCACTGGCGTCGCTTATTGCTGGACGGACTTCACGACGCCGACAGCACCTTGGGGCGCAGTGCCAGACGTGTCGCCACTGGACGCGCCCGGGTTTTGCTGGGTCGTTGCACCGTTGGAGCTGGAACTGGCCGTGGCCCCTCCACGCTGCCCCTGCAGCACTTCGGCCTGGACTTCGGCACGCGTGCGGGTCGACGGCGCTTTCATCTGATCCCACAGATAGGAATTGAAGGTTTCAGCCGATGCGGCTACGGAAGTCAGGGCGGCGACAGCAAGCACAGCGCTGGCGATCAATTTCGATTTCATGATGAAGTCCTCTCAGAGTTTTTTTGACGTTTCCGGGCATGGCGGGCTCATCCATCCCGTCTGTCCAGCCTCGGTGAGTCGCCTTACAGGGGGGCTCCGGCTCATCGATGGACGAACTTTATTCCACTCAAGCAAATCAAAAAACAGCAAAATTAACAATTTATTGCTGCTAAAACAGCAATAATGAAGCGAAAAGCAAGGGTATTCCATGGACCGGCTTCAATCAATGCGCGTGTTTCAACAGGTGGTGGACGACGGCAGCTTTGCCGCTGCCGCCCGTAAATTCGACCTGTCGTCGGCCGTGGTGACCCGGCTGGTCAGCGACCTGGAAGACCATCTGGGCGTGCGGCTGCTGCATCGCACCACCCGGCGCATGGCACTGACGGATGCAGGTGTTGCCTACCTGGCTCGCGTGCGCCACATCCTGAGCGACATCGACGAGGCCCACGCGGCGGCGCAGGCGCATGCCCAGGAGATGTCCGGCGTGATCCGCATCCTGACGCCGCCCATCTTCGGTGTGCATGTGCTGGGGCCGCTGGTGGCCGAGTTCGGGCGACGCTATCCCAAGGTCGTGCTCGATATTTACGTCGACTCGCCGCTCGTGCCGCCGGTGGAAGACTACGACCTGACGCTGCTGGGCGCGACCGATACCTTTGACGCCAACATCATTGCGCGGCCGATTGCCTCGTCGGACGGCATCCTGTGCGCCTCACCCGACTACCTGCGCCGCAATGGCATTCCGCAGCAGCCCGAAGACCTCGCCCGGCACCGCTGCCTGCGGATCAAGGCACCGGCGAACCGGCACCGCGTCTGGCGCCTCATCAATCCCGACGAGAATAGGCGCGAACTGGAAGTGCCGATCGAGCCCGCCATGCTGGTCAACCATTCCGACACGCTGATACGCGCCGGTGTCGACGGAGCCGGCATCATCAGCCAGTCGATCGACCTGGTGGCCAACCACCTCCACAGCGGCGCGCTGAAACGAATCCTGTCGCCCTGGATCACGGGCACCAACACCCTGTACGCGGCGCTGCCCAGCCGCAAATTCATTCCGGCAAGAACCAGCGTGTTTCTGGAATTCATGACCGAGTACACGCGAACTGTGATCAAGAAAATGGACGCGCGGCACGACTGAGCTGAGCCTTTACCGCGCACACAAGGCCATCGCCCCGCGGCCGCGGCCGGTATGGAAGACCGGCCATCAGTCCCCATATGGCATGAGGGACTGGCACGTCCTTTCTGCAGAGAATCCGGCATCGACCGATTTCGCGATGTGCAATCAACGTCGCTGCAACGTAGCTGCGCTTGATGAGGCAGCGACGCAGAACTTTTAGCGCGTCAAAAAGTTCCAGCATCTCGCGCTTTCATTGTTCCAGTTTTGACAACGGAATGTTCTGCCAAAGCACACTTGTCTATCGACGATGCGGAACAAGGTTCAGTACATCGATGAGCCACCAACCTAACAGCGACTCAGCGACGAAGGCCTCTCGGGCAGACAGCCCGTCCGACCGGATATTTCAAAAACATTCTCAAGGAAATTCATCATGAAATCGAATCTTGTCTCTGCCGCCACTCTTGCCATCGCCGCGCTTGCCACGTTTGGATCAGCCAGCAGCTTTGCTGAAGGCCGCGACCCCTATCCGCTGGATCGCCTGGAGCAGGTAAGCGCCGCCAGCACCAAAACACGTGCTGACGTTCAGGCCGAGTTGCTGCAGGCACAGCGCGCAGGCTACAGCGTGAACATCGCCCGCACCTTCCAGGACCCGACCTTCGACAGCAAGCCTGACAGCGCCAGGACCCGTGCAGAGGTCAAGGCCGAAGCGGTGTCAACGGGATCCGCCGTATCGGTCAGCGCCCTTGAGCATGCCTATCCTGCTGCTCAATAAACAAGCACCCTGAGCACCCGGCTTCGGCCATTGGCGGTGCGACAGCCACGCACCCCGCTGCGCAAAAGCGCAGCGGGGTGCACTCATTGGGGTGCCTGCATTGCGCGGTTGTCCTAACTCGTTCGCCTTCCGGCAAAGTCTGTCCAGCATTGCCGCTCGAAATCGTAGAGCTTGCAGCGCCGGGCCGTCTGGAAATACCATGCCCATGAAAACGGCTGGATCACGATCCGGCCCGGCAGTTTTTTCTCGAGCAGCGCCTGCGCTTTCTTGAGGCGATACAGCGGCAGGCTCATGTCGACATGATGCGCCGTGTGTTCCATGATGTGATGCAGCGCGGTGCCGATGCCTGCACCGAATGTCAGGTGCACCGTGGTCGAAACAAAAGGGCTGGCCGCCGACCAGTCGTTTTTTTGCTCGTACCAGGCAACGCTGGTATGCGTGTGATGGACATAGACGACAAAGCCCATCAAGGCGTTCCACACAATCAGCGGCAGCAAGAACGCGACACCGAGCAGCCACGCCACCGATTGACCGGTAGCGGATGCCGCATAGACAAGCGCGGCAAGCCAGGCGGCCGCCACCGCCGTGACCAACAGACAGTCGGCCGTGAAAATGCCGCGGCGTGTGGGCATCACCGCCCTGGACGGGAAGTACATCCGCTTCCACCAGATTTCAACGCCGTAGTAAAGCCACGGTGCCCAGCCGCTTCGGTACATGCGCTCGCACATCCTGCGCCAGGCGGGCATGCGCCGGTAGGCTTCGATCGAATACGGTTGCCACACAAAGTCGAAGTCCTTGAGGTTGGTGTAGCCATGATGGACCACGTTGTGGCCGACGTCCCAGAGGCTGTAAGGCGTGAGGGACGGCATGAACACCAGACGCCCCAGCCACCGGTTGAGCCTGCGGTGCGGGGTCAGGCTCTGGTGGCAGGCGTCGTGGCCCAGGATGAAAAGACGCCCGATGACCAGGCCGCTCAGAATGGCCGCCAGCACCTGCAGCACTGGCTGGTCCAACAGCACGGTGGCCGTGATCGCCAGCGCGAACAGGACGAGATCCGACACCACCAGGAACAGGGCATACGCGGTGTTTTTGGTGGCAATGGGTGCAAGCCAGGAACGGATGATTTTTCGGTGCGGGATAACTTCGGTGAGATCAGCAGGCATGAAATTTCGGCAGGTTGTGGTTGATGCGGAAAAAGTGCAGGACAGCAGGACGTACAGGAGATATCGGCCAGATTCAGACGTCCGGTCCGCCCGGCGCCGGCGACGGCTGCATTGACGCAGAAGGGATGAGTGGACGGTCAGGCAGGCACCCGCCCATCAGGCCGCGGCAGGGTCGTGGGTCAAAGCGTGTCAGCTTAGCGGGCCTGCCCCGGCGGCGCTTTGATTCACATCAACCGCCCGCGCTTCAATGACCTGCGAAGCACTCAATGCACATGCATCTCGAACGACCGCGTCAGACCGTCCGGATCGGTAATGCGGATGTGGCGCTTGTCGACCTCCAGCAGGCGTTTCTGCTGAAAAGCCGAAAAGGTCCGGCTCACGGTCTCCAGCTTCATGCCCAGGTAGCTGCCGATTTCGGCCCGGGACATCCTCAGGTGGAACTCGTTGGCCGCGTAGCCGCGGGCCCTCAGCCGCTGCGACAGGTTCAGCAGGAAGGCCGCCAGGCGCTCCTCGGCATTCATGCTGCCCAGCAGCATCATGAGGCTGTGCTCGCGCACGATTTCACGGCTCATCAGCCGGCTGACCAGATTCTGCGTGCCCGCATTGCCCGCCGCCAGCTCGGTGAGATGCGCATAGGGAATGGCGCAGATTTCGGTGTCCTCCAGCGCCGTGGCGCTGCTCGCGTGTGTGCCGTGGGCCACCCCATCCAGACCCATCAGTTCACCCGCCATGTGGAAGGCGCTGACCTGCTCGCGGCCATCCGCCAGCGTGAGGCTGGACTTGAACGTGCCGCTGCGCACAGCGTAAATGAACTGGAAACGGTCACCCTCGCGGTAGAGGGCCTCCCCAGTCCTGACCTTGCGCCGGCCGAACATCAAACTGTCCAGGCGGGCCACATCGATGCCCGTCATTCCGCAGGGCAGGCACAAGTCACGCAGATGGCAACTGGAGCAAAGAACTTTCAGCGGTGCGACAGCCCCGGACCGGGCGGAAGGCTGCCGGGATACAAAGCGGATCGGGGAAACGGGAGTTTCAAGGGTCAGGCCTGACATGCATTTCTCCTGCGGGTCGGTTGGTTTCATTGCACAGCCCTCTCAGACGCGGACGCCACGGTCTGCGCGAGCTGGTCGAATTCGGTGCTCTTGTCGAGGAAACGGTAGGCGCCCTCGTCGAGATAGCGCTTGCGGTAGGCCAGGGCCGAGTTGTTGCTGAACACGACGAAGGCAATGCCGGGAGCCGCCAGGCGAACGGCCCGCATGACCTGCATGCCGGAGCCGCCCTCGAGCTGCACATCCAGCACCACCACATCGGGCCACGCGGAAAGAATCCCGTCGATCGACGCCTGCGGCGTGGCGGCCTCACCCACCACGGTAATGGCGGCCGCGCCCAGCAAAACGGCAATCCGCTCGCGGATCATGGCGGAGTCCTCGGCGAGGAAGACTTTGATGGCGGAAGCGGGGCGCTGAAGCATGCCTCTACTGTGCCCGCGGCACGAATGCCAGACCATCGGCGCCGGTGGAAAATGCCCCTCGGCGCGTCCCTAAAATCGCCTCGGCCGGCGCCTCAGTGCGCCTAGGAATTTTCCGAGCGGGCTAGGGCTCGAACTGGTCGGTCAGGCCGTGCCGCATCGCGTAGCGGATCAACTCGCTTTGGTTATGCAGGCCCATCTTGTGCATCAGGTTGGCCTTGTGCGTGCTGACGGTCTTGACCGACAGGTTGAGCCGACCCGCAATCTCGGTCACCGACACCCCCGCGACCAGCAGGCGGAACACTTCGAATTCACGGTCCGACAGGCTTCCGTGCGCGGCGACCTCGCTGCCCGGCATGGCACCCAGGGCCAGCTGCTCGGCGACTTCGGCACTGATGAAAGCACCGCCGGCGGCGATCTTGCGGATGGCCTGCTCCAGCTGCGCCGGCGCGCTCTCCTTGGTCAGGTAGCCACTGGCGCCGGACTTGATGGCGCGCACGGCGTACTGCAGCTCCTGGTGCATGCTCAGCACCAGGATGCGCAGCTTGGGCTTCTCAGCACGGACCAGCTTGATCAACTCCATGCCGCTGCGCCCCGGCATGGACAGGTCCAGCATCAGTACGTCGAAGGCCAGTTCGCGCACGCGCTGCATGGCCTCGGCGCCATTGGCGGCTTCGCCCGCCACCTCCATGTCGTCGGCCGAGGAAATGATGCGTTTGAGACCTTCCCGCACAATGGCGTGGTCATCCACAATGACGATCCTGATCAATCCGCAGCTCCCACTTCCCGTATCGGGATCCGCACATCAATACGGGTTCCCTGCCCCGGCTGGCTGTCAATGGTGACCGCCCCCTTGAGCAACTGTGCGCGCTCGCGCAAGCCCAGAAGTCCCAGGGAGTTGGGGTTGCGCGGTGCGGCCAGCGAAAAACCCCGGCCGTTATCGGCGACACGCAGGGTGACCGCCTCCACCGTCCGCTCGATTTTTACTTCGACACGCGAGGCTTCGGCATGCTTGGCCACATTGGCCAGCGACTCCTGCACGATGCGGAACACCGCGGTGGCATAAGGCTCGTGCAGTTCCACCTCGTCATCCACCGAGAGCGTGCAGGCCACGCCGGAGCGCTGGCTGAAATTTTGAGCCAGCCATTCGATAGCCGGCCCCAGGCCCAGGTCGTCCAGCAACAGCGGGCGCAGGTCCGAGGCGATGCGGCGGGTGGCGGCGACCGTGGTGTCCAGCATAGCCAGCATGTCACCGAGCTTGGCTGCGGCCGCCTGCGCTCCCTCTGGCAGCTGGTCGCGCACCCAGATCGCGTCCATCTTGAGGGCTGTGAGCGACTGGGCCAGCTCGTCGTGCAGTTCCCGCGCAATGCGGGTCTTCTCGCCTTCGCGAATGGTGTGGGCCGCAGCGGCGAAGGCGCTCAGTTCTTCCTGGGCGCGCACCCGTTCGCTGACATCGCGCAGGATCACGGTGAACAGCTTGCCGTCCGCCGTGTCCAGTTGGGAGATGGAGGCCTCCATCGGGAATTCTTCACCGTTGGCGCGCTGCCCGTAAAGCACGGTGCCGTCGCCCATGCGCCTCGACGTGATGCCCGTGGCGGTAAAACGGCGGATATGCCCGGCATGGCTGGTGCGAAAGCGCTCCGGCATCAGCTTTTCCAGGTGTTCCCCCATCGCCTGTGCGCTCGGCCAGCCGAAGATTCTCTCAGCCGCACGGTTGTACAGCACGATGCGCTGTTCTTCGTCCACCGTAATGATGGCGTCCATGGCCGAGTCGAGCAGGCCCGCCAGCCGGGCGGCGGTGGCGTCCATTGCACTTGCACCTGCGGGACGCTGGACAGCTCCGCCGCCGGCACGGGCCAACTCGGGCGCGGCGGCCACCGACGGCAGGGACACGGTGGCGTCACCGACCCGCTCACGGCTGGTTGAGCTTGCTTTTCCCGGCGTTGTTTGGTTGAACACACGGTGATCTTACAACTCATGTCCGCCGAGCCTCCTGCCGCCGGGCTGTCGTCAGGAGGAAAAGAGGATGCTGAACGCATGCACAGTACCCCGCAGCCTCCCGGCGGCGATCCGGCCAACAAAGTATTTCCCCGCTTGATCGACATCAACCCGGCCCGACGGCAAGCGCTCCACACTGCAGGCATCAGGCCATCACCAGCAAAGGAGCCCCACCATGTACAAACGCATTCTCGTGCCCGTCGA
The DNA here is from genome assembly GCF_000013865.1 of Polaromonas sp. JS666. NCBI lineage: Bacteria > Pseudomonadati > Pseudomonadota > Betaproteobacteria > Burkholderiales > Comamonadaceae > Polaromonas > Polaromonas sp. JS666. The sequence continues at coordinate 4,532,950 of NC_007948.1, forward strand.
CGGTAGCGAAACCTCCAACAAGGCCCTGGTCACCGCATTGCAGTTCGCCAGGGACTTCGGCGGCCGGGTGCGGCTGGTCCATGTGGTGGAAGATCTGACCTACGTCACCGGCAACGACCCCTCTGGCTACTCGGGGGAACTGGCCACCGTCATGCGCGAAGCCGGCGAAAAGATCCTGGCCGGCGCCCTGGCCATTGCCCAATCGGCCGGCGTGGAAGCCGACTCCATGCTGTTCGACAAACCCGGCGAGCGGCTGGCGGAGACCGTGGCCGATGCGGCCAAGCGCTGGAACGCAGACCTGATCGTCGCAGGCACCCACGGCCGGCGCGGCCTGGGCCGCGTGCTCATGGGCAGCGGCGCGGAGCAGATTGTCCGCCTGGCACCGGTGCCCGTGCTGGTGGTGCGGCTACCTGAGAGCAGCCCGCCGTCACCCGCCTGAACCCCGTGACCCGGTGAATATCACGGCTCCTCAGCGACAGGGCAGCACGCCCTGCCTGCCGACCTGCTACTGCAGCTACTGCTGGGGGCAGCCGTCGGGCCGCTCGCCCGACGCCAGCGGGCAGCAGTTGACCTCGGCGGGCGGCATGCCCAGCAGCGCCGTCAGGGCACACGATGCGGCCCCCACTGCCCAGAAAACGAAGAAGCTCGCCGTATAGACGCCGGTGCGCGACCAGCCCAGCGCCGCCCCGGCCCAGCGCAGCTCGAACGGATCCACCACCGCGAAGACCAGCAGCTCCAGAATGCAGGCCGACAGGAAAGCGGGCCAGGCGACCCGCATGAGTTTCTGACTCCACATGGCATGTCTCCTTTTATTCCGGTCTATCGCGGTGCCGGGGCCGGCGGCGTGGCCGCATGGTTGCGCCCCTGCAGGGCCGGCATCAGGGCCTTGTCCCTGGCGAGGGTCTTGTTGATCTCCACGCCGCGCCGGTAGTAGTCCTCTGCGACGACCGGGTCAGGGCTGCGCACCGCGATCCACACCGTGACCAGGCCGGCAACGACCACCGCCACGGGGCCGGCGATCACCAGCCAGACAAGGCCGTGCCTCCACCAGGGAGGAGGAATGGCTTGGGGCAGGTCGTTCATGAAATATCTCCTAGCGGGGCACAAGGAACACGGACTTCTCGCTCACATGGGCATCACCCGCGATGTCGCCGATGCTGAACTGGATGGGGTGCGAGCCGGGGGTGGCCGAGCCGTAGGGGATTTGCAGCCGCACGGCGACCCAGCGGGATTCTGCCGGGCCGACCACGACCTCGGCATCCGAGGCCAGCGCCAGGCCGTCAAGTCCGTCGGCGGCAATGCGGTAGTGCTGCGGCTGCTCGGTGGCGTTCATGATCTGCAGCCGGTACACGTTCTCCAGCTTGCCGCCAGCCACGATGCGTGACAGCGCCGCGCGGTCGCGCACCACGTCGACCTTGAGCGGCATGCGGGCGACCAGGCTCCACAGCAGGCCCACGCACAGGGCCAGCAGGATGGCGCCGTAGACGAGCACGCGCGGACGCAGGACCTGCCGCCACATCTGCAGCCGGTTCCAGTGTTGGGCCAGCGCGTTCTGGGTGGTGAAGCGAATCAGGCCGCGCGGGTAGTTCATCTTGTCCATCACGCCATCGCAGGCGTCGATGCAGGCGGCGCAACCGATGCACTCGTACTGCAGGCCGTTGCGGATGTCGATGCCGGTCGGGCAGACCTGCACGCACAGGGTGCAGTCCACGCAGGCACCCAGCGACAGGGCGGCGAGGTCGGCCGTGCGGGAACGCGCACCGCGCGGTTCACCCCGGCCGCCGTCATAGCTGACGATCAGGGTGTCGCGGTCGAACATGGCGCTCTGAAAGCGCGCATAGGGACACATGTACTTGCACACCTGCTCGCGCAGGAATCCGGCATTGCCGTAAGTGGCCAGGCCATAGAAGCACACCCAGAACACCTCCCAGCCGCTCATGCGGGTTTGCAGGAACTGCATTCCGAGCTCGCGGACCGGCACGAAATAACCGACGAAGGTGAAACCGGTCCACATCGCCAGCCCCAGCCACAGGATGTGCTTGAACCACTTCTTGACCAGTTTTTCCAGCGACATCGGCGAGCCGTCCAGCCGCATCCGCAGGGTGCGGTCGCCCTCGACCTTGCGCTCTATCCACAGGAAGATTTCGGTGTACACGGTCTGGGGGCAGGCGAAGCCGCACCACAGGCGTCCGGCGACGGCGGTGAACAGGAACAGCGTGAGTGCGCTGACCACCAGCAGCCCGGTGAGGTAGATGAAATCCTGCGGGTACAGGACGTAGCCGAAGATGTAGAAGCGCCGCGCGCCCAGGTCAAACAGCACCGCCTGCCGCTGGCCCCACTCCAGCCAGGGCAGGCCGTAGAACACCAGCTGGGTCAGGATGACGCAAGCCACGCGCCAGCGAGCGAACAGGCCCGTGACCGAGCGCGGATAGACCTTCTTCTGCGCCTCGTACAGCGACTCCGTCTGCCCATGCGCCGCTTCGGGCACGATGGGTATGACTTTGCGACGTGTGGAAGATTGCAAGCGAAACTTTCTCTTCAGGATCTTTTCAGGGTCTCTTCAGGGTTTGGCCGGAAGGGGCTTGTTGGACATGCCCCAGATGTAAGCCGTCAGCACATGAAGCTGCGCTTCAGTCAGCTTGCCGAGCTGGGCCGGCATCTCGCTGGTCTTGCCCTTGTTGATCATGTTGATGATGGCCTGCTCGCCCCATCCGTGCAGCCAGACGTCATCGGCGAGGTTGGGCGCGCCCAGGGCCGGGTTGCCCTTGCCATCCACGCCGTGGCACGCGGCGCAGGCGCCGAACTTGCTCTTGCCCAGGGCCCCGCGCACGGAGTCGTGCGGGCTGCCCGACAGGCTCAACACATAGTTGGCGAGATTCTTCACATCGTCGGGCGTGCCCACCGCTGCCGCCATCGGCGGCATCTGGCCCTGCCGGCCGCGCGTCAGCGTTTCGGTGATCTTGTCCGGCGTACCGCCATGCAGCCAGTCGGCGTCGGTCAGATTGGGAAAGCCCTTGCTGCCGCGTGCGTCGGAGCCGTGGCACTGGGCACAGTTGTTCATAAAGAGGCGCTCGCCCACCGCCATGGCATTGGCATCACCGGCCAGTTCCTCGGTGGGCTTGGCGGTGAACTGAGAATACAGGGGGCCAAGCTCCTTGTTGGCGCGCTCTACTTCGACGGCGTACTCGCCCCGGGTGCTCCAGCCGAGCTGACCCTGATAAGCGCCCAGGCCGGGATAGGCCACCAGGTACGCCAGGGAAAACACAATGGTCAGCACGAACAGCCACACCCACCAGCGCGGCATGGGGTTGTTCATTTCGCGCAAATCGCCGTCCCACACATGGCCGGTGGTGTTGTCGGCGCTGGAGACAATCCGCTTGCGCGCAGTCACCCACAGCAGGACCAGGCAGGCCACGATACCCAACAGGGTCAGCGCCGCCACATACAGCGACCAGAAATTGCCGGTGAAATCACTCATCTAAAAACTCCCGGAGTCAGTCTTGTTCAAATGGCAGGCGCGCCGCTTCGTCGAAACGCTCGCGGTTGCCCCGTGAATACGCCCACCAGACAATGCCCAGGAAGGTGACGAGCGAGGCCAGGGTGGCCACGATGCGCAGGCTGTTGACGTCCATTTGTATTGCTCCTTATTTCAGGGCCAGGCCCAGCACCTGCAGATAGGCGACCAGGGCATCCATTTCGGTCTTGTCCCTGACGTCCTGCGCCGCCTCGGCGATCTGCGCATCGGCGTAGGGAACACCCACGCTGCGCAGGGCCCGCATCCGCGGCGCCATACCGGCGGCGTCCACCGTATTCCGTTCCAGCCAGGGGTAGGCCGGCATGTTGGACTCCGGCACCAGGTCGCGCGGGTTGTTCAGGTGAATGCGATGCCATTCGTCGCTGTACTTGCCGCCCACGCGGTGCAGGTCCGGCCCGGTGCGCTTGCTGCCCCACTGGAAGGGATGGTCATAGACAAACTCGCCGGCCACCGAATAGTGGCCATAGCGCAGGGTCTCGGCGCGAAACGGCCGGATCATCTGGGAGTGGCAGTTGTAGCAGCCCTCGCGCAGGTAGACGTCGCGCCCTGCCAGCTGCAGCGCCGTATAGGGTTTGACGCCCGTCACCGGCGCGGTGGTGGAGGTCTGGAAGAACAGCGGGACGATCTCCACCAGCCCGCCGACGGCGATGACCAGCAGGATCAGGACGATCATCAGGAAATTGTTGGTCTCGACCTTCTCGTGCGAGAAGCCGGCAGAGGCAGGGGCGGAAGCGGAAGAAGAGTGGTTATCGCTCATGTTGTGGGCTCCATCAGGCGGCTTGAGGCAGGGGGACGGCGGTGCGGACCGATTGCCCCTGCGCCACGGTCATCCAGGTATTCCATGCCATCACCAGCATGCCGCCCAGGTAAAGCAGTCCGCCCATGAAGCGAATGACGTAGAAGGGATAGGTGGCCTTCACCGACTCGACAAAGGTGTAGGTCAGGCTGCCGTCGGCATTGAGGGCGCGCCACATCAGGCCCTGCATCACGCCGGCGATCCACATGGCGGCGATGTACAGCACGATGCCGATGGTGGAGCCCCAGAAATGCACCTCGATCGCCGGGACGGAGTACATCTTCTTCTGGCCGAACAGGCGCGGAATCATGTAGTAGAGCGTGCCCATCGTGATCAGGCCCACCCAGCCCAGCGCGCCGGCGTGCACATGGCCCACCGTCCAGTCGGTGTAGTGCGACAGGGCGTTGACGGTCTTGATGGACATCAGCGGCCCCTCGAACGTGGCCATGCCATAAAACGACAGGGCGACGATCAGGAAGCGCAGGACCGGGTCGTCGCGCAGCTTGTGCCAGGCGCCGGACAGCGTCATGATGCCGTTGATCATGCCGCCCCAGCTGGGCGCCAGCAGGATCAGCGAGAACACCATGCCGACCGACTGCGTCCAGTCTGGCAGCGCCGTGTAGTGCAGGTGATGCGGGCCGGCCCACATGTAGGTGAAGATCAGCGCCCAGAAGTGGACGATGGACAGGCGGTAGCTGTACACCGGCCGCTCGGCCTGCTTCGGAACGAAGTAGTACATCATTCCCAGGAAGCCGGCGGTGAGAAAGAAGCCCACCGCGTTGTGGCCATACCACCACTGGATCATGGCGTCCTGCACACCGGCATAGGCCGAGTAGGACTTCATCCAGCCGGCGGGCACGGCCGCGCTGTTGACGAGGTGCAGAACGGCCACCGCCAGAATGAAGGAGCCGTAAAACCAGTTGGCCACATAGATGTGGCGAACCTTGCGCATACCGATGGTGCCGAAGAAAACGATGGCATAGGACACCCAGACCAGCGTGATCAGGATGTCGATGGGCCACTCCAGCTCGGCGTATTCCTTGCCCGAGGTATAGCCCAAGGGCAGGCTGACGGCGGCCGCGACGATGACGGCCTGCCAGCCCCAGAACGTGAACGCGGCCAGCTTGCCGGCGAACAGCGGGACATGGCAGGTGCGCTGCACCACGTAGTAACTGCTGCCGATCAGCGCACAACCGCCGAAGGCAAAGATCACGGCATTGGTGTGCAGCGGCCTGAGCCGGCCGTAGCTGAGCCAGGGAATGCCGAAGTTGAGTTCAGGCCAGGCCAGCTGGGCGGCAATGAACACGCCTACCAGCATGCCCACCACCCCCCAGACCACGGCCATCAGCGAGAACTGCCGCACGACCGTGTCGTTGTACTGGGCAGCGGAAGTTGGTTGATCGTTCATGGAGCACCTTTTTCTGGACGCTCCAAGTGTCCCCGCCGGGGGTGAAGGCCGAATTGATGAAAATCAATCCGATCGCAAAATGCGCTCGGCCTCCTGGTCGAGCGCCTCGAACTGGCCACGCCAGACAGCCCAGCCCAGCGCGCCGAGTATGAGCAACGCCAGCACGACCGACAGCGGAATCAGCAGGAAGAGGATGTCCATTCAAGCGGCTCCGGGAATACGCGCCAGCCGTGCCGAATTCAGCACCACCAGCAATGAACTGGCCGCCATGCCCAACCCGGCCAGCCAGGGTGGCATGAATCCGAGCACGGCCAGCGGCACGCAGACCGCGTTGTAGACGGCGGCCCACAGCAGGTTTTGCCGCACGACGGTCCGCGTGCGGCGCGCCTGCAGCAGCAAGGCAGGCACATCGGACAGCCGGCTGCCCAGCACCACGAAGTCGGACTTCGCCTGTGCCAGCGGCACGGCGTGCCCCATGGCCACCGACAGGTCTGCGCAGGCCAGCACCGGCCCGTCGTTCATGCCGTCGCCCACCATCGCAACGCGCCGGCCGCGCAGTTGCAGGGAGCGCACATGCGCCAGCTTGTCCTCCGGTGTGCGCTGACCGTAGGCCTCATCGATACCAGCGCGGGCGGCCAGCCGCAACACGGCACCACCCTGGTCGCCCGAGAGAAGCAGCACCCGCAGGCCCATCGCCTGCAGCCTGCCGACCGCAGGCCTGGCATCGGGCCGCAACGCCTCCTCAAATTCGAAGCTGGCCAGCCAGCCCCGCTCGTCGGCCAGGTGCACCTGCGGGCCATGGGCCGGCGTATCCTGCAGCGGCGCGCCGCAAAATGCGGCCGAACCCAGCCGCAACACGCGCCCTGCCGCACCCCCGGCGATCTGGCCCTGCAGTCCATGGCCGGCTATCTCCGTGATGTTCTCCGCGCCTGGTACTGCGCCAGCAACGGCCTGCACAATCGCGCGAGACACCGGGTGGTGCGAATGCTGCGCCAGCGCGGCCGCAAGATGCAGGGCCTGTGTCGGGTCTGTGCCCGGGCGGACCCGGCGCATGAGCACCGCCATACGGTCCTCGGTCAGCGTGCCGGTCTTGTCGAACACCACCGTGTCCACCGATGCGCCGGACTCCAGCGCCTGCAGGCGGCGCACCAGCACGCCGCGGCGCGCCAGCGCGCCTGCCGCGGCCAGCGTGGCGGCCGGCGTGGCCAGCGACAGCGCGCAGGGGCAGGTGACGATGAGGACGGCAACCGCCACGCTGATGGCATGCGCCGGATCCACCGGCCACCACCACAACGCCGCAGCGGCGCTGGCCAGCAGCACCCCCAGCAGGAAGGGGTTGGCAATGCGATCGGCAACCTGGGCCAGCCGCGGCTTTTGCACCGAGGCCTGCTCCATCAGCGCCACGATGCTGGCATACCGCGTCTCAGCACCCACGCGCTCCACCCGCACCAGCAGCAGGCCCGAGAGGTTGTGGCTGCCGGCGATCACCGCGCCACCGGCGCACCGCTGCAGCGGCGTGGATTCACCCGTCAGCAGGGCTTCGTCCACCCGGCTGTCGCCCGCAGTCACCGTGCCGTCGGCGGGAATGACTTCGCCCGGCAGCACACGGATCAGATCGCCCACGACGAGGCGCCGCAGGGCCACGCGCTCATACTGGCCGTCGGCCCCTTGCCGCTCCACACTGTCGGGCAGCCTGCGCATCAGCGCCTCCAGCGAGCCGGCCGTGCGGTCACGCAGGCGCTGCTCCAGCAGGCGGCCGGACAACAGGAAGAACACGAACATGGTCAACGAGTCGTACCAGACCTCGGCACCCCACGGCCCGGAAGCATCGAAGGTGGCGGCCGTGCTGGCACCAAAGGTGATGAGGATGCCCAGCGCCACCGGCACATCCATGCCGATGCGCCGGCCGCGCAGGTCACGCAGCGCCGTGGCAAAGAACGGCCAGCAGGAAAACAGCACGACCGGCAACGTCAGCACCCAGGAGGCCCAGCGCAGCAGCGCCTGCACATCCGGCGTGATCTCGCCGGGGCCGGCCACGTAGGCGGGCACGGCATACATCATCACCTGCATCATGCAAAAGCCCGCGACCAGCCAGCGCCAGAGCATCAGGCGCTGGGCCTGCAGCCGCGGCGCGGCCAGCAGCATGTCGCCCGCCGGCAGCGCCGTGTAGCCGGCCCGCTGCAGCGCGGCCATCCAGGCCGAGGGGCGGGTGCGCCCGGGCCGCCACACGAGGCGCGCCATCGCGGTCGCCCCATTGACCTGTACGCCGTCGACGTCCGGCAACTGGCCGAGTGCTTCCTCCACCGTGAGCGAGCAGGCAGCGCAGTGCATGCCGTCAATCGCGAGGTACGTCTCCCACCAGCCATCGCGCCCGGCCACGGGCCGGCTGAAGCCCTCCCATTCGGCGCGCTCGTCCAGCGCAGCCCAGGCGGCATTGATCGGGGCAACAGGCTCTGTGCCCAGGGCAAGGGTGGCAGTTTGCATGGGGCAAGGTTAACCAGCGCATCGAACCGTCCCGTTGATCTGGATCAATCCGGAACCGGACCCGTGCGCCTAAGCTGAAGGCGCTACCCAAAAAAAAGGAGAAGAACATGTACCAACGCATTCTTGTCGCAACCGATGGTTCCCCCCTCTCGAAAAAGGCCGTCCGCAGCGCGATCGGGCTGGCCACCGCGCTTGACGCCGAGCTCGTGGCGCTCAATGTCGTGCCACGCTATCCCATGAGCTATTTCGAGGGCAACGTGTCGATCTCGCTCCAGGAGGTCGGCCGCATCGAGAAGCAATGGGCCACCGAGGGCCAGGCCATGGTTGATGCGGTGCAGCAGGCCGCGCAGGCCGAAGGGCTCCGGGCCAAGGCCGTCGTCACGCGCTCCAACCTGGTGGCCGAGGCCATCATGGCCGCCGCCAGAAAACACAAGTGCGACCTGATCGTCATGGCCTCGCACGGCCGCAAGGGCATCAAGCGCGTGCTGCTGGGCAGCGAAACGCAGCATGTACTGGCGCACAGCACCACGCCCGTGTTAGTGTTGCGTTGAATTTGGTCCACCTGGAGGAGAAAAAAAATGAAAGTCCTGTTCGCCGCTGATGGCAGCAAATACACCAAGAAGGCCCTGGCCTTCCTCGTTACCCATGAAAGCCTGACCGGCCCCTCCGACGAGGTGGTCGTGCTCAATGTGCAGGCGCCGGTGCCGGGCCGCGTCAAGACCATGGTCGGCGCGGCCACGGTCAGCGCCTACCACAAGGACGAAGCGCTGAAGGTGCTGGATCCGATCGAGCGCTTCCTCAAGCGCCACAAGCTGCAGTACCGTGTGACCTGGACCATCGGATCGCCGGCGGCCGAAGTGGTACGCGCAGCGCAGCGCGAGAAGGCACACATGATCGTCATGGGCACCCACGGCCACGGCCTGATCGGCCGCGCCGTCATGGGCAGCGTGGCCCAGCGCGTGGTCACCGAAGCCGACATACCGGTGCTGCTGGTCAAGTAGACCGTTCAGCAATTGCCGCGATGCCGGCGGCTTGCTGATCTTGCCGATTCGTTTGAAGGGTCACCCTGCAGCAAAACAACGCTCGAAGTTCATTCGCGTGTTGAAGCGTTGCGGTGACGCCGTAGCGGGAATCCAGGATATCTTCAAGGGTCAAACGTGAAAGAGTTTCGCCTCTTCGCCCTCAAGCCCTAAGCGGTTGATCCGCCTGAGCCCAATCAAAGACTTGGGCTCCAACCTGCAGCCAGTCGTCCCAGTGTGCAGATGTCTTCATGCGCTCAATCTGTTTTGGAATACTGATGATGTCGCAATAGTCGAGAAACCGTTGAAGAACTAATGGGCCGATGCCTGGAACGATTCTGCAATCGCAAGGATGACTTGCACACTCATCGCCGCAGACCCTATCTTCAACGTCGCACTCGTTAACAACCTTGGACCAGAAACTTCTACGCTCTAAATTTGACTCGCGCGGTGAAGCTATCGAACCTGAAGTTCCTTGCTTCATGTCCATGTATTTCAAGATGTCTGGCCGCTTCGCTGCTGCAGAGGCAATTTCACCCAGCGGTTCAAACAAGCTAGCGTTCTCATTCGATGCCATGATCGAGTCGTACACCAGGTTGAACGGAAGCAGATTTTCCATTTCCCTAGAGGGCAGATCGAAGTGCATGCAAATCCAAGTTGCAGCGGCGGATTCGGCTGCGCATTCCCGACTTATGTGGCCGGGGCCCGCAGTGGGATGATCTCTGTCAGAGTCGGTAACCGCACAAGTGAATTTCTCGCGGGCGCTCAAAGTTTCTTGAAAGCAGTTCAATATTTCCGAGCCGCCTCCGTTGTGCGACATCAATGCCACTTCAAACGCGGAAAAATCGTTGGTCTTTCTATAGTGCAGCGCTGCATACTTCAACGCCGCGACATCTCTCGTGTTCTCAGCGAGAACCTCTGCCCGGAGCATCGGAACACCAGTCATGCGTTGAATTGGAGCGTGCCAGTTACCTTGATCGTCTCTGAACACTTGACTGCCTGAAGCTTCAATGATCAGCTTGGTACGAACAGATTGACGAACAGAACCTTTCACTGCGGAGTTAGAGCGAGCTCGTCTAACGGCTGCCTTTGCAGGCCCACTTAAATCTTGCTTAAGAAGCCAGGACAAAGTCCCGTTTGAGCCGTAAAGCACATGCCGTCCGTGAAACGACGCATCGGCAACCGCCTGCAACACAGAGCATGTAAGCAAATCAGGCTGAGGAAATGCCTCTGGTAACGAGTCAGAAAGTTCAATCCACATCACTCGATCTCCGGTTCAAAAAAACCGTAGGGCCAGTTTTGTAGCACCCCCTCAGCTGAAAAACTTGAGATTCTGACTTTGGTTGACGGTGAAGGTCCGCCGCTGGACTCGAAAAGAATGATTGAAACATCCTCTGCAGCTAGCCGCCCACTCTCCACAAGTTGACCAAGCCTGTTGACCAAGTGTTGACTGTGCGTTTCAACCAGGATCGATGGGGTTCTTGGTGATCGTGGGTTGGTTGCGCCGATAGTGCCCGCAAATACGTCGGCCAGTCTGGCCTGCGAATCAGGGTGTAGGTGCAGTTCAGGCTGCTCAAGAACAACCATCGAGGTCAACTGAGTCCAGCTCCCAGGCCGGGTTGTAGCCCAAAGCTGAGCGGCTATGGGCAGTACCTGAGAAATACCGAAACCCATGTCCGCAATATTGAATGGCTTGGGATCATTTTTCCCTTGGGCCATCACCATAACTTGATCACCTTGACGCTTAGGGAAGGCATCAACGTCGAGAAAAATTCTCACCCAGCTCCGAAAGTTCTTCAAGTCCGCTTCGCTAAGACTGTCGAGGAACATGGGAAGATTGCTGCCGTCCGCTTCGATCTCCGAGACGGAAAGGTCCAGCTTGCGGTAGTAGCGCTCGGCTGTCGCCCGCAATGGCTTTAGGTACCGAACTCCTTGAAAATAAGATCGCAGCGCGGCGTCTACTTGCCGGAATATTTCATCTGTGTGAGATACCAACAACGCGTGATGTAGCTGTGCAGCAATACTTTTTGTATTGCCTGACTGTGCAACCGCTCTCCAGCTGGGCGGCCCCGGAATTTCTACTAAAGCCTTTTCAATTTCCTCAACTGTACCCACTGGCACACGATTAGCGATTTTTCTGCATGTCACAGCGCTCGTATTCGAATGCACATGACGTCGGATGACTTGGGTAGGAAGGTCTTCCCAATGGTTTGCGGACTGTACCCAAGAGGCTGTACCCTTTGGGTCTTTTTGGTACAAATAAAAATAAATGAGAGGAAGAATGTCGCCTTGGAAAGTGACGGTGCCATGATCCTTTGTGATTGGGTCATACCTCTTACCGTTCACGAAAAACGGCGTGTTCATTGAGACTTCCTTACTCGGATCGATCGAGATTTCACCACCAAGCAACTTCACAGTCACATTCTTCGCGTGGCCGGTCTGCTGGGTGTCCTCCACCAGGGTGATCGATACCTCTGCCAAGGTCTTTCCGCGGCGTTGATGCCAAGGCACCGTGCCTTTTTTGGTCGGTCGCTCCACGTCAATGTGAAAAGTAAACCCGATCTCTTTTTCACCCTCGGTAACTGAGCGCTCCAAGGACCCGAAGTCCACTAGGTCGCCGAACCATAGAACGGGGGACTTTTTCTTCCGCTCAGAACTCTGGCGGAACAATGGAAAGATTCTGGCGAAGGTGCTTTTGCCAACACTGTTCCGTCCTAGCAGCACTGTGATCGGTGCAATACGCACTGCGGGCACGCAGCGCAGGCTTCGCAGATTCTTAACGCCTAAATGGCTTAACCCTCCCATACGATTCCCCTTTTTTCGCCATGTTACAGGATGTCACCGGGAAATATTGATGCGTGGATCCACTAGGTTGGTGCCAAATTCAAGGGCGCCACTGGCGGGGCGATGAATGAAGGCTGCGTGTGTGCAATCGGTTGTGACGGTTAGTGGGAGGGGTAAAAGCTCGCTACGACACTCCGCCCACTGGACTTACCCCCCACGTCTACCCCCACAAGATGCGAGCTTTGAAGACGCTATACCAATCCGCGTGAGACACAAAAAAGCCCCAAGTCATTGCTGGACTTGAGGCTCTGAATCACAGGAAAACGTCCTGAGACATTTGAGCGATGGCTGGGGCTGGATCGAAAACCACCTCGGAGGCCGCACCACCGCTAGTTCTCTCCCGCCGTCCGCCTCTAGGGGTACACCAAACTAGCGATTTCGCGGCATCAATGCGGCCGCAGCGTGATTCTGCCAGTGGCTGCAGATTTGAACAGCTCCAGATATTGCTCGCATTGACTGCGTTACGCCCAATTTTCTCTCTGCGGCTGGGACGCATCAACGGTGCTCTACCGGGAGGAACTGATAGTGCCGAAGCCGATGTCCGCTTCCGACCCAAGCAGACATCCTGAGCTAGCCGCTGGTAAGCACTGTGTCCCCGGCGGATGTGGAAATGCTCGCACGAACGTGAGGTGTCGAGGCCGGGGCGGAATCGCTGCTGGATCCATTGCTGCGGGCCCAAGAGACTGGCGCCCCCTCATTCCTAACTCGGAATGATGCTGATTTGCTATCGGCCTATGCTGAGAATGTCTGCTCACATACCGCATCGGCGAAGCTCACCACACGCCAAGTGGGTCTTTGCCGGGTCCACGGAAATGTGCAAAGTCCTTCACCAACAGGTCCACAAGGGCGTGGATCTTCGCCGGCAGTTGATTCATCGTCTGAACGACGACGTAGATGTCTGCCGAGGGTGATGTCGAGGCGCTGCGCGCGCGGCGTATCGCGGGGGCCTACCTGGATGCTTTCGCGCACGAGCGCCTGGCGGAAGATTCGCCGCTGTGGGCGCTTTCGAATGTGATCGTCACACCCCACAGCGCCGGCTTTTCCGACGGCAACGAGGAGCGCGCGGAGCCCTTGGTGAATCTGGCAGGCGGTGCCGTGGCGCGGCCCTGAGCTCGCGGCTACCGTGCGGGCGGCACTGTGCCGCGCTGCCCCGCGCGCATGGCCGCGCGTTCGAGTTCGCCGTTGCCGCGGACTTGCTCCGTAAAGGCCCGCAGGTAAGGCATGCCGGCGTCGCGGCCCTTGGGGATGGCCGGCGCGAGATGCTCCGTGCCCCAGCGGCCCTCCAGCACGCGCGCACCTGGCACCCGCTCCGCCAGCTCGAACAGAATGCCCTTGTTGGTCGCGTACGCATCGACCTCTTGGGCCTGAAGCGCCGCACGCGCGGCATCCAGCGTCGGGAAGCTACGCAGCCTGGCCTGCGTCAGGCGGGCGCCGAGCACCCGCTCGGAGGAGCTGCCCTGGCTGACGCCGACTGTGACACCTGGCTGGTCCAGCCGCTCGACCGCCGTGACGCGCGACGTGGACGGCACCAGCACGCCGAGTTCGAGGTCCACGAGTGTCGGCGCGAAATCCACCATGCGCGCACGTTCAGCCGTGGCGTTGGTGATCGTGAAATCCGCATCGCCGCGCTGCAGCGCAGCCAAAGCCTCCGCCAGGCGCGGGTAGACGGCGATTTGCACGGGCACGCCGAGCCTGACTGCCAGCGAGCGGCCGAGATCGACGCTGACACCCCGCATGCTCGCTGGCGGCGCCTGTTCGACCAGGGACGTGGGACTGCCCGGATAAACCGCAACACGCAGCGTACCGGTGGGCGCAAGCGCTGCGCGCGCCGCCGCCGTGGGCTCGGTCGGCGCTGGCACTGCTGCGCAGCCGCTGAGGGACACTGCAACGGCGAGCACAGCTGCCAGCAGGCGCCGACGGGAGGGATCCTCGCGGCGCTTCGAGAAAGAAGGCATGGTGAAACTCCGCATCGCTCAGTCCGGCTTGATCTGCGCTTCGCGGATCAGCCTGGCGTAGCGCGCGCTTTCGTCCTGCAACAGCTTCGTGAACTGCGCCGGCGAACCGGGCAGCACTTCACCGCCCGCTGAAGAGAGCCGCTGGCGGACGTCATCGGAGGCGAGCGCCTTCTGGACTTCCGCATGCAGCCGCGTGGCAATCGGCTGTGGCAGGCCGGCGGGTGCGATGACGCCGTACCAGACCGAAGCTTCGAAGCCCGGAAAGCCGGATTCCGCCACCGTCGGCACCTCCGGGAAAATGCCAGCGCGTTGCGGCGTCATGACGGCCAGCACGCGCAGCTTGCCGCTGCGCACATGCGGCTGCACCTCCAGCGCGTTGACTGCGACGGCCTGCACATGGCCGCCCAGCACGTCAGTAATCGCCTGCGAGCCGCCCTTGTAGGGCACGTGCGTGAACTTGATGCCCGCGACCCGCTCGAACAGTTCGATCGCCAGGTGCGGCGTCGAGCCGTTGCCGGGGGAGCCGTAACTGACCGGCGGATTGGCTTTGGCGGCCGCAATGAACTGCTGCAGGTTGCCGACCGGGGAAGTCGCTGCTACCGCCAGAACGACGGGGACACGCCCCACCAAGGCGATCGGCGTGACGTCCCTGGACAAGTTGTAGGGCGCCGGTTGGTAGAGCGTGACATTGGCCGCCAATGCGTTGGCGGCAAGCATCAAGGTGTGGCCGTCGGCCGGGCCCTCGATCAGGGCACGCACGGCCACATTGGTGCCGGCGCCGGGGCGGTTCTCCACCATCACCGGCTGCCCGAGGCTTGGCTGCAGCTGCTGCGCGATGGAGCGTGCAATCAGGTCGACCGCGCCGCCGGCGGTGTAGCCAACGATCATGCGAAGCGGCCTGGAGGGAAACGCGGGCTGGGCCGTCACGCCAGCAACCCCAAGGGGTCCGGCAAGAAGGGTCGCCAGGGCTTGTCGTCTATTCAACATGCAAGTGCCTTCTAAAGAAAAAAATGAAGCCTGGTTGCTTGTGCAAGAGGCTTCAAAACTGGAGAGCCTGGGGAGTACAGTTAGAACGCGTGCGTAATGCCCAGACTGACGCCATTGGACGTCGACTTGTTACCCGCCCCCAGGTAATTGCCCTTCCAGCGCGTTGTATCCAGCTCCAGGTACACCTTGCTGCGTCGCGAGAGCTTGTACTCGACGAAGGCGAGCAAGCGCTTGAAGCCGTCGTCGGGCTGCGCAGTGCGGCGGCGATCCACCTTGTAGTACCCGGCCAGGAGATCGATGGCGGGTGCAATGGAATAGTTGACGCCGCCGGCAACGATGCGGTTGGTAGCCTCGGCGGTCGCTGAGGTGAAGCCGCGGTTGTAACCCATGTTCGCCATGACGCGCAGCGACGGAAGTGCGAGCCAGCTGGCGCCCACGTTCGCGGCCGTCAACCGCCGGTCGTTGGCATCCTTGAAGCGGGTGTACGCCGTCGTGATCTTCAGCTCTTCCGTCAGGTAGTCGACTCCCAGTCCTGAAGTGCTTTTCCTGGAGGACGACTGCGCCACTTCGCCAAAGCTGTGCATCGCGCGAGCCACCACGGGGCCGATCGGAACCGAGTACTTGATCGAGTTGTTCTGCCGGTTCGACGCAGTACTGGAGCCCGTGGTGCCGTACTCGACACCGAGCTGATGGCCCGTGAGACTGACGTTCTGAATGTTCGGGTTCAGACCCGCGAACCTGAGCCCGATCGGGTCGGCAACGCCAGCGGAGTCAGCGAGCAATGTGTTCTGACGACCCACTGTCGTCGTACCCCACGCTCCGGCGAGTCCGACGGTCGAGGCGCGGTCAAAGTAGGTGACCGCATTGGCCTGAGTGCCCGTATCGACGTTGATTCCAGATTCCAGATTGAACGTCGCGCGCAGCCCGCCGCCAAGATCCTCGGTTCCGCGAAGGCCCCAGCGGCTCGTGGGGCCCACGCCGCTCGCAACAACGGTGGTGTCAACCGGCGATCGCCCGTAGGTACTCGTCAGGCCAGTCTGGGAGCGGACAGCCACATTGAGGATCCCGTACAGGGTCACCGAGGAAGCGGTTTGCGCCATGACTGGCATGGCAAGGGATACCGCTGCAGCGGCCAGAATTTGTCTCTTCGTCATCTTTCTTTTCCTTCTCCAAGTGGTTGTTGGGTTCTTCTGCAACGGTGATCGCTGCAGCCCGCCACACGCGGCACGGGCAGCTATGTCTGATGGGTTTGGTTGGCGCGGGTGTGCGTTGGGCGCAACACTACTGGCGCGGCACGTTGGCACGCGCAATCACCGCCGACCACCTCCGGATTTCGGAGGCGAGCAGGTCCGCCAACTGTTCCGGCGTTCCGCCTGCAGGCGTGACATTCAATTCGGCGAGTTGCTTTCGCAGATCCGGATTGGCAAGCGCCTTTCCCAGTTCGCGATTGAGCAAGGCAATGACCTGCGGCGGCGTGCGAGCGGGGGCGGCCAAAGCGTTCCAGGAAGCAACGTCGAATCCGCGAACGCCGCTTTCCGCCACCGTCGGGACCGCCGGCAACGCAAGCGCGCGCCTGGCGCCCATGACAGCCAGAGGCCGAACCGCTTTCGAAGCGATCTGCCCCATCATCGGCCCCAGGATTTCCACAGCCACGTCCACCTGCGCGCCACGCAAAGCGGTTAGAACGGCCGGTGAACCATTGAACGGGATGACCTGAACGTCGACCCCGGCACTGGTCTTGAGCAGCTCGGCCGCCAGGTGTTGCGTACTGCCGATATTGATCGTCGCCACATTCAGCTTGCCAGGGTTGGCCTTCGCGTACGCGAGAAGCTCTTGCATTGAACTGAACCGCCCGTTGGCCGCTGTGAGGATCGCGAGGTCGAAATAGCCCAGAGTACTTACGGGCGCGAAGTCCTTTTGGGGATCGAACGGCAGCGACTTGAACAAGCCTGCACTCACTGCCGTGCCGTTGCTCATGAGGAGCAGCGTGTGGCCGTCCGGTTCCGCCCTCGCCACCGTTTCACCGGCAACGATGCCTCCGGCGCCCGGCTTGTTCTCGACAATGACGCTCTGGCGCAGGCCTTCTCCCAGTTTCTGGGCCACAGCGCGCGCCGTGAGGTCCGCGATTCCCCCCGCGCCGAACGGCACGACGATTCTGATCGGCTTGGACGGGAATGTCTGTGCTGCGCTCAGCCTGGGAAGCACCGCACCCAGAGCTCCGGCCGCAAGCAGGTGTCTCCTGTCAATCATGTGCGCGCTCGAATGTTCGCGCCCGATGTCGTACGGCGAGCTGTTCGCTAGCTTCATCCAAGTCTCCTTTGATCTAATGCTGCGAGCGTCTCCTATCGGGCAACATAGAGCAATCCGGCTACTTCACTAGCTGATAGATGAAAAAGGCATAGCTCATCCTGATCGCCTCGGTCAGCGGTCAGCGGTCAGCGCAGTGCACTATTTGCAGGATTGACTTGATGCGCCGCTCTACACCTCGGTAGCCAATGGCGAGCTATCGTTCGCACTGGGCTCCAGCGGAAGCACCGGCTCGCTGTACCGCGCCGGCAAACTCGGCTACCTGGCCGTGGCCGCGCCCAAGCGGCTCGCGGCCTTCCCGGATGTTCCGACCTTCGGCGAGGCGGGCGGCCCGCCAAACTTCGAGGTCAGCGGCTGGACCACGCTGGCGGCCCCTCCCAATCTTCCTCGCGCGGTGACAGACAAAATTCGCCGCGACATCGAAAAGGCCTTGTCCGAACCCAGCGTGCTGGAGAAGTTCGCCAGCTTCGGCTACGAGCCGTTTCCCACCACGCGCGATGGCTTTGCCCGCTACATCAAGGATGAATCAGCCGCGATGGCTGACGTGATCCGCGCCACCAGGTCATCGCTTGATTGAGGTAACTCTTCCTCGAGCTTCGCTTGTACCAACCCTTGAGATTGGCGGCCGGGCGGCACTCATTGGGCCAGCAGCTTCAGAGCCATTTTCTGGATCAGTTCCAGCATCGCCTTTTGCGTGAGTGTCGCCGGGCGCCGCGAGCTCATCGCCATCACCAGCTTGGTACGCAGGCTGGGCGCGCTGATCGGCCGTGTCACGAAAGCCTGCGGTCGCGCGGCGGTGGCGACGGCATTGCGTGGCAAGATGGCACTGCCCGCGCCGTCCTCGACCAGATCGAGAATCGCTGCAACGCCATCGATCTCCAGAGCCACCTGCGGCCGGCAACCCAGGTGGGCCATCTCGGTTTCCACGAGCATCCTGATCGCATTGGGGCGGCTCGGAATCACCAGCGGCAGGCTGGCTACTTCGCGCAGCGATATCGCCCTCGCCTTCGCCGCGGGCAGTGCCTTGCCGGTCCTGCGCTGTACCACGAATAGTTGCTCTTCGAGCAAGGGGGTAAGTTCCACGTCGGGCGTCTGGACGGCGTTGTACAGCAATGCGATATCTAGCCGACCGTTGATGAGCGACTCATGCATCGCCACCGATAGGCCCTCCGTGACGGACAGTGCGGCTTCCGGCATGCGCTTTCGAACTTCGCGAAGAAGCGGAACAGTGAGCGCCTTGGCCACACTGGGCGGCAGGCCGATTGCAACCCGGCCGGCGAGAGCGCCGCGTACGCGGCCCAGTTCCTCGCGTGCACGCTCGACCTGATGCAAAATGCCGCGTCCGTGCTCCAGCAGAAGCCTGCCGGCATCGGTAGGCACGGCACCCCTGCCGTTGCGGGTCAGCAGACTCTGGCGCAATTCCACTTCGAGCAGCCGAACCTGACGGCTGAGCGCTGGCTGCGCAATATCCAGTGCGAGCGCGGCCCGCGTAAAGCTGCCCAGCTCGGCGACACGAACAAAGTACTCCAGCTGCCGAAGGTCCATGAATCACAGTTTAGCGACAAAGCGGGCGGTCAGGTATAACCGATTGTTCTAGCTGATAGTGCGGCTGATGGCTTCCATGTGAGATGCGGTGCGAAGCAAAATTGCCGCATGGCATCGATCAAGGGAATTTCGTCCATGGCCACCCGCCTGGTGCTTGGCGAATTGGCTGCGGCATATACGCATCGTTCAGGCGACGCCGTCGACATTGAATCTGTCGGCGGCCTCGACGCGGCTCGCCGGGTCGAAGCCGGGGAGCCATTCGACGTCGTCTTTCTGGCGTCCAGCGCGATCGACAAACTCGTCGCATCGGGCTGTGTGGTCGAGGGCAGCCAGATCGACCTGGTCCATTCGGATGTCGCCGTCGCTGTGCGTGCCGGCTCACCAAGGCCGGACATCGCCACCGAGGGCGCCGTGCGTCGCGCGGTGCAAGAGGCCGAGACGATCGGCTACTCCACGGGCCCAAGCGGCGTGGCGCTGACACAACTCTTTGAGCGCTGGGGGATCGCCTCCGAGATCCAGCCACGCATCGTGCATGCGCCGCCTGGCGTTCCGGTCGGCGAATTGGTCGCGCGCGGCGAGGTGGCTCTGGGCTTTCAGCAGCTGAGCGAACTGATGCACCTCGAGGGCATCGACGTGGTCGGCCGATTGCCCCCCGCCATCCAGATCACCACCACCTTCTCCGCGGGCCTTTGCTGTGCATCGACGCACGGCCAGGAAGTGCGCCGCATGCTCGACTTCATGGGTTCACGTGCCGCTGCCGAAGCGAAGCGCCGTCACGGCATGGAACCCGCCTGAATCACAAGGAAAACACAATGATCATCGATTGCCACGGCCACTACACCACCGCGCCCAAGGCGCTGGAGGAATGGCGCAACAGGCAGATTGCGGGCATCAAGGATCCGTCAATGATGCCGAAGGCGTCGGACCTGAAAATCAGCGACGACGAACTGCGCGAGTCCATCGAGAGCAACCAGCTGCGCCTGATGAAAGAGCGCGGCAGCGACATCACCTTGTTCTCGCCGCGCGCGAGCTTCATGGCCCATCACATCGGTGACTTCAATGTGTCGTCGACCTGGGCGGCGATTTGCAACGAACTCTGCTTTCGCGTCAGCAGGCTGTTCCCGGACCACTTCGTGCCGGTCGCCATGCTGCCGCAGTCGCCCGGCGTGGACCCCAAGACGTGCATTGCGGAACTGGAGAAATGCGTCAAGGAATACGGCAGCGTCGGCATCAACCTGAACCCCGATCCTTCTGGCGGCCACTGGAATTCTCCGCCGCTTTCGGACAAGCACTGGTACCCCATCTACGAGAAGATGGTCGAGTACGACCTGCCGGCGATGATTCACGTCAGCACCAGCTGCAACGCGTGCTTTCACACCACCGGCGCGCACTACCTGAACGCGGATACGACGGCCTTCATGCAGTGCCTGACCTCCGACCTGTTCAAGGACTTCCCGACACTTCGCTTTCTGATTCCACATGGCGGCGGCGCAGTACCCTACCACTGGGGGCGCTTTCGCGGCCTCGCCCAGGAGCTGAAGAAGCCGCTGCTGTCCGAACACCTGCTGAACAACATCTTCTTCGACACCTGCGTGTACCACCAGCCGGGCATCGACCTACTCAACACCGTGATCCCGGTGAAGAACGTCTTGTTCGCGTCCGAAATGATCGGCGCCGTCCGTGGCATCGATCCGCAGACCGGCCACTACTACGACGACACCCAACGCTACATCCAGGCCTCGAAGATCCTGAGCGATGAAGACAGACACCAGATTTACGAAGGCAATTCGCGGCGAGTCTTCCCGCGGCTCGATGCGCTGTTGAAAGCGAAAGGACTCTGACCATGACGACACTCGGAATCGTCAAACGCAACATCGTTCGCGCAGACCGCGGCGCCATTGAAACGCTGGGCCGCGTCGGCTCGGCCACATCGCACGAAGCCATGGGCCGGGTCGGCCTGATGAAACCCTATATGCGGCCCATCTATCCCGGCGCGCAGGTCGCAGGCCCGGCTGTGACGGTACTGCTGCATCCGGGCGACAACTGGATGATGCATGTGGTTGCCGAACAGATCCAGCCCGGCGATGTCGTCGTGGCCGCCATCACGGCCGAATGCACCGACGGCTATTTCGGTGACCTGCTCGCTACCTCGTTCATGGCGCGTGGCGCAGTCGCGCTGGTCATCGACGCGGGCTGCCGCGACATCAAAACGCTGAAAGAGATGGGCTTCCCGGTCTGGAGCAAGGCGATCAGCGCCAAGGGCACCATCAAGGCCACGCTCGGCTCCGTGAACATCCCCGTCGTTTGCGCGAGCGCGCTGGTCAATCCCGGTGACGTGATCGTTGCGGATGACGACGGCGTCACCGTGGTTCCCGCGGATTGGGCCGTGAAGACCGCTGAAGCCGCCGCGACCCGCGAAGCCCTGGAAGGGGAAAAACGGGCCAAGCTCGCCGCAGGTGTGCTGGGCCTGGACATGTACAGGATGCGCGAGCCGCTTGAGAAGGCCGGCCTGAAGTACATCGATTGAGCCCTGCATGAAATTTGAAAAAACACCCGGTTGGCTGGATTGGTACGCCGGCCCCAGCCAACCGCAATTCAAGCTGCCACCCGGTAGCGTCGATGCGCACTGCCACGTCTTCGGGCCGGGCGCGCAGTTCCCCTTCGCACCCGAGCGCAAGTACACGCCATGCGACGCCAGCAAACAGCAGCTGTTCGCCTTGCGGGACCACCTTGGCTTCGACAAGAACGTGATCGTGCAGGCGACGTGCCACGGCGCCGACAACAGCGCACTGCTGGACGCGCTGGCGCATTCCGCAGGCCGCGCGCGCGGCGTGGTGACGGTCAAGCGCAGTGTCACCGACGATGAGCTGCATGCGATGAACGCGGCCGGTGTGCGTGGCGTGCGCTTCAACTTCGTCAAGCGTCTGGTCGATTTCACGCCCAAGGATGAGCTGAAGGAAATTGCCGAGCAAATCGCGCCGCTGGGCTGGCATGTGGTGATTTACTTCGAAGCGGTCGATCTGCCGGAGCTGTGGGACTTCTTCACTGCGCTGCCGACGACTGTGGTCGTGGACCACATGGGCCGGCCGGATGTGAGCAAACCCATCGATGGCCCGGAGTTCGCGCTGTTCGTGAGATTCATGCGCGAGCACCCGAACGTCTGGTCGAAGGTGAGCTGCCCGGAGCGACTCAGCGTCGCCGGCCCCCCGGCACGCCATGGCGAGCGGGACGCCTATCGCGACGTCGTGCCATTCGCACGGCGCATCGTCGAGACTTTTCCCGATCGCGTCCTTTGGGGTACCGACTGGCCGCATCCCAATTTGAAGGACCACATGCCCGACGACGGGCTGCTGGTCGACTTCATCCCGCACATCGCGACGACCGCAGAGCTGCAGCGCAAGCTGCTGGTGGACAACCCGACGCGCCTGTACTGGGGAAATTGATACGCCGTTCCTGATCTTCGCGGGCATGCATTCATATCCAGTCACTTTTTTACACAACATCTCCATGACCATCAACCCCCATCGACGTAGCGCCGTTGCCCGCATTGCCGCGGGACTACTGGCCATCCCGGGCTTCCAGGTCCTCGCGCAGGCATTCCCGGCCAAGCCCATTCGAATCATCGTCCCGTTCACGCCCGGCGGCTCGAGCGACGTCCTGGCGCGTGCTATCGGTGTGGAGCTTGGGCGGCTCCTCAATCAAGCCGTCGTGGTGGAGAACGTGCCGGGCGCGGGCGGCTCGCTCGGCGCAGAAAAGGCCGCGCGATCAACCGCCGACGGCTACACACTGCTCATGGGGCATATCGGCACGCTGGCGATCAACCCCTCGCTGTATCCCAAGCTGGGGTACGACCCGGTGCGGAGCTTCGCGCCCGTGGCCTGGATTGCGCGCGTGCCGAATCTGCTGGTGGTGCATGACTCTCTGCCGGCGCGCAGCCTGAAAGAATTGGTTGCGCTGGCGAAGACCAGGCCCGGGCAGCTTGCCTATGGCTCCGGCGGCAATGGCAGTGCGGCGCACACCACGATGGAGTACTTCAAGATGCAGACGGGCACCTCCTTCCTGCACATCCCCTATCGTGGCACCGCACCTTCCGTGACCGACTTGCTGGCGGGGCAGGTGCAAATGCTCTTCACCGGCGTCCCGGCGCTTCTGCCGCACATCAAGGCCGGCAAGATCCGCGCGCTGGCCGTCTCCAGTTCGAAGCGCCTGGCGCTGTTGCCTGACGTGCCGACCGTTGCCGAGAGCGGCGTGGCAGGAACGAAGGGCTTCGAGGCCGACCAATGGTACGGGCTCGTGGCGCCAGCAGGCACGCCCCCGGACATCGTGGCGCTACTCAACCAGAGCGTCAACAAGGCGCTGGCGAGCGAAGAGGTTCGGACACGCCTGGCCGCCGAAGGCGCTGAAGCAACACCTCCCTCGCCACAGGTCTTCAGCCAACTGATCGGCAAAGAGATTCCGCGCTGGGAGAAGGTGATCAAAAGCGCCCAGATCAAGCTCGACTGATTTCAAAAAGAGAGTGCAACCGATGAGGAAACTGCTCCGTGTACTTCTTGCCTGTCTCGCGGCGCCGCTCTTGCACTGCGCGTGGGCGCAACCGGCAACGGGCAAGACCGAGGTGCTGTGGCTGGGGCAATCCGCCTTTCGCATCAGCACACCGGGCGGCAAGGTCATCGTCACCGACCCCTGGCTGAAACTGAACCCGCTGACGCCCGCCGAGTACAAGAACCTGCAGGCCTTGGGCAAGGTCGACGTCATCCTCGTGACGCACGGCCACTGGGACCATTTTGCCGACGCGCCGGAGCTCGCCTTACTCAATCAGGTTCCGATGCATGCACCGGGCGACATGAACCAGACCGTGGGTCTTCTGGGCATTCTTCCGCCCAACCTGGTGCCGCGTTTCAACAAGAGCGGCACCATCACGCCGGCGCCAGGCATCAAGGTAACGGCAGTCAAGGCAGAGCACTCCTCCGTCATTGTCTGGAAAAATCCTTCCACGGGTAAAGACGAATCACACCCTGGCGGAGAACCGGTCGGTTTTATCATTGAGCTGGAGAACGGGTTTCGCATCTACCACATGGGTGACACTGGCCTTTTCAGCGACATGCGTTTCATCGCCGAGTATTACAAACCGGACCTCGTACTGATGCCGATCGGCGGCCACTTCACCATGGGCCCCGCCGACGCCGCCTACGCCACCCGCGAATGGCTCAAGCCCAAGACCGTGATTCCAATGCACTATGGCGCCAATCCGCTGGGCCGGGGAACACCGACGGAATACATGCGCGCACTGGGCGATTCCGGAACGCGCGTGCTTCCACTCAAGCCTGGCGAAAAGGCGGAGTTCTGAAGCACTCCGCTGCAAGCAGTCTTTCAAAGCTTTCCGTGTTGTCGTCAACCAATTAATGCCTGCTTTTGCTGATTTCCGGCTGCGGAAAAAACCGACACATCCAGCGGACCGCCGGTTTGAAAGGCGCATGTCCCAGTGCGGGACATTCAGGAGTTCAGCGGGTACGCCGCGTCCTGAATGGCAGAACGTCGGCGCCGCGCCTCAGGCTGTCCGGGTAGTCCGCCCACGCCTGCGCCATGTGACGGCGCTCGGCCTGGAACTCTGTGCGGCTGGACACATCGCACCCGGTTAGCATCCGCAAGCTCCGCTGTTCACATGTTGCTGTTGCAAGTCAATTGCCGACAAATGCCTATACATTGCAACATACTCAAGCGATGAAGCTGCCTTCCGATCCGACCTGCGAGCAAGCCACTCTAGCACTTCGACACAGAGGTATCGGAACACAATGAAGGCGATGGATTCGGGCCCAGGCCTAGGCGCAAACCGCAGACATAGCCGTAGCTATGGCGAGGATTTGCAACGACGGCATGGGGTCGAAGGCGCGCTTTCATGTTTCGATATTTCTGGGTCGGAGTACTAGCGCTGGCCAGGCAGCGCCCGCCTGAAACAGCGCGCAGACACAGCAAAGCCGGACTTCAACCTGACGTTCACGCATTAGGGTCTGGCGCGGCTGCTGTGCCGGCTGCCCATCTCCGCCCACGCCCAGCTTCCTGCTCAAGCGCGCGCTGCTGTTTTCGCTCTGGCAGGTGACGACGATGAAATCGAGGACGTCACGTCCTTTCCGGGAACGCTGAGCGACGGCAGGCGGCGCCCGTCAGATCACCCCATCCACGGCGCTACGGGCGGGGTCCCCGTTCTTCTTCAGCCCGCCGGCGTTGCTCCTCAGCTCTTTTCGCCTCGCTCGCCGCCTCTCGCCTGTCGGCTGCCCTGCCCACTTCGGGACGTTGCCGCCGGCCAGGCGTATCCCCAACAGCGGCTGGTTGTGACGGGGGCGCAGCGACCGGGCCGCTCGCCCGAGGGGCTGGCGGGACGGGCACGGGCTCGGGTTTCAGTTCTGCGGGCCTTTGTACGGGCGCGGGCACATTGCGAGGCGCGATCGCAGGCGGTCGCGAGGGCCTTGCTTCTTCCGCGGGCTTGGTGGCGTCAGGGACTGGTGCTACAGGGACTGGTGCTGCAGGCGCGGCCGCCGGCGGGGATCCAGGCCGGGGCACTTCGGGTCGCTGTGGGAATCCGGGCTGGCGCGCGCGCTCCTCTTGCGCCGACGGGCCTGCGGGCACATTGCGGGGCCCGATCGCAGGCGGACGCGAGGGCTTTGCTTCTTCCGCGGGCTTGGTGGCGTCAGGGACTGGTGCTGCGGGGACTGGTGCTGCAGGCGCGGCGGCCGGCGGGGATCCAGGCCGGGGCAGTTCGGGTCGCGGTGGGGATCCGGGCTGGCGCGACCGCTCCTCTTGCGCCGACGGCTTGCGCTCGGCACTGCCGGCTCCGGGTGGCACAGACGGCACTGGCGTTCCCGGCATGGGCGCTTGAGCCGCACCCGGCCGCGTTCTCTCTGGCGCGGCGGCACCAGGCGCCCTGGGCGTGGGCGGAGGCGGAGGCGGCAACGCTGCTGACTGGGGCGGCGTCACAATCGTTACCGTAGTTGCCGGGGGCGCCGCGGCGGGTCTCAGGGCACTCACGGCTGCCGCGTCAAGCGGCTTCCCGGGATTGGCCGCGAGGGCACTCTGCCGGCTTGCAAACGACGGTGGTGCCGGCGGCGGGGCGGTCTTGGCCACCACGGGTCGAGCTGTCGCCGGCTCCGGTGGCTTCGCACTGGGCGCAGCCGCGCCCAGGACACTGGTGCGCACAGGCGCCAGCGGCGCAACCGCCATCACAGGCGAAGTGGCCACCATGTCCTGCGTCACACGCACCGCCTCGCGCGCGACTGGCCTGGATTGCACGAAGGCCGTGGTGGGAACGGCCACCACGGCTCCGGGCACCTGCTGGTTGACGTAGACCACGTTGGTCACGTTGGTGTTGTTGTACACATTCGTGATGTTCGTCGTGTTGATGATGGTGTTGCTGGTGTTGACGCTGGTGAAATACTCGCGGCTGACCGGATAGGATGGCCGGTAGACGTCGCGCGGCCCGAGCGGAAACCACGCAACCGCGCCCCCGCCGCCAAGGTTGAGCGAGATGCTGAAGTTGCTGCCGCCGACAAAGACTACCAGTGCCGGCGCGTAGACAGGCCGGGCCGCGACCGGCCCGGGCACCCAGGCCCATGCACCGCCGATGTTGGCCCAGCGGCCGTAGTGCGACGGCGCGAATCCCCAGGGTGCGTCATCCACCCAGGTCCAGCCCCAGGGTTCGACCCAGGCCCAGTGCCCGTCGCGATAAGGTGCCCAACCGACGGCGACACGCGCGGGTGTCCACACGTGACCGTAGCCCGCCACCTCCCGCCACGTTCCATATTCATCCAGGTCCTCGTAGCCGATCAGGTCGCGCGAAACGTAGCGCGCGGATGCCGAGTTCTCCCAGCGCAGGTCACGCGCGCTGGACCAGCGGTCGAAGTCATCGGCAGGAGCCAGCGCGAAACTGTCGTAGTCGCGCAGGCCGGTGCCGAAAAACTCAAAGCCCTGGCCGGCCCTGATGACAAAGGCCCGCCCCTCGCCGTAAACCTCGGCCTGGCCGGCCCGGACCATCACGACGGTCGAATCACCGTTGGGATCGACGTGAATGCGATAGCTGCCGGGGCTGCGGATGGAATAGGCGAGATTCGGAGTGTTTATTTCGAAGGCGTGATTGCGGTCGAATCGCCAGATGCGGATGTTCAGGGTGCCCTGCGTCAACTGGACTTGCGCAATGCGGTCATCGACGTTCAGCAAGGTCACGCTGGTGTGGGAGCCCATGCGGATCGCGGCGCCGCCCAGTTGCAGTTCGCTGCGCGAACCGGCATCGGCCCACAACCTGTCGCCCGTGATCAACGGCCGATTGACGGTCGCTCGGACCCAGTCGTTTTCGCCACCGGGCGAAAAGCTCACGGCGCCACTGACATAGGCCAGCCGCGCCACACGCGATGGCGGGTCGGCATACGCCCATCCACTCAGCGCGAAGGCGCAGAGGCCCAGAAAAAAAATTCCGAAGAGTTTGCGCAGCGATGGCCTGTCCATGATGAATCCCTGTTGGAGGCTTTGCGTTCGACTGAAATGCGCCCTGCGATCGCGGTAGCACTGAGGAAGTGTCCTTGGTTGGACCAGGGCCTGTTCACATAATGCGAAGTCAATGCTGCTGAGGTAGATGGTGAGGGTCTCACGGCCGGGCCACTGTAGGACGGTGCCGGATTATGGGGAAGGCCTTGGAGCCAATCCAGCGGTTGTAGTTGGAGAGTTCGGTGCAACCGCTGGCCGGCAGGAATCTCAGCCGGCTGGGCCAAAGCCGTGCCCGTCAGTCCCAGTCGCGGCCGCGCGATTGGGGGGATTGGTACTGATCCCAATCATGGTGGCTCCTCCAGTGCCGATGACGCCATTCAGCCCGTCTGCGGGCGCGCTCATCTTCGTAGCCGTACTCGTAGGCTGGCGTACAAGCCGGACCCGGGTACTGGTGATCTGGCTCATTCGCAAACGCTGCCAGGACACAAAAATCGAGCAATGACGGAACACTATGTTCGTAGCCATACACCAGACCTCGAGAACATATTTTGGCGGCGCTTTCTAGTCATGGATGCTACGCCGGGAATCTATCCCGGCGCAGTTCCGGTCAGTTTGGTGCACGCAGGGCAAGGCGTTTCTGCCTGAAGTCGTGCCGACTCCTGGAATTTGCGCTGCTTCAGTTAAGGACGGCGCGGAAAAGTTGACTCAAAAAACCCGCTGCCCCTGGCAAGTGCTGACACCGACGTGGGGGCTGCGTGCTCGCAGATGCGCTCGACCCATGCTAATTGCGGTACGGATCGTCCGGGAGGCGGTCGTAGCGGTTGCGAACGCCGTCACCGTCACGATCGCGGTCGTCCTGGTTCATGATGCCGTCGCGGTCGAGATCACCGTAAGGGCCGTAAAGGCGTGCATGGCGCCGCTGGTTGCGCGGGCTATCCGGATCGTAGACGTTGGCGATGCCATCGCGGTCGTGGTCGCCGTAAGGGCCGCGGCGTTCCCAGTTCTGCCTGTCATAGCGCCCATAGTGGCCCGGCGCGGGCGTGTAGACCGGCTGGGGCTCCACGTACACGGGGCGAGGTGCCGCGTAAACAGCCCGGGGCTGGACGTAGACCGGCTGGGGCTGCACATACACAGGCGCCGGCTGCACGTAGACTCCCGGTGACTGCACGCCGACAGAAAAATACACGTCGCTACGGGCGTGCGCCGCAGAAGCCGCCGCGAAAGCGCCCAGTGCGACCGCAACTGCTGCGAGCGATTTGGTGGAAATGAGAGGTTTCATGAAAGCTCCTTGGGTTGGCATGGATCACATCTTGCGCGTCCGTGTATGAACGCAAGCTGAACCGATTCAAGAAAGATTCTGAGCAGGCTGGCAGTCAAGCGGCCGGCAGGACAATGTCCACCTGCGCCCCACCCTGCTAGTTTTGAAAGCAGGGAGAAATTAGGAGTGATATCCGATCGGTGTTCCTGGCGGCTATGTGGTCAATAACAACGAAGTGGCTTGCGAAGCTGCGTGCGCCGGTATTGGTTTGGTCCAATTGCCGGGCTATATCGCAGTACCCGAGATTCGCCGCGGACGGTTTTCAATGACGTGCCGCCTGATGCGATTGCGCCTGTGTGAATTCGCGGTGAACTCGCCAAGTTCAGAGCCTATCGCAATGGACAGATCTACAGGCAATTTGGAAAATATGGAGCGGGAAAAGAGTCTCGAACTCTCGACCTCAACCTTGGCAAGGTTGCGCTCTACCAACTGAGCTATTCCCGCGCATGACCGCTGCTGCGATCAAAGAAAAACCCATCTGCCGGGCAAACCATATTTTCGACATCATTCTAGCCATAAGTCCGCACAAATCAGGCGACTCACGTCGGTTACATGGCTAAAAAATGGACCAAAGACAGGCTTGAGAAGGTCCGGGCCTTAGCTGCATATGCATAAGTTTGCACAATCGCGAGTTTTTGAACAATAAGTTTGCACTATCTCATGGGCAAAAAAAATACGCTCAAAGCCGCGAGAGGCAAGCGCAGCGCGAAGACTATCCAAGCAGCCCGCCCGTGCGGCCAGTGCTGAATTCGGCCCGTCCCCCAATGCGGCACTAAGTTTTTTCTCAGGTCACTCTTCGACTATGAAATTGATCTGGACAATTCAAAAAGAGCGGTGTCTACTGAAGTTAGCGCAATGGTGAGCGCAAAAATGCTGCAGAGCGAAAGACAAGGCAGCCCATCATCGTTTCGTTGGTATCTGGAAATCCCCAAAGGCGTTTCAGCAATGTTGCATCCGATAAAACCCAAAATCTATCTTGCTTCCCAAGAAGATAGCTTGCCTCATGTCGCTCCGACTTCTTCAGTCAAGCGCTCGGTGCTCGCCATGAGCATGCGCTTCACCTATCACGCCAATCCGCCCTCATTTGCGCAGAATGGTCCGGCGCGGAATTAGATCCAGCATCATGAATTCCCAGTCTGTCCAAACCTGCAAAGCCAGCTTCCTCTTTAAATCAGAGGGGTTCGGGCATATAGAGCTTGCGGATGACTAGTTAAGGCAAGTGGCTCGGACTCCTCCCCCATCAGCAGGAGTCCGAAATGAGTGACGATGACATGGATGAGAAGCCGTCAGGCTTCGAGAAGATACGAAGAACCGTTCGCGGTGAAAGCCTTGACAGCCAAAGTTGCAGCATTGAGATTTTTCTTCCCCAGCACCTGGTGGATCATTTCAATGACGAGGCAAGAATGCTGGATGAGGCAAAACGTAAAGTAGCCAGGGAAGGCCGGGAAAGGCAGGCCTCCCGGTATGAAATGGCCGATCGCGCGAGCGAAGAGAAAGCGGCGGCCGCGCCGGCCTTGGCTGCGGCGCCGGTTCCGGCAAAAACCGCTCCCCCTGAATCGCTTGTGCCCGGCATCGATTTCGACCCCCAGCTCAAACATCTGGTCTACGCCACAACGGAGCCCGAGGCGGTGGTTCTCCGGACCAAGCTGATGGCCGATGAGGAGATCAGGGTGCGAGACCTGGAGATCGTGGATCGACTGAAGGCCAAGGGGCCCTTGCGCAGGATCATCAATCCCTTCCAGTGCGATCCCAGCCTGGCGCCTTTCGACAGGCTGGCGGGCCGGCATCCCCATTTTGGGCCGGTGATTGATTTCGTCAAAATCCAGGTCGTCCGATGCCGGGCGAATGCAAAACCCCTGCGGATACCCCCTATCCTGCTGTTCGGCGGACCGGGGCTGGGCAAGTCACATTTCACACGCGACCTGGCGGCCGCCCTGGGCACCGTCTGCCGCCGCTGCGCCTGGGATGGCGCGGTCTCCAATGCCACCCTACTGGGCTCGGACAGAAAGTGGTCGAACTCGGCCATAGGCGTTTTGTTCGATCTCCTGTGTCTGGGCGACTGCGCCAACCCGGTGGTGCTGCTCGATGAGCTGGACAAGGTGGGTCGGGACACCAAAGACGATCCCCTGGCGCCCTTACACAGCCTGCTGGAACCCAGCACGGCCACGCAGGTTCGCGATGCCTCCCTGGATTTCGTCTTCGACGCCAGTCTGGTGACCTGGATTGGCACCGCGAACAGCGTGATGCTCATCCCCTCCTCGCTGCGGTCGCGGTTTAGGGAGTTTCACATCGGCCACCCCACGGCCGAGCAGGCCCTCACACTGGCGTTCTCGGTGGCGGCTAACGCGATTGAGAAAACGGCATCCCCGGACTTTGCACCGCCCAAACGGGAGGTGGTACTGCGGATTGCCCACCTGACCCCCAGGGAAATCTACCAGGTCGTCGAGGAGGCGGTGGGAAGAGCCGCGCTCAATGTGCGTACATGGCTCGAGGTGAATGATCTGCCTGCGGAGCTGATCCCGCTTGATGGGGACTCACGGCTGGAATGTGAAGGTGGCGTGAGGTATTTGCATTAACGGACGGTCCGTTGTGTACTGCCCAGAACGTTCAGTCCAAGGAGCTTTTAGCAATGGACCCAAGACCTCTTATTGCGCTTGACGGTGATGGGGTCCTGCTGGACTACAACCTGGCCTACGCCAAGGCCTGGGAGAGAGCGACTGGCAGATATCCCGCAGAACTAGACATCCAGGCTTACTGGGCAATAGATCGATGGGATGTCGAAAGGCTTAGCGGAGAAAAGCTGGAGCAGTTCCGGGCTTGCTTCGATGTCGATTTCTGGAGCACGATTCCTCCACTGGCTTCTGCTGTCGAAGCCTGCCATCGCTTACGCGATCAGGGTTACGACCTGGTCTGCGTGACGGCATTAGCAGAAGATCTTGCGGATGCTCGGCTCCGGAATTTACGCCAGCACGATTTCCCGATTGAGAAGGTGTTTGCCACCGCACATTCCCTGGAAGGGCGCAGCCCGAAAGCCGACGTTCTGGAGCAGCTGAAGCCAGTTGCCTTTGTAGATGACTATCTCCCCTACATGGTGGGTGTGGATGGAAGCATTCACAAGGCGCTGGTTCTCCGGGAGCCCAAAGGTAGCCCGAACATCGGACAGCACTTGAGTGCTGTCGATTCCACGCATGCCGACTTATCGGATTTCGTCCGGTGGTGGCTAAGCAGGCATTAAAACGGGCGTCTACGTAACTCGACGGGAAAACCTTATGACACTAGCCATACATTCCGATTAACTAGACGCGCCCAGTGTTCGGCATCAATGTCGTCCCTAAACATCTCGCGCGGCGGCCCAATAAGAATGGCCGTTTCCAGCTCATCGAGCGACTCCCGAGCTAGCACTGGCGCTAGAGCAACGACTAACGGAACGCTGGGCGGCGCGCTTCGTAAGTGAGTTGTTTCGCGGCTATACGGTTTGCTTTGTCGGTTACAGCATCAACGATCCGGTTCTGCGGTACATGATGGATGCGCTGGCGGCGGACCGGTTGCTGGGAGAGTCGCCACCGGAAATGTTCGCGTTTGGCAGCTATACGAACGGAAAAGAGGTAGATAGAGCCAACGAGTGGAATGCAAAGAACGTTACCCCGATTCTGTATCGGGAGCGAAAGGGACACGACCATTCCTATTTGCACAGCACGCTTCGCGCGTGGGCTGAGACGTATCGGGACGGGGTTCGCGGCAAAGAACGAATTGTTGTGGAATGTGCGATAGGGCGCCCCCTCGCGGCCACGAAACAAGATGACTTTGTCGGTCGCATGTTATGGGCGCTGAGCGATCCGCGTGGCTTGCCCGCCAAGCGATTTGCGGAACTGGACCCGGTTCCGTCACTTGACTGGCTAGAGCCGCTGAGTCAGGACTTCTATCGTCATGAGGACTTGGGACGTTTTGGCGTGCCGGCATTGGCTGACGCCGACAAAAAGCTCGAATTCAGTTTTACCCGACGCCCTGCACCTTACACAAAGGCGCCGTGGATGGTGCTATCTGATAGCGGGAACCGGACCAGCGAATGGGATGCGCCAATGCATCATCTCGCGTGCTGGCTAGTGCGGCACCTGGACGATCCGAAGCTGCTATTGTGGCTCGTAAAACGCGGCGGCAGGTTGCACCACCAGTTGACATGGCTCGTAGAGCGGCGCCTCGATGAGTTGGCCAAACTTGAACGCACGGGTGATGCGAAGGCGCTTGCGCGTATTCGCGACAACTCTCCCAGAGCGATTCCGCGAGCCGCAATGCGCACGCTGTGGCGCCTGTTGCTGAATGGGCGGGTGAGAGCCGGGGCGCGCAACTTCGATCTCTACAGATGGAGGGAACAATTTAAACGGGATGGGCTGACCGCGAGCGTGCGATTGGCGTTAAAGGACGCCTTGGCGCCCTGTGTTGCGCTGCGCGAGCCGTTCCACTGGTCCGACGAGACGGTAGTGAGCGACGAAACAGATCGAGTCAAGGCTATTGTTGATTGGGAGCTAGAGCTGGCATCGGATCATGTGCATTCTGGAATGGGCGACATCCGTGAGGATCGGCGTTGGCTGGATGCTCTCCCTCATTTACTACTCGACTTCAACGTGCTTCTGCACGATGCACTTGATTTGATGCAGGAGTTGGGCGACGCGGATGGACGGGGGGATCATAGCTACGCTCACCAACCCTCTATATCCAAGCATCCGCAAAACAGGAACTTTCATGACTGGACTGCTCTGATCGAGTTGGCTCGTGATGCTTGGGTTGCGACTTCGTCTCGAGCACCTGAGCAGGCTCGAGCTGTTGCTGAGGCATGGGCGTACGGGCCTTATCCTGTTTTCCGCAGATTGTCATTTTTCACTGGTACGCACATCGATGTCATCCCACCGACGACAGCTTTGCGCTTCCTCCTCGATGGTGAGAACTGGTGGCTGTGGTCGGTGGAGACTCAGCGTGAAGCCATGCGCTTAAGTACGCTAAACCGAAGTCCCCGCTAGAAATCACCAAGCGGTCCAACTCTGCGGGCTTTGGCGCGGCTGATAACAGGCCATGCAGGTAGACCAAGCCGTCCCACCTTGCTTTGGGCACCGGAAGCAGTGGGGCTTGATAGGTTTGCAGCGAGAGCGACTGGGAGTCGATCAAGTGCTCAAAAAGACGGTCGAAGTTTGTTGTGATGAGCCGCGTCCGGCCACTCCGGTTCTGGCTCAACGTTAGCAACGCTTCATGCGTAGCGGTGGCGTTCGGCGCTGCAAAATCTGGCTTAAGTACTGAAGCCATTGCACGGCGCACCGTCTCTCGCCCGCCCATCACCCCGGCCTCTAACAGCCCAACAGCCGTGTCGAACTGCCCCACCTTTATCGCCGCCAACTGCACGGCATTTGGGATGACGGATAGCTCCCCATACAGCATGTCCACCAATCCACCGAAGTCTGGGAGCCGCGCCGGGTAAGAGATTCCAGCGCCACAAAAAAATACTACTCGCCCATCCTCATGCAACTGCAGTAGGCGTTCAGGAATATCAGGCCCGTAGCGTACGAATTTCATTCACTGACCCCCTATTTGTTGTCTGTTGTTGACTCGCTGACTCAGTTCGCTTTCAGGGGCATTTAATCACGGGGGACGGCCTTGATGCCTGGCTACGGTGATCAAGCGTATGCGTGCCAGGCAGTTAGTTCTGCGGCCGATCAACATGGTTCGACGAGATGCGGGATTTTCAGCTAGCTATCGATAACTACATATTGTCGATAGTCAGCAAACCGAAATACGACTCAACCATCCATAGCTGAAGGCGGCCTAGGCGAGAGCTTCTCGCCTATTCACCACAACGCCCCATTACGATGAACCAAATCCTACGAACTGGCCCGATGCCGGCTTCGCAGCGGTCTATAAAGTATGCACAACCTCGTTCTTTGATGCATTTGCAGAAGACTTGACGCCAAGGCCCTTGTAGTAGTGTCCCACCTCGGTAGAGAGAAACTCTTCAAGAGGTGCCTGCTCCTGGCCGACGAAACCGGCAAGCGGAAGCTTGCCCTGCTGCAGCAACTCGAATACGCCGACCACGCCGGCAGCGGTCGTGAGTTCAATAGCCGTACGATCTTTGCCGCGCAAGGGAGCGCCAAACACGCGGCCAACACGCGTCTCCTGTTCGAACCTACCGTCCCGAAGGCCCGATGCGGAGGCAAACAGGATCACAACGTCTTCACGGCTGTGTGGAACTGCATGCTCAAGCACTTGACGCAGCAGGTCGCGACGCTCGATCAGGCGCAAATCGTGCAGAAGAAAATCCATCGCGTCGCGGTGGCCGGGATAACGAATAGTCTTGTAGTCGAGATTGCGAACCTTCCCCTTCAGGGTCTCGCACAGCGTGCCCAGGCCGCCCGATGTGTTGAAAGCTTCAAAGGCTTCTGCGTCGAGCGTAAAGGTTTCGTGCCCTTCCATTGGCTGAACCGATAAGAGTTGGCCGTTGACGATAGCATCACATGGGTTGCAGTATTCGTTAATAACGCCGTCGATGCTCCACGTGAAGTTGTACCGAAGGCTGTTCGTTGCGTTGCGGGTGAGTGCACCAACGCGAAGGCGCAGGTCGTACAGCTCGTCGAATCGACCCGCCAGATAGCCGCCAAGCATGCCAATTACGCCTGGTGCGAGCCCGCTCTGTGGCATGAGCACAGAGGTAGCCGTCTTCGAAATGTCCCTGATCGCCTTCGTCGCGGCCACGTCCTCGGTGAGATCGAAATAGTGGACGCCGCATTTCGCAGCTTGGGTCGCAACGCGCGCAGCGAGGTAGAAAGGAAGAGCGTTAATGACAACCGAATGTGCGGAGAGCGCCACATTCAAATCTTCCGCGCTCTCCACGTTAAGAGATACTCTGCGGACCAGCGCATCGCTCTCATCGCCGCGACCTGGTTTCAAATCCGCAAGGGTGACGGGCAAGCCATGGTACTCCGCGACCATGTCCGCCACGGTGCTGCCGACCTTGCCAGCACCAAGAACTAGAACATTTTTGAACTTCAACTTCGTCATTTGATTTCTCCTGTGAGCACAATTGCCCGCTGGAAGAACTATAGAAGTGAGTGTTGGCAGATGGTAGAGAGCAGATCGCTGAAAAAACGCCTCACTTCGTCAGACTAACGAAGGTATTCGTCACGTTGATGTCGACGCAGGTCGTCGAGGCGAAATGGTTGCGCTTTCTTGGCTGGTACCTCGATTGCTCCACGTGCCCTTCGAAGCTCGGCCATGGTCAAGCTTGGTGAAAGAGTATGAAATAGAAATGCGGGGGACAGCAGTAGTGACTTCCAAGGAAACTGTCAGAAGTTAAGGCCATTTTTTGGTAAGAATGGCTGATCACTGTTCGAGGCTGTGCTACGGCGATCAATTTTTCGGCTAAGCACCATGGAGGTTTGTGTGTGATTGACGCCGTCGATCTGTCCTAACTGATCAAGGATCATGTCCAATTTTTCAGGCGTGTCGCATCGCAGGAGGACCATGTAGTCGATCTGGCCGCTGACTGCCCAAACCTCCTCCACCTCGGGCCGACGCTCTAGCGCCTTCATGACCGCAGACGCACCCTTGGCGTTGACGCTGAGGCCGCAGAATGCTCGCACTGCGGCTTGTTCGAGCTGTCGTCCGAGACGAACGCCATACCCCGAAACAATGCCCGTGCGCTCCAGTCGCGCAATTCGTGCGACAACCGTGGTTCTGGCGACCTTCAACTTGCGCGCCAGGTTGGCCGCCGGCTCTCGGGCATTGGCTTGCAGCAAGCTCAGTAGATGACGATCGAGGTCATCAAGTCGTGAGTCCATGTCCACCTTCTAGCAATATTTCAATGGATTGACAATGTGCCGGCAAGAGCCATGGCCTCATCAAGGCGTTTTACCAAATAGGCTCTCCATCAAATCCACCGCCACCTCGGCCGTGCCGCTACGACATTAACTGCCGGGTTGAGTTCCATCACGTCGGGTGAGCCCGGTAGGAAGGTGTCGGCAATCATTTCCATGCACAGCTGTGCTTCGCGGGGAAGGCGGGCTGCAGATTTCATCACCGCGCCATTTCGAGAGGTGTTCCGGTGATCGTATCTTGCGGAGTTTTGGCCACTGATTTGCTACCGCCTACAGCCAGCAAGCCAAAAAGGTCTTTCGGGTTGTCAAGGTGTGGGATCAGATCAATTTGCAGGCGGCCTTTGGCATCAGTTTGTAGTTTTTGCAGGTAGCAAAGGGCTGAGTAATCTTCAAGTGCGAAACCTACCGAGTCAAAAATCGTGACCTCGAGCGGCGTGGCGCGTGCAATTGCCGTGCCGTTCAACACATCTGCAAATTCGTTTACCTTGAAATCTTCGGACAGTTGCTGGATTTCGCCTTCAATACGCGACTGAGGCTCGTATTCAACGATCACACGCGCATCGCTTCTGAGCAAAATGTCAGCGTGCAGCTCGGTCTTGCCAGGGCAGTCACCGCCAACGGCATTAATGTGCATACCGGGCTCAATCATTTCGGGCGTCAGGATGATGGCATTGCATTTGTCGGCGGTGACCGTGGTCACAATGTCGGCGCCTTTTACGGCCTCAAGCGCCGAGTTGCAGATCACTACCTTCAGGCCTTCCAGGCTCATGCCGGCAAGGTTACGGGCCAGCTTCTCGCTGGCCTTGACGTCAATGTCAAACAAACGAACTTCGCGAATTCCGACCATACGGTGAAAACCAATCGCCTGGAACTCGCTTTGCGCCCCATTACCAATCAACGCCATCACGCGACTGTCGGGTCTGGCCATCCACTTGGCGGCCAACGCTGACATAGCGGCGGTGCGCAGTGCGGTGGTAATCGTCAGCTCTGACAGCAGCAACGGGTAGCCGGTATCCACGTCAGCGAGCACGCCAAAAGCTGTCACGGTCAGCAAGCCGACTTCGGTGTTTTTGGGGTGGCCGTTAACGTATTTGAAGGAATACATGCGCCCGTCGCTGGTCGGCATTAGCTCGATCACACCGACGGGCGAATGAATTGCGTGACGCGCTGACTTGTCAAACTCTTTCCAGCGGCGGTAATCAGACTCGATCTCGTGTGCAAGGCCCTCGATGAAGGCAGCAGGGCCCGATCTGGCCACAATTTTCTGAATACTTTCAATACCAATGTAATCAACCACGATGGGCTCCTTTTTTTTTGCCATGAAGGCGTGAAAGCCTGCTATATGCCTTGGATTCAACCGGTCGATGCAACACATTAAATACTGCGTGAGCAGTAGGAGTGTTGCAGATGAAGTACAGAACAAGGATTTACTATTCAGAGAGCCAGAAGGCTCTGATGTGGGAACGCTGGAAGAAGGGCGAATCCCTTCAACAGATTGCCCAGTTGTTTGATCGAAACCACTCATCTGTCAGTCGCATCCTGGCTGAGACTGGTGGCATACGCCCGGCACAACGCTGTCGTTCCCAATTTGCTTTGAGCTTGGCCGAACGGGAAGAGATATCACGCGCATTGGTGGCGGGACAGTCGATCCGGTCAATTGCTTCCCAACTTGGGCGAGCTCCGTCAACCGTCAGCCGTGAGATCAAGCGCAACGGTGGCCAAGGCAGCTACCGTGCGACCCAGGCCGACCAGGCTGCATGGGATAGAGCACATCGTCCCAAACGCTGCAAGCTGGCTCAGAACCGAATCTTGGCGCGCGTCGTGGCAGGCAAGCTCCAACGTCAGTGGGCTCCCCAGCAAATTGCAGGATGGCTCAAGCATACTTACCCGTGCGACGAGGACTACCACGTGTCACACGAAACCATCTACCGCAGTCTGTTCATTCAAGCCCGAGGCGCATTGAAGAAGGAACTACTGCAACATTTGAGACGCACCAGGGCCATGCGCCGTTCGCGCCACCACACCCAGAAGACAGACAACCACGGCAAGATCACCAACGCCGTGTCCATCAGCGAGCGTCCAGCCTCGGTGGAGGATCGGGCCGTACCAGGCCACTGGGAAGGCGACTTGCTGTTTGGTAACCTTAACACCCAGATTGCGACACTGGTTGAGCGGCAGACGCGTTACGTGATGCTGGTGAAGGTTGCAAGTAAAGATACCCAGACGGTCATCAATGCACTTATCAAAAACGCTCGCAAGTTGCCCCAGGAACTCTACAAGTCGTTGACTTGGGATCGGGGCAAAGAAATGGCTGACCACAAACGTTTCACATTGGCCACCGACATCAGCGTTTACTTCTGTGATCCCCAGAGTCCTTGGCAGCGTGGGAGCAATGAAAATACGAATGGACTATTGCGGCAGTATTTCCCCAAGGGAATCGATATCTCGAATTACTCACAGGCACAGTTAAATGCAATTGCGAGAAAACTGAACGAACGCCCAAGGAAAACTCTAAACTACGAAACGCCCGCTGAACGATTCAGCCAACTTGTTGCATCGACCGGTTGAATCCAAGGCCCACAACAGACACAACAGATAATTGGGGCAAGAGCCAAGCCAAATAAAAATCAGCAGATTGCGTTTTACTTATATTCAGTTCGGCAACCCACTGATCACGCGGCCGAGTAGTACGCAACTGAAGCCGTCGACCCCGCAACCGATTACGGCGAGATCGCAGTTCACCACTCAGGTACTGCTCGTAGCGATCATTTCTTCAGTGTCGATTTTTCGTTGATCGGCGGAAAGAGGTTCATTGCGCCCTCAAGAGGCACTCCATAGTCGAGCGCACCGCGACGGGCCCAGACCTGCTGCAGATCAAATAGCGGGATGGCGCAGAGATCTGCGTTGATCTTCACCTGTGCCACGCGCCAAAGCGAGCTTCGCGCAGCCGCATTTGGGGTTGCGCGCGCCGCATCAATTTCCTTGTCGGCTGCATTGCAGTGGGAGAAATTGGTAACCTGAGTAGGTGCGCCGATCTCGGAGCGGGAGTGATAGAACTCTGTGAGGTAGGAATCGGCCACCGGGAATCGAGCAGCGCCGTAGAAGACGATTGCACTCACGTCCTTGCGGATCTGCGCGTGATAAGCGGCGTGCTCGACCACGTCCATGGTTAAGTTGATGCCCGCGCGCTTGAGCTGTTTCTGCACCACATCCATAACCGACAGTTGCGAGGCGGTACTGGACACTACCGCCCTTAGGGTGATGCCGTTGGCGTAGCCGGCTTCCGTCAGCAAAGCTTTTGACTTGCCGACGTTATAAGGAAACTTTGGCCCAACGTCTACCTCACCTGCGTAGCCTGGCGGAATGACAGATCTGCCAGGCTTGACGATATCCGCGCCGACGAAGTGAACTAGTTCCTGCACATCCACGGCGCGTGCTACGGCTTCCCGAACACGCGGGTCGTCCAGCGGCTTGATGCGCCGATTGAGCATCAGGGTACGAAATTCACCTGGTCCGAAGACATCGACTTTGACGGACGATTGGTCCTTAGGCGGCGCCCAGAGCCGGGCCCGCTGCACCCAGCGCTGATCGCGCTGGCCGGCGACCAGGTCAAGCTCGCCAGTAGCGAACGCTAGCCCCCGGACGGCCTCGGAGGGGATGAATCGGTAAACGATGCGCTCTATCTTCGGCTTCCCACGGAAATACTTGTCGTGCGCCTTCAGCACCACCTCGCGCTGTTTCTGATGTTCAACGAACTCGAAGGGCCCAAAGCCAACTGGCTTCAATTTGAACGCGTCTTTCAGATCCTGGTCGGCCTTGCGGCTTACGACCATTCCGCCGTGGTAGTTGGCAACCAGTCCCAGCAGACTGGGTACTGGCGCCTTGAGCTGTATGCGCACCGTATGCGAATCGAGCGCGCTCACTTCCTTCACCGGCTCAAAGGTAGACGAAAACGAGGACCGCTTTGGATCGGCTGCGCGCATTAGGCTATAAACCACATCCTCCGCATTCACCTCGCCATAGTTGCGGTGGAACTGCACACCGTGACGCAGCTTGAATGTCCAGGTCAGTCCATCAGCAGAAGCCTGCCAGCTCTCGGCCAAATCACCTTCTATTTTCTCGGGGTCAGCGGAACCGGGTGGAAATCTCACCAAGCCACCGAAGATCATGCTAATCAAGCCCTTTTCTTCCGACACCGCCGTGCGGTGCGGATCCAGAGTAGTGATGTCAATCGCATCACTTCCGATGCGGAGGATGGACTCCTGAGCAAATACCGGCCCGACAAGGCCAATACATGCGGCGATGAGGAGCGCTCGACACGCGATCACATAGTCGACCGCCTTCATTTATGCTACTTCCTTTTTTGCGATGGCCGCAGTGACGATCATCTCTATAAGAACGTCGGGTGCTCCCATCTCGCACTGGGCAGTGGCACGGGTGGACGTCGCGCCAGGCGGAGTCCATGCATCCCAGATCTCATTCATGCCCACGAAGTCATTCTTGATATCTTTGAGCCAGATCTGCGTGGTGAGCAAGCGGCTCTTGTCGGTACCAGCCTCGGCGAGAAACTTGTCTATCTTTTCCAGGGTCTGCCGGGTCTGGCCGCGGATGTCCTGGCTTCGGTCATCGGCGGTTTGCCCGCCTACGAAGACGATGCCGTTGTAGACCAC
Organism: Polaromonas sp. JS666; assembly: GCF_000013865.1. Classification (NCBI taxonomy): domain Bacteria; kingdom Pseudomonadati; phylum Pseudomonadota; class Betaproteobacteria; order Burkholderiales; family Comamonadaceae; genus Polaromonas; species Polaromonas sp. JS666. The sequence goes on from NC_007948.1 coordinate 4,574,146, forward strand.
GACGCTGCTGCGGCGCTTGGTGGTAGCGATACGAGTGATGTCGTTCATCTGACTTTCCTTTTTTTGAGTGAAGAAATTCCCGCACATGGCCAGTTCATGGCTGTGCTCGCCTCGAAGAGGTGCTCTTATGCTGGGGTGGCCGCGCGAATCAAGCGGTAGCGGCGCTACGGAGTTATTAATCGACCTGCAGGATCCTTTACCAACGGATAAAAGCAAGCCACTGCACGTCCTGGCCCGATACCCTCCATAGTCGGCACTCGCGACTCGCAATCCGGGCGTGCCCGGGCACAGCGTGGATGGAAAGTGCAGCCAGAAGGCAGATTCGTCGGCGCCGGAATTTCGCCCATGATCTTCGACAGGCGTACCCGCGCCGCTGGATCTGGCACCGGAGAGGAATCGCGCAACACGCGGCTGTAGGGATGCAGCGGACTATCCAGCACCTGTGCAGTCGGGCCTTGTTCGATGATGCGGCCCAGATACATCACACAAACCGATTCACAGAAGTGGCGAACTACCCCCAGGTCGTGCGAGACAAACACGAACGACAGACCGCGGTCGCGCTTCAGGCGTTCCAGTAGTTGCAGGATTTGCGCCTGCACGGACACGTCGAGCGCGGAAACAGGTTCGTCTGCCACGATCAGCTCCGGGTCCAGCACCAAAGCGCGAGCGATACCGATACGCTGGCGCTGCCCGCCCGAGAACTCGTGTGGATAGCGGTCCAGTGCAGTTCGCGGCAAGCCCACTTCGTCGATGGTCTGCTCCACCTTCGCGGAAATCTGTTCAGCGTTGCCCAGTTTGTGAACGAAAAGAGGCTCGCTCAGCGCCTGCCGAACGGTGCGGCGCGGATTGAGCGAGGCGTACGGATCCTGGAACACAATCTGAATACGACGGCGCAGCGCGCGCATATCAGACACGCTGGCTTGGCGTATGTCCTGGCCATCAAAGAAAATGTTGCCTTCGTCAGGTTCGATCAGACGCAGCAGGGTCCGCGCTACGGTGGATTTGCCGCAGCCGGACTCGCCCACCAATCCCAGCGACTGGCCGCGGCCCACACTGAATGACACGTCGTTCACCGCCCGCACGACTTGCTTGGCTCCACCCAGCCAGCCGCCGCCGCTTTCAAAGCGCTTGACCAGATTTCGCACTTGCAGAAGATCGCTCATGCCATGTCTCCATATTGTTCAACGCGAACCACGCAGCGTACTTGGTGCGAAGTACCAATGCGCATCAAATTTGGCCGTTCGGCCTCGCAGCGCGCTTCTTTTAGGCGACAGCGCGGTGCAAATGCGCAACCTTTGGGTAGTGCGTTGATGGCTGGCACACCGCCTGGAATGGATTCAAGCACTGCGCTCGCGTCCACCCTTGGCATGGCGCGCAAGAGCGCTTCCGTGTAGGGATGCATGGGCCGGGCGAACAAGGTCTGAACGTCGGCAGTCTCTACAACTTCGCCGGCATACATCACGGCCACCCGGTCGGCGATCTGCGCCACAACTCCCAGGTTGTGGGTGATGAACACCACGCCCATGCCGTGTGCGGTCTTCAATTCGGACAAGAGGCTGAGGATCTGCGCCTGAATAGTCACATCGAGCGCGGTGGTCGGCTCGTCGGCCAGCAGAACGCGGGGCTTGCAAGCCAACGCCATCGCGATCATCACACGCTGGCGCATTCCACCGGAGAACTGGTGTGGATAGTCGTCAAAGCGCTTGGCGGCAGCGGGGATCTTCACTTCTTCCAGCACCTCTAATGCAAGCCGGCGTGCCTCTTTCCTGGACAGGTGGCGATGCTGCTGGATAGCTTCGGAAATTTGGTCGCCCACAGTCATAGTGGGATTCAGTGAGGTCATTGGCTCCTGAAAGATCATGGCAATCGCTTCACCGCGCAGCTTTGTCATCTGCTTCTCGGACAACATGGTCAGATCAACGCCGTCCAACAGAATCTGCCCGCCACCATGGCGTGCAGCGGACTCGGGCAAAAGTCGCAGCACCGACAGCGCCGTCACACTCTTGCCGCTGCCTGACTCGCCGACCACGGCAAGCGTCTCATTAGCCGATACTTGCAGCGACACTTCGCGTACTGCGGCATGCCATGCGCCGCCCACGCGAAACTCCGTGCGCAGGTCACGAAGCTCCAGGACCGGAGGTTGGGAAACAGGAGAGGGATTCATGCACGCTCCGAACGAAGTTTTGGGTCTATGGCGTCGCGTAAAGCATCGCCTAGTAAATTGAGTGCCAGAACTGTTAACAAGATGGCCAAGCTGGGAAACACTGTCAGCCACCAGGCGTCCAGGATGTGCTCGAACCCTTCGCGGATCATGCTGCCCCAGGTTGCGACCGGCGGCGGCACGCCGAGCCCGACGAAGCTGAGTGAAGCCTCGGTGCGGATCGCGGAAGCCATCCACAACGATCCGAGTACCACCACGTCTGACACCATATTGGGCAGTATGTGCACGCCCATTAAGCGAATCGGCCCAAAGCCCAGCGCTCTACCCGCCTCCACGAAGTCGCGTTGCTTCAGCGCGATGGTTGGAGCCCGTGCCACTCGAATAAAAGGCGCTATCTCTGTGATCGCAATGGCGATGATTAGGTTTTCCAGACTGGCGCCCAGCATGGCGGCCACCATGATTCCCAACAACAAGGTAGGAAATGAGAGCATGACGTCAACCAAACCCATGACAACCTGATCGACGATCCCGCCCAAGTATCCTGCCAGGATGCCTAGCGCCGAGCCGATGCACATGGCAATTAGGATTGCGACAAACCCGACCAACAACGACACGCGCGAGCCGTAGATAAGGCGCGACAGCACGTCTCGGCCATAACTGTCAGTGCCCAGCCAGAACTCCGCAGACGGCGGTTCAAGTCGGTAGGCAATGTTCTGCTGGAACGGATCGTATGGAGCAAGCCAAGGCGCGAACACCGCAGCAACCACGATCAACATCAACAGTCCTATGCCTATCCAGGACATCCGGTTCTTGCGCAAGGCTTGCCACACGGAGTTCGGCTTAACGACTGCAGAGGCAGCAACGATACTAACGGTACTCATTTGTATTTCACCCTTGGATCGACCAAACCATAAACCAGGTCTGTCAGAAGATTGACCACGATCACGCATGACGCGAACACCACCATCAGCCCTTGCAGCAAGGTGTAGTCCCGCGAGTTCAGCGCGCCGAGGATGAGCTTGCCGAGGCCCGGTCGGTTAAAGACAATCTCCGTCAGCACCGAGTTGCCGATCAACGTGCCAAAGTACAGGCCTACCACCGTCACGATGGGGATCAACGCGTTGCGGAGACCGTGCCGCAGGATCAGCCGCATCGGCCGAACGCCCTTGGCACGCGCGGTGCGGATATAGTCCTCGCCCATCACACCCAGCATCGACGACCGCGTGACCCGCATGACATAAGCCGTCATGATCAGTCCCAAGTTAAAGGCGGGCAACGCCAGGTTGTGCAGTTGCTGCGTAAAGGTGCGCGCTCCCGTGTTGCCGATGACCGGGAACCAGCGCAACTCGACGGCAAAGACCAGCAACATCAGGATGGCGGACACAAAAGCGGGAAACGACAGTCCAATAAGGGAAAGCACGCGACCAAGGTAGTCAGGCCATGCGTTGCGGCGCAGCGCAGCCCATATTCCCAGCGGCAGGCCGAAGACCGCGCCGATCAAGAGGGAGGCGGCGGTCAATTGCAACGTCCAGGGCAACACCAGCGACACTTCGTGCAGAACGGTTCTTCCACTGGTCATGGACACCCCAAAATTTCCCGACAGCATGTCGCGCAGGAAACTCAGGTACTGAAGGTGAACAGGCAAATCCAGGCCCAGTTGCTTGCGCAAGGCCTCGAGCGCTTCCGCGCTGGCCTGGTCGCCCAACATAACTGCGGCTGGATCTCCCGGCACCAAACGCACCAGGATGAAAACTGCGGTCAACATGGCCAGAAGTGTGGGGATGGCCAATAGCAGGCGCTTGATGGCATATCGCATCATGATGGTTGCTCCAGGGATGCCAACTCTCCGAGCGTCAGCGGTTTGAGTGGCGGGCGAATGCGGTAGAAGCCCACCTCCGCAACTTGACGGTTCTGTATGGCCGCGATGATGTGCGCGACCGTATAGCCGCATTGACGGCCTTGGCACGGACCCATGCCGGCGCGGGTGAATGCTTTAATCTGATTGGGTCCTGGCTGGCCGATCGCGGCCGCCTTGCGAATTTCGCCCGCTGTCAGCTCTTCGCAGCGGCAAACGATTGTTTCATCAGGCGGAGAAAAGATGCTGGCCCGAGGTGGATATAGGGCGTCCAACATGGGGCGCAGGCGCAACAGCCCACTCAGCTTCCGCCGAAGCGGCGCGGCATGTGCGGCGGCTACTTCCGGTGAGAGACGCCCAGCGCGCTTGGCGATGCCAAGCGCGACCAGTTCGCCGCGTACACACGCCGCTTTCGCGCCGCCAATATTCGCGCCGTCACCTGCCACATACACGCCTGGCTTGCTGGTCTGTCCCCAGTCATCCAGGTCTGGCATGAGGCACACCTGCTGCGCGTTCCAGCTGTGCTCGCACCCAAGTGCTTGCGTCATGTGGATGGACGGCAAAACGCCTTCATGCGACAACAGCACACTGGCCGGCGCGCGCACTGTTCTTCCATCGGCCTGCGTGTATTCCACTTCTTGTAAATGGCCATCGCCCAGCGCCCGCACAGCGGTAACGCCGCGCACGTGTTTAACTCCCGCTGCCCTGATCTCGAGCAGCCAAGCCAGGCCCTTGCTGATCTCGCCCCAGCCCGCCAGAGCGGCGCCCGCCCAAGGCAAAGCGCGACGCCAGCCGCCTGGCGGCGACGTGTCCAGCCAGCCTGCGATCTTGCCGCCCGCGCGCAGCAACTGTGCCATGTACAAAAGCGGCAGAGGCCCGCTGCCCGCTACCCACACGGGCTCTGATGGCACCTCGCGCGAGGTCTTCAACAGGATCTGGCCCGCGCCAACAGTCAACACGCCCGGCAGGGTCCAGCCCGGGAACGGTGTCGGCCGTTCCTGCGCACCTAACGCCAGCACGACGTGATTGGCGCGCACCACTTCGGCCCGCCCGTCGCGTGTCATGTAGACATGCCAGCCCGGCTCGATCTGCCAGACCTGTGTTTGCGGTTCATAAACGGCACCACAACCGCGGAAGCGGCCGGCTAGACCGGCGCCAGCGCGGTACTCGTCACCCAGCAGCCTGCCTGTGGGAGTGGGCGCTACAGCCTCTACCGCGCGCCAGATCTGGCCACCAGGCGCAGGCTGCTCGTCCACTACCAGCACGGAGAGTCCCTGACCCCTGAGGCCGATAGCCGCGCTCATGCCAGCTGGCCCCGCTCCGATCACTACTACATCGAATTCGCGCGTCATGGCGTCACACTCCGGCGGCCGAACTGACGTTCCACGCGCATGCCTTCGCGCACCGTGACCAGACAAGACTGCGTGGACGCCACGCCGTCGATGATGGCCAGGCAATCGAAGCACACGCCCATCATGCAGTACGGTGCTCGCGGGCTTTCATGCACGGGTGTGGTCCGACAGACTGGCGTCTGCTGGCGCAATAGCACGGCGGCCACGGTTTCGCCGCTTTCAGCGGCGACGGCGTGGCCGTCTATATAGAAAGTCAGCGCGCAAGCGCCGGACTCATGCAGCTTTTTGAACATTGAAACGCTCATGGTGAAAAACATTCAGGGTGTCGGGCAGCGAGCCGCCAGCCAGCGCACGGGCATAGGTGCCCGCGTGGAACGAGGCCAGCGTCACGCCCGAATGGCACAGCGCGATATCCGCACCGGGGTAGAAAGGGGAGCTTGCATACACGGGACTGCCATCCGGCGTCATGATCCGTAGGCTGGACCACTGACGCACCAATCGGGCTCCGGCCAAATCCGGCAAGATGCGCAAGGCCCTTTGTGTCATGCGCACCGCAGCCTGGGATGTTGTGCCCACGTCGTAGCCCACTTCTTCCTGGGTCACGCCGATCATGACGGTGCCTTCGGCTGTCTGACGAAGGCCACTGGCCGGTAGGGGCAACAAGGGAGCTAAGCGCTCAGTCACAAGGAGTTGGCCACGTTGTGGCCGCAATGGCACATCCAGTCCGACCATTGCGCCAAGCGCAGATGAACCCAAACCAGCGGCGATGACCACGCGTTGGGCACGCGCCTGGTACTCACCGGCTCTGACCTCAAAGCCACCGCCTGGCAGCGCGTTGATGGCGGTCACCGTATGGCCGCTGCGTAACTGTCCGCCCCGCCGCAAGAAAGCCGTGTGCAATGCGACCAGCAAGCGCAGCGGATTGACTTGACCGTCCAACTCTCCCAAGCTAGCACCAGCCACCTCCTCGCCCAGACGCATGGTAGGAAAGAAGCGTTGCAGCTCGCTGCGGTTCAAGATGCAAGTTGAAGGCGCGAATTCCGGTGTTTGGGCGTGCCATGCATCAAGGCTTGCGGCACGGGCAGACAGTTCATCGTCACTCATGCAAAAATGCAAACCGCCTTTGCACTCGTAGGCGAGCGCTACGCCGCTGTCTGCTTCTAGCCGCTCCGCAAATTCGGGCCAAGCCTTGACAGCCAAGAGCGTCAAGCGCTGGTACTCCGGCTGGGCATGCCCTTTGCCTTGCACCCAGACCAGGCCGAAGTTGGCCTTCGCGGCGCGGAAGTCCGTGTCTGCACCATCCAGCATCAGCACGCGGCGGTTCTGTCCAGCCAGCCCATACCCTATGGCGGCGCCAACCATGCCGGCTCCCGCCACAATCACGTCATACTCATGAGACATGGTGAAGCCCGGCCTTTCGCATGCATTGCACGCCACCACTCCGACCACAATCTTTCGAATTGCGGTTCATAGGGCTGCCGCTCTGGACTCCAAGTAATTGACCAAAGGGCAAGGGATGGACGACTTTGAGACTCAAGGTGCGCTCCGCGTAACGGTCGCCAGTTCGGTGATGGGCGGCTGTAGGTTCAGGGCGCCTTTCAGCGTATAGCCGTAGTTCACGCGGTCGCTATGCACCCACACTTGCTTCAGGCCAAAGAGCGGCACGGAGCAGACATCCGCATGGATCTTTTGCTGCGCTTGTTTCCACAATGCCAGCTGCTTCTGCGCATCAGGCTCAATGCGCGCCTGCCGGATGGCGTCGTCACCCACGGAGCAATGCGAGAAGTTGGAAATTGCCTTAGGCGCCCCAATGGAGGCGGCCGAGTCGTAGAACTCCGTGAGCCAGACATCTGCGATAGGAAAACGAGCCGCGCCATAGAACACCAATGCGCTTTGGTCTTTCCGGCTTTTGGCTTGATAGGTCGCATGGTCCACGACCTCCATTTCCAGCTTGATGCCGGCTTTGGCCAGCTGTGACTGGACAATTTGCATGATGGGTTGCTGCGCAGAGACGTTCGACACCACCGACTTGATAGAAATTCCGTTAGGAAAACCGGCTTCGGTCAACAATTTCTTGGCGCGCGCAACGTCATAGGTGTAGCCCCCCGCGCTGCAATCCTCGCCTAGATAGCCGTTGGGGATGATCGAGCAGCCTTTGTCGCCCACACTTTTGCCGACATACCTCAGGATTTCGTCCACGTTGACCGCCGCAGCGATTGCCTGGCGCACCTTCAGATTATCCAAGGGCTTAATGGTGCGATTGATGTGAAGCGTACGGAACTCGGCAGGGTCAAAGACATCGACCTTCATGCCGCGTTTGCTCGCGCCGTCCACCCAGCGTTGCTCCCGCTTACCACTCATCATGTCGACTTCTTTGGACGTAAACGCCAGTTCACGCGCGCTGTCCGACGGAATCATGCGATAGGTAATGGCGGCCAGTTTTGGCGCGCCACGGAAGTACGCGTCGTTAGCGACCAACTTCACATATTGCTGCGTAACGTGTTCGCTGAATGCAAATGGACCGGTGCCGATCGGTGACTGACCGAATCTGTCCCCGAGTTTTTCGGCCGCCGCCTGACTAACGATGTTGCCAGCGTGGTAATTCGATACGCGACCGAGGAACGCGGCGTCCGGATACTTCAGCAAGAAACGCACGGTGTAGTCGTCCCGCGCCTCAACTTTTTCGATGACTTCGAAGTTCGCTGCAAAACTGGATCGACCTTTGTCGGCTGCACGCATGAACGAATACACAACGTCAGCGGCCTTCACCTCGCCATATCCACCATGGAACTGCACACCCTTGCGCAGATAGAACGTCCAAGTCCTTTTGTCGGGGGATGATTGCCACTTTTCCGCGAGATCGGGCTGAAGCTCTTTTGGATCGGCGCTGCCCGGTGGAAAGCGCACCAGGCCGTTGAACACTTGCGACGCGACGCCCTTGTCGTCCGAAGTTGTCGCGCGGTGCGGGTCGAGCGTTGAGATATCTGTTGCGTCCGAACTGATGCTAAGCACAGGGCGGTCCTTAGCTTGGGCGAACGCAGGCGGACAGATGCCACTGAACGCCAAGAGGGCGGCAAACGCGGTCGTCTTAATGGTGAGAACAGGAAGTTTCATCGTCTTTGCTCCTAGAAAAAGGTGGAAGAACATCACACGGAATTCGTGTGGTTATGCGTCTGAATGTCATTCATGTTACTGAGCTGCGGCGCTTTTTGGAATGGTAAAAACCACGAGCAATGTCATTCAGCAATAGATGTGCCAATCTGAAATAGATGGTTGATTTTGTTATATTTTTATTTTCATAATCTTCATAAAAATAGCATTTTGAAATACATCAATGTCTTAATGCTATTGAGCTTGGAATCAAGCTACGCCATCTTGAAGCGTTCACGCCATGATGGTGCGGAGGACTGTCACCGGGCGAGCGGAAATGCTTGAGGTCACCCAGTCTGTGGTGACACACGTGATCGTCGATCGTGCTTGTTGTGAATCCATTGCGGCTAATGCTAAAACTGCTGCCATGTGGGAACAATGTGCAACAAAACCTGTATTCATCCAGGATTGCTATGTGTATATAACCGTGCCTGCTGGGACTCACTTAGCGCAACTGCTTTCTCCCAGGCATGGAGGTGCATCGGCGTTCTCGGGGCGGACCATTTCTACTCCGAACTCGTCTCCGGCTCCGCTAACGCGGAACCAACCGACAACCGTGATCGTTTCGCCATAGGCCTTACCGAGAACCGGCCCGCGGCGTGCCAGCGACGGCTTCGAACATCTCCAAATCTGGCCTCTGGGGGCCGAGCCTGACGCGCCGGCGCCATCGCAGCGGTAACCAAGGGCCGCGTCAATAAGCGCGCCAGCATGGGTGCGGTGGTTATGGACACAAGCGAGAGCGAGGGAAAATTCCGATAGGTTGCCGCTGTCCGCCAGAGGACTCTTGGTGGCAGCGAGCGAAGGCCGGCCGATGGCCTCAATCTTGAAGGCAAAATCGATCTGGGCGTGTGCGGCGTGAATCGATACTGCCGATTGAATCCCAATGCGTTAGCAGGTCGTGGTTTCGGGCATAAGGGCGTGTATCATGCGGCGGCTCGCTGTTGCATGAGCCGATCCGCAGAGAAACCCTCTATCAGTCTGTTGGTGCCACCGCGGACGATGAGGTCGGCCAAGATGGCGCCAACCACCGGAACGAGCTGGAAACCGTGGCCGGAGAACCCGAAAGCGTGATAGGCGCCGCTCGCGTTCGGCGAGGCGCCGATCACGGGCAGATAGTCATCTGTTTTCGCCTCCATGCCCGTCCAGGCACGCACGATTCGCACTGGCCCGATGGAGGGAAAGAGATCGGTCGCCGCCCGCGCGCCTTTGGCGAGTTCGGTGAAATTGACGAAACTTTTCTGCGCTTCGATGTCAGCGCTGCCCTGAAGCCCTCCCCCGATTACCAGGGTTCCCTGGTCGGACTGCTTCAGGGAGAGCGGCCGCCCGACGACGCTGACGACCGGCCTGAGGAGCGGCGCAATGCGCTCCGTCACGACCATCATCGAGGCCTTATGGCCGAGTGGGATTTCGTCGCCCAACATGGCCGCGATCTTTCCCGCCCAGGCCCCGGCGGCATTGACGACGGTCGGCACCACGAAATCCCGAGCGTCGGTACGGACTCGCCAGTCGGAGCCTGCCCGCTCGATCGCCGTGACGCCGAGACCTTCGTGGATCGTAACGCCCGCGGCCTCCGCGCTGCGGCGGAACGCCTGCAAGGTCCGATGCGGATCAGCTGCGCCGTCACGTCGGGCAATCAGCGCAGCCATGCAGTGGGGCGAGATCGCAGGAACGAGCCTCAGCAACTCTGCCCGATCGACCAGTTCCTCATGCCGGTACCCAGCGTCCCGCATCATCGCGAAACGCGTCTCCAGGGCAGGCAGATGATCCGGGTATTCAGCAACGTTGATCTGACCATGAGCATGAAAGCCACAATCACCGGCAACGATAGACTCGATGTTGTGCCACATGTCCATGGATTCCAGCGAGATCGGAATCTCGGCCGGATGGCGGTTGAGTGTGCGGACCCCGGCCGCTGTCGCGCCGGAGGCATGGCGGCCAACCCACGACCGTTCTAGAATCACGACGCGGCGGCCAGCACGGGCCAGATGCAGCGCGGCCGACAGTCCGTGCAAGCCACCGCCGACAACAAGGGTGTTGATAGCCTTCGTACTCATGAGGCCGCATCCACGGTGTCGATCGCCGCAAGCGCGCCAAGGCCGACGGGCTTCAACGGCCTGAGAGCCAGTGAAACCGCAGGTATATCGCCGCCGAGCGTGCGCACACCTCCACAGTTCACCTCCGATGCGTGTCGAGCCACGTAGTCTTTCTCAAGAGCCACGCAGTCGATGCCCCTCTTCGCCAAGTTCAAGGCGATACTGCGCTCATGAATTCCGCCGCCTACGAGCACCGCATTCATATTACGGGAGGAAGGTGAATGGTTCGTCTTGGCGGAGCTTATATTCATGTCCGGCCGACTGAGGAACATATGTAACACGGGGATGCTATCTCCTAAACTGCCATGGGATTGAATCGAGGATTTTCCGGAAAAACGCACACACTAACCATCGCGCGGCGTCTGGCGAATCATGCACACAGGCTATAGGTTAAGTTGATCAACAAGGTCGTTATGCCAACAGAAGTACCCACCCACCGGATGATCGAAGCGTTCCGCGCGGCCATCATCAACGGCGGGATTAGTGCGGCAGCAGATGCTCTAGGCATGTCGCAGCCGTCGATGAGTCGCGTCATAGCAGAGCTTCAGAAAATCGTGGGTTACCAGCTCTTCGTCAAGCACGGTCGAACAGTGAAACCGACGGAAGAAGCCCTTGCGCTCATGACGAAAGTACAACAGTCCTTCCTGGGGCTTGAAGACATCGCCCGCTTTTCCGAGCAGTTACGAAAACAACGAATGGGACGGCTGTCGATCTGCGCGTTACCAGCTATCGGTCATTCGATCATGCCTGAAGCGATCTATTTCCTTCGGCAGAAGTACCCGAACGTGGTTGTAAGCCTCGACATCGCCTCCTCAATCGAAGTGGCTGGCCGTGTCCGAAATCGTCAGGCAGACATCGGTTTTGCCGCTCACGGACTAGCGCTCGGCGAGGTGGAGACCGTCGCGGAGTTCACTGCCAACTGCGTCTGCATCGCTGCAGCTGGTGGACTGCCCGACGAGTGGGACTACGTCGAGCTCCAGCAGTTGACTGGAAGGCCCTTCGTAGCGCTTACGGGCCCACTTCAAAAGCGGCTTGAGGTCATGTTGAACGGGGTCGGCGGAGAACTCGACATCATGGCAGAGGCAGGACTGTCACTCTCAGTCAGCGAACTCGTACTGCGGGGGCTCGGAATCTCCGTGGTCGATCCATTTACCGGGAATCTGCATCGTTTACGAGGCGGCGCCACTTTACCGCTGCGTCCAAGCTTGCCGTACCAAGTACAGGCCATGGCATTGGGCGATACCCGACTGAGTGCACCCGCAAGAGATCTCCTGCAATATCTAGAGTCCGCTGCTGACACGATACAGGACGCATGCCGGTGACGAATAGGCCACGTGGCCGGAAAGTACTACGACTATGGATCAAAGAATCACACTACGCCACCTCGAAGCGTTTCGCGCCGTCATGGTGCGAAGGTCAGTCACGGGGGCGGCGGAAATGCTCGAGGTCACCCAGCCTGTAGTGACACGCCTGATTGCCGATCTTGAGGAACGCATCGCAATCCCTCTCTTTACGCGCACTAAGGGACGCCTGGTGCCGACTCCAGAGGCCGCGCTGCTGTTCAAAGACGTGCATCAGTCTTTGGTAGGAATCGAGCGCATTGCTAACGCGGCATCCAATATCAAGGCGCTGAAGCTCGGGCACCTCGAAATCGCTGCTGCCCCATCCATGGCGCTCACCTTCCTGCCCCACGCGATAGCAAGTTTTACGCGCGAACATCCCGATGCCCTGGTGTCCATGCATATGCACAGTTCGTCCATCGTAATCGACATGGTTCAGAGTAATCGCTGCGATTTAGGGTTCGCCATCATGCCCATGCGTACAACGCGCCACGGCAACAGCGAAATCTTGGTGTCAGCGAAGTCTGTCGGCGTAGTGCCAATCCACCACCGCCTTGCAAGTCGCCAAGTTTTACGCCCGGAGGATTTCGAAGGTGAGAGCTTCATCTCCTACCCGCCCTTGATGGATGCGCGCACCAAGATTGATTCGCTGATGCTGTCGTACGGTGTGAATCGCCGCATCAACGTCGAGACCCCGATTTCTGCCGTCATCACCAAGTTGGTCGAAGCGGGCGCCGGTGTCTCCATCATTGATCCGCTGACGGCAAGTTTTTACACGGGGGGCTTGCTGAAGTTTATTCCATTTGAGGTTGAGCACGTCAATGATTACTCTCTCGTCATTTCGGAACGCAATTCATCCACACTTATCCTCAAGCCGTTCATTGATCATGCTCGCCGGGAGATTCGTAAGATGGTGCCCGCGCACCTAATTGTTCGTAGCTAAGTGCTAAGCTTCCACGAAAACCTGACCCGAAGTTACCCTCGAAACTTGGATCTACTGAACTCGTAGAACGTCAAATCCGTCAGCAGGCGCTCATCGGCCTTATTGACAACAGGTATAGCCTGTCACTCCTAATAAGCATTCATGATGTCAACGGCGCCAGCTGAGACAGCTGCGGCTTAGAAATGACCTCGCGCACAACACTCGCGACACCCTGAGGCGTAAATCCGAAGTGATTGAATAGCACTTCGGCGGGAGCCGACTCCCCGTAGGTATCTATTGCGACTACAGCAGAACAACCGTATTTCCACCAGCCGTGCGAAACACCCATTTCAACCGCAATTCGCGGCAACCTGCTGGGTAACACCAGGGACTTATAGTGCGAGCTTTGTTTATCAAATGTCGTCGTGCTCGGCATGGAGACGACCCTGGTCAAAATCCCGGCGTCTGCTAGCAATACTTGCGCGCGTAAGGCAAGCTGGACTTCTGAACCAGTAGCAATCAGTACTGCCTCCAAGGGCCTGCCGACTCCAGTCTCTGGTGGGTCTTTAAGGACGTAGCCACCTTTGCAAACGTCATCTGTCTCAGTTTTGGGCTGAAATTTGAGGGACTGCCGACTAAGAAGCAACGCCGTAGGCTGAGATTTATTCTGAAGCGCCACCGCCCACGCAACTGTCGCCTCGACAGTGTCTGCGGGGCGCCACACGTCAAGGTTTGGGATTAAGCGCAGGCTTGCGGCATGTTCTACCGGTTGGTGGGTGGGTCCATCCTCACCGAGGCCTATCGAGTCGTGAGTGAACACGTGAATGACTCGCAGCTTCATGAGCGCGGCCATTCGCAAAGCGTTGCGACTGTAATCACTGAACGTTAAAAAAGTCCCGCCGTAAGGTATGTGCCCGCCATGCAGCGCAATCCCATTCATGATAGATGCCATGCCGAACTCACGGACGCCATAGTTAATATGTCGGCCAGGTACTTCCACCCCTTTGCCGTTGGAGCAAGCTTCAACCTGTCCATCTGTTTTGAAGCGCAAGCTACTCGTAGACTTGGTGTTTGTAAGATTTGAACTGGTGAGATCCGCTGAACCTCCCAGCATCTCAGGTAACTTTGCAGTAAATTCTTCCAATGCCAATTGGGACGCTCTGCGGGAAGCGACGCTATCGGCCCGGTTGCAAGATTTTTCGATGGCCTCATGGGCCAGTTTCCCAAAAGCGTTCGGCAGATCTCCGCGCATCCGCCGGTACAGCTCAGCACCTAAATCAGGATATATGGCTTCATAGGAGGCGAATTGCGCGTCCCAAAGGGATTCCGCCGTATGGCCTTTATCTCTAGCATTCCATGCTGCATAGACATCGGCTGGGATGTGGAACGGTTTATCTGTCCATTCCATAGCGTCACGGGTCAACTGTATTTCTTCGGCGCCCAATGGTTCGCCATGAACTTTTGGTGTATTGGCTCGGTTGGGCGAGTATTTTCCGATTTGCGTCTTGCAGATAATTAATGTCGGTTGGGTGTTCGACCGCCGTGCACACCGGATAGTTTCCGCCACGAGTTCACCATCGTGGCCGTCGATGGGGCCAAGAACATTCCACCCGTATGCAGCGAACCGCGCAGCTGTGTCTTCAGGAAACCATGGTTCTACCTTGCCATCAATCGAGATTCCGTTATCGTCGTATAGCGCGACTAGTTTGTTGAGCTTCCACGCGCCGGCTAAAGCTGCCACTTCGTGACTAATGCCTTCCATCAAGCAACCGTCGCCAAGAAAGACGTACGTGTTGTGATCGATAACGGTGTATCCCGGTCGATTAAATTCATTTGCCAATAGCTTCTCGGACAATGCCATACCGACCGCATTACCAAGACCTTGCCCTAGCGGCCCGGTTGTGGTTTCGATGCCTGGGGTAATGCCGAGCTCTGGATGACCCGGAGTTTTGCTGTGGATCTGCCGGAAGTTCTTTATATCTTCGATAGAAAGTTCGTAGCCAGTCAGATGCAGAACAGCATAAAGGAGCGCTGACGCATGGCCGTTGGATAACACAAATCGGTCGCGATTGAACCAGTTTGGATTGCTCGGGTTGTGCTTTAGATGACGAGTCCATAAGGCAGCCGCCATGTCAGCCATGCCCATGGGTGCGCCTGGATGGCCCGAGTTGGCGCGCTCCACGGCGTCGATAGCGAGCGCCCGTATTGCATTGGCCATAAGAGAGAGGGATGAAGCAGTCATTGTCGGTTGCCTGAGGTTCAGTAAGATTTTTATTGGGCAGCTGCAGTGCTATTGCAGATCCTTGGCAATCCGCCTGCTCATGCGGGGACGGAAGTAGTGCCGGCAATAATCTGTTCAAGTGCCTGAAGATCTCTACAAAACAGGCGGATTCCCTCCGCCAGCTTCTCGGTCACCATGGCATCTTCATTCATTGCAAAGCGGAAGCTTGCTTCGTCGCAAGCCAGCGGCGCTAGCGCTACGTCGTCCGCATCACTCGCGGCGAGATGAATACTGCAAGGCTCATCATGGGACTCAAGTTGCGCCAGAAGCTGCGGGCTGATCGTTAGCAGATCGCAACCAGCCAAACTACGGATTTGGTGGAGGTTTCTGAAGCTAGCGCCCATTACTTCCGTCGGGATTGCAAACTTTTTGTAGTAATGGAATATCTGACGGACAACCTGCACGCCTGGATCGGTCACCCCCAAGCCCTCGCCTTCGTTCCAAGCTGCCCCCGCTTGCTTGCGGTGCCAGTCGTATATTCGACCGACAAATGGGGAGATGAGTTTTACCTTTGCCTGGCTGCAAGCGACCGCCTGGGTTAGCGAGAACAGAAGCGTCAGATTCGTATGAATACCTCGGCTCTCAAGCTGGGCCGCGGCCTGGATGCCTTCCCACGTCGAGGCAATTTTGATCAGCACTCGCTCTGGCGCGATGCCGTTAGCCTCGTACAAGGCGATGATTCTCTCTGCGCGAGCCACGGTGGCGTTGGCATCAAAGCTTAAGCGTGGATCGATCTCGGTTGATACCCGTCCCGGGACCAACTTGAGGATTTCGCAACCGAATCGAACCAGTAGCTGATCCATGACGAGGTCGAGCGGTTGTTTTTTTTCAGCACTGACTGTTGAATCCAACAAGCTTCGATATTCTTGCTGCTGGACTGCCTTCAGAATTAACGATGGGTTGGTTGTCGCATCTGTTGGTCGAAAGCGTGATATCTCATTGAAATCTCCGGTATCGACAACGACAGTAGTAAATTGCCTGAGTGATTCGAGCTGATTCATGGTGACACTTTGAAGATATAGGTCCGGGAAATAGCGCAGCCCCGCAACTGACGACGCATATCCTCAGCCAATGACCTGGGAGTTGAAAGAAATGCTAGTCCGGAAGGTGGCCGTACGCGTAGTCGGTGTACACGTCGGTTGGGGTCTTCCATGTATCTCGCAGAAGGTAGGAGATCGGAGTTTTGAGATCAACCACGCTGTCAGGAAGTGGGGAGTTAAACCACTGCTCATGCGCCCTCTGAATAAGGCCTGATGCGATCAATGTTTTGATTTCACGCGTGACAAGAGTCCGAAGCCTTTCATCATCTTTGCGATAAGCAAGTGCCTTCGGACGAAGCGAGTAGGTTTTTGGAAGCGTGGTGAACTGCGCTTGGTCTTTGGTCAGATTTCGAATGCCAAAGAGGGTAGCGTCATCGGCGAAGAGAGCCTGGGCTTGCCCAGTTGTCAAGACTTCTGTCGCCGCCTTGGCAGTCCGTGCAACCACGACGTCGGCGGTAACACCCGTTTGCCCGAGCACATGACGGAGCATGGCTTCATTACCCGATTGGGTAGTGGTCACCACCTTCATTCCAGAAAGCGTGCCAATTTCGGCAATGGAAGCGGCCTTTGGAACCAGGAGCCGCGTTCCTGCAAGGTATATGGGAATGGAAAAGGCAATTACCTTCTGGGATTGAGCAGTAACGGTTGAGTCACCACAATCCAAGTCGATCAACCCGTCCATCAAAGCCGAATTTCGCTCGTTGGGTCCTATCGGAATCCAGACGATTTGCATTTCTGGTTGCCTAATCTCTTTGGCTATGGCCGCCGCAAGATGCTTGCATAGGTCTATCGCGTAGCCAATCGGTTGTCCGGTGTTTCCCAGATACGAAAAGGGAATGCTTCCACTGCGATGTCCAAGATGCAGAGCTTTACTCACTCTGACTTTGTCAAGCGTATCGGCTTCAACTGTCCAGCTGCCGGCGCATAAAAACAGTGCCACGGCGAGCGAAACTATGCGTCTCGACATACAAGCCATGCTGCGACCCATTCGAGGAGTTGATCAATATCTCGCGCGGTCTGTACGCCTGGCAGCTGGATATCTTCGTACAACGAGAACACCGTCTTCTCCCATTTCAATCCCAGCGCCATCTCGGAAATCGTGCCCATACCACCACCGATGGCGACCAGGCAAATACTGCTGCGGGCAATTAGCGCGTTTCTCATCTCACCTATGCCGGTTGGAATTGCTACGCTGAGATAACGATTAGCGCACCGAGTATCTTCTTCGGGAAGAATTCCGATAGTTACGCCGCCAGCCTCAAATGCTCCCCTTGAAGCGGCTTCCATGACCCCGCCACGCCCACCGGAGACAACGGCCATCCCTGCTCGACCCAGCAAAGAGGCGATCCGATACGCTGCTTCGCATTCACGAGTCCCACCGTCACCCGGACCAATAATTCCCACAGGCTGGATACAGCGCTTCGGACTTCGCTGGATCGCTGAGAGTCGCCCAAGCAACTCAATGACTCGCGTCGAGCATGCTTCGCTCGCGCTTACTTGTGATGACATCACCGACTCCTAAAACAATAAGGCAAATCGCCATCAAGACCAGCGACATGGCAGCCGCAGCAGGGAAGTCTGAGCCACCATCGCTCACCTTCGAAAGCAACATCAAGGGAAGTATGTTCAGCTGAGTGCCGACCAAAGCCAGGGCTGTCCCGTACGTACCCATCGCCAGGGCGGCCACCATGCAAGCTGAGGCCAGGACAGTTGGCGCGACTTCAGGGATGACCGTGTCGACAAATGCTCGAAATTTCGAAGCCCCCAAGGTGCGCGCAGCTAGCAAAGGCCGCTCGTCAAAATTTGCGAACACAGGATAGAGCGAGAGCGCCACACGAGGTATCAGGTAATAGGCGTATGCAAAGCCCAGACCGGAGACCGTGTAAATCCAACCGCCGACGCGAGCGGGATCCGCTCCTAGGAATGCTAGGATCTGCGTAACAAAACCGGCACGTCCGAAAGCCAGGATGAACCCGTAAGCGATCACCAAACCGGAGAATGCCAGTGGTAGTCCCAACAGCATCATCATCCACTGACGACGCCGCTCAGGCTGCCGCGCCAGCTCGATAGCGATTGCCGTACCCACTACGGCGGACAATCCGCCGGCAAGTAATCCAAGCACGATCGTGTTGCGCGTAGCGGCCAGGAACAGGTTGTCCGAAAATATTCTCGAGAACGCGGTTCCGCCGTCTGTCATTGCCTCTGGCACCAGTGCTGCCAAGGGTAGGAAAAAGAAGGCCAGCATGAACAGCCATGCGGGCCAAGCGCCATATCGCTTCATAGTCAAACCGCTTAAGGGTTATTACTTGGTAAGAACAGCTTGTGCCCAAAGGCGGTCAATCTCCGCCTTGCGCTCGGACGCCTTTACAACATCAAGCGGGCGCAGCTGCGGTGCAGCCGGCATTTTTGCTTGAATGTCCGCGCTTAGCCGCACACCTGGGACCGAAGGACGAACGAATCCTTGAGCGAAGAGTCCTTGCCCCACTTCGCTCATGATGAAATTCAGCCAGAGCTTGCCGCTGTTCGGATTTGGGGCGTTCTTGACAAGACTAATGGCGTAAGGCGCGGCAACGCTCGCCTCCTTGGGAATGATGACTTCTAGGGCATCGCCCATACCATCCACGTGTTTCGCTTTGAGGCCATCGTTTTCATAGCTGATCCACACAGGTATTTCACCTTTGAGGAACTTCGCATAAGGGGTGGTTCCCTCGACGCGCTGCACATTACCTAGCGCATGGAGTTGCCCGAGATAATCAATCCCCGGCTTCACGTTATCCACCGATCCTCCAGTCGCGTATGCAGCGGCAAACACCATCACTTGGCCCACGCCTGTTGTCCGGGGATCAAGGTAAACAACTGAGTTCTTAAACTCCGGTTTAAGCAGGTCGGCCCAGCTGGTAGGGGAGTTTTTGACGAGTTTTTTATTCACCAGGAAGGCAATATTTAACGTGTGGATCGTGAACCACTTGCCGCTCGCTTCTCGAAACACAGCCGGAAGCTTCTCAAAGTTAATCGGCTGAAATGGTGCGACGACATCCTTCTTCACTGCATCAACGGCTGAAGCGGCAAAATAGTAGGCAGTGTCTGCCTGAGGCCGGCGGCGCGTCTTCTCCAGGGCAACGACAGTTGCAGCAGAGCCCAGGTCGTTATAGGTGAGTTCGACTTCTGGATAGCGCTTCTTGAACTCGCGGAACAGTGATTTCCAATTTGCCCATTCCGGCCCCGTGTCAAAAGAGACGACCAAGCCTTCTTTTTCCGCAGCTTCGTACAAGACTTTTTCACCCGGGTAGAGTTCGGGACCTTCGAATGAAAAAGCGCGGGTCACTCCAAATGAGCCCACTGCAGCAAAGCTGGCTGCTTTTATAAGATCTCTACGTTTCATGAATATCTCCTGTTGGTGGAAAAGCGACTAGGTATCAAGCAAGCGAATATGCTTCGGTGAAATGGCAATCGACGCGGCAGCCAAATGGCGCGACTCGACCAGAAGCGGCTTAGGCGCATCTGGGATTTGGAAGTCATAGCGGAACATGGATCCAAGGTAGCGCTGAACGCCCACCGCACCGGTCAGGCGATTCACGGTATCCACGGGCGGATCAGTATCGAAGTGCTCAGGGCGCATCAACGCAAATAGTTTTGCGCCGCGCGGCCTGCCGTTCGTGCCGACATGCAATTTGCAGAATCCGACATCAATGAGGTCCTTGTCGGCCACAACGGCCGGAAAGATAGTGGAAAGCCCTACAAATTCCGCGACCGCTTTGCTCTTTGGTGCTTCATATATTTCTTTCGGAGAGTCAAATTGCAGAAGCTTTCCGTCTTTCATGACAGCTACCCGATCAGCCATAGTCAGGGCCTCCTCTTGATCGTGCGTGACCAAGAGGGTCGTCGCATTGAAGCGGCGCTGGATCGACTTGATTTGATCCCGCAGCTGTCCGCGAATGCTCGCGTCCAACGCGGACAGGGGTTCATCTAAAAGCAAAGCACTTGGATCGATCGCTAGGGCTCGCGCCAAAGCAACTCGCTGCTGCTGACCGCCAGATAGCTTCGTCACACTCCGGGAGTCAAAACCGTCCAATCCAACAAGTATTAGCAGATTTTTGGCCCGTTCTAAACGTTCAGCTTTCGGCACGTTGCGAAGCTTCAGTCCGTATGAGACATTTTCGGCAACGTTGAGGTGAGGAAATAGGGCATAGCTTTGAAACACCATACCCATATTTCGTCGATGAACTGCCATATGAGAAAGATCAGCACCATTCAGCAGAATCGATCCAGAGTGCCCTGTAGTCAGTCCTGAAATCAGCTTGAGCAGTGTCGACTTACCAGACCCGCTAGGCCCTATAACCGCCACCAGTTCCCCAGACGCTACATTGATTGAGATGTTTTCGACGCCATGGCTGGTGCCCGGATAGGAAAAGCCAACTTGCTCTAAGACTAGACTCATGATTTTTTGACAACTGTTGAAGAAATGAATGCGGAGAAGCTGGCCAGCACCAACAAAATTACGGTAGCTGCACAAGCAAAACCCGTTGCGCCATAGAAGGCCTGCAGTAGCACGACTGGGTAGGTTCGATTCTGAAAACTCGTCAGTAAATTCGATAGCCCAAACTCACCGATGGAAATGGCAGCAACCATCACAAGACCACTTAGAAGGCTCTGGCGCAAGTTCGGTACGACGATTCCCGTGAACTGCTGCCAAGCAGAAGCACCCAGCGTTGCCGCGGCGTTCTCCAAGCGCTCGAGTCCAAGATGACGCAAATCCGAGAGCAACGTATTTGTTAAATACGGCAATGTGTGCACTGCATGCGCGGCAATCAGCAGTGGCATCGAGCCCAGCCATGGCGCGAGATCACTGTTGAAGACAATGATGTATCCGAAGCCAAGAGTGATGGTTGGCACCGCCACCGGCATGGCGCTGACAATCTTTGCAGCGAAGCTACCTCGGTTCTTGGCACCGTGATAGAGGGAATAAGACAGCGGGACGGCGATCAATGCGTTAACTACGCAGGCACTGCCTGCAACCACAAGACTCGTGGTGAACGCCTTGCGAAAGGAGGTATCACTCCACAGATCAAGATACCACTGCGACGTTATTCCGGTTGGCAGAAGTGAGTTGGTCCAGGAACCACCGACGCTGCCCACCATCAGGAGGGCGATGGGTAGCAGCAAATAGATTCCGTACACCACGGAAATCGATCGAATCATTTTTGTCTCCGCCTGTCAGGTTTCAAACCTGAACTGTTTTACGCTGAAGTCTTCCAGCAATGCTCGAATTCTAGGCTTCACCTCGCAGGCGACAAGTGAAAAATCTGCCTCAACTGTTGACGATTAGGAAAGTGTTTGTCATAGTGTGGACATGAAACGAGCATGTCCCACAATCCAAGAATTGCTTGCTTTTGACGCTGTCGCTCGGCACGGCAGCCTGACCCGTGCCGCAGGCGCGCTGTGCGTTTCGGTTAGCGGCATCAGCAAACAGCTTGCCGGATTGGAAAGTTTTGTCGGACATCCGCTGCTCGAGAAACAGGGGCGTGGCGTCCAGTTGACCACCATTGGTCGTGAGTACTGGACGAAAATTGGCCCGAGCTTGCGGACAATTGAGACGGCGAGCTTTGAGGCGAAGTCAGCAGGGTCCGGCGCTGGAGTGCTTTCGTTGGCGAGCGTGCCCACGTTTTTGACTAAGTGGCTGATTCCGCGATTGGCTGACTTTCGTCGGCTTCATCCGGGTGTGACGTTCAGCTTCAGCCAGCATCTGGGTTCTACAGAGCCCCATCCTACTGAGATTGATGCTGCAATTCGCTACGGCTCAGCTGTGTGGCCGGGCGTAGAGAGCGAATACATTGCTGGTCGCGAGTTTGTCTGCGTATGCTCCACTGAGCATCTCCAAAGCAGGAGATGGACACCGAAAGAAGTGCTCAAACAAACGTTGCTACATCACGACCAAGCCCCTGCAGCATGGGCTCACTGGGCGGAGCGGCACGGTATCGACGACGTTCACACGCTCGCAGGTCCGAGATTTGCTCAATATTCGGCGCTAATACAAGCTGTTCTAAGCGGGCTTGGAATAGGCCTTGTCCCAAAAATCCTGATTGAAGAAGAACTCGCCGAGAAACGAGCGATTGCCCTGGGAGAAGTTGTCGTTATGGATCAGGGGCACTATCTGTGCTTTATGCCAAATCGCCTGGATCGCCCGATTTTTGCGGCGTTTCGCACTTGGATACTGCAAGAGGGTAAAGGCAGCTTATCAAGTGATACAGCCCCCTAAAAAGGGCGACCATGCTGTTGCTGTTGGGGTCTACTGACAGGGCTCTCGGCCTTACCTCTTCCCTTCGTGTACGAATTAACTAATAGCCAGAGTTGCCGCCAACCACATTCAGAAAGTCCTCGCCCGCATGCATTCTCCGAACGTTCTCGCCGAAGATGGCAAGAGACTTCGTGACATAGTCAACTGGGCTATCTGATGACACATGGGGACTGACCGTTAAATTGGGCACGTCCCACCATGGCGACTCCGGAGGTAACGGCTCTACTCCGTTAAATGGACGGGGACGCAGGCGGCTCGTATCCTGGCGCGGCGGGTTCCGCCTCATGTCGGTTCAGCCCGCCCTCGCAAATCATGTTTTAATCTCTGCCCAAAGATAGGTGTCGATTTTTTCCTCAATAAGTTCGATGCCTATTCCGGGCTTGTCCGGCACTTTGAGGTACCCGTTCTTCACCTCGTGCTCGGGTATCACGTCGGTGAACTCTAGATAGCCGGAATGCCGATTCGAGTAGGGATACATTTCCAGTATTGAAAAGTTCGGCACGTTCGCCGCGATGTGCAATGTTGCTGCGGTGCAGACTGGACTCGCGCAGTTGTGCGGCGCGACGCGCAGGTTATAGGCCTCGGCCATTGCCGCGATCTTCTTGGTTTCCATGATGCCGCCGGTATTACCAACATCCGGCTGGACTGTGTCTGCTACGTGCATTTCCATTAATTTGCGAAAACCGTAACGTGTATAGAGACGTTCGCCCACCGCGATGGGGATATTGACCTTCTCTGAAATCTTCTTGAGCGCGCCCAAGTCAAATGGGTCGGCCGGCTCCTCGATGAACTCAATGCCCAGATCTTCGTAGCGCTGGCACAGCCGGATGGTCTCGTCCGTAGTCAGCGCGCCGCTTAGATCTAGCATGATGTCGATATCCGGGCCAGCCAAATCGCACACAGCTCTCACGCGGTCGAAAGCCAAACGTACCTGCTCGCGATCCAGCGCCCGGTGCGTGGGGTGACAAATGGTCCCTTTGGAGTCTGGCATTGCCAGCGGGTAGAACTTCAGCGCCGTATAGCCGTCTTTGAGTGGCCGCTCTGCGGCGCGCGCGAAATCTGCGGCTGTCGTTGCCTCGGTGCTCCACCCGTTGGCGTAGACCCGGATGGCATCACGAACCTTGCCGCCCAGCAGTTGGTAGACAGGGACATTGAGCGCTTTACCTTTGATGTCCCAGAGGGCCTGTTCGATGGCGCTGATGCCAGCGAACACGATGGGGCCGCCTCCCTTTGCCCAGAAAGAATGGTCATACATCTCCGACCAGATTGCTTCAATGGCGTGCGGATCCCGGCCAATCAGAATCCGGTTCGCAAGGTCTTTAACCATGCCGGCAGCAGCTGTTCCGCCTAACCCATACGCAATTGCAGCCTCGCCGACGCCATAGATGCCCTCGTCGGTGTCGATTCGCACGATGACTGGGTGCAGTAGACCGCTTTTGATCAAGTAGACCTTTACGCTGCTTATTTTCATAATTTCTCCAAAGAGCGGACGCTGCGCTCGTAAGTGGTTGGAATTCAGCCGCCACCTTCAAATTACCGATTGTCAGCAATCGGTAATCGGCAACGACCCATCTTGCTCAGCCATGGACCTGTCTGAATCGAGGACCAGTGTTCTTCACGGGTGCGCCAACGAAGACAGCTGATGCCGTCAAACCGGTTCAGGGCGCGCTTGCACCGGCAACAGAGCGTTCTTCCGGCGCCTGAGTACAACCACCATGCCGACAACGACCACGGCGCATGTCACACCCAGCAGCACGACGGAGACGGCCGCAGATTCGGGACTGGTATTGAAGCGAATGCCTTCCCACAACTTTCTCGGCAAGGTCTTCACCGACAGGTTGCTGAGAAAGATCGAAGAGACAGATTCATCGAACGAGAGAAGCATCGCAAGCAGAGCTCCGATTGCGAGGCCCGGAAGGAGCAAGGGGAAAACGATCGTTCGAAAGATGCGCCAAGGATTCGCCCCAAGGCTTGCCGCTGCAAGGGACAGCCAAGGGTCGATGGAACTAAATGTTGCCGACGCGACCTGGTAAACAATTGGGAATATCAAAACAGTATGAGCAATGATGATCCCTGTCTCGGTATCCACGAGTCCCACACGCGAGAAGGCCAGATAAGCACCTAGCGCGAAAACAACGCTTGGGACGGTCAAGGGCGACATCAGCAGCGCTTCGGCAGCACCCTGGTAACGGAAATGGCGACCAATGCCAAGAACCGTCAGGGTGGCGATGACGAGGGTCGCGACGCAGACGGCGGCGCCGATCCGAAGGCTGGTCAGTGCCGCCGCAATCCATTCCTGGCTGTGAAAGATCGTTTCGAACCATCGCAAGGAGTAGCCGGGTGGCGGAAAGATGAGAACCTCTGCCGAGCTGAACGACACAGGAATGAGCACGACCAGCGGAAGGAGGATATAGGCAGATATGAACAACAGATAGACCGGTTCGACAAATCGCGCGCCGCCGCGAAAACCCGCAGGAATGTGGAGACGGGAGGGAAGCAGCTTTACCGGTCTGCGAAGAAGCGACTTGTCCACCTGCTCCACATGCTCTTGCGGCATAGTCAGCGGCAATAAACCCGGACGCTGCCAACGCGACAAGTATCTCGCTACCGCGGCGAGTGCCGTGACGATGATCGTCGCTATGAGGGCAAGCGTGATGCCGAGTGCCGCGGCCAAAGCCCAGTCGGCTCCGATGTCGATTTCCGACTGAACTACTTGGGCGAGCATCTGCTGGCGCTGACTGCCGAGAAAGGTCGGCGCGATGAAGCTCGCCATGGTGAAGAGGAAGATGATGGTAACGCCGGATTGGATGCCGCGGATTGCGAGAGGAATCAGTACGCCTGACCAGATGCGCAGCGGGCTGGCCCCGAGCGTGTGAGCGGCCAGGAGAATGCGTCCGTCAATGCGCCGGAGGACGGTGACGAGAGCGAAGACCATCATCGGGATCGAACATTGCACGAGGGCGAGCACAACTGCCAGTTCGCTGAACAGAAGCGAGAGCGGCTCTGAGGTCAACCCCAGGCTGAGAAGCGTCGCGTTGACAAGGCCACGTTGTCCGAGGATCGCCAGCCAAGCAAACGTCCGCACCATCACGCTGGTCAGGAAGGGAACCAGCACCAACAGCCCAAGAAGCAGCGCCTTCACCCCAGTCGCCCGGCTCAAGATCCATGCCAGCGGGAACGAGACAACGAGAGTTATCGCTGTGGCTTCCAGGCTAATGCGCACCGTTGTCCAGATCACCGTTAGGTACACGGGATTGCCGAAAATTCGTATGAAACGCCCGGCGGCATCACCGCCGAACGCCGCCGGCACGATCGCCAGCAACGGTAGAGCGAAGGCGAGGAGAAGCAAGATGGCTATTGGAGTCAGCAGTAAGAACCGCGCCCAATTTACAACCCAATTTACGAACCTACTGCTGCGTGTCATCTTCGCGTTCTCCTATTTACGCGCTGTTAGCGCAAGACGTACGTGTTCCAGCGGGCCGTCACAGACTCGAGGTTCTCGTTCCACCATTTCGAGTTAAGAATTGCGCCGAACTTCTCGTTAGCCGGATTGCCCGGCAGATCCTTGGCGACGGCTGAGAGCGCTGCACCGTCAATAAGCTTCAGCGCGTCGACATTGGTCGGGCCATAAAAGATATGGCGAGGAAGTTCCGCCTGCGGCTTTGGCTGAACGGCGAAATTGATGAATTTCATCGCCTCTGCTGCATTCGGAGCACCCTTGACCACCGCCCAATATTCGACCACCGTGATCGCTGAGCTCCACCCATAAGCCCAGTTGGCACCGGCCTTTATGGCATTTTGGACGCGACCGCCCGGGGCAAAGGCGACGTCGACCTCGCCCTGCTGGATGAGCGCTTGGACATCCGAGGGCGACTTGAAGCCGACAATCTGGTGCTTGACCCGGTCGATAACTCTGAGGGCGCGGGCCACGTCCAGCGGATAAAGTTCGGCCGGCTTCACACCGTCAGCCAGCAGCGCGAATTCGAGGTTGTAGTACGGCACCGCCAACATCACGCGACGCGCTTTCACCGTTGGGTCGAAGAACTGTGCCGGGGTAAGTCCATGCGGAAACTTTTCTTTGTTCCACGCCAGATTCTGTGCGAACTTCATGTAGCCGATGCCGTATTTTGTGCGGAAGCTGGCCGGGATGCCATCGGCCTTGATCACCGAATAATCGAGCGGCTGAAGAAGATCATCCTTCACCTCGTTCTCAAAGGCCGCGGCGTCGGCCGAGACCACGTCCCAAGTGACGTTGCCGCTCGTGACCATGGCTTTGATCTTGGCATGCCCAGTACCGGTCGTGCCGATGACTTTGGCACCCGTTGCTCTGGCGTATGGATCGAAAAAAGCCTTTGTCTGGGCGTCTTGGAAGGAGCCTCCGTAAGAGGCGACCACGACCTGGGCGGGACCGGCCGCCGGTGCCGCCTGGTGGAAGAAGACTGCGCTGGCCGCAGCGAGTAAGCCGGCTGAAATTCTCAAATACAGTTTTGCTTGCTTCATGGTTGCACTCCTTTAAAAAGACTCTGTTTCAGGAAGATTTTTCAGCCGGAAGAGCGGCAACGAATGTCGGCGCCCATCGCGCGACGACGGGTTCGCCGGGCGCCAGGTATACGTTCTTGTGATCTCCACGCACGATGCTGGCCAGCAGGGATTGCCCGTCAGGAAGCTCCAGCGTTACGCGCCAGCCAGCGCCGAGATATGTAACATCACGTATCGTCGCGGGGACGCCGGAAATATCGCCTGATACGGCTTCCACTACGGGATGGACTGCGACGTTCTCTGGCCTCACCACAATATCGAAAGGCGCCGTTGCGGGAGACAGCAATGGCTGACGCACGCCACAGATCTCGTATCCGCGGCCGCCATCCGTCGCGGTGACGCGCAGAATCGAGCAATCGCCGAGGAAACGTGCGACGAAATGATTGGACGGCGCGGCGTAGATGGTTGCTGGATCCGCAACCTGCAGAAGCCGCCCCTCGGCCATGATCCCGATACGGTTGGCCATGGCCATGGCTTCCGATTGGTCATGCGTAACGTAGATGACCGTGATGCCGAGCTCGCCTTGGATACGCTTCAGTTCTTGCTGCATTTGATCGCGGAGCCTCCGATCAAGGGCACCGAGCGGTTCGTCCATAAGCAGGAGGTCGGGGCCGAAGACGAGAGCTCGGGCGAGCGCCACACGTTGCTGCTGCCCACCTGACATCTGCGATGGATACGATGACCCGCGATCGGTCAGGTTGACGAGACCGAGCGCCGACTTTACTCGCGCCTCACGCTCGGCACGCCCGACGCCGCGCATCCTGAGTGGATAGGCGACGTTTTCGGCAGCCGTCAGATGCGGGAAAAGCGCGTAGTTCTGGAAGACCACCCCGATTTGCCGCCGATGCGGAGGCACGTCGGAGACAGACGTGCCCGACATCAGGACGCGGCCTTCGGTCGGTTTATCGAACCCTGCAAGGAGCATAAGAAGCGTCGTCTTGCCAGAACCGCTCGAGCCAAGCAGCGCGAAAAATTCCCCCGGCGAGACGTCAAGGCTCACGTCGCTCACCGCATTGACGAGTCCGTACCGCCGAGTGACGCCCTGAAAGGAAACGGCAGGGAGCAACTGGTCTTTCATCAGAGGTCCCTCCCGAGGTCGAACGGGGTGAGCACTTCGCATCCGGTTTCGGTCACGACGACCGTGTCGCCAAAGCGCGCGCCGCCGACGCCATCTACATAGATTCCCGGCTCGACGGTGAAGACCATGCCCGGTTGAAGCACGGTCGGCGAATCGGCTTTGAGCTCGTGCCCGTCCCAACCGGAGTAACCAATCGAACGCCCGGTGCGGTGCAGGACGGGGTTCTCCCAACCGCCGCGCTCGATCACTTCCATTGCGGCGGCATGTACTTCACCAGCCGTCACTCCGGGGCGAACCATCGCCAACGCCGCCTCTTGCGCCTCACGCGCGAAATCAACGACCCTGCTCATTTCTTGAGACGGCTCTTTTGAACCAACCTGGACCGGCCGGTCGAAACCGATCAAATGCCCGAAGAAGCCCGTGCTACAACGGCATATTTGCACGATTTCGCCATTCCGCATTTTGCGGCCAGCGCCAGCGGCATGGCAGCGCGCCGTGCGCTCAGGCCCGCTCCCCGTCATATGCAGGCCCAGCGCCAATGGTGACTGCTCCTCGTCTCCGTTCCATAGTTCTGCAGCCCGCCTGGTACCGGCCACAAAAGAAGCGAGCGACACTTCCCATTCGGGAACGCCAGGCGCGATGTTGGCACAGCTGGCGTTGAACTGGTGGGCAATGACGTCGCAACTGAGCCGAATGACGCCGATCGCCGCCGCATCCTTTACGGCGAGCAACTCGCGCATCATCGGCGTGACGTCCTTGACGCGTTCGACGCCAAGTGCCTGAGTGACCAGCACGATGTTTCCGCCATTCGTTCCATTGAAGTCGACGCCGATCATGCGGGCGTCTGGAGCGATCTTTTCGAGATGTTTGGCGAGGGCATCCTGATGCGTCATGGGGGCCGGCACGGGCTCTTTCCATTCGACCCATTTGGCAGCCACCGGCGTGCCGCATCGAGCCCGTATTTCCTTGACTTCGCTGCCGGGCGAGACGAAGCCGGCTTTGCCGGCCTGCGGAAGGACCAGCCAGATCGGTCTACTGACCGGCAGGCCGTGCAAGCCGGTGAAGAAGCGATGCATGTCGATACCTGCTAACGCGAGAACATCGATGCCATGCTTCTTCATCGCAGTTTGGGCGCGTTCGATGCGATCGCTGTAATCCGCATCGGAGGGAAAAGTGAGCCTGGAGGTCACTGGGTTCTCAGTCATGGGCTTTCTCTGTGTGAAGTATCTATCCAATCGTTTGTATTAGAAATGCAATCGATTGTATTGTCAATAACTAATATGGATTTTTTTGAAAACAGCGATTTGGGGACGACTAGCAGGACTTGAATGCATTGAGTGCAGCCGCGCGCTGCTCGGCTGCGCATGGAGGTACCGGACTGCGCAATCCGTCAACGCGGCCGATGCACAACTTTGCAGCCGCCGTCAGTCAGAGGCGCCCTAGCGAGGCCCACTGCCAAGCGCCGATCACAAGCCAAGTACCCAACATATGTCAACTCACTTGCTGCTATCGCACCTTAGGTCGGATAGCAAATAGTTCGAAGCGCGGCGCGGATAGCCTCTCCCCGCTCGGCAGGGATCCTCAACGCTCAAACTTCGCAGGTACGCCGTCAAAAGCTCGTGAACATAGTCAGCGATCTCGCCTTAATCTGACACTTCAGCAGTCCCTGCAACGATCTGGCTATAGAACTAGTTGCGACCCTAATTTCCGATCGTCAGCGGCAAGCGCGGGCATCACCACGGATGTGCCAATCAGATCATCAGATCTTCGCCACACTGTCCCGCAGTACCAGTCGATGCTCGAGCACAATTTTGGTCGATGGCATCTCACCCTTGTAGATCTGGCGGAAAAGCTCTTCCGCTCCCCTTCTCCCCATCTCGAAGCGTGGGACGGACACTGTCGACAGCGGGGGATGCATCAGCCCCGCCAATTTCAGGTCGTCAAACCCAAAGAACGACACGTCACCTGGTATGTTTCGGTTGGCTTGTCGAGCAGCTGCCATAGCGCTTATCGCAAGCTCGTCGGTGGCACAGAAGACAGCCGTGGGGCGTGAGCCATCGTTGAGCATGGATTTCATGATCTCGAAACCAGACTCAGCATCATCATTGAAAGAGTCGGTTGAGCGTACGTTCGTCAGTTCGACGAGGCCATGATCGCGCATGAAATCGACGTACGCTGCACTACGGTCACGGTATGTCTCGGAGTGATTCGGTCCGCCGATGTGGACAATACGCCGATGCCCCATCGCATAGAGGTGTGCCATCACTTCCTTGGCGGCAGCGTAGTTATCGATTGTCACGCACGTGACGCCCTCGTGCGGTACGGGTCGCGATATCGCGACGACTTTGCGGTCGAAGCCCTGCATGTTGAGGATCGGCTTGGGTACACTCCCGGTGACCGTGATGATGCCATCCACCACGCCGGTCAGCAGTTGCTTCCCCAGTTTTGCCTCGCGCTTGGCCTGACGCAGCGTAACGCCCAACAAAACATTGATTCCACGTTCCGCTAGCGTCTCGACGATGCCCTGAACAACATCAGAATAGAACGGTGCAGCGATGTCCGAAACGATGACAAGCACCTGATTAGCGCGGCCATCCCGCAGATTGCGGGCTGCTTCGTTCAGCACGTACCCGGTGTCGCGCACAATCTGATCGATCAGCGCCCTGGTCTCCTTGGTGACGCGCGGGCTTCCTGCCAAGGCGCGGCTGACGGTCGAGATGTCGACTCCTGCCATGCGCGCTATATCGGCCATCTTTGGTCGTCTGCCGGTTGGCCGTTCCGTCGTATCGTCGATCGATAAAGTGGGCATGTTCCGTCCGTTCAATGGGTCCAAGATGGTAGCGTGCTCGCTTGTAAGGTGCTGTTGCGTGTAAGTGCACACAAGAGGGGTTTGGGGTCCGTTGTGACCTTCCGAAAAGGGAACGGTAAGAGACCTCCCCCACAAAATTTAACGTCATTACACTAGTTTGAGCTCTTCGCCGATCCGATCATTTTAGTCCGAATACAATCGGTTGCCTATTAAATACAATCGATTGGATTACAGTATGAACCTTATAAAAGGAGCTGACATGGACTTTGCTTTCCTTTCCGCCACCGATCTCGGACTAGCATTGGCCAAGGGCGAGCTCACGTCAGTGGCACTCGTGACTGAGTTGCTCGCTCGCATCCGCACCTACGACCCAATATTGAACGCTTTCGTCGAGGTCTATGGCGACGCTGCACTTCTGGCGGCACGGGACTCGGACGGACGGCGGTCCCGCAACCAGGCAAGGGGCCCCCTTGACGGCGTTCCGTTCGCGGTCAAGGATCTGTTCGACGTCGAGGGCCATGCCACGTTGGCCGGATCGAAGGCGTCCGCCCCTGCGGCCGCTGCGCAATCGGCCACCGCGGTCCGGCGATTGCTAGCTGAGGGCATGGTCTTGCTCGGCAAGACGCATACGGTCGAGTTCGCGTACGGCAGCTGGGGAACGAACCCTAGCTGCGGCACCCCGGTCAACCCGCGCGATCCTATAGTTCAGCGCGTCCCGGGCGGATCGTCCAGCGGATCGGGTGTGGCGGTGGCAGCCGGGCTGGTGCCCGTCGCGCTGGGCACCGATACAGGCGGCTCGGTGCGCAGCCCGTCGGCACTATGCGGGATCGTCGGGATGAAGACGTCGCTCGGACTGATCGGGCGCGGTGGGGTGCAGCCGCTCGCCCTTGTCTTCGACGCCGTGGGCCCAATGACTCGCTCCGTCGAGGACGTGGC
The DNA here is from genome assembly GCF_000013865.1 of Polaromonas sp. JS666. Lineage (NCBI taxonomy): Bacteria > Pseudomonadati > Pseudomonadota > Betaproteobacteria > Burkholderiales > Comamonadaceae > Polaromonas > Polaromonas sp. JS666. The sequence continues at coordinate 4,605,997 of NC_007948.1, forward strand.
GCTCATCCAGGCGGCGTTGCAAGGAGAGGATGCGGACGATCCGGCGACGTTCGGGGTACCGCGGACGGATTCGCTCGTCGACCTAAACAAGGGTGTCGCAGGGCTGACGCTGCGCTACCCGACCATGGAGAACCTAAAGGCTGCGGAACCCGACATCCTTGACCGGTTCAAGGAGACGCTCGCTGATCTGAAAGCCATGGGCGCCGTCCTCGACGAGACGCCGCTACCTCGTCCCCTCGAAACATATGCGACCCTCACGGCCAATATCACGACGGTGGAGGCCTGGAGCCGTTACCGACATCTAATCGAGAAGGAGAACAGCCTCGTGGACCCGGAAATCGCGACGCGGATGTCGCGCGGCAGAACGATGAGTATCACGGATTACCTCGGCTACCTGGAGCAGCGGCGGCTGATGCAAACGGAGTTTCACCGCTACTTTGCCGGGGCGAATGCCGTCCTGCTTCCCTCGTCGCCCATCACAGCGAAGCCCATAGACGGAGTACACAATACCAACGCTCCGTTTGGCCTTTTCACTCGTCTCGCCAATCTGATGGACCTCGCCTCCCTGAGCATACCGATGGGTGACGCCGAGGGCCTCCCCACCGCTGTTCAGATCATGGTCCGTCGCTACGCCGACCCCCTGGCTTTTCGAATCGGACGCGCGCTTGAAATTCAGCGCGGCGGATTGTTCGTGCCCCCTCCCGGCTACGAGCGCCTGGATCGCACGAAGATGCTTTGACTTAAAGTATGAGTCATCCATCTGCTGGCCGTTTTCGCCACTCAATGGCCGTATTCGACAACAAGTAGTGCTGTTGCTGCCGTCTTGCCTTGATTGGCAATCGAATGCTGCAGATCGGCTGAATACCGTGCCGTATCGCCACTGCGCACAATCCCTTCGCTGGCCCCGGCACGCACCGTCATAGCGCCGCTTTGCACGGAGAGGTGTTCCTTGGCCCCCTTCTCATGCGGCTCAGATGCCAAAACGCCGCCGGCCGTAATGGTCAGCTGGTACCACTCGACAGCACCTGCCATGTTGATTGGACTGAGGATGCGAAGCTCACATTTCCCGTCGGCACTTTTGATCGTCGGCATCTCATGGGCCGCGGTGACGGTAACGGCGGCCGCTGCGGTCTTGGCTTGGCCAGCGCTGAGGAAATCAGTGATGTCGATGCCAAGAGCACTGGCCAGGCGCCAGAGAATCGCCACCGTCGGATTAGCCTCATTGCGCTCGATCTGCGAGAGCATCGATTTTGAAACTCCAGCACGCCTCGACAAGTCATCAAGGGAAAGACGCTGCGATTGGCGCAGCGTCTTCAAGGTCTCGCCGACGGCTGGCGGTCCTTCAGAACGGCTCTCTGAACGCGAGATTTGCATATTCACGAATTGTTCGATATAGTGGACATACGGCGTTTATTAGTGGAAATCGCCAAAATGATGAATAACCCGATCCTAGCAGGACTACCCAATGCTTACCACCGCTCATTTCTACGCGTCTCTCCGAGAGGAGTTGCAGCAAATCGAGGCCGCTGGCCTATTTAAGGTTGAACGGCCGATCACCTCCGCCCAAAGCAGCATCGTTTCAACCGCTGACTCAACCGAGGTCATCAACCTCTGTGCGAATAACTACCTGGGGCTGTCTTCCCACCGCGGAATACTAGAAGCCGCGCATGCAGCCCTAGCCACCCGTGGTTTCGGCCTGAGTTCGGTGCGGTTCATTTGCGGCACTCAGGACATCCACAAAGAGCTAGAGGCACGGCTGTCGAAGTTCCTGGGTACCGAGGACACGATCCTCTACGGCTCGGCCTTTGATGCCAATGGGGGTCTCTTCGAGACCTTACTAGGCGCGGAGGATGCAATCATCAGCGACGAGCTCAACCACGCCTCAATCATCGACGGCATCCGCCTGTGCAAAGCTAAGCGCTACCGTTATCGGCACGACGACATAGAGGATCTGCGGCACCAGCTGCGGGAGGCCGACGCCGCGGGCTCGCGACACAAGCTTGTGTTCACAGACGGCGTCTTCTCCATGGACGGCACTATTGCGCGCTTGGACGAGATTCGCGCCGTGTGCGACGAGTTCGGCGCCTTGTTGGGAGTTGACGACTCCCATGCCACCGGTTTTATCGGCAAGACAGGGCGCGGAACGCATGAATACCGAGGCCTGTTCGGCAAGATCGACATTATTACCGGCACTCTCGGCAAGGCGCTTGGCGGCGCATCCGGTGGATTTACAAGCTCGAAGGCAGAAGTGATCGCATTGCTGCGTCAGCGCTCTCGGCCTTACCTCTTCTCCAACACGCTTGCACCTGTCATCGTCGGCGCGAGCATCAAGGTGCTTGACTTGCTTGAGGCAGACACCTGCTTGCGCGACAACCTCGAAGAAAACACTCGCTACTTCCGCGCCGGCCTCGCGGCGCGCGGATTCGACCTGAAGGCGGGCACTCAGCCCATCATCCCTGTGATGGTGTACGACGCAGAGACGTCGCAGCGCCTTGCGCGTCGTCTGCTGGAGCTGGGTGTCTACGTTACCGGCTTCTTCTACCCGGTAGTTCCGAAAGGGCAGGCACGCATTCGCGTGCAGATCAGTGCCCAACACACCAAACAACAGCTCAATACCGCTCTCGATGCCTTTGCGCAAGCAGGTAAAGAATTGGGAGTCACGGCATGAGGACGCAACCCAGAATTCTCATCATTGGTGCCAACGGACAACTCGGCACCGAACTCTCAACCGCACTCGCTGAGCGCCACGGCTCATACAACGTAATCACGAGTGATATGGTTCCTAGAGGCCGTCATGCGCACATCGCCCATGAAATGCTGGACGTCACCGACGCGGGGCAGCTCAAGGACATTGTGAAACGCCATGGCATTACGCAGATTTACCATCTCGCTGCGGCACTATCGGCCACCGGTGAGACCTCTCCTACGTGGGCATGGAATTTGAACATGGGCGGACTGCTCAACGTTCTGGAAACAGCACGCCACCACAAGCTGGACAAGGTGTTCTGGCCAAGCTCGATCGCGGCTTTTGGTCCCACCACACCGGCCGATGCAACGCCGCAGAGTACGGTCATGGAACCCAGGACCGTGTACGGAATCTCCAAGCTCGCTGGAGAAGGCTGGTGTCGCTGGTATTTTGAAAAGCACGGCGTGGACGTACGTAGCCTGCGCTACCCCGGCCTGATTTCGTATAAGACAAAGCCAGGCGGCGGCACGACTGACTATGCCATTGATATCTTCTATTCTGCACTTAAAGGCGAGCGATACAACTGCTTCCTTGCCGAAGACGAAGCGTTGCCGATGCTCTATATGGACGATGCGGTGCGCGCAACACTTGAATTGATGGAGGCGCCGGCGGAATCAATTACCGAGCGTGGCAGTTACAACCTGGCAGGGATTAGCTTCACGCCCGGTGAAATTGCCGCAGAAATCCGCAAGCATCGCCCGAACTTCGAGGTCGCATACGAGCCGGACTTTAGACAGGAGATTGCAAGCAGTTGGCCAAATTCAATCGACAATACACGCGCGGAACGCGACTGGAAGTGGAAATGCAAGTTTGACCTGCCCGCATTGGTGACAGATATGCTCAAGCATCTCCCTGAGTCCTCGAACATACCCTCCTCTATTGCACATGCTTAATCGGATTGACTAAACAACGATGCGTGGGTGGTCCGCCATCACGCATTACGAAGCAACCGATCGAGTTAAGGCGTCATCGTTTGCGCAGTGCGCAGCAGCTGTTCAACGAAAACCTTTATGGCGGGATGCGACCTTTCCCCTTGGCGAAAAGCTACTGAGATTCGACGAGTCACAGCCGGCCGTAGGGGGCGAGCAACCAACTGCTGCGAGATCTGCCCAAGGCGTAGTCCGGGAATGATGGACACAGAGCAACCGGATGCCACCATCGCGGCAATGATTTCTGAGCCGCGGCAAGCGGCGTTGACCTGAGGGGTGAAGCCGGCTTGGCGGCAAAGATTCATTACGAATTCACCATAGAAACTAGTTGCGGAATCCATCGCCCACTCCTCATCCTTTAGCTCAGATAGGACAATGGATGCTTTGACCGCAAGATGATGGTTCTTTGCCATCACTACTTTCAGCTCGTCATCAATAAGGCGCACCTTGTGAACCGTCTTCTCCATACGGGCCAAACGGACGGAAAGATCGTCCACTATTGCCAAATCAACGTTCCAGGAACCAAGGGCTGCCAAACCCTCAGACGGCTCCATCTCAATAATTGTTATCTGAAGACGCGGATAGCTTTTTCGAAGCGCTTGCAGCACAGGAGGGAGCAGTGCCGCTGCAGCAGTCGCAAAGGCGGCGATCCGCAAGGTGCCGGCGATCTCTTTACGTATTAGGGCCAGCTCCGAGCTGGCCTCATCTAGAACGCCCATGATGCGCTCCACATGCGATACCAAGACTTCGCCCGCGTAAGTCAGCTTGACCCCACGGCCTCTGCGCTCGGTTAGAGGAACACCGACTTCCTCTTCAAGCTGGGCGATCTGTTGGGAAACAGCCGACGGGGTGAGGTTTAGTGCCTCAGCAACCGCAGCCATCGTTTGGCGGATTGAAAGTTCTCGCAATGCTTTGAGGCGTGCAATATCCATATCCATCCCCGATCAATAAGTAAATATTCCTAATGTATACATCAAATAAAGATAAATTGTATTGCCTGAATAGCACCCGTACTATGCACGTTCCTACATTAGTCACGAGTGACTTGGAGATTTTGTGGCGGTCAGCGTTTTCGATCTTTTCAAGATAGGTATTGGCCCTTCGAGTTCACACACGGTCGGACCGATGCGTGCGGCGCGCATGTTCACGCAGCGCTTGGTGAATGAGAACAAGTTGGACACAACGGCGCTCGTGAGATGCGAGCTCTACGGATCGCTCGGCGCGACCGGCAAAGGCCATGGCAGTGGAACCGCCGTATTACTAGGGCTTTCTGGTTTTGAGCCAGACACGATCGATCCGGATAAGATTCCTTCAATCCTAGAGCGTATCCGCTCCACCAATCAGATCCTGCTGCTTGGAGTTCACCCCATCACCTTCGATGAGAAAGTGGATGTTCTCTTCTTTCTTTCTAAGACGCTTCCGTTTCATGCAAATGGCATGACGTTCTCAGCGTTTCACGCATCGGGCGAGCTCCTATGCTCGTATACATACTACTCAGTGGGCGGCGGATTTGTCGTAAGCGAAGAAGTAGCCGGCGACGGGTCTCGACACAAGACCATCGCGCCGGATACCACCGTGCTTTCACATCCTTTTCACAGTGGCGATGAGTTGCTGGCCATTGCGAACATAAACCATTGCAGCATCGCAGAGATCATGCGACGGAACGAACGGTACTGGCGGACTGACGCCGAGATTGATCGCGGCCTACTTAACATCTGGTCCGTCATGCAGGACTGCGTCACGCGTGGCTGCCGTGCTGAGGGCACACTGCCTGGACCCTTTAAGGTCCGTCGCCGTGCCGCCACTTTGCAACAGTCACTATTGGCAGCGCCAAAAACTGGTGCAAAGCCAGATCCGCTGAGCGCGATAGACTGGATTAACCTGTATGCATTGGCTGTCAACGAAGAGAATGCGTCTGGTGGGCGAGTCGTCACGGCACCGACGAACGGTGCCGCGGGCATCATCCCTGCCGTATTGCATTACTACACAGGCTTCGTGCATGGCGCCAACGATGCCGGCGTGATTGAGTTTTTACTCACCGCCGGCGCTATTGGCCTTCTTTACAAGGAGAACGCCTCCATCTCGGGAGCCGAGGTCGGTTGCCAGGGCGAGGTGGGGGTCGCATGCTCAATGGCAGCGGCCGCGCTATGCGCCGTGATGGGCGGCACGCCTGAGCAAGTCGAGAACGCCGCCGAGATCGGCATGGAACATCATCTTGGGCTGACATGCGATCCAGTGGGTGGACTGGTGCAGATTCCTTGCATTGAGAGAAACGCCATCGCGTCTGTCAAAGCCGTCAATGCCGCGCGCATGGCACTGCATGGCGACGGAGCACATCACGTGAGCCTGGACAAAGTCATCAAGACCATGCGCGAGACTGGTGCCGACATGATGACCAAGTACAAAGAGACTTCTCGCGGCGGTCTCGCAGTGAACATTATTGAGTGCTGATTACGCCACAGGTTTGTCCCGAAGACCGCATGTTGAATTCCGTCGAAATCTAACCCGGGTAGGCCGTACCTTATTAGTTTTGAATCCAGGCTAAACGCTTGTCACAGCGCCTTAAAGGTTCTTGCGGGTGATCCCAGTACCGACAAACCTGTATGTTTTGCAAATAGTTCAATTGCACGTCCGGCGGCCAAGCTATTGCCAGCACCGTCGAGACCGGGCGACCACGCACACACACTGCCAACCCCGGGAATGACCGCGACAATGCCTCCCCCCACGCCGCTTTTCATAGGCAATCCAACGCGCGCGGCAAAATCGCCTGCAGCGTTGTATGTTCCGCATGTGAGCATCAACGCAGTCACGCTATGGCGTTGCACTGCTGATAGCCTTTCGCGTGCGCGATGAGCTGAAAGCCTTCCGCTAATTGCCAATGGCAATGCACACCGGGCAATCTGGCGGGTATTCATGGTTAGTGCGCACTGCCGACAATAGGTATCCAGCACCGTATCGACTGAGTTGCAGATGCGGCCGTAGCTTTTAAGTAGGTGGGCAATGGCGGCGTTGCGGTGGCAGCTCTCGCGTTCCGAGCGCATGACTATTTGATCAATGTCTACCCGCTCATCATCTGCGCTTTGTCTCAAAGTTTGGAGTAGTGCGAGTTCAGGTTGCGCAAAACTAGAGCAAAGCACATCGGTGACGACAAGCGCGCCCGCATTGATGAACGGGTTGCGCGTGGCACCTGCCTCCTGATCCACCTGCACCCGTTCGAGAGCCAGCATGAGGGCGAACAATTTGGAAATACTTTGAATCGAAAACGGCACATCAGCGTCTCCGACGAATGCTTCCCGGCCGTCCAGCATGAGCAGCGCCATGCCGAACTGCATCTTGTCCACCCTTCCCAGTTGTGGAATGTATTGGGGCAACTGGCCCTGTGGCAGAAGGGGCCGCACTTGCGCGGCAATGTGGGCCAGGAGCCCGTCGGCATCGTCAATTGGCATGTCGCTAGGGGTCAATTCCCCGACGGAGCGGGGAAACCCGCGATACGGCTATCGGCAAGCGCTACCGGAAGTTCGCTCATTGCCGGATCTTGCCGGTGTCGCTGATGATGGAAAGCGCCACGAACCTCGAGCCGCTGCGCATGCCAGGCTTGAAGCCGACCACATACCCGGCCAGGTTGAGGTTATCGATGCTCTCCAGCGCCGCAGCCATGCCTTCGCGGGTCGGCCGCTGGCCCTGGCGCCGCACGGCTTCGACAATGACCTTCGCTGCGATGTAGCCTTCCATCATGACGTAGCTCACCGGCACATCGGGTTTTCCACCTTTGGCCGCTTCGTTAAGTTCTTTAGCCAGCCTGGATACATCGTACGGATTCGGCACGACATGCGAAATTGCCACCCCTCGCATCACGGTGGAGACGAAGGACAGGCGATCTTCCGCGATCCGCTTCGCCACACGCTCCATGTCGGCGCCCGAATACACAAAAATTTGCGCGCCGCCCCCGTTCGCGCGGTATTGCTCAATAGAGCGCGCGCCAGCCACCCCACTGCACACCAGAATGATCGCCTGGGGCCTGACCTTGATGAAACTGTCGATCGCGTCGGAGACGCGAGTCGTGCCTGCTTCATAGGAAACTTTCGAAACGACAGTGGCCTCGCTTTTCCCGGTGGCCTCTTCGGTTGCCGCGATCAGCGCGGCGGCGCCAGGGCCCTCCTCGTAAAGCAACGCCAGGCTTGTCACCCCGATCGTCGCCAGGTGCTCAGTGATCTTGCCGAGCTCATCCCGCAGGCTGGCGCGAACGTTGTACAGCAAAGGGGTGTCAGGGCGGACATCGGCGGCGCGGTAGCCCACCAAGGCGACTCTCTCCTTCTCCAGGACTCCCGCACTCACCAGTTCGGAGACATTCCGATTGCCGAGGTATCCCGCAAGCACTGCCGGTTGCTCTTCGGAGAGCATTTTCCGGGTGAGCCTGACGGTGTATTCGGGGCGGCCGCCGTCATCCTTGCTCACCAATGCGAAGGTATGGCCATTGACACCGCCGGACTTGTTGACGCCGTTGAAGAGCAATTGCATGCCCGCGGCGTAGGCACGCCCCTGGCTGGCCTCAGGCCCGGAAAGTGGCGCGACCTGGCCGATGACGATTTGCGCGGCTCGCGCCGGTTGGGCAGCGGCCAGTGCGGCGCAGGCCAGGATGAGTGGCATTGCCAGCTTGATGTGGTTCATCGACGACCCCAGTAGTACGTTAAACCCCACGGTGGAACATTTGCCACGCCACGCACTCGCGCAAGTGTGGGAAGAGGCCCGACGCAAGGGTTGCTTACAACGCCGCCGTGACGATGATTTCCACAAGCAGTTCCGGTGCAGCGAGCTTGGCTTCGCAGGTAGCACGTGTCGGCACCGCATCGGCAGGAACCCAGGCTTCCCAGACAGTGTTCAGGCCGGCGAAATCGCGATCGATGTCCTTGAGCCAGATCTGTGCGCTCAGGATTTTTTCCTTGCTGCTGCCGACGCTGGCCAGGCGTGCGGCTATGGTATCGAGCACACTTTTTGTCTGCACGATGATGTCGCCGTCACGCACAGCGGAGGTGATGCCGGCGAGATGAACGATGCCGTTGTGCACGACGACGCGGGACAGGCGGGGCGTGGATTCGTAGCGCTGGATGTCAGACATTGAGTGGTCTTTCTGTGTGGTTGGTGAGAAGGAAAAAGGGAAGGCAAGGAGCGGGCCGGTCAATGCACGGCGGCCGGGGCGAACCGGTCCACGGCAAACGGCGCGATCGGCAAGGTGCTGCGCCCATCGAACACCAGTTCGGAAACGATCTGCCCGCCGATGGGACCGAGCTCGAAGCCGTGGGCCGAGAAACCGAAAGCGTGCACCAGTTGAGGCGCATGGCGGCTCAGGCTGATGACGGGGATCTCGTCGGGCATAAAGGCCTCGACGCCGGCCCAGGCGCGCACGACGTTAATGCCGGCCAGGTGCGGGAACAGGTCGGTCACGGTCTGTGCGCTCGACGAAAGCTTGAGGAAGTCGATCTCGCCATGGCGGCGCACCACGTCGGCCGCGCAGCGCAGGCCGCCGCCTATGAGCACGGTGCCGTTGGCGAACTGCTTGAAGGACAGCGGACGGCCGGCCGCGCTCAGCACCGGATCGACGAAGTGCGGCACACGCTGCGTGATCATCAGCATCAGCCCGCCGGGCTTCATCGGCACCACGTCGCCCGCCTGCGCGGCGAAGTCGCCAGACCAGGCGCCAGCCGCATTCACCAGCCACGGCGCGGTGAAGACGCCGCGCGGCGTGGTGACGTGCCATTGGCTGCCCACGCGTTCGATCGTCTCCGCAGGCGTGGCTTCATGAAACTGCGCGCCCAGCCGCTGCGCGGCATGGCGAAAGGCCGTGACGGCGCGGTAAGGCACGGCATGGCCGTCGTCCTTAACCCAGATGCCGCCGACCACGTGATGCGCCAGTCGCGGCGCGATCTCGCGCACCTGCTGCGCGTCGACGATGACTTCGTGGGTGAAGCCGAGCGCGTTCAGCTCGGCCACGCGGCGGCGGAGCTTGTCCAGTTCCTGCGGTGTTTCGGCGATCTGCAGCATGCCGCTGGCCACGAAGGCCGCGTCGTCGCCCAGGTCTTTACCGATAAGCTCGGGCAAGCTGTGCCACAGGCCAAGCGAGGCGCGCGCCAGGGGCACCTCGGCATAGTGGCGACCCAGGCTTCGCACACCACCCGCATTGACGCCCGAAGCATGGCGCGCGCAGTACTCGGCTTCCAGCAACGTGACCTTCGCGCCGCGGCGCGAAAGGTGCAATGCGCTGGAGGTGCCGTGGAAACCGCCACCTATGACGATGACGTCGCTGCCCAGCGGCAGCCCGGTGCCATCAGGCCTCATGCGCAAGCTCTCCAAGTGTGATCGGCTTGATCGGCGGACGTATGCGAAAGTAGCCGGTCTCGCCGGGCGACACGCCGCGCGCATCGGCGATCACCTCGGTCACCGTCAGGCCACACTGCCGACCCTGGCACGGCCCCATGCCGCAGCGGCCGAAGCTCTTGGCCTGGTTGGGGCCGGTACAACCGATCTCGACATAGCCGCGGATGTCGCCGGCGGTGACTTCTTCGCAACGGCAGACGATGGTGCCGTCGGCCGGAATGCGATTGGCCTTCTTCGGGCGGTACAGTGCATCAAGGAAAGGCCGGATGAACAGGTGCTCACGCATCTCGGCGCGCAGCGGCTCGGCCAGGCTATCCCGTGTGTGGACGGCCAGCTTGCCGATTTGTGCGGCGGCGGCCAGCCCGGCGAGTTCGCCCTGCAGCGCGGCCACGCGGGCGCCGCCGATGCCGCCGCTGTCGCCCGCGACGAAGATGCCGGGCACATCGAGCTCGCCCCAGGCGTCAGTGACGGGCGACCAGCAGAGCTGGGCCTCGTCCCATGCGTGCCGGGCGCGCAGCGACCAGGAGAACTGGGTGTTCGGCACCACGCCCTGGTGCAGCAGCACCAGCGGGCTGTCCACCTTGCGCAGCGTGCCGCCGCTGACAAAACCCAGGCCGCTGGCTTTGCCATTGCCCAGCACGTGCAGCCCGGTCGCGCCCCTGTAGAACGGCGCGCCGGACTTCTTCAGTGCGGCCATGAGCGAGAGGCCTTTCTTGAGGTAGCGCCAGCCGGCCAGCGCGCCGCCCGCATGGCGGATGGCGCGGCGGTAGTCGGCGCCGTCGGTGGTGTCGATGATGGCCGCGATCGGCACACCGGCGCGGACGTATTGCCAGCCGAGCAGGTAGAGCAGCGGGCCGCAGCCCGCCAGTACCACAGGCTGCGTGGGCGCCATGCCCGAGCCCTTGAGCAGGATCTGCGCGGCACCGGCCGTCAGCACGCCGGGTAGAGTCCAGCCCGGGATGGGAAAGGGCCGCTCCATAGCGCCGGTGCACAGCAGCACGCAACCGGCCTGGACGGAACGCACACCGCCGTCCTGCAGGTAGTGCACTTTGCGTTCGGCCGTGACCTGCCAGACGGCGGCGCCGGTGATGTGGCGGGCGCCGCTGGCGGTGAAGTCCCTGGCCAGCGCCGCACCGGCGGCGTAATCAGGCCCGAGAATGTCCAGGCGCCTGGCGGGCACATCGGTGATGCCGCGGTAGATCTGGCCGCCAGCGGCGGGCTGTTCGTCGAGCAGCATGACACTGGCGCCGTGTTTACGCGCGGCGATGGCCGCGGCCATGCCGGCGGGGCCAGCGCCGATGATGGCGATATCAACCATGTCAGCTGGCCGGCCGGGCGCCATCCGGGATGATGTTTCAAACGCCATGGGGTGCCTCCATCGCCTGGGCGAGAGCCATGGCCGGGTCTTTGGCTTCGGCAAGCAGGTCGCGCATACCGTCCTGGGTACGGATGGCCATGCCGGCCTCCAGCGGCACCAGGCAGCCCTGGCGGTTGGGCACGCCGTTGATTTCCAGCAGGCATTCAAAGCACACGCCCATCATGCAGTAAGGTGCGCGGCCCTCGCCCGACACCGGCGAATTACGAAAGCGATTAACGCCGGCAGCTAGCAGGGCGGCCGCCACGCTGGAGCCCACGGGCACCTGCAGCGGCTGGCCGTTGAGGGTTACGGCGATGGTCGCCGCCGTGGAGGCGCCGGCCTGGGCCAGCGGTTGGAAGAAGGAATCAGTGGGCATGGCTGGGGCGGTAGTTGGGGTTCAAAAAACGGTCGCCCTGGAAGACGCCGATCTCTTCGGGCCGCGGCGCACCGCCGACCCAGGGTGCGACGCGGAATGCGTGCGCGGCAGCGAGCGTGACGCCGCTGTGGCAGGTGGTGACGAAAGCGCCGGGGTGCCGGGTCGACTCGTCGTAGATGGGAAAGCCGTCGGGGCTCATGACACGCAGGGCGCTCCAGGCCCGCACGAGGCGCAGGCCGGCGAGCACAGGAAAGGTGCGCACGCCGCGCTGGGCGATGTTGGCCAGCACGCCGGTCGTGACGTTGTCGTCGAAGCCCACCTCTTCCATCGAGTCGCCGAGCTGGATGGTGCCTTCGTCGGTCTGCCGCACATTGAGCGTGGGGTAGTCCAGAAAGCGCGCGGTGCGCTCGCCGATGAGCACCTGGCCGCGGTTGGGCACCACGGGCGCATGCAGGCCGAGCCGCTCGGCCAGGCCCCGGTTGCCGAGGCCGGCGGCGAGAACCATACGCGGCGCCTGCCAGCGGCCTTCGACGGTAAAAAGGCAGCCGCCGGCGCGCGGCTGGGCCACCACGCTTTTCACCGGCTGGCCGCTGACGTAGTGGACGCGGCGCTTGAAGTTGGCCTCGTGCAGGGCGCGCAGCAGCTTGAGCGGGTTGGTGTGGCCGTCCATGGGCGTGTAGCTTGCGCCGGTCACGGCGGGGCCCAGGGCCGGCACGCGGGCGATGACCTCCTGCCGGTCCAGCATCTCGAAGGGATAGTCGCCCGCGAGTTCGTCCTGGATGGCCTGCATGCGTTTTCGGCGCTCCTCCTGCTCTTCGTCGGAGAAGGTGAAGCAGAAGCCGCCGGGCTGCTCCAGGCGCACATCGATGTCGGTGTCATCCAGCAGCGCCTGTGCAAGCTGCGGCCAGAGAGCGGCTGAAGATCGCGTCCAGCGGGCATACGGCGTCATGCCGTAGCCTTTTCCCTGCACCCAGACCAAGCCGAAGTTGCCGCGTGAGGCGCGGAAGGCCTGGTCGCCTTCGTCGAGCAGGGTGACCTGGGCGCCTTGGCGCGCCAGGCCATAAGCCACGGCGCTGCCGACGAGACCGCCGCCGATGACGATGACGTCGCTATTGTTGTTGGGGGTTGTGGTGTTCGCCATGCGGGGTTCAGTTCTTGCCGATCAGCACGCGGTCCAGGCCGACGAGGCGGTCCATGGCGACCATCACGACGAGCGTGCCGACGATGAGCACGGTGGCCACCGCGGCCACCAGGGGGTCTATGGTCTGGGCGATCTGGTTGTACATGGCGACGGGCAGCGTGGTGGTGCCCGGCGTGGCGACGAAGACCGTCATCGTGAGCTCGTCAAAGCTCTGAATGAAAGCCAGCATCCAGCCGCCGGCCACGCCCGGCAGGATGAGCGGCAGCACCACGCGCCGGAAGGCGGTGAAAGGGGAAGCCCCCAGCGACAGCGCGGCGCGCTCGGCATCGCGGTCCAGCCCGGTGGCCGACGACAGCACCAGCCGCAGCGCATAGGGAATGATCACGATGACGTGGGTGGCGGCCAGCCAGGCGAATGAGCCGGTCACGTTGATCGTCGTGAAGAAGCGCAGGAAGGCCACGCCCAGCACCACGTGCGGGATCATCAGCGGCGACATGAAAAAGCCCACCAGCACGCCGCGGCCGGCGAACCTGTAGCGGGTCAGCGCCAGCGCCCCCGGCACGGCCAGCGCGATGGCGACGGTGGCCGAGGCCAGGCCCAGCCAGAGCGAGAACCAGAAGGCGCGGATGATCTCGGTCGAGTCGAAGATGGCGCGGAACCAGCGCAGCGAAAAACCTTCGGAGAAAGGCATGGAGATGAAGCCCTTGCTGGTGAAGGACACCAGCATCACCACCACCAGTGGCGCGATGATGAAGCCGATGAACAGGGCGTGGTAGAGCAATGAGAAGAAACCGTTCTTGCGCATGGGGAAGTCCTTGGATGTTCTGGGGTGCTCAGGCGTCGAAGACCTGGCTGAAGCGGCGCTCCACCCAGCGGTTGGCGCCGAGGATGATGAGCACGTTGGCCAACAGCAGCAGCATGGCGATGGTGGCTCCCAGCGGCCAGTTCAGCGTGTTGAGGAACTCGTCATAAGCGGCCGTGGCGACCACCTTGAGCTTGCGCCCGCCCAGCAGGGCCGGCGTGGCGAAGGCCGAAGCCGACAGGGCGAAGACGATGATGCAGCCCGAGAGGATGCCGGGCAGCAGCTGCGGCAGCATCACGCGCCAGAACACCTTGAGCGGCGGGGCGCCCAGCGAAAGGCCGGCGTTTTCCACCTGCGGATCAAGCTTTTGCAGGTTGGCCCAGACCGAGATCACCATGAAGGGAATCAGCACGTGGGTCAGCGCGATGGCCACGCCCGTCATGCTGAAAAGCAGGCGTACCGGCTCGCTGGTGATGCCAAGGGCCATCAGCGTGCTGTTGATCAGCCCGTTGTTGCCGAAGAGGATGGCCCAGCCCAGCGTGCGCACCACCACCGAGATCAGCAAGGGGCCGAGGATGACGATGAGGAAGAGCGCGCGCCAGGGGCTTTTCATGCGCGCCAGGATCAGCGTCTCCGGCACGCCCAAGACCATGCACAACAAGGTCACGCCCAGCGCCAGGCCGCCGGTGCGCAGGAAGATCTCGTGGTAATAACCATCGGAGAACACCTCGAGGTAGTTGCGCCAGGTGTAGTCGGGAAGCACGCCGCGCGTGCCGTCGAAGGCGTGGAAGGACAGCAGCGCCGTCAACAGCAGCGGCACCAGCAGCAAGCCGATGAACAGCAGCAGCGCGGGCGATGCCAGCAGCCAGGGCGCGGCGCCCGCGCCTTCGGTGGATTTGCGGCGCGGCACAGCGCCGGCCGCGGACAGGGCGGCAGTCGCTTCAGCCATGAGCCACCTCCTGCAGGGGCAGCACGCGCAGGTCGTCGTCCGACCAGCTCACGCCGACGGTGCTGCCTTCGGCCGGCGGCACTTCGCCGATGTTGGGCAGGCTGACACTCATCAGGCCCATGGCGGTGTCGACCTGCAGCATCCAATGGTTGCCGAGGAAGACGCGCGTCTTGACCTGGCCGGGAAACCCGACACTGGCCGCGCCCAGGCGGAGCTTTTCAGGCCGCACGAAGACGTGCACGTCTCCATCGAGGCTGCGGCCGCCGTGCGGGATGTGCAGCTGGCGCTCATTCACATTGACGATGGCGCAGCGCTGGTTGTTGGTGACGACGCGACCGCGCAGCGAATTCGTCTTGCCCAGGAAGGCCGAGGCGAAGGGCGAGCCGGGCTGCTCGTAGGCTTCGAAAGGCATGGCCAGCTGCACGATCTTGCCGCCGTGCATGACGGCGATGCGGTCGCTCATAGTCATGGCTTCGACCTGGTCGTGCGTGACCAGCAAGGTGGTGATGCCCAGGTGGCGCTGGATGGCGCGCAGTTCGATGTGCATGTCTTCGCGCAGCTTGGCGTCGAGGTTGGACATGGGCTCGTCGAGCAGCAGCAGTTGCGGGCGGATGGCCAGGGCACGGGCGATGGCCACGCGCTGGCGCTGGCCGCCGGAGAGCTCACGCGTGAAGCGCTTGCCCAGGCCACCCAGGCGCACCAGGTCCAGCGTCTCGCCGATGCGCTGGGCGCGCTCGCTGCGGCCCATGCCGCGCATCTCCAGGCCGAAGCCGACGTTGGCTTCGACCGTCATGTGGGGAAACAGCGCATAGCTCTGGAACACCACACCCATGCCGCGCTTCTCGGGACGCAGGGCGGTGATGTCCTGGCCTTCGAGCACGATGCTGCCGCGCGTCGGATTCACGAAGCCCGCAATCATCTGCAGGGTGGTCGTCTTGCCGCAACCGGACGGGCCGAGCAGCGAGATGAACTCGCCCCGCTCGATGTCCAGGTCCAGCGATTCGACCGCGACGAAATCGTCGAAGTGCCGGGTGAGCTTTTGGAGGGAGAGGAAGGTCATGGTGTTCTGGTGGCTATGGGCTGCCGGACAAGGAAGGCAAGAACGGCATCAATCCCGCGGCGAAGGGCCGCGGGGGCAAAAAACGTCAGGGCTTAACGTTCAATCGTGCGGTTCCAGCGATTCGTCCACTCGCCGCGCTTCTCGTTGACGACGGACCAGTTAGTCGGCAGCAGCTTGCCGATCTGCGCCGGGCCGTAAGGGACCTTGGCGGCGATGGCGGGGTCAAGCTTGACCTTGCTGTTGACAGGACCAAAGCCCTGGGTCTCGGCCAGCAGGACCTGCACTTCAGGCGTCATCAGGTATTGCAGCAGGGCCTGGGCCTGCTCGGGCACGTCGCTGTTGACAAC
This sequence comes from Polaromonas sp. JS666, assembly GCF_000013865.1. Lineage (NCBI taxonomy): Bacteria > Pseudomonadati > Pseudomonadota > Betaproteobacteria > Burkholderiales > Comamonadaceae > Polaromonas > Polaromonas sp. JS666. The sequence continues at coordinate 4,622,076 of NC_007948.1, forward strand.
CGGGCAGGCCGCGATCAGCAGCGCCATCGCGCCTTCCTTGGGATAGACGAATTCGATGGGGAAACCGGTGGCCCTGAAGGACTCGGTGCGCCCGCTGCCCCACACCGCGAGGTTGATGTCGCCGTTCTGGAAAAGCTCGGTCATCTTGCCAGGCGATGGCTCCCAGGCCAGCACGTTGGGCGCGACTTCCTTGGCCATGGCGTCGAAGCCGGCGTCGATGGCCTTTTCGCCGCCGCCGCGCATCCTGGCGTACATGATCAGCGTCTGCAGGCCGTAGGTGTTGGAGATCGGCGGGATGGCCAGCTTCTGCTTGAACTTCTTGTCCGTGAGGATTTGCCATGAATCGGGCTTGGGCAAGCCGGCCTTCTTGAAGGCTTCGGTGTTGTAGGCCAGGCCCGTGGCGACGGCGCCGATAGCCATGGAGCGGTCGTCGATGCGGGCCAAGGGGTAGATATCCTTGTAGATAGGCGCATCCTTGACCTTGTCGCAGAAACCGAACTGCACGGCCTGCTGCATTGGGCCGTCATCCAACAGCACGAGGTCAAGCTCCTGCTTGTCTTTCTGCGCCTGCAGCTTGGCCAGGGTGTCGGTGGAGTTGCCCGCGACATAGACGATCTTGACCTTGCGGGCCGCCTCAAAGGCCGGGATGATTTTTTCCTTGAACGCCTTTTCGGTGGAGCCGCCGTAGGCGCCGACGTAGAGGGTAGGGACGGATTGCGCGTGGACGATGCCCGCACAAGCCAGGGCGACGGCCGTGGCAAGCGATGCTCTCAGGAATTTTGCTTTCATCGGGGTTTCTCCATAACGGTGCATCCGGCCCACTCTGGGGCGCATCACGCACTAATTTGACACACCAGGTTATGGGACGATAATGGACCGCACAACCCGCTACACACTGACGAATTCAATGTTAGGTGGCAGTTTGATGTAAAACAAATACAATTATTTTTTTAGCCCATAACATTGTGTTATGGTTTTACCGGGGTTTTCCCTTGCGCCTCAGACAACTCGAAGCCTTCCGCGCCGTCATGCTGTGCCAGACCGTCACCCGCGCGGCCGACATGCTGTTCATTTCGCAGCCGGCCGTCACGCGCCTGCTCGCCGACCTGGAAGAAAGCGCGGGTTTCCCGCTCTTCGAACGCTCGCGCGGGCGCCTGCATCCGACGGCCGAAGCGCAGCTGCTGTACGAGGAGGTCAACCGCTCACTGATCGGCGTCGAGCGCATTGCGCGTATGGCCCACGCCATCAAGACGCAGCAGCGCGGGGCGCTGCATGTGGCCGCGCCGCCGTCGATTGCGCTATCCTTCATGCCGCGTGCAATCGGGCATTTCCTGAAGGAGCATGGCGAGATCAAGATCATGCTGGGGGTGTACGACTCGCGCACCATCGTGGACATGGTGATCGGCCAGCGCTGCGACGTGGGCATCGTCAACCTTTCCATCAGCAACACCGGCACGCACGGAGACAGCCTGCTGTCGGCCGCGCATGTGTGCGCTGTGCCCGTCGGCCATCGCCTGGCCGGCCGCGAGGTGGTGGTGCCGGCCGACATCGAAGGCGAACTCTTTCTTTCGCACCCGAGCTACCTCGGCACACGGCTGGTGATCGACGCCATGTTCGCGGCCCACGGCGTTAAATACAAACCGGCGCAGGTGGAGGTCCAGGTCTCGGCCGCGCTGTGTTCGCTGGTGGCGGCAGGCCAGGGCATCTCGCTGGTCGATGCAATCACGGCCATGGAATACAAGGGCAGTGACTTGCGCTTCATCCCCTTCGAGCCGTCGGTGCCGCTGGAGTTTTCGGTGCTGACACCCTTGCAGCGCACCCCGACCAAGCTGGTCGAGCCCTTCATTGCGCATGTGCGCAAGTTCGCCATAGCCGAACTGGATCCCCGGTTTCTGATGAAGTAGGCTCGTGCCTCGGACAGCCCGAGCCTGACCTGGTGGCCAGCGCGTGAGTCGTCCACTGCATATCCGCCCAGATGCCGTAGCGTCGTCATCCGGTAGGTCGAACGAAACCCCGCAGTACGGGAGGGATACGACAGAACTGGGGCATGTTGGTCGGCATCTAGGCATGAAATACGTTTGTCAGGCGAAGCGGCTACTGCCGGATCTTGCCCACCGTGACGATCGACATCTCGACAAACCTGGAACCCGACCGGATGTTGGGTCTGAAGCCAATCGAATAACCGCCCAGGTCGAGCGTGTCGATCGAGTCGAGCGCTTGGACGAAGCCTTCGCGGCTGGCGCGTGCGCCCATCCGGCGGGCCACCTCGATGATCACCTTGGCTGCGATGTAGCCTTCCATCATGGCGTAGCTCACAGGCACGTCGGGCCTTTCCGATTTCGCGAGTGTGTCGGCGAAGTCCTTCGTGAGCCGGCTCGATGAAACTCGCGGCCGCGGCGCCGGTGGCAACCATCAGGACCGCCTGCGGCCGCGCGGCGATCATCGCGCCCACCGCCTTGTCGGCGCACGATTGCTCTGCGCACGCAGGTAAATATGTAGCGCAGGTTTTTCATAGAAGCACCCCCGTCAAAAAGGCACCGGGTCAAGCCCGGTGCAAGTACTTGGAGACAAAGCAACCTCAAAAGGAATGACGTATACCCAAGTCAAACCCTGAAGATGACTGGTTCGCCGCAGTGACGGATCCGTTGAGCGCAGTAGTCGCGCCTCCACTGTTGCGTACCCGCGCATATGTGCCATAGATTGCGGTCCGCTTCGACAGGTTGTGAACGTAGCCCAGCGAGAGCTTCTTGGTTTCAGGATTGCCAGCAGCAGTGGTTTTGTAGTTCGACCACTGCGCCTTGATGTCTCCCGAGCCTATGCGGTATATCCCACCGATCTGCGCGCCACGGCCCGTCAACCCTGCGATCGTGCCCACCTGGTCGCGGTAGTAGCCGCCCATAGCCGTGAAATCACCGAACTCGTAGCGTGCAGCGATATTGCTGGAGGCAATGTCACCCGTGGTCGCAGTGCGTGCGTACTGCGTGCGAGCATGGGCGATCGCCACATTTAACGGCCCCGCGCGGTAGCCCATGCGAGCTCCACTGCCTGTGCCATCATCCGCGGTTGTTCCGGCATTGCTCGCGTTTTCACCTCGATAGTGCTGCAATTCGCCATAGAAGCCGCCGAGATCCGCCGGAAGGAAGTACATGATCGCGTTGGAAACCCGCGAGGACACCGGCCCTCCGAGCGAACCCACATTGGTCTGCGAGGAGCCCACGCCGTTGTTGCCGAAAGGATCAAACTCGAAGCGGTTGTAGTACTGCACAGAGTAATCGCGCCCGAGGCGTACTTCGCCCCAGCCGCTAGAGAGGCTGACCGTGGAACGGCGACCGAAGGTCAAACCACCGCCACCAGTCGTTCCGGTAGTTTGGTTGTTCGTATTGGTCGTGCCACCAGTGCCGTTGTCCAGCGAAAAAGCAGCTTCGAGCCAGAAACTGGCCGAGAGGCCGCCTCCCAGATCTTCAACGCCACGAAAGCCGATGCGCGACGAAGAATTGCCCCCCGAGCCAATTTGCGTGGCACTAGCACTGCTGCCCGAGCCGCGTTGAAAAGTCGCGTCAGCAATACCAAACAGCGTAACTGACGATTGAGCAGTTGCAAAGCCAGAGACGGCCAGCAACGTTAAGGAAATTATGATTTTCTTCATGGGTTGTTCCGATAGAATGCCCCGACGCAGCTCCTCTCCTGCGTGGCCCCAGTGAGGGTCGCATCCAGTGCTCGAGGCCGACGACAGAAAAAAGAACCTCCCTCCCTGGCGCGCATCGGAATCAGCGGCGGGATAAGAAGCAGCGATGGGTTTGAAGGGGCTATGCGATAGGTCCTCCTTTTCCCGGCAACGGCACGGCGCGCAGCATCAAAAGGTCCTCCTCGACCTCGAAGGTCGCAAGAACCGGTAGGTCGCTTTGCGGCCAGGCACGAACTCGACCAATTGCGGCGATTGCGGCGATTGCGGCGATTGCGTGGGGCATAGAGGCATACAAGGAGACAGCGAGATTTAACAGATGAATGGATTCGGTACTAGCGCACATTCGGCTGTTTCACATGGAATCTAAAGTGGTTCAGCGCACAAACAGCGAGCGAGTCAATCGAGTCCACTACCGGCAATTCGAGCGCCTCTTGGCTGAGAGATGCGTGAGCGATGGGGAGCTCTGTGCATCCGAGAATCACTGCTGTAGCGCCACGGTCGTATAGCACTCGCACTGAATCTGCGAGTGCAGTGCCAGCCTCCCTCAATCGGTTCTGCTTTACCGCCTGGATCGGACGCACACATAACTGGAGCACATCGTCCTCCGTGTACGGAAGCACGGTGTAGCCCGCGTTCGTCAGCTTATCTTTGTAGAGACCCGAGTTGACTGTGGCCGGAGTGCCAAGCAGTCCAATGCGGCCGCCATCGATTCCTCTTGCATGAAGGTTTTCGACGACGGAAGAGACGATATGAATCAATGGCATCTTCACGCTCATTTGCAGATCTGGGTACCAGTAGTGAGCGGTGTTGCATGGAATGACGGCGCAACTGCACCCGCTGGACTCCAGGAACTGAAGGTTTCGGCGCATCGCAGGCATCGGGCTCAGTCCACGCCCGAGAGCAAATTCCGAGCGGTCGGGAATTTTGGGGTCGTTGATCAAGAGCACCGGAAGGTGCTCTTGATCACTCTGAACATCTGTGAGCAACGCCAGTCGATACGCAAAGTAAGCGCCTGCAGCGGGTCCCATCCCGCCAAGTACACCGAGCATCGGTGCCATGCCCGCTTGATTGATTGCCTTATTCACCTTTCTGCTCAATCAAGGGTGATATTTGCCTTCTTGATCACTTCGCTCCATCGTTGCGTTTCGAAGCGCACAAGTGCGAAATAGTCAGCACTAGTTCCGGGCAGTGGCAATGCACCTTGCGCCGCCAGTTGCTCGGCGGTCGACTTTTCCTTCGTGATCTTGTTGATTTCCATAGAGAGCTTGTCGATGATCGCCTTCGGTGTACCCGCTGGGGCCAGCACGCCAGACCAGGAGTCCACCACAAAGTCGGGAACGCCAGCCTCTGCCATCGTCGGAACGTTTGGCAGCGAGGGGGATCGTTGCGCACTAGTCATTGCAAGCGCACGCAGCTTTCCGCTCTGGATATGCGGGAGGACGGTCGGCAGGTTCACAAACATCAAGTCAATCTGGCCCGCCAGCAGGTCGTTATTAGCAGGACCTGCACCTTTGTACGGCACATGGTCGATGTCAGTGTTTGTCTTGAATTTAAACAATTCGCCGATCAGGTGATTGACGCCGCCGGTTCCCGAAGAACCCATGAAGAGCTTTTTGCCTCCCGATCTGGAATAGGCGATCAGTTCCTGGACAGTTTTTGCAGGCACCTTGTTCGCGACGACAAGTACATTGGGTAGGGCTGCAAACAGGGCCACTTGCTTGAATGCCTTGTTTGCGTCATAGGGTAGCTTCTTGTATAGCAGCGAATGAAATGATTGGTGGCCCGATGACGCAAGGAGGAGGGTGTATCCGTCGGGCGGGGCCTTGGCTACAACGTCCGCCCCCATCGTTCCTCCTGCCCCCGCTTTATTTTCGACAATGACTTGCTGACCTAGTTTCTCGGAAAGGCGTTGCGCGAGAACCCTTCCGATCAGGTCTACACTGCCACCGGGCGCAAAAGGGACGATCAACCGGATCGGCTTCTCCGGGTACGTGGCAGCGAATGCGTTGGTAGCAACGCAGACAGCGGCGATGGTCGCGATCAGAGTTCTAACAAGGAACTTCATGGTTCAGATCCTTTACGGTGAGTGGACGGTTATTGACTTGCGATGGCGGCCACGTCGCGCTTCATCTGTTCGTGCGCTGCGGTAAAGTGATCTCTGGTTGACTGAACTTTGGCCAGAACATTTTCGAGACTACCGAGCTGCTTCTTGATTGCACCGGACAGCTCCGCAGGCGCTGGCCCCCCGTTGTGCCGCATGTTCACACACTCAATGGGATCGAGGTACTTGCGCAGCTTCTGCTCGGGCCACTCGATTGCGGATCCAATAACGTCGACTGCTGCGCGATCCAGCATTGCGCTCGTTAGCTCGTTCGCAGACTTGCCTTCGTCCAGTGCAAGGCGAACGAGGCCACCCACCACGTGGTGCGCCTCGCGAAAGGACATGCCGGCCTCGGCCACGAGCCCATCGGCAAGGTCGGTTGCAACCGAAAAATCGAATCGAACATGCTGCAGCATGTTCTTTTCTTTGGGCTCCGCCGTGCTCACGATCAACTCGAACAGTGCGAGGCATCGGAGAGTCTCCTCAGCGCACTCCCAAAAGCTGCGCATGCTTTCACGGCTGCTATCGCCGGCATGGGTGAAGTGGGTTCCCTTCACTGCAACAAGGGAAGCGGTAAGCAGTCCGATGATGTGACTGCTCTTGCCCCGAAGGTACTCAAGTACGACGGGGTTCTTCTTCTGCGGCATGATGCTCGACGTGCTGGCCACTCGATCTGGGAACGACACAAGCCCGAATTCGAGCGTGGACCAGACCTGAAAGTCCTGCGCCACCCTCCCCCAAGTGAGCGCGACGATGGTCATCGCCGACATCGCCTCCCACGCGAAGTCTCGCGAGGCGACCGCATCCAGGGTGTTGGGCGCGACGGAGCTAAAGCCGAGTGCCGTAGCCGTCACGCTCCTATCGATGGGGAAACGTGTCCCCGCCAACGCCCCCGCGCCAAGCGGCGACTCATCGATGCGAGCCAAAGAGGCATGCAGACGATCCATGTCCCTCCCCAGCGCTTCCGCCACAGCGCTCAGATAGAAGCCATACGTGATCGGCTGCGCGGGCTGCAGATGGGTATACCCGGGCATGATGACGTTTGTGAACTTGCTCGCCCGCTCAAGGGCAACCCTGCGCACCCGTCCAAGAGCTTCTAGGACATTGAGCACGGCACTCCGTGCGCGCAGCCGATCAATCGTCACCCCAATGTCGTTTCGACTGCGCGCCATATGCAGTCGACCTCCAACGTCGCGCCCGACGATCTCCATCAGCTTCGATTCGTAGTTGAAGTAGGGCTCCTCCTTGGCCGGATCCAGTTCCACGGCTTCAGGGCCTTCGGCTTCCATCTGCGCCAAACCGTTGGCGAGCTTCTTTGCCACGTCCGGCGAGATCAAACCCGTCTTGTGCAGCATCAGCAAATGCGCCTGGTTCACGACGGTGAGATAGGGGAACTGCCTCGGGAAATCGCGCGCAAGGCGCGGACCAGTGATGTGCTCGCAGATCTCCTTTGCGGTTGGCTCTTTAAGCCGGCGACTGACTTTTGATTCCATTGTTTTCAAATCCGTTTTTTAAGTTAATGCAAGTATCAAGAGAGAGCGTCATGGCGTCAAATGACAGTTTTCAAGTACTCAATACGCATTTGATATGACTCACATCGAAAGAAGTACTATTAGCACCTATGAACTTCAAGCAGATAGAAACATTTCGGGCCGTCATGCTTACGGGATCAATGACCGTAGCGGCGCAGCAACTTCATACCTCTCAGCCGAACGTCAGCCGCGGCATCGGCAAACTCGAGGCGGAGATCGGCTTCGAGCTCTTTGATCGCCTCGCAGGGCGCCTGGTGGCAACCAAAGGCGGGGAGGCACTCTTCAAGGAAGTGGAGCGCGCGTTCGTTGGACTGGACAGTCTCACCGAATCAGCGCGCGCTATTCGGGAGTTGGGGGTGGGAACCCTCCGCGTTGCCGCAGCTGCCTCGATCTCTATGAGTGTCCTTCCTCTGGCTATTCGCATGTTCAGCGAAAAATATCCATTGATCCGGATCGTTGTGGACACCAGCGAGTCATCCATCGTTGCTAACTGGATAGCCACTCAGCATTGCGACATTGGGTTCGTGTCCTATATTTCCGACAAGCCAGGTGTCGTGGCATCAGTGATCCACACCGAGAATGCAGTTTGCGTCATGCCATCCCGTCACCCGCTTGCAAGGAAAAGGCGTCTTGTACCGCAAGACCTGAATGGTGAGCGGTTCATATCGCTCCCGAGCGGAAGCTCCTCTCGATGTGCGGTCGATGCTGCGTTTCCCGAGGAAGGTCGAATCATGGTGCTCGAAACCACTTACGCAGCGACAATATGCAGGATGGTCAGCGAGGGACTCGGCTTGAGTCTTTTGAATCCTATCGTTAGTCGCACAATGAAGCTTCCCGGGATCGTCGCCATCCCCTTCAAGCCGGACGTGCCTTTCAAGAGCTACATGCTCAGGGCCCAGCTGGCACCGCGTGACACACACGTAAACTTCTTTGTTTCCTGCATGCGGACAGCCTTTAAGTCATTTTGATGGCGCTGGTCCACATGGACATCATTGAGTGCTGACCACGCTACAGGTTTGTCTGCAGACAGACTGACCCCTGACCCTTGAGGATGCCCTTTCTCACTGGTCCGGCCCGAGGGGTTCACTCCAAGTGTGGGTCAAGATTTAATGGCAAGATTGTCAGGCTTCAGTGCGATTCAGCAACAAGCAAACAGCCAGATCGAAACTCTTCGATCTACTGACGTATTTTCCCGCTGCCACTGATGATGGACAGCTCCACGAATTTCGCGCCGGAGCGTATTCCCGGCTTGAAGCTCACCAGGTAGCCGCCGAGGTCATAGCTATCCATGCTATCCAGCGCTGTCACAAACCCTGAGCGATTTGGATTTTTTCCTTGTCGACGCACGGCTTCCACGATGACCTTGGCTGCGATATAGCCTTCCATCATGGTATAGCTCACCGGCACCTCTAGACTCTGAGTTTTAGCGATCGTATCGCTGAACTCCTTGGCCAGGCGCACTGAGATCTTGTACGGATTGGGCACAACTTGCGCAATTGCCACACCCCGCAATTGTTCCTCGCTCAGTCGCTTTGATAACTGCTCGATGTCGGCCCCTGAGTGCGAAAGCAACTGTGATGCACCACCAGCCGCCCGGTACTGCTCAATAAAGGCGGCTGCGGCCGCCCCGCTTGCGACCATGATAATGGCCTGCGGTGTGGTTTTAACGAACACCTCAACAGCCGGCGTAACGCGAGCCGTCCCAGCTGGATAGGATGCTTTGGAAATGACATTGCCGCGAGTCTTCTTGACTGCTTCGTCGGTGGCAGCAAGCAGCGAGGCAACACCCGGACCGTCTTCGTAAAAAAGGCCAATTCGGTTGATACCGACAGTGGCCAGGTGTTCGGTAATTTTGTGGATCTCGTCACGTAAGCTGGCCCGCACGTTGTACAGCAACGGGGTCTCGGGACGCATTTCTGTCGTGCGGTAGCCCACGACGGCGATGGAGTTTGCTTCGAGCACGCCTGAACTCACCAAATCTGTGATGTTGCGGTTGCCAAAAAATCCAGCCAAAACCAATGGCTTTTCTTCAGTCAGCAACTGCTTGGTGGCACTAATAGTATCCTCCGCCCGCCCACCATCATCTTTGCGAACCAGGGCGAACGTGTGGCCGTTGATGCCGCCGGCCTTGTTGACATTGTTAAACATCAGCTGCATACCAACCGCATATGCCCTGCCTTGATTGGCATCCAAGCCTGACATCGGACCGACCTGCCCGACAACAACTTCAACAGCATGCGCTAGTGGCATCCCTAGCAGGGAAAGAATGAGAACTAAGCTTGGATTCATTTTCATAAAACTTCATATCCCAACAGCGTAGAGATCAATATGCGTAGCCACAAATCAATCCACAGTTGCACCAGAACTGCGCACCAGTTTTGCCCACTTTTCAGTATCTGATTGAATACGCTTAGTGAGTTCTTCCGGCGTCGAGACAAGTGGGGTAGCGCCCTGCAGGGTAAGTTTCTCAACCATTGCTTTATCCCGTGCGATACGCGAAATTTCATTCGAAAGCTTGACCAGAATTTCCTTTGGTAGGTCCTTTGGCCCCAGGACACCAGACCACACATTTACGGCGTACCCCGGCACTCCTGCTTCAATCATTGTCGGTACGTTGGGCAGTACCGGTGACCTTGTCGTGCTCGTTACAGCTAGCGGACGCAGTTTTCCAGCTTTAATCCCCTGCACCGATCCTGGAAGATTGTCGAACATCAGCTGAATCTGATTTCCCAACAAATCAGTCATCGCGGGTCCGCTACCCTTGTAAGGTACGTGCGCAAAAGTAGCTCCCGTCATCGATTTGAACAACTCACCCGAAAGATGGTTGGTAGTTCCATTGCCGGCCGAACCCATGAACAGGGTGGTGGGATGTCTCTTTGAATAGTCGATTAATTCTTTAACCGACTTAACCGGAACCGTTGGATTGACCACCAATACGTTTGGAACAGTCGCGAACGTTGCGATGGGGGTGAAATCCTTCTTTGAATCGTATGGCAAGTTCTTATATAGCGACGCATTGATTGCCAGGCCGATTCCTCCGAACAACAACGTGTATCCATCCGCCGCCGACTTAGCCACGAAATCTGTACCGAGAGTGCCGCCTGCACCTGCACGATTGTCAACAATCACCTGTTGTCCAAGCGATTCGGACAGACGGCTGGCCAGCAGGCGACCAAGATTGTCGGTGGTTCCCCCTGGAGGAAACGGCACGATCAAACGGATCGGCTTCGTTGGATAGCTTTCCGCGTAAGCGGCTGTGGCGGCCAATGCAATGAATAGGCTTGTAATTAACCTAGAAATATTCGTCATGATGTAGATTCCAGTGAAAGGTCGAAGGAATGTGACAGTGATCGTTGCTATTCACTACTCAGCACTATCAGAAGTACCACAACGTGCAGCGCTTGTCTGAACGGCTCAAGCCGCCATCAACGCGTCGTGGACCACAAAGTGACCGGGTGCTATCTCGTCAAGCCTTAGCTCAGGCGGCGCATAGTGCAGGCCATGTATGGGACTTGGAATTTCACCGGCCATCATGTGGCGCAGGTTGCGGCGTTGCGGGTCTGCCACCGGAACGGCGGACAGCAACTTGCGGGTGTAGGGATGGCGAGGGTTTTCAAAGATCTGGCGACGGGTGCCAATCTCCACGATGCGCCCAAGATACATAACAGCCACCCGGTGGCTCACGCGCTCAACCACAGCCAGGTCGTGTGAGATAAAAAGAAAGGCAATTCCCAGTTCGCGCTGCAGATCCTGCATGAGGTTGATGACCTGAGCTTGAATGGATACGTCAAGTGCGGAAACCGACTCATCGGCCACAATCAGGCGTGGCGAAAGGGCCAACGCTCGCGCAATACAGATGCGTTGTCGCTGCCCGCCCGAGAACTCGTGTGGGTAGCGGTGCGCATGCTGCGGTAGCAAGCCAACCTTGCACAACAGCTCGCCAGCCCGGCGGCGCGCCTCCTCACCGTATGCAATGTTGTGTACCTTAAGCGGTTCAAGCAGTGAGTCTTCGATGGTGCGGCGCGGATCGAGCGATGCGTAGGGGTCCTGAAACACCATCTGTACCTCTCGGCGCAGGCCCTTGAGCCTGCTGCCGGTCATGGTGCCGATGGACTGCCCGTTGAACTCGATCTGCCCGCCTTGTGTGTGCAGCAGGCGCGCTACCGCACGGGCTGTGGTCGATTTTCCGCAGCCTGATTCACCGACCAATGCAAGTGTTTCTCCAGCGAAGAGATCAAAGCTCACATCCTCTACCGCATGGACACGGCGCTGCACGCGGCCGAGAATGCCGCCGCGCAAGTCGTAACGGGTCACCAGATTACGCACACGCAGCAAGGGTGGGAGGTTGTAGTCTGGTGTGGGTGCATCCAGCGGCGATCCTGACGGAGCAACCGCCTGAACCACCTCGCCCGTGCCAGGCTCGACCAAGGGGAACTTCGCCGGGAAATCGGTACCCTGCATAGCTCCTAGCCTGGGCACCGCGGCCAGCAGACTTCGCGTGTATGGATGCTGGGGCCGCGCAAATATGCGCCCGACCGAACCGCGTTCGACTGTCTCGCCGTTGCGCATGACCATCACCTCGTCGGCAATCTCAGCCACGACACCCATGTCGTGAGTGATGAAAACCACGCCCATGTCCAGGTCGTCCTGCAGCCCGCGAATGATCTGCAGGATTTGCGACTGCACGGTCACGTCCAGCGCCGTGGTAGGTTCGTCGGCAATGAGCAAAGTGGGTTCACAGGCCAATGCCATCGCGATCATGATTCGCTGGCGCATGCCGCCGGAAAGCTGGTGCGGGTAGCGCCCCATCACCTGCTTCGCATCAGGGATTCTCACGAGATCCAGCATGCGCAGCGCGCGTGCAAGTGTGGCCGCACGGTCACCGGGTTGGTGCAGGCGGATGGCCTCCAGAATTTGGTCGCCGACCTTGAAAACCGGGTTCAAGGAGGTCATGGGCTCCTGGAAGATCATGGCCATGTCGGCGCCCCGCAGGCGACGGAGTTGAGATTCGGGCGCTTCCATAAGATCGACCACCCCATGATGGCGGGTGCGCAGCTGCATTTGCCCGGAGGCGATGCGGCCGCCGCCCAGTTCTACAAGACGCATGATGGCCAGCGAAGTCACCGACTTGCCCGAGCCCGACTCGCCAACGATGGCCAGCGTCTTTCCACGCGCCACCTCGAAAGAGACATCGCGCACCGCCATGGGGGCGCCGACGTCGCCGCAGAAGGCCACGCTCAGGTTCTGTACGCGGGCGACGAGGTCAGCGTTCATACAGTTTCCACGGCAGCGACAAGCCGGCCGACGGCCTGGTTCAGTTCGCTCTGAGCCCGTGCCAGGCGGGCGCGCGCCTCCTCCACCCAGCGCTTGTCGGCAACACGCTCGCTCTGCGCATGCGCCAGCAGACGGGCGACCTGCAGCGGCGCTACGCTGCCGTCGGTGACCCGGGTTTCGACAAAACGCCTTGGATCAAGCGCATCGCGCACGGCCTCATCGCCGAGCCTGAGCTCAAGGCCGGCGGTTTCTAACGCAGCCTCATCGAGCAGTGCGCTTGTCAAATCAGCCGGTGCAGTTCCTTGCGCAATGCAGTTGCGCACGACACGCGCCACGATGTGATGCACTTGGCGAAACGAAAGGCCGCGCTCGCGTACGATCACATCGGCAAGGTTACTGGCCGTACACCAGCTGCCGCTGAGTGATTCGGCCATACGGTCGTCATGCACGATCAGCGTCTCGATTACCCCGGTGAAGAGGTCAAGCATGCCTTCAGTGGTTGCGAGTGCCTCATCGATCAGCGGCAGTTCGCGCATGGCTTGGTCACCCGTTCCCTCCGCACGGAAGGTGGCCAGCGCGGTGGCCAGCCAGGTTACGGCCGAGCCGGCGGCCTTTTTAATGGTTTCAAGGCCCGCCGGATTTTTCTTCTGAGGAAAGATGCTGCTTGTGCCGCAATAGCTGTCGTCGCTTTCGACCAAGCCGAACTCTGTGCTGGACCAAAGGTGCAGATCGGTCGCTAGGTCGTTGAGGTCCGCCATGACAAAGGCCAGAGCACCGATGGCCTCGGCCGCGTAGTAGGCCTCGCGTCCCAGCTTGGAGTTTTCCACCAGCCCATCAAAACCCAGCAGCGCGGTGGTGCGCATGCGGTTCAGTGGCCAGGAGGTTCCAGCCAGGCCGACCGCGCCCAGCGGGTTGCGGTTGACGCGGCCATACGCCTGGGCCAGCCGCTCGAAGCTGTCGTGCAGCCGCGAGCTGAAGCTCAGCAGGTAATGGCCGAAGACCCAGGGCTGCGCATGTTGAAGGTGGGTGTAACCGGGCATGATGGTGCGAGCATGGCGCCGCGCCTGCTGGGCGATGGCGTCCTGCAGGCCGTTGAGCTGGTCCATCACATCGAGCATGCGGTTGCGCTTGTAAAGCCGCCGGACGGTGGCGCCCTGGTCGATACGGCTACGGCCTGTGTGCATCTGCCCGCCTACGTCCTCGCCGATTGCCGCAAAGAGGTAGGACTCGATCTGCAGCAGGAAACTTCCCTTGCGAACGTCCGTGGGAAAGTCAGCCGGCTCCATGCGGCGGATCGCAAGCAGCTGCTGAAGGATGGCGCGGCCGGCTGCTGTTGAGATGATGCCTTCCTCCACCAGCATGGTGGTGTGCGCCATGTCGACTGCGACAAACTCCTGGAACTGCTTCTTCTCGCGCTCCAGGCCTGGCAGGTCGTGGTATTTGACCAGCCGTGCGGCCGGGGGAGCGCTCAACCGGGCTTCGGTCAGCAGAGTTTCATGAAGGGTAGTGGATGTCATCGGGACTTTGAAAGTTGGCATCAAGTGGGTTAGCGGGTGACGGTTGCGTTGTTAAATTCGACGATCTCGTCGCTATAGACGGTCAGACCCTTGACGCCCTTGCGTTGGCCGATGAGTTGAACCTGGTCAAATAGCGGTATCGTGTTGGGTTCGAGCTCCCAGACGACACGCTGGACGTCGCCGTACGTCGCCATGCGTTTGTCGTAGTTCATCTCGCCGGCAGCTTTGGCCAGCAGGCCGTCGACCATCGGGTTGGAGTAGCCGGTGAGGTTGGACGGGTCGCCCGTGCTCAGCTTGCGGCGCAGGCGGATATCCGCATTCGGGATGCCGGTGCCCAGCAGCCACATGTTGGCGCCGTTGCTTCCCTTGCCCGTACCCTTGCCGGGCTCGGCGCGGTACAGCTCCTTCTGGTAGGAGGCCCACTCCCAGACCTTGAACTCCGTCTTCAGACCGACGGCGTTGAGGTAGCCCTGTACGGCTTCGGCGGCGGCACGATCCTTTGTGTAACGGCCCGAGGGAGTCCACATGGTCACGACACCGGGGTACCCACCAGGGAATGCGGCCTTCAGCAGGCGGCGCGCCTCGTCCGGGTTGTATTTGTAAGCCGGAAATATGCGGCGAGCCTGCGTTCCCTCTGGAAAGGGGCTGACGGGAACGCGGCCATAGCCCAGCAGGATCTTGTCGACGATGGCTTGGCGGTCTATGGCCACATTCACCGCCTTGCGTACGCGCACGTCGTCAAAGGGGGGCTTGGTGACGTTCAGCTCGAAGAACACCTGAAAGGCACTAGGGGCTTGTTGCAGCACCATTTTGTCGCTGCCCTTGAAGTCACCGGTGAGTTCCGGCGCAATGTTCGCGGCAACGTCCGCGTTTCCGGTCTTCAGCTCGATCACGCGCGCAGCATTCTCCGGCACGGGGCGAAACACCAGTCGGTCTGTTTTCCCGGGAGTGCCGAAGTAGTCAGGGTTGCGCACAATCTCGGCGCGCTCATTGGGAATCCAGCTCTTGAATACATAGGGTCCGGTACCCACGGGGTTGCGGCCATAGGCGCGACCACGCTTTTCGATGGCTGTGGGGCTGCTGATGGACGCCCATTCCTCGGTCAGAATCTCAAGCAGTGTGGGCGACGGTTCCTTGGCGGCAATGGTCACGACGTACGTGCTCGGGGCCTCTACCGTCTCAATAGCAGCGTAGTAGGACCGGTTCGGCGAACCCAGTTCGGGACTGCGCAAACGGTCCAGGTTGAACTTGACAGCCGCCGCGTCCAGTGGCGTCCCATCATGGAATTTCACTCCTTTGCGAAGATTGAAAGTCCAGACCTTCCCGTCAGCAGAGACGTTCCATGACTCCGCAAGGTCAGGAACGATCTTCTTGAAGCCAGGACCGTCCCAGCTCACCAATTTGTTAAAAATATGCGTGATGACGATTTGCGAGGGGGTGCTACGGCTCACGGCTGGATCGAGTGTGTCGATCTCTGTGCCTTGGACATAGGTCAAGCTGGTCTCGGCTGCAGCATGGCCGGCACCGCCGAGCAGCATCAGGGCAAGGCCCGCGGCGGTGAGCGGACGGGTGACGGACGGAAAACTATGGCGCATGGAGGGTACTCCGGAGTTTGGAAGGCAATGACGGATGCAGGATTGGAATCGGATGGAGGTCTTGGAGCGTGGAGGATTAATCTGACGGGGTTTCAGCGCCGCGACTGCCGCGATCGCGGATCCACGTAGTCCCGCAGCGCGTCGCCGACCAGGTTGAAGCTCAGGATCACGATGAACAGCGCACAACCCGGTGCGAGCAGCACATGCGGGTGACTGGTGAGATGGGCCCGGGAGTTGGCGATCATGGCGCCCCACTCAGGGATCGGCGGCGGTGGACCCAGACCGAGGAAGCTCAGTCCGGAGCCAATCAAAATGGCCTCGGCCAGTGAGGTCGTGGCCTGCACGATGATGAGGGATCCGATATTAGGGATGATGTGGCTCAGGATCAGTCGCAGGTCGCCCACACCTATGGATCGCGATGCAAGCACGAACTCGCGCGCCTTGAGCGCCCGCACCGGCGCGGCGAAGAAGCGCACATAAATCGGCATCGTGGAGATAGCGATAGCGGCCGTCAGGCTCATCACGCTATTGCCGGCAACGGCCACCACCATGATGGCCACCAAAGTGCGAGGAAAGGCGATCATGAAGTCCATGAGCCGCATCAGAGTGCCGGTGGCTGCGTTGGCGTAAAAGCCGCAAAGCGCACCGAGAGAAATGCCTACGGCCATACCCATTGCAACGCTGCCGAAGGCAACTGCTAGCGTGATGCGCGCCCCCCAGAGCACACGTCCTAGCAAGTCACGCCCAAGCTCATCTGTGCCAAGCCAGAAGGTATTGCCCGGTGCGAGCAGCGCTCGGTCGAGGTTCACCTGCGTGACGGATATCCAATCGAACATCCAGGGCGCAATAGCGGCAGCCGTGAAAATTGCCAACAGAATGGCTAGTGAGACCGAGGCAATCCAGCGGCGCGCACTGAGCAGGTAACGCAGGAAGCCGCCGGCCGGACGCCGAGTCGTTGCAGCAGTGGTGACAGGCACGTTGGGCTGCACTTCAAGCGTAGGTGATGCGAGGGTCAAGGAATCCATATGCCAGGTCGACGATGAGGTTGATGAGAACGACGAGTGCGGCGAAGACCAGGATGGTTCCCTGCACGACGTAGATGTCGCGGACCATGATCGCGTCGATCATGTAACGACCCATACCAGGCCAGGCGAATACAGTCTCGACGATGACCGCCCCCCCCAAGCAGGCGGCCAAAGTCCATGCCGAACGAGGTCACCAGGGGTATTGATGCATTGGACAGGGCATGACGTAACACGACGCGTGGCCGTGCCACCCCCTTGGCATAAGCGGTGCGGATGTAATCCTCCCCCAGCACGTCTAGCATGCTGGAGCGCGCCAACCGAGAGAAAGTAGCTACATACGGTAAACCAAGCGTGATGGCTGGCATCACCAGTTGCTGCCAGCTACCACGGCCGGTGGGAGGCAACCAGCCCAGCGTGGATGCAAAGACAAGCATCAGCAGAAGGCCCAGGAAGAACCCCGGCATCGAGATGCCGACCACCGCAAGTGCGGTCAAAGCGCTGTCGAGCAGACCGCGCGGCTTGAGTGCAGCCGCGATGCCCAGTGGTACACCAAGTACTACGGCCAGCAGCATCCCGGCAGTGGCCAGCTCAAGGGTCGCTGGAAGCGTGCGTGCGATGCTTTCGGTCACCGGCGCATAGGTCTGAAAGGAGTCCCCGAGATCGCCTTGCAAGACCACACGCTGGAGGTAGATGAAGTACTGCTGGTGCAGCGGCTTGTCCAGGCCATAGTTGCGGCGGATTTGCTCGATGTCGGCCTCGGCTGCATCGGGGCCGGCGGCCATGCGCGCCAGGTCACCGGGTATGGCATGCATGACGAGGAAGACGGCCAGTGAGATGCCGGCGAGCATGGGCACGAACAGCAACAGGCGTCTGATCACATAATTGAGCATGAGGTGTTTTCGGAGAGCAGCGGCTCTGGATTTACAGCGGCTGGATCTGCACCATGCAGGCCCGATTCCGTGACCGAATGATGACACTCAGCCCCCTCACGGCACAACTCCAAATAGGGTTGGACGCACATAAGCAAATGTTATGCTCTGCGCTAATAAACTGCGGCTAACGCTGCATTGGCGCGTTGCGCCATCCAGCGGCAGGGACATCGCACGTCGCTTGTCTTGGAGCAACCATGGAACTCAATCCCCGACAACTCGAAGCTTTCCGCAATGTCATGATGACCGGCAGCATGACCATTGCCGCGGAGCTTCTGAAAGTCAGCCAGCCTGCAGTGAGTCGGCTGATAAAGGATTTGGAAAAGACACTTGCCATACGGCTCTTTCGCCGTGAAGGCAATCGCCTCATCCCAGGCGCGGAGGCACAGCGGCTCTTTCTGGAAGTGGATCGTTTCTATCAAGGTATGGAGCAGGTCCAGCGAGTCGCGCAGGATCTGAAATCTGTGCGCATCGGCACACTGCGTATCGCCTCCATGCACACGCTGGGGTTGAGCCTCCTCAGTGAGGGAGTTCGGCGATTTTCACTTGCCCGACCTGGCGTGGTCATTTCGCTGGACGTGCGTAATTCGCTTGGAATCCTTGAGCTCACGGCCGCCCATCAGATTGACATCGGATTCGTTCAGATGATGGGTACCGAATACCCAGGGGTCGACGTATTCCCGCTTCCGAGCGTCCCTGCAGTCTGCGTGCTTCCACGCGGCCATGCGCTGGCGCGCAAGAAGGCAGTACAAATCACTGACCTGCAGGGTGAATCGCTTATCTCGTTGAGCCGCAACAGCCCGATGCGTATGCGACTGGAAATGGCGCTTGAGGCCGCTGGGGTGACATGCCGACGTTCGGTGGACACAACGCTCGCGCACCTGGCCTGCAGCATGGTCGCTGGTGGGCTGGGTCTCACGGTGGTCGACCCATTTACCGCTGGCCGCATGCGCGCTCCCTCGGTTGTCTACCGTCCCCTTTTGCCGACCGTTCCGTGTGAGTTCTCCATGGTGCTGCCCGCACATCAGCCGCGCTCCAAGGTGGTGGACGATTTCATCCGGGTGATGAAGGAACTGTTTGACGCTGGCTTTACCTCGGCCTGAGTCGCGGCCAGCCGGTTCGCTCTGTGCGGCTCTTTGGCAAATCGCCCATTCTGCTTGACGATTCCCGCGTCGGGCATGGACTTGCCTGGCTCATTGACGGATCTTGCCGGTGTCGCTGATGATCGTAAGTTCCACGAACTTCGAGCCACTTCGCATGCCAGGCTTGAAGCCGACCACATACCCGCCCAGCTTGAGGGTATTTATGCTCTCCAATGCCGCGGCCATGCCTTCACGGGTCGGGTACTTGCCCTGGCGCCGCGCAGCCTCGACGATGACCTTCGCCGCAATGTGGCCTTCCAGCCAGATACTCGTCGATGGCGAATAACTTGGAACTCCGACTCAACCCAACGAGGCAATGACGGTCACCTCAACCAAGAGGTTTGCCGCTGCGAGTCGCGCCTCTACCGTAGTTCTCGCCGGTGCGGTGCGGGAGACAATCCACGATTCCCAGACTGCATTCATCGCGGCGAAGTCGTCTATGTTCTTCAAATAGATGGTCGCTGAAAGGATCTGCTCGCGGTTACTGCCCGCCTCGGTTAACAGCGCGTCGACACGCGACAAGGTTTCATGCATCTGAGCGGTGATGTCAGCGTTGGCATTGGCGCTGCTAGTGGCGGTCTGACCGCATAGGTAGACCAAGCCGCCATGCTGCACGATCTTGCTCATGCGTGCGTTGGTGTGCTTGCGTTCGATAGTGCTCATGTTGTTTCCATGGGTTCAGAGTTTTCGATGGTTGCCGTGTCGGCCAGTGCAGCAATAGATGCCAGCGGCACCGGCTTCAGCGGCGACCGAATGTGATAGGCGCCGACCTCGCTTGGCGGCCTACCCAACTCCGTTGAGAGAATTTGGGTCACTGTCAGGCCACATACTCGGCCTTGGCACGGTCCCATACCACAGCGGCTGAAAAATTTGGTCTGATTTGGTCCCTGGCAGCCCAGGCGAGCCATCTCGCGGACGCGGCCAGCCGTGACTTCCTCACAGCGGCAAACAACAGTCTCATCGGTAGGATCGGAAAGCCATTCGGGGGGGCGATACAGCGCGTCCAGGAAGGGCCGGATGCGTAGCTGGCGTTTCAGCGTGCCGCGTGCGGACGCGGCGCGCTGTTCGCACTCCGTCACGTCTAGCCGACCCAAGGCCTGCGCAGCACCCAGCGCCGCGAGTGTGCCATTGGGTTCTGCTGCCTGTGCGCCGGCAATCGCCGCACCGTCACCGGCAACGCGAAAGCCCGCGAGCGAAGTTTCACCCCATGCATTGACTTGTGGGCGCCAGGCCAGTTGAACAAGGTCCCAATCATGGTCAACCCTTAGCAGGCGGCTGAGTTGGGTGTTGGGAACCACCCCGTGATGCAATAACACGACATCCGCGTGCAGAAGATGGTCAATACGATCGGCCTTGAACGCCAGCGCCTGAACTCGCTCGCCGCCCTCGACGCGCAAGGACGTCGCCGCAGCGAACATCGGAACGCCTGCTCGACGAAGACGCCACAGCATGCGCAGGCCTTTTGCCAAGTAGGCGTGTGCTCCCAGCGCAGCCGGCAGGTGGCGCAGGGCACGCCAGCGATTGGTTGACGGCGAAGTTTCGACGATGCCTGCCAGCGAGACTCCTGCATCCAGCAATTGACAGGCTACCAGCAGCAGCAGAGGCCCGCTCCCGGCAAGCACGACGCGGCCGGAGGGAACGGCACTGGCACTCTTCAAAGCGATCTGAGCAGCGCCGGCGTTCAGTACACCGGGAAGCGTCCAGCCGGGGATCGGGGAGGCGCGCTCCATGGCACCGGTGGCGGCGATCAGCTGCGGCGCACGCACCTGAAATGACTGACCATCCTGTTGAGCGGTTACGGTAAGGTCGCGCGCAACGTCCCACACCATCGCACCAAAGCGCAGCTCAACACCCGAGCGGCCGAGCCGAGCCGCCAACCCTTCCCCGTGCCGGTAATCGGGCCCGAGCAAGGCGGCTACGGATGGAGGTACTGCGGTGATGTTGCGGTAAATCTGCCCGCCCGGGCGCAACTGCTCGTCCAGCAGCAGTGTCTTCATTCCGAGCGATGCCGCCGTTAGCGCGGCCGACATGCCAGCTGGACCAGCACCGATGATCACGAGGTCGTGTGTCGACGCGCTCATTTCCCATCTCCCGCGCGGCGCGCGCCGGTGGGCAACCCCACCTGCATGCCGGCATTCACCCTGACCATGCAGGATTGCACGTTCTGCGCACCATCTACTTCGACCAGGCATTCGAAGCACACCCCCATGAGGCACAACGGCGCGCGCGGCTGACCCGATACGGGCGTTCGCCGGAATGGGACAATGCCCGCGTTAAGTAGTGCGGCTGCAATCGTCTCGCCCTCGCGGGCCGATATGCGCCGCCCTTCGACAAATATATCGACCACGGGCCGCTGCTCGTTTGCGGGAAGTAGCATCGTCCTAAACATCGAAGCGCTCCGCTTTGAAGGTCCTGATTTCGGAAGGCTCAACGCCACCTCTCATCCAGTTCACGAGTGAACCCGCATGCATAGACGCCAAGGTGATTCCGCTGTGGCAGGTGACGAGGAACGCCCCTGGGCAATCGCTGGATGCCTGGTAGACCGGGAACCCGTCCGGGGTTAGCACACGCAGAGCGCCCCAGGCGCGGACTGCATTCACACTGGCCAGAATCGGAAAGTAGCGGCTAGCCTGACGCGCGATGCGCGCGACCTGCTCCACGGTCGTACCGTCGTTCAAACCCACGTCCTCGTGCGAATCCCCGATTTGCACCACACCTTCTGCGGTCTGACGCACGAGTTGCGACGGATGACGTAGAAAGGGTTGCACCCGCTCGGTGACCACGATTTGTCCCCGGTTGGGCATGACTGGCGCCTTCAGGCCGACCATTGGCGCCAGGTCGCTATTCCCCAGGCCGGCGGCCAACACCACACGGTCGGCGACATGCTCGGTGCCACCGGCCCAAACGTGGAATGCGCCGGACCGGTGCTCGATCCGCTCACAATGAGTTCCGGCTATCATCTCGCCGCCACGCGACCTGAAGCCGTGTACGAGAGAACGCAAGAGTCGCATGGGACTGACATGGCCGTCCAAAGGGCTAAAAATCGCCCCTATCACTTCGGGTCCGACAAACGGCTCCATCTCGCGCAGGGCGCGGGGATCAAGCACTTCATACGGGTAGGGCCCGCCAATGGAGTCCCGTAGCAACTCAAGATCGGACACGCGGCGGGCCAGATCTTGCTCATCCAGGCACATCGTCACTCCGCCAATCTGCGAGAGTTCGACGTCAATCCCGGTTAATTCGGCCAACTCCCGTGCGAAGCCTGGCCAACACTGGACCGCAGCCCTGCTCCAGCGGGCATAGTCGATGTTGCCTAAACCCTTCCCTGACGCCCAGACAAGACCGAAATTGCCGCGCGCGGCGCGAAATGCGTCATCGCCTTCATCAAGCAGGCGCACCCGTTCGCCGGATGTGGCCAGGCCGTATGCGATAGCCATGCCGACGACGCCGCCACCCACTACCAACGTATCAACGTCGCGAACTGTCTTCAACGTCATTTAAGCAGCCACTGCATGACAGGCAACGGTGTGCCTTTCGGCAACCTCGAGCATCTTTGGCGTCTCTGAGCATTGCGGCATAGCGAGATGGCAACGCGGGGCAAAGCGGCACCCCGGGGGCGGATTGACCGGTTTGGCAAGTTCGCCCATGATCTCAACCGGTTTCCGCCGGTAGGCAGGATCAGGCACTGGAACCGCCGCCACCAACGCGCGCGTATAAGGATGCCTTGGCGAATTCACGAGGTCGTGCGAGCTGGCTACTTCCACGAGCTGTCCGAGATACATCACCATCACCCGGTCGCAAAGATGAGTGAGGATTGAGAGGTCATGCGACACGTAGAGGCATGAGAAATTGAGCCGGGTCGAGAGGTCGCGCAACAAGTCCATGACGCCCGCGCGAATTGATACGTCAAGCATGGAAACCGGCTCATCAGCAATCACCAATCTCGGTTCCGGAACCAGCGCGGACGCAATGCCGACGCGTTGACGCTCGCCGCCGCTCAACTGGTGTGGGTACCGCTGCGCGTACCGCTCCGGGGGAAGCCCGACCAATGCCAACATTTCAGGAACACGACGCGCAATCTCGACCTCGTCCCACAGCTTGAGGGCGCGCGGCGCTTCGGCCACGATGTCGAAGACCTTCAGCCGCGGGTTGAGCGAGTCGAAAGGATCCTGAAAGATCAGCTGAACTTGGGCGCGATAGCGAGCAAGCGCTGTCTTACTCAGATGTGTGACGTCCTCTCCGTCAAACAGGATTTTCCCGCTCGTTGCATCGTCAAGCTTCGAGATGAGGTTGCAAGTGGTGGACTTGCCACAACCGGATTCGCCCACGATACCCAGTATCTCGCCTTCGCCAATAGAAAAGCTCACGTCTTCGACCGGTTTAATCCAGTTGGACGGTTGCCGACGCAGCACGGCGCCGAGATCGCGTCCGAGACTGAAGTGCTTTGTTAGGTGTTCTACGCTTAAGAGTGCCATGTCAACTTCTTCGCTGCGGCGGCGCGCATATATTCGATATCAGCCGTACGTATGCAGGCTGAAATGTGATCGGGTCCGACTTTGATGAGGGCTGGCCGCCGCGCATGACAAGTCTCAAGCGCGAACGGACACCGCTCGCCAAAGCCACATCCTTTGGGAGGGTCCGACAAGTCTGGTGGCGACCCGGGTATGGAAATTAGCTCGCGCCCCAATTCAAGAATGCTGGGGAACGCATTCTTGAGGCCAAGGGTGTATGGATGCTGAGAAGCAGCGAACAGCGCCGTAGTCGGCGCACTTTCGACCATTCGTCCGGAATACATTACACCGACCCGATCTGCCGTTTCAGCAATCACTCCGATGTCGTGCGTGATCAGCAGAATCGACGACTTGATCCGTTGGCGGATTTCCCGGATGCGGCCCAGAAGCCTTTCCTGAACCAGCACATCCAAACCAGTGGTCGGCTCGTCCATCACCAGCAGCGCGGGCTCGAAGGCTAAGGCCATCGCGATCATCGCGCGTTGGCGCATGCCGCCCGAGAACTGGTGTGGGAACCGGTCCATCAGCTCCGACTGAAGGCCGACGATGTCGAAAAGTTCGGCGACACGTTCGCGGGCCTTGCCCGCGGACGCTTTCGAGTGAGCGCGGATTGCCTCAACAATCTGTGCTCCCACGCGCTGCACCGGGTTGAGCGAGTTCTGCGCGCTCTGCGGCACCAACGCGATCTCGCGCATCAGAATCTCGCGCCGAAAGCGTGCCGGCGCCATCGTGAGCAAGTCGTGCTCCCGGAAGCGCAGCACATCCGCCTCGATCCGGGCGGTTGGCGGCAGCAGCCGCAACAAAGCCTTGACGACCGTCGATTTTCCGCAACCGGACTCGCCGACCAGACCAAAGACTTCAGATTCGTTGATTGCCAGATCGAGTCCGTCGACGGCGCGCACATCTCCGTGGGCGCTCCGATAAGTCACTCGCAGATTGCGGGCTTCGAGCAACATGTTAGCGGTCCCCCAATCGTGGGTTAGCGACAACTTCGTAAGCGCGGCTCACGAACACGAAGGCGCTGACGAGCAACACGATCGCTCCCGATGGCGCGATGAACCACCACCAGGCGCTGCGCGTGTAGCCTGATGCCCATAGGTCCTGCAGGATGCTGCCCCACGTTATCGCGTTGGGGTCACTGAAGCCCAGGAAGCTGGCAGAGGCTTCGGTCACAATCGCCCAGGCAATGTTGAACGAGGTGTAAAGCAGCAGCAGCGGCAGGATGTTAGGGGCAATGTGCCGATAGATGATGCGCATGTCGCTCGCGCCTCGTGCCTTTGCGAACGCTACAAATTGGCGCTGCTTGATCGCCATCGTCTGGGCGCGGACTACGCGCGCGGATGTGCGCCAGACAATCACCACGATCGCCAGCATCACGAAGCCGATGGAACGCCCGAACAGAGAGATCAATACGATGATGAAGGGAAGGAACGGCATGCCATAGACGATGTCGGTCAGCCGCATCAGCACGTTGTCCACGCGTCCGCCGTAGTAGCCGGAAATCAGTCCGATGTTGGCGCCGATGACAATGGAGATGAGCCCGCTGACGAGCCCGATGATCATGGTCGTGCGTGTCGCCACGATCATCTGTGAGAGGAGGTCACGCGCGAGATTGGTCGTGCCGAGCGGAAACTCCAAACTGGGACGCTGTAGCACGGCCATGCGTCCGTCGGCCATCCGTAGCGACTCGTAGGGATCGTGCGGGATCAGCCACGGGCCGAACACTGCCACGAGCGCCGCGACAACGATCACCACAGCGCCGAAGCTACCCAGTCGGTCCGCTCGAATGACCCGCAAATTGTTGGC
Source organism: Polaromonas sp. JS666 (assembly GCF_000013865.1). NCBI lineage: Bacteria > Pseudomonadati > Pseudomonadota > Betaproteobacteria > Burkholderiales > Comamonadaceae > Polaromonas > Polaromonas sp. JS666. The sequence continues at coordinate 4,647,193 of NC_007948.1, forward strand.
CAGCTCGCGGCGTAGCACGCCCGCCCAGCGCAGCGCCCGGCCTCCGGCAGGGGTCGCGGCGGGGGCCTTGAGAGATTTGCGGTTCACCGTTGTGCCCCAAGAATGAAGCTGTCCACTGCCAGGCGGCGAACGTGAGGCTCGTCAACCTGGATACCCAAGCCGGTAGTGCCGGGAAAGTGCACTACCCCATCGCGCACAAACGAAGAAAAATCGGTGGGATCCTCCGCGAGGCGCAAGGTGGACATGTAGGCGTGCCCAAAGTCAACAAGGTTTCCAATAGTCACGGCGTGCTGCAACGAAGCCGCCTGCGTGATACCGAACTCCAGCATCGAATTCATGTAGCAGCGAATCCCGAAGGCCTCTGCCACCGCGGCGATGCGTTGGGCACGCAGAGGCCCGCCGTTCTTGCTGCTCTTGATGCTGAAGACACTGGCGGCCCCGAGACTAGCGATGCGGGCGGCGTGCGCGAGTCCAACCACCGACTCGTCGGCTGATATCTGCAACGTGCTGCCACTCGCCAGCAGCGCCATACCCTCGAGGTCGTCCTTCACTACGGGCTGTTCGACGAACGCAAGTTGAGAGCCTCGGACCCCGTCCAGGAACTCTCGCGCTTCGTCACGGCTCCAGCCCTGGTTGGCGTCGGCGATGAGCGCTACACGTTTCCCGTAGCGGGCCTCGAGCGTAGCAACCCGCTGCACCTCATCACGCACCGGTGACGTGCCCATCTTTAGCATGAAGCTCGAAAAACCTTGAGCCGCCCGCTCGTCGATCACGCGGATATCGTCCTCGGCGGTACCATTGTTGAGTGGCCACAGTACCGGAAGCGATTTGCGTAGCGTCCCACCCAGTAGCGTTGCAACAGGTACACGCAGCCGTTTTCCGAGGAGATCGAGCAGCGCCATGCTCACCGCACCTTTGGCACAAAGGTGCTTGGGCAGCAGTGCGTCCAGTGCCGCATCAATGCGACCCGGTTGGGGATCAGCAGAAGCGAGCACCGCCGGCAACAGCACGTCCTTAAGAGCCCTCGCGGCGTCACCGGACGACTCTCCAGTAAAGGCCTCGCTGGGATTGGCCTCTCCCCAACCCTCAACGCCGTCGGCGTCGGTCAATTTGAGCAACACTGCGCGTGTTGTAGCCAACGTGCCGGTGGACAGCTTGTAGGGCGTAACGAACGCAGCTTCAATTTCGAACACCTCTGCTGCGATCACCGGCGCCATCGCCACGGTACTGAGTCTTTCTGCCATTCTGTTTCTTTCGGTCGTCATGTGGTTCCAAGCCGGATGCGTGGGTCGAGGAGGCTATAGGAGAGATCGGTGATGAAGTTCAAACCAATCACTACTGCTGCCATTAGGAAGAATGCCGCCTGAGCGACCGGGTAGTCGTGTTGCATTGCGGCGTCGACCATGGCCTTGCCCATCCCCGGCCACGAGAAGACGGTCTCGATCACGATCTGTCCGCCGATTGCAAAGCCCAGGATCAGCGAAGAAACCGTGACCACCGCCAACAGAGCGTTGCGCGCAGCGTGGCGAAACAGCACACGGACCGGACTCAGCCCCTTCGCACGGGCGAATTCGACGAAATCCGAACCCAGCACCTCGAGCATCGAATCGCGCATCACCAGCATCGGCGTGGACAAATAGAGCGCGGTGATCGTGAGCGTTGGCAGGACCAGGTGTTCTAGAAAATCCTTCGAAGTGATGAGCGCCCAGGTGTTACCTGGGTCGGCGCCAGGCGTGAACATCCCTCCTGACGGGAAAATCTCGAACTGATAGCTCAGCCCCATAAGCAGTAGGATCCCGATCACGAAGGGCGGTGAGGCCTGAAAAACGAGCCCCAGAACGGTGGCGCCGTTATCGAGGGGGCCGCCGCGACGTGCCGCCATAAAAATGCCAAGCACAACGCCTAGAGAAATCGCCAAGACAAGTCCGGTGCTCATCAACAGCAGCGTATTGACCAGCCAGCCCCCTAGCAAACTAGCGACCGGCTGGCCGGTGGTGAAGGACCGGCCCCACTCAAGCGTTGCCGTGTTCTTCAGGTATATGATGAATTGTTGCCACACCGGAAGATCCAAACCAAACGCCTGCTTGAGGCGGTCCTGAGCTGCCGCATCGAGGGCGGGGCTGATGATCTGCGCAGTTGGATCACCCGGCATCATCCGGAACAGCACGAAGAGAATCACCGCCACGCCCAATAGCGTGAGCAATGCCGACAAGAGACGGCGCAGGATATACGCAGTCATCGCGAGCCTCCCTGATGGCCGCGGTTTCGAGTAGGGGCGTCATCCGCCCACAATGCACCGTAGATCATTTGCCGCGGGGAGAGAGCAATTTGCCTTGCGCGTCCCATCCGTAACCGGCCTTCGCAAGAATGTCGCGCGCCTTCTTCACGTCTTCAGCCGGAACCTTGACAGCCGGGTTGTGCCAAAACGTGCTGATGGGCGAAATAATTGATGCGCCGGGATCGGCGTACCCGAGCAGGATCAGCTCCGAGATCATCTTGCGCGGCATCACATGGTTGAGCGCCTGGCGGAAGGCGGGATCGTCGAAAGGCTTGATCTTGTTGTTGTACGCAAGGTGATAGAGGCCGTGGCTGGGATAGCCCTTGGCCACTACGTTCTTCACGTTCTTTATACGATCGACAAGGGCTGGCGACAAGATGTAGCGTGAGCGGTCGCATTCCCCCTTCTCGATGGCGGCGGCCAACGCGTCATGGCTGCCGTAAGTAATGCGGATGATGCCTGCGCACTTGGGTGGGTTGAAGTGCTCGCGGAACGCGGTGACCTTGAGTTCCGAACCGCGCCGCCAGTAGTCGAACTTGAACGGTCCGCTACCGACCGGCTTGTCGTTGGGGAATTTGAGCGGATCGTCAATGCCGACCTTCTCCGGGATGCCTTCCCAAATGTGTTTGGGGAGAAGAAACATCGTCGCCATCACGTTGGAGACAAAGGGAGCCGATGGATTTTCGAGTCGGATGCGCACCGTATTGGGGCTCGGGAGCTCCACCGCGACGACATTATTGAGCGCGGCAAGGAAAAATGGCGCCTTCCACTTCTTGTGATAGTCGAAGGTGAACTTGACATCCTCGGCCGTCACTGGCTTACCGTCATGCCAGCGCATACCCGAGCGGATCGTCAGATCGATGGTTTTGTCATCCACCAACTTCATTCCGGAGGCTGCCCAAGGTACAGGTTTGCCGTCGGGCCCAAGGCGGAAAAGTCGGTCGTAGATCATGGAAAGCTCCATGAATTCCATGGAGTCATTGACCGCAACTGGATTCAGATGCTTGACGTCCGCATTCGAACCGGTGCGCGAGAATCCGTCGCCCGCCACTTCCATGTTGACGTCAGACCAAAAGCCGCCGATTCCCTCGCCGAGCTGCGGCACCAGGCCCTTGAGCTTGTCCGAACGATGAGCCATCGTCATCTGCGTATAGGCCAGCACGGTTCCAGGCTGGTCCTGGAAGATGGTTTCCTGCGCTTCGAGCACCGGCTTCCTACGGTCGTCGATCTTCATCAAGCGGCTCTGCACGGTTGCCAGCGCGTCTACACGGTCGTTCTTGTAGCCCGCCCAGTTGAAGCCGCCGCGCTTATGCTCTGTGGAGTGGTGAATGCTGCGAATGAAGAAGTCGGGGTCGATGCGGATGGCCGTACCCGGAAGAAAGACCAGGAACATCTCGAAGTCATGCTCGTTGATCACTTTCGTGATGCCCTGGTTGTAGTCGATGGGATTGGCTTCAACCTCCCACCCGAGCGACTTGCAGGACTGTGCGACAACCCGGGCAATCTCCGGGCGGGCCGGGTCGAACTGCGCCGTAGCTGTCAGAATTGAGCGCTTCGCAACTGGCGCCCCGGCTTGTTGCGCTTGCCCGATGCCAGCGGCGGCGGTTGCAGTAAGAGCTGCTGCGCCTTTGACGAAATCACGACGATCCATTCTTGTCTCCTTAAGTTTCCCAGGCCACCAAGCCCGATATGTGACAAGTCTATGAATGCAGACTTCACATGTCCATGTTGCAAGGAGTAACGTTATCTAGCCATAACTGATGGTTATAGCGTAGACATGGCTCTAGGAGGTGGGCCGATGAAGTCCGAACTCATTGAGGTCTCCAAGGCCAAGATCGAATCCGGCACAGTTATGGCAGCTACTCACTCTCTCAAGCTGTCTCAACCGGTGATGGCAAAGCAACGCGCGCAACTGCAAAGCGAGCTTTATCTGACGCTATTCAAACAGCGAGATCGGCGCCTGGCGCCGACAGCAGAAGCGCGAGCCCCCATGGGCTGATGACCCACGCGTGGCGTGGTGTGATCGAGTTAGAAGAGAATGGGAGAGACAGATCGTGAAGTGCATCGACGACTTGAATGGGCAAGGGCACCCAAATGTGGCTTTGCCATGGGCGCGCCCAGTTTCTTACGCTTTATGCGAGTGGCAGGCACTGCCCATGGAAGCCGCGTCGGGATCGAGCGCCTCCCACATTGCGTGATACAGCTCTTTTATTAAATCAGGGCAATTTCAGACCGATTCGGCATGCGTCATTCGCCTAGTTCGTGACCGACCGCCAGCGGCCGGCGAGTTTCACGCCCTGCTCCCACACACCCTTGGGCCAGTCTCAGGGTACATACCGAGCGAGAACCGCTTTTCTTTGCCGGCGATCTGTACGTGGCATGCCGCCACTGTCCTCCTACCTGGGACAGTTCCGGATACAGCCATTTGCGAAAAGATGCCGACGCGATGAAAACGCCGGGCACAACGTCGAGGAAGAGGCGACGCGCGACGTACTCTGTCATTGAACGCGCCGTGATATGAAGGCGTTCGAATGGAGGAGTCAGCAGCCGCAGTGGGGCTCAGGTCATTTGCCGCGGGGAGAGAGCAATTTGCCTTGCGCGTCCCATCCGTAACCGGCCTTCGCAAGAATGTCGCGCGCCTTCTTCACGTCTTCGGCCGGAACCTTGACAGCCGGGTTGTGCCAGAACGCGTTGATGGGCGAGATGATTGATGCACCAGGATCAGCGTATCCAAGCAGGATCAGTTCCGAGATCATCTTGCGCGGCATCACATGGTTGAGCGCCTGGCGAAAGACGGGATCGTCGAAAGGCTTGATCTTGTTGTTGTACGCCAGGTGATAGAGGCCGTGGCTGGGATAGCCCTTGGCTACTACGTTCTTCACCGCTTTCAGGCGATTGACGAGGGCTGGCGACACGATATAGCGTGAGCGGTCGCATTCCCCCTTCTCGATGGCAGCGGCCAAAGCGTCATGGCTGCCATAGACGACGCGGATGATGCCAGCGCACTTGGGCGGTTTAAAGTGCTCGCGGAACGCGGTGACCTTGAGTTCCGAGCCACGCCGCCAGTAGTCGAACTTGAACGGTCCGCTACCGACCGGCTTGTCGTTGGGGAATTTGAGCGGATCGTCAATGCCGACCTTCTCCGGGATGCCTTCCCAAATGTGTTTGGGGAGAAGAAACATCGTCGCCATCACGTTGGAGACAAAGGGAGCCGATGGATTTTCGAGTCGGATGCGCACCGTATTGGGGCTCGGGAGCTCCACCGCGACGACATTATTGAGCGCGGCAAGGAAAAATGGCGCCTTCCACTTCTTGTGATAGTCGAAGGTGAACATGACGTCCTCGGCCGTCACTGGCTTGCCGTCATGCCAGCGCATATCCGAGCGGATCGTCAGCTCGATCGTTCTGTCGTTGATCAACTTCATTCCGGAGGCTGCCCACGGTACAGGTTTGCCATCCGGTCCGAGGCGAAAGAGTCGGTCATAGATCATGGAAAGCTCCATGAACTCACTCGTGTCGGTAACGGCGAGCGGATTCAGATGCTTCACATCCGCGTTTGAGCCCGTACGCGAGTAGCCATCGCCCGCTACTTCCATGTTGACGTCAGACCAAAAGCCGCCGATGCCCTCGCCGAGCTGCGGCACCAGGCCCTTGAGCTTGTCCGAACGATGAGCCATCGTCATCTGCGTATAGGCCAGCACGGTTCCAGGCTGGTCCTGGAAGATGACGTCCTGCGCTTCGAAGACTGGCTTCCAGCGATCGTTGAAGTTCATCATGCGGCTCTGCACGGCCGCAAGAGCATCCACCCGATCGTTCTTGTAGCCCGCCCAGTTGAAGCCGCCGCGCTTATGCTCTGTGGAGTGGTGAACGCTGCGAATGAAGAAGTCGGGGTCGATGCGGATGGCCGTACCCGGAAGAAAGACCAGGAACATCTCGAAGTCATGCTCGTTGATCACTTTCGTGATGCCCTGGTTGTAGTCGATGGGATTGGCTTCAACCTCCCACCCGAGCGACTTGCAGGACTGTGCGACGACCCGGGCAATCTCCGGGCGGGCCGGGTCGAACTGCGCGGTAGCTGTCAGAATTGAGCGCTTCGCAACTGGCGCCCCGGCTTGTTGCGCTTGCCCGATGCCGGCGGCGGCGGTTGCAGTAAGAGCTGCTGCGCCTTTGACGAAATCACGACGATCCATTCTTGCTCCTCAGTTGATCAGGCCCAAGCCCGTTATGCGACAAGTCTATGAACGAAGATTCGGGGAAGTCCACGCCAAGCGTGGCTACGTTATCCACCCATAACTTTTGGTTACTATTTGAGCCAGAACACGAAAAGGCAGTAGCTATGAAATTTCGACTTATTGAGATCTTCAGGGCAATGATGGAATGCGGCACAGTTACAGCAGCAGCTCACTCGCTCAAGATCTCTCAGCCGGCGATGACAAAGCAACTCACCCAGCTGCAAAGCGAGCTTGACTTAGTACTCTTCGAACAGCGCGGTGGACGTCTGGTGCCGACAGCAGAAGCGAGAGCCCTCATTGGTTCGATGGATCGGGCATGGCGCAGCGTCATCGAGTTGAAGGAAGTTGCCAGAGATGTGCGCGACATGCGACGCGGCCGACTCACAGTAGTCGCTTCCCCGAGCTTCGCTCAGACGCTGATGGCCGATTTCGTCACTCAGTTCTCTCGTGAATCGAGCAAGGTCACAATCGCGTTGCACGCGCAATCTTCACCTCGTGTGATTGACTGGACAGCTGACGGACAGGCAGATGTCGGAATATCAATGATCCTTGCGCCCCGTCCCGGCGTGCACGTGGAGCCGCTGGGAAGTCTTGTTGGAGTTTGCGCGCTGCCAGTTGGCCACGCACTCGCTGCAAATAAGGTCATACGTGCGGAGGACCTCCATGGTCAGCGATTCATCTCATTAGCCGAGATTGATGATGCGCGCTCCCGGGTCGAAGCTGCATTCGATGGGCAAGCGATAGAACGCGATATCGCTTTGACAACACCACAATCCGCAGTGGCATTAGCGCTTGTCACGCATGGCGCCGGCGTGGCGGTCATTGACGAGGCCACAGCGACGATGGCTGACCTGACTCGGGTGGCCATCCGCCCATTCTTGCCTACGGTGAGCTTTGAAGTCTATATGTACCATCCCGCGAATAGGGTGCCTTCACAGTTGCATGAGCGGTTTGTGCGAAAGTTTCGGACATGGTTTAAAGGCCGCCGTGCGATCGCGAGAGCCACCATCACCACATCGTTGTCGCAAATATCTGCATCCCGCGCGGACTCGGCTCGTGCACGCGGCAAATAAATTTCGTGGATGCCAGATCGGCTGTGGTCATCAAGCGCACGCTCTGCGCAAGATAGTCTTCGGCTATGACGGAAAAACCAACGGTGAGCAGCATCACTAATTGGCTTATCGCTACAGGTCAGCGCCCAGGCTTGACGAAGAAATCCACAATGCGGCTTTCAGCAAGCGCTGCCAGAATCTCATTCATTGGCGAATCTTACCGGTATCGCTGATGATCGTAAGTTCCACGAACTTCGAGCCACTTCGCATGCCAGGCTTGAAGCCGACTACATACCCGCCCAGGTTGAGACTATCGATGCTCTCCAGCGCTGCGGCCATGCCTTCGCGGGTCGGTCGCTTCCCCTGGCGCCGCACGGCTTCAATAATGACCTTCGCCGCAATGTAGCCTTCCATCATGACGTAGCTCACCGGTACATCCAACTTACCGTCTTTGGCCACTGCCTCATTGAGCTCTTTCGCCAGCCTAGAAGAGTGATACGGACTGGGCACAACCTGCGCAATGGCCACTCCCTGCATAACGCTCGAGACGAAGGCCAGGCGGTTTTCCGCAATCCGCTTCGTCACGCGCTCCATATCGGCGCCCGAATGTATGAAAATTTGTGCGGAGCCGCCGTCCGCGCGGTATCGTTCAATAAAGCGCGCACCAGCTGCACCACTGCACACCAGAATGATCGCCTGAGGCTTTGCCTTGACGAATGTATCAATCGCGTCGGCTACGCGCGTGGTGCCCGCTTCATAGGATGCTTTCGAGACAATTGTGGCATTGCCCTTCTTAGCAATTTCTTCGGTTACGGCTATTAGCGCAGCTGCACCAGGGCCTTCCTCGTAGAGGAGACCCAGGCGCGTCACTCCTATTGCCGCCAGATGCTCGGTGATCTTACTAAGCTCAGTACGGAAATTTGCCCTTACGTTGTAGAGCTGAGGGATCTCAACGCCGATTTCAGCAGCGCGGTAGCCCACCAAGGCGAGCTTTTCCTTTTCCAGAAAGCCCGCAATCACAAGTTCAGAGATGTTGCGGTTGCCAAAATAGCCGGCCAACACCATCGGCTGATTCTCGGTGAGCAATTGGCGGGTGATAGCGACCGTATCCTCTGGCCCGCCACCGTCATCCTTACTCACCAACTCGAAGGTATGCCCATTCACGCCGCCGGCCCTATTGATGTCGTTAAAGAGGAACTGCATACCGGCAGCGTACGCACGCCCCTGGCTGGCCTCGGGCCCAGATAGCGGCGCTACCTGCCCAACAACGATTTGCGTGGCCTGCACCGATGGAGTAGCCAAAATCGCGGCGCAGCTTAAGAAAGCTGGCATTGCCAGCTTGAAGATGTGTTTCATCTAGGTGATAGGAAATTGTGGGAAATGTGATCCAGCTGCCCCTTCGAAGAAGGAAAGAACCGGAGAGAAAATCAACGCTCAATCGTGCGGTTCCAGCGATTGGTCCATTCGGCACGTTTCTGGTTCACGACATCCCAGTCGACTCGGACAAGTTTTTTAATAAAGTCCGGTCCGTAAGGCACGTTTTGGGCGCGTTCTCCTTCGAGTTTTGTCTTGCTGTTGGTAGGCCCCCAGCCTTCCGTGGCAAGCCACTGCTGCACTTGTGGTGAAACCAAGTGCTGCACGAAGGCCTGAGAATGCTCCATCGCATTGTTTTGCACGACCGGGCATGCCGCGGTGACTAAGGCAACAGCACCCTCCTTCGGGTACACAAACTCAAGCGGGAAGCCGGTCTTTTTCAATGCGTAGGCGCGGCTGCTACCCCATATTGCGACATCCACGTCGCGGTTATGGAACATTTCGGCAAGTGCTGCGGGTGACGAAGACCAGCTCAGCACATTGGGAACCAGCTTCTTGCCGATGGCATCGAAGCCGGGCTCAATATTTTTTTCGCTCCCGCCGTTCACGCGTGCGAACATGAGCAGGGTGTGAACCCCATAGGTACCAGACAAAGACGACGTCGTGAACCGTTGCTTGTATTTCGGATCCGTCAGATCATTCCAGGACTTTGGAGCGGCCCAGCCCTTTTTCTCAAACGCGGCCTTGTTGTAGGCAATGCCTGTGGCAACCAAACCCACACCGATGGCTTTACCGCCAAAACGGGCCGCTTCGTAGACGTCGGAATAGACCGGTGCTTTGGTCAGCGTTTCGCAGTAACCATACTGGATGGCCTGGTACATGGGGCCATCGTCGACGATGACGACATTCATCTCTTGCCTGCCGCGCTGAGCTTGCAACTTGGCGAGCACGTCGGTAGAGTTTCCTGGAATGTAGGTAACCTTGACCTTGCGGGTTGCCTCAAACGCAGGAATGATCCTTTCCTGGAACAGTTTTTGCGCACTACCACCAGGGCCAGCCACGTAAAGGTTGGGCTGTTGCGCCATTGCATGACCTGCGCCACACAATGCCAGAACAAAACAGGATATCTGTAGTCGTTTCATGATTCCCCGCCACATAAAAGAACCCCTGCCAGGACAGGTAAGGGAGTAGCTTCAAGCGGTGTCTTACGACACCAGCGGCACCACGAATGCAGTGCTTGGCTACTGTAGTGAGGGAGTCAATGGCTGGTCAAATAGAAATATAAGATCGGTCTATTCGAAGACGATATAAGGGGGCGGGTGTACCCTAACCTCGAGAACGCAGAGCAGGTTCATTTTCCTTGTAGTGCTTCGCACTCTTCGCGTGCGATCTGACGTAATACTTCTGAAAATTTCGCGACCAGGCGGTTGGCCGGTCGACCTTTCGGAATGATCAGAATGCCTTCATACGGCAGTGCGGGATCAAAAGGCCGTGTCACGACAGGCGCCGACCGGTAATCCTGTACGGCAAGCGGATTGACGATACTTATGCCCATGCCCAGCCCCACGAGCGACCAGATGATGGAGCTGTAGGACGTTTCGATATTTATTATTCGCTTCACCCCCGCTTGATCGAAAATTCGGTCGACGCTTTTACGCAGTTCGTCAGGCTTGGCTGACGAGATGAAGGTCTCGCCTTCAAGATCCATCGGAGTGAGACGCTTCTTCTCCGCCAGTCGGTGGTTTTCCGGCATCAGGCAAACGCCATCTATCCGGTATAAAACGTCCGGCTCAGTTGAAATGTCCTGGCGTGACAGCTGCGAAACGATGCCCAAATCACAGAAATGCGAATCCACCCACTGCGAAATGACCGACGAGTGGCCCATGTGAATGGAGATGCCGACTTCGGGATGATCTTGGGCGAACCTCTTTATTGCGCGCGGCAGAAGTCCGAATGCAATCGTGGACACCGCGGCAATTCTCAGTTCGCCGGTGCCAAAACGCCTAATTTTGTCTGCAGTTTCATCTAGCCTCTCCAAACCCAGGAAGCTGCGTTGAACCTCGGTGAAAAAAGTGAGCCCCTCCTCCGTTGGGGTCAACTTGCCTGGGGATCTTTCGAAAAGGAGGAGGCCGATGGCTTTTTCAAGCTGAGATATCAACCGGCTGACATTGGGCTGCGAAGTGTGAAGAACGCGCGCCGCTGCCGTGGTGGAGCCGGAGAGCACAACCGCACGAAAGGCTTCAACCTGCGAGAGGTTCATCATTGTGTAGGCTCCTTGTAACGTGCAACAGGCAATTTAATCGCCTAATTGGATGAATATCAAGAGGAGCCGGGAAACCGCAGGTCGCTACACCACACGGCTGGCCCTTGGATTTCAGGGCCGGGCGGACCCGCTGGTAGTTGCCAATCGCTTCAGGGCCTTTTCATCTACCTCAACGCCCAAACCAGGCCGCGTGCCGACATTAAAGCCGTCACCATCCAGCAGCAAGTTGACCGACATGAATTCATCTCTAACAGCCGGCACGCCGTTGGCATAGGTTTCGAGCATCACCGCGTTGGGAATAGCCGCGCACACCTGCACGCTCGCAGCTGTGGCGATGGGGCCTACCGGGTTATGGGGCGCAACACCTATTCCATAAATCTCAGCCAACACGGCAATTTTTCGCATCTCGGTGATGCCACCAACACGAATAACGGAAGGCTGCACAATTCCCACTGCCTGGCGTTCAATCACCGCGCGAAACTCCTGTCTTCCCGCGAGCCGCTCACCTGTCGCAAGACGAACGGGAGACTGCCGCGCCAAGCCAGAGAGCACCTCGAGGTTCTCAGCCATCACCGGTTCTTCGACAAAAAGCAGGTTATATGGAGCCACCTGCATACAAAACTGCGCCGCGGCCGCTCGGTCAAGCCGTCGCCATAAGTCCACCATCAGATCGATGTTGGGGCCAACTACCGCACGCACAGCCGCAACCTCGTCGACGGCTCGTTGAACTTCAATAGGCCTCACGGCCCAGTTCTGCTCATGCTGCGGAAGGAAGCGGAAGGGATACCACTTCAATGCCGTTGCCCCTTCTGAGACAGCAATCCGAGCGAGGTCGACAAGGTCCGCGCCCTTAGCGATGTCGCGCCACCATTGATTCAGATATGCACGCACGCGCATCCGGTAAGGCCCACCTAAAAGCTGATGAACTGGTAGACCGGCTGATTTTCCGGCAATGTCCCACAGTGCCTGATCTATAGCGCTGAGGGCGGCCAGATCGGCTGGCCCCCCGCGCCAGAAGATCCGGTCGTGAAGATCTGCCCAAATTCGCTCGACACCAATGGCACTGCGGCCTTTGAGGTATTGGGCAGCAGCGTCGATGCCTGCGCACACCTGGCCGGATCGGTAATCGAGGGTGGCCTCGCCGACACCGGTGATGCCGTCGTCTGTTTCGACAACGACCATCGTGAAGTCCTTGAAGGGCGTGGGAACCACATACCAACGGATATCTGCGATCTTCATTTATGCAGAACCTTTTCCTGCTGCGGCCGTTACGATGATCTCTACCAGTACGTCCGGTGCACCCAGCTCGCACTGGGCAGTGGCACGCGTGGAAGCGGCGCCGGGCGCTGTCCATGCATCCCAGACTTCATTCATGCCTGCGAAATCGTTCTTGAGGTCCTTGATCCAGATCTGTGCGGTGAGTAGGCGGCTCTTATCTGTGCCGACCTCGGCAAGAAACTTCTCAATCTTTGCCAGGGTCTGGCGGGTCTGGCCACGAATATCCTGGCTGCGGTCGTCGGCCGTCATGCCGCCTACAAAAACCATGCCGTTGTAAACCACGGTACGGCTACGGCGCTGATCGGTGGCAATGCGTGTGATGTCGCTCATCTGAATCTCCTTTGTTTGAGTTAAAAAATCCCACGCAGGTCACTGCGTGGTTCTACTTGCTTCGCAAGGTGGCACCCCTATGTCGGACGCCCTCCTTTTCTAAACGGCTAGCCGGCCAACTCACCTATCGTCACTGGCTTGACGGGAGGCCGAATACGGTAGTACCCCACTTCCTGCGGAGGCAGGCCACGGCTATCAGCAATGAGCTCAGTAACAGTCAAGCCACACAGCCGTCCCTGGCAAGGCCCCATCCCACATCGCCCAAACGCCTTGGTCTGGTTGGGGCCCTGGCAGCCGAGTTCGACATACTTTCTGATCTGGCCCGCAGTGACCTCTTCACAGCGACAAACGATGACGGAGTCTTCCTGCGGGATACGCTGCACCTCCGGCGGGCGATAGAGTGCATCAAGGAATGGCCTGATGTGCAGCTGATTTCGCAACTCTTTTCGCACGGCATTTTCGCGATCATCGCGGTCGGCCCCTTCAAGATGGCCAAGCCTGCCGGCAACCGCGACAGCTGCCAGCCGCCCTTGCGAAGCCGAAGCCTTGGCGCCCACAATCCCGCGGCTATCGCCTGCGATATAAATGCCGCTTTCTTCGATCTGGCCGTACTCGTCTGTTTCCGGTTCCCAGCACAACTGGGCCTCACTCCAATGGTGCTTGGCCCTGAGCGACCAGCTAAGCTGAGTGTTAGGCACCACCCCTTGATGCAAAAGCACGAGCGATGATTCGATGCGGTGGGACCGACCTTTATGGGTGAAGCACATCGCTTCAGCGTGGTCAGTGCCCTGGATCGAAAGGGCTTTCGCACCTGCATAGACTGGGACCCCATGCTGGCGCAGATGGCTAAGCATGCGCATGCCTTTGCGCAGATCGCGCCATCCGCGTAGTGCGCCTCCGATGTGGGCCACTGCCCTCAAATAATCACCGCGCTGGGTGGTGTGCACCACCGCCTTCAGTTTCACCCCTGCCTGCAGATACTGGCTAGCCAGGAGATAGAGCAAGGGGCCGCATCCTGCCAGCACGACCGGCTCGCTCGGTAACGCGCCAGCACTCTTGTACAAAATCTGCGCTGCACCCGCGCCCATAACTCCAGGCAGCGTCCAACCGGGTATAGGGAACGGCCGCTCCATCGCACCGCTGGCCAGAATAATGTTGCGCGCTTGCAGAACTTGATTGGCGCCTTGGCGAACATAGTTCACCTTCAGGTCGCGGCCAACATTCCACACCGCGGCACCCGCGATATGCTGAGCGCCGCTTTTGGCGAATGCGCGGGTCAACTCGGTCCCTGCAGCGTAGTCTTCACCGAGCACCGACTTTCTTTTTTTGCTGGCAGCGTCTACAGCGCGGTAGATCTGTCCGCCTGACGCGATTTGCTCATCCAGCAGGGCCACGCTCAGCCCCCATCTACGCGCTTCACACGCTGCGGCCAATCCGGCCGGGCCCGCGCCCACGATGACAAGATCAACGACATTAGCGTCCATGGTTTTCTCCTTCCGTGGAAATTTCCAGGGCAGACGCACCTTGTTGCCGTCTGACAATCATTCCCTCACGAACAGGGATCAGACAGGCTTGGCGGCTGGGCATGCCGTCCACTTCGACCAGGCAGTCGAAACACACGCCCATCATGCAATAGGCTGCTCGCGGAGCCGAGGTGACTGGAGTAGTGCGGAACGGCCCTACCCCGTTTAGCAGCAAGGCTGCGGCAATACTGACACCCGCGGGAGCGGTAATCGTGCGGTCATCGAATCGCAGCGTGACCGGGTCTGAAGGGGAATCCCCGTTCGATGTAAATAGCGCAGGGCAAGGAGAAGTGGTTTTAGTGTGCATTTGAAAAGCTCCGGTTGGGGTCCAGAAATCGTTCCCCTGCAAATACTTCGAAGGCATCAGGCGCGGCACCCAGCCCGGCCACCCAAGGTCCAATCACGTGAGCATGGGCGGCCGCTAGCGATACGCCGCTATGACTGGTCGCCACGAATGCGCCTGGACACGACACCGACTCTTGGTAGATCGGCAGGCCATCCGGTGTCAGTACCCGCAAGGCACCCCAGGCGCGGACGAGGCGCACGCTGGAAAGAATGGGAAAGGTAGTCACCGCGCGTTTGGCGATCCATTCAACGGCAGAGACTGTGGTGCTGTCATCCAGTCCGACGTCTTCGACCGAATAACCCAACTGGACACTGCCTTCGTTGGTTTGCCTTGCCTTGTTGGTGGGATAGGGCAAAAAAGGCTTGAGCCTTTCGGTAATGAGAACTTGCCCTCTGTTCGGCAAAACCGGTGCATGCAGGCCGACCTGAGGAGCGAGTTCGTTGTTGCCCAAGCCAGCGGCGAGTACAACGCGCGGGGCGTGCCAGCTCTTTCCGTCCTTGCTCTTGATTTCAAAGCCAGTGCCTTTCTCCTGGTATGTGATTTGCGCGACATCAACACTAGAGACCACTCGCGCACCGCGTGCCTTAAGGCCGGCATGGAGGGCGTGCAAGAGCATGAGCGGATTAGCATGACCGTCTAGCGGGCAGTAGCTGCCTCCCGCGACCGTAGGACCAATGGCCGGAAGGCGCGCCTTGAGCGCGGCGTGGTCGAGCATTTCATAGGGAATGCCCCCTACTGAGCTATTGATTCGTTCCAGCATGGCCTCACGCGCCTGCATCTCGGCTTCGCTAAAACCAATCCAGAAGCCTCCGGGCTGGTGCAGGGCTACGTCAACACCGGTGAGTTCGAGCAACTCTTTGGCCAGCGCGGGCCAAAATGTCAGAGCGTCACGGCTCCAGCGCGCATAGCGCGGCACCTTGTCGCCTTTGCTCTGCACCCACACCAGACCAAAATTTCCGCGTGAGGCGCGATGTGCGATATCGCCTTGGTCAAGCAGGGTCACGGGGGCGCCGGCCCGGGCGGCCCCGTAGGCGATGGCAGCGCCGACCAAGCCCCCGCCAATCACTACCAATTCTTGTGTTTGCATGATGTTCTCCTTGCCTGCGATGTGGGGCTTTGGCGTTCGTCGGGACGAGCGCCGTCCTTCACAGGCTTGGCCTGTTAATGTTTCTGTTAAAGAGAAAGGGTTACTTCTTGCCGATCAGCACACGGTCTAGTCCAACCACCCGGTCCAGCAAGACCATCAGGATCAAGGTGCCGACAATCAGCACGGTAGATATTGATGCGACGAGCGGATCGGTGATCTGCGAGATGCGGTGGTAAATGGCGACTGGCAGCGTGGTCGTTCCCGGTGTGGCAACAAAGATCGTCATGGTGACTTCGTCAAAGCTCTGTATGAAAGCCAGCATCCAGCCACCTGCTACGCCAGGCATGATGAGCGGCAATAGAACGCGCCTGAATGTGGTCAGGCGGGACGCGCCTAGCGACATCGCAGCCATCTCCGCGTCGCGATCCATACCGATCAGGGCTGCGAGGGTTAACCGCAGTGAATAGGGAAGCACAATCACCGCGTGTGTCAGCATCAAGGCGATGACTGAGCCACTCCAGCCGGTCAGCGAGAAGAACCGCAGAAACGCCACACCCATCACGATGTGCGGGATCATTAGCGGCGACATGAGGAATGCCATCAGTGTCTCGCGTCCGCGGAAGCGATGGCGGGCAATGGCGATCGCGCCAGGCAACGCCAACGCTGCAGCAATCGTGGCCGAGCCAAGCCCTAACCAAACGGACAACCAGAATGCGTCGATGATGTCCGGGGTATTCAAAATCGCCTCAAACCACCGCAGCGACGCGCCATCAAACGGCAACGAAATATAGTCTTTGTCGGTGAACGAGACCAACGCCACCACGATGAGCGGCGCGACGATAAAAATCACAAAGCACGCGTGATACAGCAAGGCCAGCCAGCCGTTTCTTCCGATCTCGCCTTTCATGATGCGAATACCTGTTTAAAGCGGCGCTCAAGCATGCGGTTGCAACCCACAATAATGACGACATTGGCCAAAAGAAGTAGCACTGCGATAGCCGCCCCCAGCGGCCAGTTCATCGAGTTGAGGAACTCGTCGTAGGTGGCCGTGGCGACCACCTTGACACGACGGCCGCCAATAATCGATGGCGTGGCAAAGGCCGAGGCGGCGAGTGCAAAAACAATGATGCTTCCCGAAAGCACGCCAGGCAGCAATTGCGGAAACACGATACGCAAAAACGAAGTCGACGGCGTTGCCCCTAAGGATCGACCGGCGTGTTCTACCTGCGGATCCAGCTTTTGCAGCGCACTCCATACTGCAATGACCATGAAGGGCACAAACACGTGCGTCAAAGCAATCACGACACCCAACATCGAAAAGAGAAAACGTATGGGTCCGTCGATGACGCCAAGGCTTTGCAGGGCATTATTGATCATGCCTTGGCTGCCCAGCAGAATCGACCAGCCAAGTGTGCGTACGACCACCGATATCAGAAGCGGCCCGAGGATGACGACAAGGAATAGACCACGCCAGGGCGCCTGCATGCGAGCCAGGATGAGCGTTTCCGGCACGCCAAGCAGCACACACAGCGCCGTGACACCCAAGGCCATGAGGCCGGTTCGGACGAATATCTGGTGGTAATAGCTGTCTGTGAGTATTTCCGCATAGTTGGCCAGGGTGTAATTGGGCTGAATGCCGCGCATGCCGTCGAAAGCATTGAACGACAGCACTGCGGTCAGCGCCAGGGGCACCAACAAGATGCCTACAAACAGCAGGAGCGCAGGCGAGGACAGTACCCAGGGTGCACTGGGACGGGGTGACAGGGCATCAGCCATGGGCACGCTCGCTGGGGATGGCACGCAGGTCGTCATCGCGCCAGACCAGGCCGATGTTCTCGCCTTCTCCGGGAAGGTGGTCGCCCAGATTTGTCGATGTCAGACGCAGCGTACCCAGTACGCTTTCGATTTCGTAGAGCCAATGGTTGCCAAGAAAAAGCCGGGTGGTCACCTTGCCTGGCAGGTTGCCTTGCCCTGCTGCAGCCAAACGCAAGCGCTCTGGCCGGATGTAAACGCCGACCTCCCCACTGATATTGGTTCCTGCGTGCGGGATTCGCATGGTGCAGGGGCCTGCCTGAACGATCGCGCAGTGTTCGCGCATTTCAGTAACCCGGCCCGGAATGACATTGGTTTGGCCCAGGAAGCTGGATGCAAAGCCGGAGGCCGGTCGGTCATACACCTCGAAAGGTGTCCCGAGCTGTGCGATCTTGCCCTCGCTCATCACGGCGATACGGTCGCTCATCGTCATGGCTTCGACTTGGTCGTGCGTCACGAGAATGGTTGTGATGCCGAGCTGCCGCTGAAGGCCACGCAGCTCAACATGCATTTCGCCGCGCAGCTTGGCATCCAGATTGGACATGGGCTCGTCCAGCAACAGCACCTGGGGACGTATCGCCAGGGCGCGGGCAATCGCGACTCGCTGACGTTGACCGCCCGAAAGTTCACGCGGATATCGCTTGCCGAGGCCACCCAGTCGGACCAGCTCCAAGGATTCCTCAATACGGCTGGCCGCCTGCGGGCGAGCGAGCTTTCGCATTTCCAGGCCGAAGCCGATGTTCTCGGCGACGGTCATATGGGGAAACAGCGCGTAGCTCTGGAACACCAAACCCATGTCCCGCTTTTCGGGGCGAACCTCGGTGATGTCTTTGCCATTCAGATGGACGCGGCCTGAAGTTGAAACCACAAACCCGGCGACCATTTGCAGGGTCGTTGTCTTGCCGCACCCTGATGGGCCAAGTAAAGAAATGAATTCGCCGCGCTCGACGTCCAGATTCAACTCGCGTACGACGTGCGAGTCGCCGCCGTACGTCTTGGACAAAGCTCGGAGTGATAAAAAGCTCATGGGACATGTGGGGACAGGGTCCCCCTCCAGAAAGGGAATAAAAGCGGGTACAAAAGGATCAACGTTCTATGGTGCGGTTCCAGCGGTTGGTCCATTCGGCGCGCTTCTGGTTCACGACATCCCAGTCGACCTTGGCAAGCTTCTTGATGAAGTCCGGCCCGTACGGCACGTTTTTGGCAATTTCTCCCTCGAGCTTGGTTTTGCTATTGGTGGGGCCAAAGCCCTCTTCAGCTAGCCATTGCTGCACTTGCGGTGAAACCAGGTGCTGCACGAAGGCCTGAGACTGTTCCGGCGCACTGTTTTGCACGACCGGGCAGGCCGCCAGCACCAGGGCTGCAGCCCCCTCCTTCGGATAAACGAACTCGATCGGGAAGCCGGTCTTTTTCAATGCATATACGCGACTACTACCCCAGATCGCCACGTCCACATCGCGATTCTGGAACATCTCGGCGAGCTTGGCCGGCGATGAAGACCAGCTCAACACATTGGGGGCCAGTTTTTTTCCAATGACGTCAAAACCGGGCTCGATATTTTTTTCACTTCCGCCGTTCGCGCGCGCAAACATAACCAAGGTGTGAACGCCGTAGGTGCCAGACAATGACGATGTCGTGAAGCGCTGGTTGTACTTTGGGTCGGTCAGGTCTTGCCATGACACCGGCGCCTTCCAGCCTTTTTTCGCGAACGCCTCTTTGTTGTAGGCGATACCCGTGGCGACCAAGCCCACACCGATGGCGTTACCACCAAAACGGGCCGTTTCGTAAACGTCGGAATAGACGGGAGCGTTTGTAAGAGGTTGGCAGTAACCATACTGGATGGCCTGGTACATCGGACCGTCGTCAACTATGACCACATTCATCTCCTGCTTGCCACGTTGGGCTTGCAACTTGGCGACCAGTTCGCTGGATATACCAGGAACATAGGTGATCTTGACTTTGTGGGTGGCCTCAAAGGCAGGAATGATTCTTTCTTGGAATAGCTTTTGCGCACTGCCACCAGGACCACCCACATAAAGGGTGGGCTGTTGCGCCACCGAATGGCCCGCGCCAATTAATGCAAGAGCAAAACAGAATGCTTTAATTTGTCTCATCATTTCACCGCTTTATAGAATTTGTGGGTCCCTACCAGGGCTGGCGGGGAAAGTAGCCTCACGCTGGGTTCTAAGCCATCAACCAGTTCACAACGTGTAGTGCTTAGTTACTGTAGCGATGGGGTCTATATCAGGTCAAATAGATATAAAGGGCCGCCCTATTCAATGGCGATATAGGAGGGAAAACCCTATGCTTCGCAGAAGCACTGAACGAGTTCATGCCTCCCGCAGCGCTTCGCATTCTTCTCACGAGAGCATTGTGAGACGCTAGGTGTTGGTAGAGACGAACTATTCCTATCCGAAACCACTTGGTTCACGAGCGCGTATAGCTGCTTCACTTGAATGACGTGCAGGGGCTACTAGATGGCTACGTAATTGAAGACATGATTTCCAAGGGGCGCGCCTTTCTTTTACCCATCTCTGTTTCCTCTTACTCAAATCGGAACAGTGGTATGCGGTGTCTATCGCCAAATTGGAGAGTAACGATGCCGCTCCTGACAATTCATCGCTGTTTGAACTGACGGATTTCCTCTTTAAGGTCCTTTACGAAGGCCTCAGCCAGCATTAGTCTGGCGCCAGGGTAAGGAAAGATAATGGCCGATCGCGATGTAAGTTCTTCCTTGACTGGCCGCACAACGACGTTCGGCCCCGAAAAGGATTCCGCAGCCCAATGGGACACTAGTGTGATCCCTGCTCCGGCAGCTGCGAATGCGCACGCGATGTTGGAGTGTGGCGTTTCCAGGACAACGTGCGGAGCCACTCCCAGCTTAGAAAAAGCGTCGTCGATTTGATAGCGCAGGAAGCTGTGCTGAGACAGCAGGACCATCCGCTCGCCGGCCAAGTCCTTCACCGAGATCTGCTTCTTGCTTGCCAGCCGATGGCCGGCCGGGATGACGGCCACCGACCGTGCTGGCGCCAGCGGCTCAACGGAGATCGACGGACGCGCCATGGGCAGCTCAATGAGGCCGATATCAAATTGACGTGTGGCCACCAGGTCGGCGACCTGCCGCGACGGCAGACTTTGCACGAACACAGAAACGTTTGGTCGCGACGACAGGAACCTCGTAGTCACGCGGGGCAGCAGCGATTGAGACAGTGAGGGCAGGGTCGCGATACGCAGTTCCCCTGCGCGCTGAAAACGGATGTCCTGGGCTACCTGCGCGAGTCGGTCCAAGCTGCCATAGATCGGCTCGGCTTCCCGGTAGAACGCATGGCCTTCAGGCGTTGCGACCAGCTTGCGCCCCTTACGTTCGAAGAGCTTGTATCCGATACGTGCTTCCAGTAGGCTGATGGCGCGACTGACCACCGGCTGGGTGACGTTCATGTGGCGCGCTGCCGCTACGACGGTGCCCGTGCGCATAACCGAATAGAACGATTCGACTTGCCGAAGATTCAAGGTAGGTTTCATATATAGCATTTGAGCATAAGGTATGGCGAACTTTCAAATTGTTTGTTGGGGAAGAGCGGCATACGATTCGATGCATACACCTGCAACAGACTTAAAAGGAGACGTTCATGCCCCCTATCCAACATATGCCTTTCGCAAGCTTCCCGGCTTTGGTCGCCACCGCACTCGGCGCCATGCGCACCGCCGGAACGCGAAAAGTGGGCCGAACAGCTGCAATGGCGGCGCTCGCCTTCAGCACCGTTTTTGGGGCCACCTGCGTACAGGCACAGGCTTACCCGAATCGCCCCATCAAATTGATTGTCGGATTCCCACCCGGCGGATCTTCAGACGCGACGGCACGATTGCTCGCCACTGCGCTCAGCGAAAAGCTCGGGCAACCGGTCGTGGTGGAAAACAAGGCCGGCGCGAACACCGTCATCGCAACCCAATACGTTCGCAGCCAGCCTGCTGATGGCTACACCCTTTTCTCGGTGTCGTCGTCATTCGCAATTAACCCGGCGCTGCAAAAGCTCAACTACAACATCTACAAGGACTTCACTCCAGTTGCGCTGCTCGGCGTCATCCCTTTGTGGCTCGTCACTCCCAATCAAGTTCCCGTGAAATCTGTTGGGGAACTGGTTTCGCTGGCGAAAGCTCAGCCAGGGAAGCTGGCCTATGCGAGCTACGGCGCCGGCAGTGCGGGACACCTGGCCTCTGAGCTACTGCTCTCCATGACCAAGACGAACATGATTCACGTGCCTTACAAAGGCACCGGGCCAGCTATCGTCGACGTGATCGGTGGCCAAGTCACCATGATGATGCCGACCGTTGCGTCCTCGCTTAGTCTGGTCAAGGAAGGAAAGCTGCGAGCGATCGCAGTGTCCAGCAGCAAACGGGTCTCTGCCGTTCCGGATGTCCCGACGATTGCCGAGTCTGGCGTGCCCGGATTCGAACTGGTCGCTTGGGAGTCCATTCAGGTTGCTGCCGGAACCCCGCCAGCGATCGTCTTCCGGCTCAACACCGCCATCCGCGACATCGTTGCCTCTCCCGACTTTCGAGAGAAGTTGATCAAACTTGGAATCGAACCGGAAACGAAGATGGCGTCGAACGATGTGGCGAAGTTCATCCGCAGCGAAGCGGAGAAGTTTGAGAAGATCATTCGCGAACGCAACATCAAGGCCGAGTGATCTCGCCGTAAGGAACATGGCCTGGATCACTCAAGGATCCAGGCCGTTTTTTCTAAGAGCGCCTAAACGTTCTAGAGCGCCTTCCTATGCCGGACGAAGTCGAGCCGATCTCGTCAGCGGCAACTGCGGCTGACTTGTCGCCGTTAGACCTTTCGAAGTTGTTCAGAAGAATCCAATCATGTCTACTTTCACTGTCTTGCCTTGGGCGTACGCGCTTGCAGTCCTCACGCAAGCCCACCTGCTGGCTGCCGTGACCCCGCTGCTACCGCGCCTTCCTCATGGCGACTCTTTTTTATCTCACGCGGGGGAAGACCGATGACTGGCCATCGTCACATCGACACCCTCGTGGTGGGCGGCGGCGTGGTGGGCATGTCCATCGCTTATGGATTCGCCCGCGCCGGTGAGGCCGTGTGCGTGCTCGATGGCAGCGACGACGCCTTTCGCGCATCACGCGGCAATTTCGGCCTGATCTGGGTGCAGAACAAGGGTCTTGGCCGTCCTGCTTATGCGCGCTGGACGATGCAAGCGGCACGCACATGGCAGTCCTTGGCCACCGAGCTGCAAGAGCTGACCGGGGTCGACGTTGAGCTGCGCCAGCCCGGAGGGCTGAGCATGAGTTTCGATGAGAAGGTGCTGGCTGCGTCCAGCGAAAAGCTGAACGCACTCGGCAAGGAGCTCGGCATCGTCTACCCGTATGAGCGACTGGATGCTGACGGTCTGCGCAAGCTGACGCCGGAAATAGGCCCAGACGTGGTTGGCGCGATCTATTGCCCGTTGGACGGGCATGTCAGCCCATTGCGGACACTTCGCGCTTTGGTTCAAGGCTTCGGGGTCCGCGGAGGCCAGTTGGTCTCCGGCGTGAATGTCGATCGTGTCGAACGTCGTGGTGGCGAGTTCCGTGTGCACGCTGGCAACAAGGTCTACACAGCGGGCCGTGTGGTGCTGGCTGCGGGCTTGGCTAACCGCGAGCTCGCGCCGCAAGTTGGCCTGAAGGCGCCGATACGGCCGGTGCGCGGCCAACTCCTTGTGAGCGAGCGCGTCCAACCCTTTCTTCACTACCCCTGCCACTACGTCCGGCAAACGGGCGAGGGTGTGGTGCAGATTGGCGACTCCAAGGAAGAGGTCGGCCTGGACGACAGCACCACGCTGGGCGAGTTGGCGCGCATCGCCGCGCGCGCGACGCGCACCTTTCCGATGCTGGCCAACGTCAACATCGTGCGTACCTGGGGGGCGCTACGGGTGATGAGTCCCGACGGCTATCCCATCTACCAGGCCTCCACCGAATGCCCCGGCGCCTTCGTTGTGACCTGCCACAGCGGGATCACGCTCGCGCCCGCCCATGCCGGCCCTTTGGTGGATTGGATGCGAACCGGCACCGAACCGGCGGAAATCCGGGGTTTCAAAGCGGAGCGTTTCGATGTTCAAACCAATTGATCTTCCCGCTGCAGAGCAGCAAAAAGCCGTGCTCATCCGCGTGGAGGGCCGCGAGGTCCATGCCCGCGAAGGCCAGACCCTGGCCATGGCCCTGCTGGGCGCAGGGGTCGTCCCATTTCGCCGCACGGCCGTGTCCGGTGCGCCGCGCGCGCCGCTGTGCCTGATGGGTGTGTGTTTCGATTGCCTGGTCGAAGTGGATGGCTCGCAGAATGTGCAGTCTTGCCTCGTCGAGGTGCGCGAAGGCATGCAGGTGCGGCTTCCCTCCGGCGCGCGGCGCGCAGGGGGTGCAGCATGAATGGCCCCCACGAGCTGAGCGAGGTGGACGACGCCAACGCGGGAGCAGATTTCACCCATGACCTCGTCATCATCGGCTCCGGCCCGGCCGGCATGTCCGCGGCGGTGATGGCATCCGCCTGCGGCCTTCGGAGCGTGGTGCTCGACGAGCAGCCACGCGCCGGCGGCCAGATCTACCGGAACGTGACGGTGGCACCGCCCACTGTGGCCAGTCTGCTGGGCCCGGACTACCGCCACGGCGCCACCCTGGCCCAGCGCTTCGCTGCCTCTGGCGCCGAGGTACACCACGACACGCTGGTGTGGGACGTGGCACGCGATCTGACGGTGACGGCCCAGCAGTCAGGCCGGTCCTTCCATGTGCGGGCGCCTCAGCTGTTGGTGGCCAGCGGCGCCATGGAGCGCCCTTCTCCGTTGCCAGGGTGGACCCTGCCAGGTGTGCTCAATGCCGGAGCGGCGCAGATCGCCCTCAAGACGGCCGCGCAGGTACCCGACGGGCGCGTGATTCTGATCGGAGGTGGTCCGCTGCTGTTGCTGGTGGCTTGCCAACTGCTGCAGGCCGGTGCGCGGATCGCTGGCATCGTTGAAACATCACCGGCTTCCAACCGTGCACGGGCGATGCGCCATGTGCTGGGCGCGCTGGCTGCGCCGGCATTGCTGGCAAAGGGCTTGCGCATGCTGTGGCGGCTGCGGCGCGCGGGCGTGCCCATGTTCAAACAGGCTACAGACGTGCGCATCGAAGGCGTGGAAGGGGCCGAGGACACGGACGTCAACCAGCGCGTGCAGGCCGTGTCCTTCACCGCCGGTGGCACGGCCCACCGGCTGGAGGCCGACGTGGCGCTCCTTCACCACGGTGTAGTTCCCAACACCCAGATCAGCCGGCTTTTGCGCGTGGACCATGCCTGGAGCGACGCGCAATTGGCGTGGCAACCGCAGGTAGATGCGTGGGGCCAGACCTCGTTGACGGGGTTTCGCATGGCCGGCGACGGTGCGGCCATTGCCGGTGCGCTGGCCGCCGAAGCCAGCGGCGCCATCGCCACCATCGGGGCGGCCGTGGCGCTGGGCAAGCTGGACACTGCACGGGCGCAGCAGCTGGCCCAATCCTGGCGTGCCCGGCTCGCGCGGCAAACGGGCATTCGCCCTTTCCTCGATGCGCTCTACCGGCCGCCCGAATGGCTCACCGACTGTGCCGACGAGACAGTGGTATGCCGCTGCGAAGAAGTGACCGCCGGCCGCGTGCGGGAGATGGCGCGCCTGGGCTGTGAAGGCCCTAACCAGACCAAGTTCTTCAGCCGCTGCGGCATGGGCCCTTGCCAGGGCCGCATGTGCGGCATCACCGTCACCCAGGTACTGGTCAAGGCGCTGAACCGCACGCCCGCACAAGTGGGCGCCTACCGCATTCGTGCGCCGCTCAAGCCCGTCAGCCTGGGCTCGCTCGCCGCATTGGCCCAGCCGGCTGCACCCGCCAAACCATCATCGCATTAAGAACAACACCATGACAGACATCCAGCGCCACCACACGAACGCCCGCATCAGCAAGATTGTGCGGCACGGCGGCCTCCTATACCTTTGTGGCCAGACCGCTAAGGGCAGCCCGAGCGCGGCCGGCGACATTTCCGCGCAGACGACGGAGGTGCTTTCCCGCGTCGATGCCTTGCTGGCAGAAGGAGGTAGCGACCGCACCCGGCTGCTGACGGTCACGATTTACCTGCGCGATATCGCCGATTTCGCAGCGATGAACGTCGTGTGGGAAGCATGGCTCGCAGGAATGCAGGCGGGCGCACCAGCCCGGACCACAGTCGAAGCCGCGCTGGCAACGGAAAGCCTGCGTGTGGAAATGACCGTGGTCGCCGCAGCAGGCTGACCATTGATCGATACGCACGTCAGTCAGCATCCGCAGCACAAAAGGAAGCGCTCACCATGCGCAACCGTTGCTTGTCGTCGGATGTTGCCAAAATCCTGATGGCCCTGGCGGTGGGTGGCTTTGTGGTGGGAGCCAGTCCGATACTCGCCGCAGAGATCGTAGTGGGCCAGGTCGGCCCCATGACCCGATTCCCATCACCAAAAATCGAGTTATAGCCCGCGTCGAAGCCGATGGACGTCATTTGTTCGAAACCGAGCTCGCTACGCTGGACTTCTTTGCCACATCGATCGCACCGGATCTGATGGACTACGCTCACTGCTTCAATACCGTTGAGTTGCATCGAATACTCCTGGTGAAATAACAAACGACTGCGTGCACGCCCGTTTAATGCCTGCTTAGCCACCACTGGACGAAATCCGATAGATCGGCATGCATGGAGTCGACAGCACTTAAGTGCTGTCCGATGTTCGGACTACCCTTGGGCCCCGGAGAACCAGCGCCTTGTGAATGCCTCCATCCACACCCACCAGGTAGGGGAGATAGTCATCTACAAAGGCTACCGGCTTCAGCCGATCCAGCACGTCGGCTTTCGGACTGCGCCCTCCCAGGGAATGCGCGGTAGCAAACACCCTCTCAATAGGGAAGTCGTGCTGGCGCAAATTCCGGAGCCGAGCATCCGCAAGATCTTCTGCTAACGCCGTCACGCAGACCAGGTCGTAACCCTGATTGCGTAAGCGATGGCAGGCTTCGACAGCAGAGGCCAGTGGCGGAATCGTGCTCCAGAAATCGACATCGAAGCAAGCCCGGAACTGCTCCAGCTTTTCTCCGCTAAGCTTTTCGACATCCCATCGATCCATTGCCCAGTAAGCCTGGATGTCTCGTTCCGCGGGATACCTGCCAGTCGCTCTCTCCCAGGCCTTGGCGTAGGCCAGGTTGTAGTCCAGCAGGACTCCGTCACCGTCAAGGGCAATAAGAGGTCGTGGATCCACAGCTAAAACCCCTTAGACCGAAAACTTCGCGGGCACTTCAATGCCAGGAAAGAGCCCATCTTTGACGTCGTGCCTTTCGATCACCATCTGGAGGTTGAGGTTGGTTTCCCTTGCGCAGGGGAAGCGAAGCGGGAGCGTGCATTTCTCCGAAAAATCACCAGCGACAACGGGCGTCTGGATGAACTCGCCCGCCCATCGCAAAGTACGGGCTCGCTCTGTCGGTGTGGTCATCACCGCTCTCCTTTTTGCGCATCCCGGTCTAATTTCAATGAGTAAGGCCAGATCGAGTAACGTTTTCAGATTCGCCGGTACGCCACCTTAAAACCCTCGCGATCAGAGTGGTGTATGAGATATCTAATAGACCACTAAAAAGTATTCAATTTCGTGAAATATCGACCTATTGCACCATTTTAATGAAGTAATGTATTATTTCAAGTGATGACTGCGCAACTAAACGCCGCGGCGCGGCGACCACTACCTTCCCCATTCGACCTTCCGGCCCGGAGGTTTGGTGAGCTCTTGTTTAGTTTCAGAGAAGACGTCGCAGTCAGCCAGGCAGAGCTGTCTCGAGTTGCACGGCTGTCAAAGTCATACGTCTCCTCCATCGAAAATTCCCGCTTACGGCCGCCACCTATCGATACAGTCCGACGCATAGCGGCGGCTATCGGCTTGGGTGCGGAAAAAACCATTGCGTTGGAACGGGCCGCAACGCAAGAGCGCGCATGCGAGGTACGTATATCGGAGTTCTTGCCCGCGCACGTACGCGTAGTGGCTATGCGTCTTGTTGCGCAAGCTGACACGCTCACTCAAGACACAACCCAAAGACTGCTTGAACTATTGGAGGAATCTGAAATGTAAACCGACCAATCAACCCCTCGCGAGGTCAATTGGCCGAGTACAAGGACAAACAATTCAGCACTAGTAATCTGAATACTAAGTTTCTCCGAAGCCTCAGTCAAGGCTTCGTTCACCTCAAAAGCTGAACACAACGCGCGCTGCGCGTTGAAGGAGAAGCTCGTGCTAAAAAAATCCATCCTCATCTCGGTGAGAGGCGACAGCGTGCATCCGAAGATTAACGGGGCCAGATCATGCGTCATGGTCGAGCACAGGCACCAATCAATACGTCCCCGCCATGTTCAATGATCAAGCCCTGCGGCAGTATTTTGAGGCGAGGGCTCTTGGAACAACTGCACGCAATGTCATTCTCAAGATTAGAGAGAGCGATCCCGTTCGGAATGTGAGTAACCGGGCGGGGAACATGGCCGGCACTCATGCTAGTTCCAAAATGCAGCGCACGATCCAATGGGAATCATGGTCGGGCGAGCGAGCGTTGGCGGTACTCTGGGAATTTGATCCCGATGCCTTAGAGTTTTGGGATCAAACGTACGATCTCAAAATTACTTATACGCTCCCTACAGGGCGAAGGACAGGCCTTCGAACGGTGCCGGATTACCTGCTTCTAGCAAAAAATTTCTGCGGGTTCGTTGACTTCAAAACCTCAGCAGAGTTGCGAGAACTGGCAGTCGATCAGCCAACGCGCTACGTGCAGATTGCCGATGGCAAGTGGGATCAACCGCCGGCACGAGAGGCAAGTCAAAGCTTAGGCCTTGACTACCAACTTCTCTCCGATCTGGACATACCGCACGTGTTGGTGCGAAACCTTGAATTCTTGCGTCCTCGCATGCTGCATGGACTAAGCACGCCGGAGACATCAATCGATGCATTGAAACAGTCACTTATCGAGCAAAAGAAGATCGTTCTTTCCGAGGCCATCAACATGGTCGGTGACCCCAATATCATTTACTGGGGGCATTTCTGGAGTCATTGGTTTCTTAGCCTCAATACCGAGCCTCTTGCACATCCAGATTCATCCTGCGTCTATCTCGATAAGTTGGCGAGAGATACGTTCGGTGCAGTCGAACGCTGCTATCAACCGCTGCTATCCACCACACTAGATGCCGACTCGATTCCTGATCGAGCTTTTATCCGCTGGGACAACAGCCTCTTTCAACTGCTGAATCGCAGCACGACCCATGTCTATCTGCAACCCGGAAATGGTCCACTGGTAACTATTCTCAGGCGTGACTTTGCCGGATTGGTTTCCTCTAACGCAATTACCGCGAATGTTCCTGCGCGCCTACTAATCGCCTCCGGACTGGACATTCTGAAGTCCTCGACGTCGAGTTCTCAAATGCGCGCTTTGGAAAAGTTAAAAATTCTTGAGCGCCATTGGAGTGGTGAACAGGTCATTGGAGATGTTGTCGCAGAGCGAACACTGCGAGACTGGGTCGCGTGCTTTCGAGGGGCAGAAGAAGAATACGGCAACGGGTTTCTTGGCCTCATCAACAAGAACCACCTGAAAGGCAACCGCACCGCACGCACTAGCAAAGAGGAGCTTGCGCTTGTTGAGGAGGCATTCGAATGGCTCAAAGTGGAAGTAGCGCGCCCACCTGCGGCCGGATATGCAGTCTATGTCGCATCTTGCCATGAGGCAGCAATTATTCCTCGATCAGAGAATTCTTTCATGAAGCTGTGGGGGAAAAATGATAAGTATGAGGAAACCCTGACCCGGGAAGGCAAGCGAGCCGCTTACCCACATAAGGCACCTCACCACAAAAATCCACAGTCGATATTACAAGGCCCCCCCGAAGGCGACAGTCCATTCAATCAAGTGCACGTCGACCATACCCAGTTAGATTTTTTTTGCCGACGGGAAAATTCTTCTGCGCTGCTGGGAAAACCCTGGTTGAGTCTTGCCATCGATGCGTGCACCCGGTTAGTGCTTGGGTGGTGGCTGTCCATGTTGGCCCCCAGCACAGCATCCGTTCTGATGGTGCTTCGAGACATGGTGAGGCGTCATGGAAAGCTTCCGCTTTACACCATCACCGACAGCGGCAAAGATTTCTCCGCCACTCGCGTGAAGCAGTTTCTCGCCAGCCACCGCTGCGGACATGGCTTCCGACCAGCTGGGGAACCACGCTTTGGCAATCCGGTGGAACGGCTGAATCTCGACATCTCTATGCATTTTTCTCAAGTCGTGTATGGGAGCAACAAAATATTTAAAACGCCCCGGATGAGCTCGGCAACGCACGACCCCAGAAATCTTGCCTACCTTACGATGGGTTCGAGCGCGAGCAAGCTTGAGGAGCTCTTCTTCGACCTGTATCCACAGCGGCCGCACTCCGGTTTGGGCGAGTCTCCGGATAGCAAACTGCGATCCGCAGCCATCATGCAAGGAACTTCATGGGGAGTACCAACCCGTTTTGACGACCGTCTTCTTTTTCAAACGCTTGCAACACCGCACAAGCATGGCGGTTTGGTAAGGCAGCGCGACGGCATTCGCTTAAACGGGCACAACTATTTCTCGCCATTGCTGGTTGGCGGCGGCAATGGGAGGCATATGCGAGAGCTACCTCTCTACGATCCTGAAGATCCTACCTACATCCAGGCGCGTGTAGATTCGCAATGGACAAGATGCGATTTGCTTGACTCACAGAGAAAGCGCTTGCCCTCGTCCGACCTTAAATACTATTTGTCGGAAAAGATTTTCCTCAATCGACACAGCACAAATAAGGACGACATCAGAGCGTACCAGGCAAGCCTGGGGAGTTTTTATAAACGCACTGACGAAGACCGAGATCGAGACGCCATTGACAGTCTCGACGCGAGTCCTGCGGATCCTCCTGTGCAGCCTGATACTCCAGCACTCCCTTTTCCGCCCATTCAGGCAGCCCCCGTTTCCAAGAGGCCGCGTCATGAATAGTTCCACGATTGCACGCTTGGTCAAGCATGGGGAAAATTCTGATCCTCGAGTCGTCCAGTTTCGGGAGTATTTCATACTACATGAGCGCTTCCAGAACATCCTCGATGAGGTCGCTGAGCGCCTCCAATTTGGAGGCCGGCAATCGATGACACCCATTATCGGCCCGACTGGCAGTGGCAAAACCGCCGTCGCACAAAAGTTTAAATATCAATTCGACAACTACGCATCGGATATTCCTCATGAATAGTTCCGCGATTGCACGCTTGGTCAAGCATGGGAAAAATTCTGATCCTCGAGTCGTCCAGTTTCGGGAGGATCTCGTACTACATGAGCGCTTCCAGGACGTCCTCGATGAGGCCGCTGAGCGCATCCAATTTGGAGGCCGGCAATCGATGACAGCCATTATCGGCCCGACTGGCAGTGGCAAAACCGCCGTCGCACAAGAGTTTAAATATCAATTCGACAACTACGCATCGGCTATTCCAACGGACAGACGTCCATCGTTGCTATATATGGAGCTGGCCTCGTCAGAGGTAGGCGCCTTTAACTGGAAAGGAGATTTCTATCAACCGGCACTGGAGATACTCCAAGAGCCCTGCGCGAGAAGCAAGATCGACATCGAAAAAATTCGAGCTCAGACCCTTGCAGGAAACACTCGGCAAATTTTCTCAAAAGCCCCTGCGACAAATCGCGACTACCGAAATCTCTTATATGACGCGTTAGATCGCGCACGCACATTGGCTTTTCTTATTGATGAGGCTGACCACTTTCGCAGACCCATGTCCAAAGATGGGGTATTTCGCCAGTACAACAACATCAAGAGCCGCAGCAATTCCTGCGACACGCACTTCGTGCTGCTGGGCACGACCGATATTCGCGATATCTTCAGGCAAAGCGGCCAGATCAGTCGCCGGGTCTATCCCGTGTGGTTATCGCCATATAGCCGGGCAGAAATTTCGGCCTTCACCGCGGCGGCGGCAGCGCTTGTTGAAAAATTGCCTATCCCCGTCAATTTTAGTGTGGCGTCCAAAATTGAGGACCTTTTGGACGGTACTTTTGGCCTCTTCGGGATTCTCTACGAGTGGTTCGAACGTGCCCTTATCAAGTGTCTCGCTCAGAATAAGGGAAGGTTGACATGGGCAATCATGTGCGAGGAAAGACTGCATGAAATGCAACTAGATGGCATTTTGACGGAGCTTATAAATTTTCAAATTTTCGAACGGGAGATCAAAGCATTCATTCAGCAAAAAAAGACGTTTCTCTTCCCGGTTAACTCGTCAGCGGATGC
This sequence comes from Polaromonas sp. JS666, assembly GCF_000013865.1. Lineage (NCBI taxonomy): Bacteria > Pseudomonadati > Pseudomonadota > Betaproteobacteria > Burkholderiales > Comamonadaceae > Polaromonas > Polaromonas sp. JS666. The sequence goes on from NC_007948.1 coordinate 4,679,025, forward strand.
TTCAGCATCTTCAACGGCAAAACGCGGAACCAACCCTGGTGCACGCAACCCGATACGCGACGCAGTGCCCCTATGACGCGGGTCAGCATCATCCCGGCCTCCTCAAGTATCCCGGCGCTTAGCTCGCTCAAGCCTCGGCAGCGGGGCCCGGGATCAATTGAGGCACTTTCAAGTCATCTGATAGCGCTTGCCGAACATCACAGTTGCTCACCATATACGCTCATTCACCAGGTTCTTATTCCTCCTTCAGAACAGTTGAGTTTGCGCTGGAGAAGAGTTCGATTCAACGAGTCCCAACTTGTCAATGGCTATCTTGATGTTGCTCAATACTTGTCAGAAGCGGTAATGAAGTGCAGCCACCGGACAGACATCACGAACTTGACTCTTATTGGGATGCAGTCATTCTGTGATCCAGTTGGAAAACATGTTTTACGACGCGTGAGGCCTTGGTGCCCTGAGTGCTACCGAGAGGCGCGAGCCCACGACATACAGCCCTGGGATCCTCTTTACACCTATGTCACTACAACCGCGGTTTGTGTTTGGCATCAGGTGGCGCTTCGCACAGAGTGTGAAAGGTGCGGGCGTCCCCAGAGATTTGTCCCGAAGCTTCCCTTTCTCGATTTATGCGAGAGATGCGGGGCCGATCTGGCCATGCAGGGCAGCCCACCACTGAGGACTGGCCGTACACCTAATGACGAATTATGGTTTTCGAGGGCGGCAATGCACTTGATCGAAACGCTTCAGAGCGGCGTGCAACTTTCGGCACATAACTTTGCCAAAAATATCCAACTACTCATAGACGAACATTTCGGTGGCAATCGACAACAGTTTGCCAAGAAACTTGGAGTCGCGGGATCAGGTCCGAAGAACTGGATCGACCGGGGTTCACACCCCAGTTGGGCGTCGGTTGCTGATCTGGGCTTTCGGATGGAGATCCCTCCCGCTCAACTCGCAACCGCTGATCTGCCGATGACGGACCCAACTTATTGGCGCTATGCAAACCGATTGCTCCTCGACGCGCCTCACATCCGTCCGGCCGCCGAAACGCTTGATGCAGCTCGGGAGGCCTTGAACTCTGCGATCAAAATGGCCCGTGCCAACCCCACCTTACTGCCTGAAAGTATTGAGGCGGTCACCAAGAAAGCTGGCGTGCGTCGGGATCTTCTCAAGCGCCATTTTCCAGACGAATTTGCAACGCTGGCAGGGCTAAGATCCAGCGCCGCAAAATCTCTAGCGCTAAGAAATGCTGCTGAACGTAGCGAAAGATTGGCGTCCGCAATGCAGGACATAGCCACCAGCGGGAAAATGCCCACCTCGCATCGCCTGAAGCTCCAATCAGGGATAAAGATATCGGATTTAATCCCAAGGCGTAATTAAGGGCTCCGGCTTACCGAGATGCCTGAACACTCATATGGGACCGCCGCTTGAATACACCCCCTGAACACCCTCAGTGGGATCGTCTGGCGTGCTTTGGCGGCTTCAGCGGCCGCCGTGGGACCGCTCATTCAGGCATTAGCTCCGCTCGAGCCGGCCAGTAAAACTGGCCCTGCAAACCTCAGCACGGTGTATTGACCAAGCATAAGTTTGCACAATCTCTCCCCAAAGCATAAAGCCGCACAAGTGGCGGCTTTATGGGTTCCCTGACACCATCGCGTGGATGGGTTTTCAAATTTGGTGGCCTGGGGCGGAATCGAACCACCGACACAAGGATTTTCAATCCTCTGCTCTACCGACTGAGCTACCGGGCCTGAGCCTAAGATTATATATCAGCCGCGGGCACCCCTAAAAAGCCGCTGGCCTGCTACTCAACCGGCGCGCTTGCCGCGTGTGAGATCGACGCCCAATTGCTTCAGCTTGCGGTAGAGATGGGTGCGTTCCAGACCTGTTTTCTCGGCCACGCGGGTCATGGAGCCGCCCTCTTTGGCGAGATGAAATTCAAAGTAGGCTTTTTCAAACTCGTCACGCGCATCGCGCAGCGGTTTTTCAAGCAGGAAGCTTTGTGTGGCCTGCGGCCCCAGGTCAATCGGTACGGGCAAGATGCCGCCCGTCATGACGGTTTCTACCGTGAGGTCCACCGAATGCACGGTCGCGTGGTTCAGCACGGTGGGCTTGCGGGCCGCAGTTTTGGTGAGGCCCTGCTCCACGGCCTTGAGCAGTTTTTGCAGGGTGATGGGTTTTTCAAGAAACGCCATGGCACCGATCTTGGTGGCCTCTACCGCAGTGTCTATGGTGGCGTGGCCGCTCATCATGATGACGGGCATGCTGAGCAGGCCGCTGGACGACCACTCCTTGAGCAGCGTCACGCCATCGGTGTCGGGCATCCAGATGTCGAGCAACACCAGGTCGGGCCGGGTGCGCGAACGGGCGGCGCGAGCCTGTGCTGCGTTTTCAGCCAGTTCGACTTGATGCCCTTCGTCATTGAGAATTTCCGAGAGAAGGTCGCGTATGCCCAGCTCGTCGTCGACCACCAGAATATTTGCCATGATTGAATTGCTGCCCTGCCAGTTGTTGCCGATGCGGAGTGTCGTTGAATGTGTTACTGAATGTGTTGTTAAACCACAACTGCAAATGATAACGACACTTGTGCCCCTTGCACCACACCGTCCACCACACGGTTGGAAATATCGATGCGCGCGCCGTGTTCATCTGCAATCTTTTTGACAACAGCAAGACCCAGGCCAGTGCCTTTGACCTTGGTGGTCACGTAGGGCTCAAACGCCCGCTCGAGGATGTACTCGGGAAAGCCGGTGCCGTTGTCGCGCACGCTCAGGCGCACACGCTTCGAGGTGTCGGAGTATTCGGTTTTCAGGGTGACACGGCCATCCGGCCTGCCTTCCTGTGCGTCCTGCGCGTTTTGCAGCAGGTTGTGAATGACCTGGCGCAGCTGCTGGCCGTCACCCTGAATCAGCGGGGCCTTGGGATCCAGCTCGGCATAAACGGGCACCACCGCGTTCTCGCCGACGTACAGCTGGATCACATCGTTGACCAGCGCATTGAGGTCTATGGGCTTGAGTTCAGCGGCGGGCAGGCGGGCGTAGTCGCGAAACTCGTTGACGAGGCGCTTCATGGCGTCCACCTGGTCCACGATGGTCTTGACGGATTTGGTCAGCAGCGCCTGCTCCGTCTCACCGACCTTGCCCGTGAGCTTCATTTCAAGGCGCTCGGCCGACAGCTGGATGGGCGTGAGGGGGTTCTTGATTTCATGCGCCAGCCGGCGTGCGACTTCGCCCCAGGCTTGCGCGCGCTGGGCCGACACCATTTCGGAGATGTCGTCGAACACCAGCAAAAACTCTTCGGTGCCGGGCATCTTGGCGCCGCGTGCAATCAGGGTGATGGCGTTGTCGGGCGCACCGGGCACGGCGGCCTTGAGTTCAAACGATTGCTGCCAATGCTCCAGCCCATGCGGTGCGTTGTTGTTGAGGTAGTCGGCAAACTGGGCCAGCACGTCCTTGGCGAACACCTCCAGGCCCGGCACTTCGCCGAGGGACTTGCCGTGGTAGACGGCCAGCGGCGCGCGCAGGATGCGGGTCACGCCCGGGTTGCTGGACTGGATGCGGCCGCGCACGTCGAGCACGATCACGCCCGCGGTGAGGTTGTCCAGGATGGTTTGCAGGTTGGCGCGCGCGGCGTCGACCTGGTTCATGCTTTGCTGCACCGCAGAGCGGGCATCGGCCAGCTGCTGCGTCATGTCGGCAAATGAACGGGTCAGGCCGCCGAGTTCGTCCTTGCCCTGCAGCGCGGCCTTGGGTGTCAGGTCGCCCTGGGCGACCTGCCTCACGCCTTCGGCCAGCACCAGCAGCGGCTTGGCCAGCTGGTTGCCCAGCAAGACCGCCAGCAGTACGGCACCAAACACCGCCAGAAAGAGGCTGAGCGTGAGGGTGCCGATATACATCTTGCGCAGCCCGCTGCGCGCCAGTGCGCGCTCCTGGTATTCGCGGTTGGCCTCCTGCACGGCAATGGCGTTGGCCACCAGGCTCGCGGGCAATACCTCGGTCACCTGCAAAAAGCGCGACTCTCCCAGTACGTTGACATTCGGGTTGTTGACCACGGCGATGGCCTTGACGCGCGGCGGCGTATTGGCCGCCGCTGCCGCCGCGCCGGCACTGGCCGCCCCGCTGCCGGCCAGCTCACCGGTGCCGCCGGGGGACACCTCGTCCAGGCCTTCGATCTGGGTGATGACGCGCAGGGTGCGCGCGCTGCGCAGTTGCTGCGCCGAGGGGCGTTCCGGCTTGAGCAAAAAACGCGATTCGCCGGCACTCGCAATCACCTGGCCTGACGCGCTCCAGAGCACCACATCGCTGGCCGTGAGCTGGTCACGCAGGCGCTCCAGCGCCAGGCCGGCCATGGCATCGGGGGTTTCTGACAGTTGCGTGGCGGCCTGCTTCGTCTTGTTGGCCAGGTCGGCCGCCAGGGTGTCCAGCGTGACACGGCCCAGGTTCAGGCCGGCCGCCAGCGCCCCTTCGACCTCCACGTCAAACCAGCTCTCGATGGAACGGGACACGAACTGGTAGGACACAACATAAATCATCAGGCCAGGCAGCAGGCCCACCAGCGCGAAGATGGCCGCCAGCTTGACGAGCAGGCGGCTGCCGAAACGGCCACGGTGCAGCCGCAGCGCCAGGCGCAGCACGATCCAGCCGATCACCAGCAGCAGCAGCACGGCCACGGCCACGTTCAGGACAAAAAGCAGCGCGTAATTGCGTTCGTAGAGCTCGCGATTGCCGGTGGCCTGGGTCAGCAGGAACATCAACACCAAACCGAGGGCGGCCATGGTTCCCACACCCACGCCCACGGTCCAGCGGAAGGCCTTGCTGCTTTTGATCGAATCCACGTTGCGCGGACCGCTCACTTGGCGACCTCGGTGCTGCCGGCTGCGGGTGCCGCCGGCTCCAGCCTCAGCCTTTCCTTGAGTTGCGCGGAAACAGCCCACTCGCGTTGGCCGGCCACGCCGATCTGGAAGGGGCGTGGCAGCTGCGACAGGTCGAGCCGGAAGCTGAATTCGAGCTTGTGCGTGGCATCGAGATCGACATCGGAGGTCTCGGCGATTTTCCAGCGGGCCACGCGCTGGATGGCCGACAGGGCTTCGGGCAGGGTGTCGTAGTTCTGGTTCAGCGTAGCGCGCAGGCCGGCCGAGTTGCTGATCAGGCCCGAAGCCATGTTGACGCGCCAGCGCCGGGTCAGGGGCTGGTAGGCCAGGCGTATGGTGCGGGCAGCGCTGGCCACCCGCGGATCCGTCCAGTACCAGCGATCACGGTAGATGTCGGCCTCGAGCACAAAAAACATCGGGATACCCTTGAGCAGGGCGTCTTCCACCACCGGTGGTATGTCAAACCGGACCAGCGCCGACAGGTGGATGCCGTTATCGGCGCGTTCGACGCGCAGTTGGGATATCTCGGTGGCCGACGCCGCCCCTGCCCCGCAGGCCAGCAGCGCGCACAGGCAAAAACCCAGCAGGAAGCGCGCAACGGTGCTAAGGGTTGCGTTTTTCAAGAATGGCGTAATAAAAACCGTCGTGCTCACGCATCAAATTGTCCGGGAAGACTGTCGCTTCGGCCCCACTTTGGGGCAGCAAATGCCCTGGCGATGGCATTAATAAAGCATCTGTGTGGTGTGCAACAAACGTTTGTATCTGGTTGTCGCCTTCCGCCCGGAAAACCGAGCAGGTGCAATACAACAGCCGGCCACCCGGCTTGAGCAGCGGCCACAGCGCCTGGAGCAAATGCGCCTGGATGCCGGCCAGCTGGGCAATGTCGGTCGGCCGGCGCAGCCAGCGCACGTCGGGATGGCGCCGCACAATGCCCGAGGCAGTACAAGGCGCGTCGAGCAGGATGCCGTCGTAAGGCTGGCCGTCCCACCAGTCCTGCGGGCGGCCTGCATCGGCCACCTCGATGTGCGCCTGCAGGCCCAGGCGCCCCAGGTTTTGTGCGATGCGCGTGCAACGGCGGGCGTCGATGTCGAGCGCGGTGACCTCGCAGTCGGCCAGCTCCAGCAGGTGGGCGGTTTTACCGCCGGGCGCGGCGCAGGCGTCCAGGATCCTCGGGCGCGCCCCCTGCCCGTCGCCGGTGTTCAGCCCCTCGAGCAACAGCGGCGCGGCGAGCTGCGCAGCGGCATCCTGTACCGAAAAATGCCCCTCGGCAAAACCCGGCAGCGACGGCACAGGCTGGGCGCTGGCCAGGATCACACCCTGTTTTCCCACCGGGGTCGCTGCAATATTCACAGCAGACAGTGCCAGCAAATACTGGGCTTGCGTCGTCTTTCGTTCGTTGACCCGCAGAATCAGCGGTGCCCGGGAGTTGTTGGCCTGCAGGATGGCCTGCCATTGGCCGGGGTGATCCTTGCGCACCCGGTCTATCCACCACTGCGGGTGGTTCCAGACGGCCTGGGGACTTTTTTCGCTGCGCGCCACCAGGTCGTCCCGCTCGCGCAGGAAGCGCCGCAGGCAGCCATTGATGAAACTGGCCTGGTGCTGCGTGGCGTCGCCGCGCTTGGCCGCTTCCACCGCCTGGTCAACCAGGGTGTGCGCGGTGTAGGGCGCATCGTGCTCCGTCCAGATCAGCGCCAGGGCCACGCACAGCAAGGCATCGGCCTCGGGTGGCGGTGGGCGTTTGGCCAGTTGCTGGCGCAGCGCTTCGGCGCGGCCCAGCCAGCGCAGCGTGTGAAAGCCCAGCGACTGGACGCCGGGCCGCAGTGCGGCATCGACGTCTTCAAGCGCGGCTGTCATGGACTGGCCATCGCGCACGGCCATCAAAAGGGAAGCAGCCCCCTGAAGCTGGCGCCACAGGGGAATTGGGGTCGGGTTGTCTTGCATCGGGGTATTAGACCAGCCCCCACGGTTGCTCACTGCGTGTAGCGCCCTGCCCCCCGAGGGGGCCGCCCGCCTGTGGCCCGGCAAAGCCGGTTCCACGGCTCATGCTGGGTTTAAGAGTTCAGGGGACACTACCAGCGGGGGCCGCGGGACTGGCTCTGCCAGACCGCAGGCGCCGCCCCCTTGAGGGGGGAACAGGCTACACGCAGTGAGCCTGGACGGGGTGCCTTATATACATGCCTGCGGCCCGGCGAAGCCGGTTCCGCGGCCCCTGCTTGCACTTCGGGAGAGCCCCTCGGGAGCCGGTCTCAGGCCAAGGTATCTGCCCAGATATTGCTGGCCCAGCTCAGCGCGTAAACGCCTTCAAGCTCGGTAGGCCCGGCGCTGACACCGCCGGAGCCGGCCACGATTTTGAAGGTTTTTTCAGCGGCCACATACTCGTGCACGCTGGCCACGTGGATCACATTCTTGTTGTCGACGAAGCTGTAGCAGGTGTTGGTGAGCATGGGCGCGGGGTTCACGTCCCAGCCGGAGAGCTGCGCCACAATCGCGGCGGCAGCCACCTTGCCATGGTTGTTGGCCATGTGGCCGCTCTTGGGCATGGCAGGCGCCACCTGGATGGCGTCACCCAGCACGTGCACGTCTTTCGCAGCGGTCGACTCAAAGCTCAGGTAATTGACGCCGCACCAGCGGTTGTTGGCCTGGTTGTTGAGCCCCGCCAGCACGGCAATCGCGCCTGCACGCATGGGCGGCAACACGTTCAGCACGTTGGCCTTGACATCGTCCTGCACATCAAACTTGATGAGGCCCGCCTTCGCATCGACCGCAGTGACCTTGTGCTGGCCGCGGTACTCGACCATGCCCTTGTACTGCTCGGCCCAGACCTTCTTGAACAGGGGGCCCTTGGAAGTGACATCGGGGTTGGCGTCCAGGATCAGCACCTTGCTGCGCGGCTTGGCGGCCTTGAAGTAGCCGGCAATGACCGACGCACGCTCATACGGCCCGGGCGGGCAGCGGTAGGGAGCTTCGGGAATCGTGATGGCATACACGCCGCCGTCGGGCATGGCTTCGAGTTGCCGGCGCAGCGCCACGGTTTCGGCGCCGGCCTTCCAGGCCTGAAGAATCTGGCCGGAGGCATTGGCTTCCTTCAGGCCTTGCACGCTGCCCAGCAACAGCTCCACACCGGGCGAGACGACCAGCTTGTCATAGGCGATGGTGGCGCCGCTCCCAAGCGTGACGGTCTTGCGGACGGTATCGATGGCGCTAGCGTAATCCTTGACGACAGTGATGCCGTGGTTTCTGGACAGGCCCGTGTAGGGCGTCGTGAGGTCACCGAGCTGCTTGCCGCCGCTGAGCACCAGGTTGGAGATGGGGCAAGAGATGAAGACGTCCTGCGGCTCGATCAGCACCACATCAATCTTGTTGGCCGACAGCAGGCGCACATACTTGGCGGCCGTGGCCCCGCCGTAGCCGCCGCCAATCACCACCACCCGGGCTTTGGAAGGAGTGCCGGAGGTGCTGGCGCAGCCGGCCAGGCCCAGCAGCCCCACTGCGGCCGTCGATTGCAGGAAGGAACGGCGTTTGAAATGAGAGGTATTCATGGTGTTCGGTCCTGGCTGGCTTATTTCTTCCGGGCGGCGAAGTAGGCCGCCAGCGACTCGATCTGCGCATCGCTATAGCCTTTGCTGATCTGGTGCATCACGGTGGCCGGGCGGGTGCCTGCCTGGAAGGCCTTCAGCTGGGCAGTGATGTAATTCCTGTCGAGCCCCGCCAGTGAGGTGACGCTGGAGCCGTCGACCACCTTGCCGTTGGTGCCGTGGCAGTTGGCACAGGTCGCGGCCAGGCTCGCGGCGTACAGCGCCTCCTGGGGGCCGGGAGCCTGCGCCCACGCGCTTCCCGGCGGGCAGAACGCAAGGCACAGCAGGGACATCGTGAGGCTTGTGGCGGTTTTATTTTTCATGGCTTCTCCTGACGTTGCGACCAGCTGACAATTTAACGCGGTACCACCCGCACCCTATAGGGAGTATCCAGTACCTGGTGCGGTGTACACGCCCCGCATTCGAATCATGGGCCGCGTGCACATTCACAAGTCATGGCTTGTACTGGCCGGATTCAGAAGATGGCGTCGGGCCGCGTGACCGCCTCATCGTCACACCGCGCCGGCAGCGCGACCATGGGGCGGCCATAGATGCGGAGAATGCGCTCGGACAGAGGCGGGTGGGTGGCAAACCAGCGGGTCTGCGGGTTCGCGTTGATCAACAGCATGTGCTGTACCGCCGGGTGCAGACTGCGCCGCATGCCCAGGCCCTGCGCCTGCTCGCCCGCCACCTTGCGCAGCACGCCGCCCAGGCCATCTCTGCTGCGCGTGAACTGCACGGCCCGCGCATCGGCCAGATACTCGCGCTGACGCGACACCGCGGCCTTCAGCATCCGCCCCGCCAGCCAGCCGAGGGAGCCGGTGGCCATGATCGCGAAGCCCGGCAAGGCCATGAAGGAACGGCGGCCGTCGTCATCGGTCTCGCACATGCTGCGGCCCAGATTGAAAATCATCTCCAGCCCGAACACCATGCCGCCCAGCCGCATGTTCAGTCGGGTATCACCCTCGCGCAGGTGGCTGAATTCGTGGGCCACCAGACCCTGCAGTTCATCACGCGTCAGCTTGTCGAGGGCGCCGCGCGTGACGGCCACGACCGCGTCGTCCTCGTCCCAGCCGGTGGCAAAGGCGTTGATGCCCTCTTCCCGGTCCAGCACCATGGGCACCGGCGGCTTCATGCTGGCGGCAATCGCCAGTTCGCTGACGATGTTGCACAGCTTCTGTTCTGCCGCGCGGCTGGACGGCCAGGCCTCGCGCGCACCGGCGCGGCGTGCCAGCTTTTCACCGCCGCCCTGCAAGGCCGAGGTCTCCAGCCACCAGCCGCCCAGCACGAACAGCAGGGTCATGCCGGTGTTGACGGCAAAGAAATAGGCCGGGTAGCCACTGAAGCCCGGCGTCACCAGCCGCCAGCTCAGGGCCAGCGCGGCATTGACAGCCAGCACCAGCGCCAGCACCGTCAGGCCAAAGAGCAGCAGCAGCCGCGTGGTCTGCGCGCGGGCTGCTTCCTGCCGTTCAAAGAAACGCATTCATATTCCCACGGGTCACCTCACCCTTCGATACCTCAAGGCGATCGGGGAGACCTACGGAGGCTCCAAACCAGCCAGGGCCGCGGGAGCTACACGCAGTGAGCGAGCGTGGGGGCTCTTCATCCCAGCAGGGGCCGCGGGACTGGCTTTGCCAGACCGCAGGCGCAGCGGCCCCCGAGGGGCTGGAGCCCGCGGCTCCAAAGCTGCCTGCGCAGCTTTGGACGGGCGACAGAAGCGAAGCGTCTCGCGAGCCGCGGCCTGCAAGGCCTCGCGCAGTACGCGAAGCGACAAGCGTGGGGGCCATAACTACATCTGGATGCGGACGGCCTGGCGCTCGGCCGCGCTCTCCGTCGCGCGCAGCATGGCCGAAGGCGCAAAACCAAACACGCGGGCGATCAGCACGGCCGGGAATTGCCCCTGTGCGTTGTTGTAGTCCAGCACCGCATCGTTATAGGCCTGCCGCGCAAAGCCGACCTTGTTCTCGGTACTGGTGAGTTCTTCGCTCAGGTCGCGGATGGTCTGGTCGGCTTTCAGCTCGGGGTAGGCCTCGGCCACCGCGAACAGCTGCCCGAGGCTGCTGTCCAGGGCCTGCTCGGCGGCGGCCAGCGTGGTCACGGCGGCGGCATTGGCCGGGCGGCTTCGTACCGCATCGCTGGCGGTACGTGCCTGGTTGCGCGCGGCCATCACCGCCTCCAGCGTACTCTGCTCGTGCTGCAGGTATTTTTTGGCGGCCTCCACCAGATTGGGAATGAGGTCATAGCGCCGCTTGAGTTGCACGTCGATCTGGCCGAAGGCGTTGGCGATGAGATTCTTCAGGCGCACCAGTCGGTTGTACGCCCCCACCGCCCAGCAGACCAGCAGGGCGAGCACGGCGATGGACACCAGGTTACTGAGGGACATGGATCTTCCTTGAAGCAGAGTGATGGGTAGGCGAACCCGGGGGCCAGGCCAGCGCTTGCCGCGAGGTTACCTGTTTTTTCCTGGATCGGCAGAACCTCTGTCGTTGCCATCCTTTTACTATCATTTTTATAGCGAATTACCAGGGAAATATTTGAGCAAAAGCCTGCTTTCCCCTGAATGATTGACAAACCAACCACCCCATGATTCCCTGGCCTTCAGCGGGGCGGTGCAAGCCGAGGCGGCCAAAAAAAACCCCCTACCCTTGTGAGGTGGGGGGCATGATGCTTTTCGGGGCATCAGGGCTTGTGCAGCTTACTCGGTTGCAGGACTGTCGCCGCCCGCATCGGCAGGTGCCGTGGCTGTCGCAGCCTCCAGTTCAGCGGCTTCAGCTTCGGCAATGGCACGGCGCTCGGCGTCGTCCATCAGGTCCTTGGCTTTGCGTGCCTCGTGGTAGGCCATGCCGGTACCGGCTGGAATCAGGCGGCCGACGATCACGTTTTCCTTCAGACCGCGCAGCTCGTCGCGCTTGCCCATGATGGCAGCCTCGGTGAGCACGCGGGTGGTTTCCTGGAAGGAAGCCGCGGAAATGAACGAATCGGTCGACAGCGAGGCCTTGGTGATACCGAGCAGCAGGTTGCTGAAGGTTGCCGGGATCTTGCCCTCGGCGCGCAAGGCGTCGTTGGCATCCAGCATGGCCGAACGCTCAACCTGCTCACCGGCGATGTAGCTGGAGTCGCCCACGTTTTCGACGACGACACGGCGCAGCATCTGGCGAACAATCACTTCGATGTGCTTGTCGTTGATCTTCACGCCCTGCAGGCGGTAAACGTCCTGCACTTCGTCGACGATGTAGCGGGCCAGCTCTTCCATGCCCAGCAAACGCAGGATGTCTTGCGGGTCGGCCGGGCCGTCCACAATCGACTCGCCCTTGTTCACCACCTGGCCTTCGTGCACGAGAATGTTCTTCTCCTTGGGCACGAGGTCTTCCCAGACTTTGCCGTCCGGATCGGTGATCTGCAGGCGAACCTTGCCTTTGGTCTCTTTACCGAACGACACGGTACCGGTCATCTCGGCCAGCGTGCCCTTGTCTTTCGGCGTACGGGCTTCGAACAGCTCGGCCACGCGCGGCAGACCGCCGGTAATGTCGCGGGTCTTCTGGCCTTCGACCGGGATACGGGCCAGCACTTCGCCGGGGCCCACGTCCTGGCCGTCGCGCACCTGAACCAGCGCACCCACCTGGAAGCCGATCGTCACCGAGTGATCGGTGCCGGGGATCTTGACTTCGTTGCCGGTCGCGTCGATCAGTTTGACCTGGGGACGAATCACCTTGGTCGCGCCGCGGCGTTTCGGATCGATCACCACCAGGGTGGACAGACCCGTCACATCGTCAACCTGCTTGGCCACGGTGACGCCTTCTTCCACATTCTCGAACAGCACCTTGCCGGCGAATTCGGTAATGATGGGGCGCGTCAGCGGATCCCAGTTGGCCAGGATGGCGCCAGCCTTGATGGTCTGGTCGGCCTTGACCGTCAATGTGGCACCGTACGGCACCTTGTGACGCTCACGCTCGCGGCCGTGCTCGTCATGGATGACGATCTCGCCGGAACGGGCAATCACCACCAGTTCGCCCTTGCCGTTGGTCACATAACGCATCGGGGCATTGAAACCGATCACGCCGTTGGACTTGGCTTCGACGCTGGAGGCAATCGCCGCACGCGACGCAGCACCGCCGATGTGGAAGGTACGCATGGTCAGCTGCGTGCCGGGCTCACCAATCGACTGGGCGGCGATGATACCGACCGCCTCACCGATGTTGATCAGGCCACCGCGGCCCAGATCGCGGCCGTAGCACTTGGCGCACAGGCCGAAGCGGGTTTCGCAGGTCAGGGCCGTGCGCACTTTCACTTCGTCGACGCCGGCCGCTTCGAGTTCGTCGATCAGGTCTTCGTCCAGCATGGCACCGGCTTTGGCCAGAACCGAGCGGTTCTCGGGATGCAGCACATCTTCCACCGCGGTGCGGCCGAGGATACGTTCGCGCAGCGATTCGATCACCTCACCACCCTCGACGATGGCGCGCATCAGCGAGCCCTCTTGCGTGCCGCAGTCGTCTTCGGTCACCACCAGATCCTGCACCACGTCGCACAGGCGACGCGTCAGGTAGCCGGAGTTGGCCGTTTTCAGCGCGGTGTCAGCCAAACCCTTACGGGCACCGTGGGTGGAGATGAAGTACTCCAGCACGTTCAGGCCTTCGCGGAAGTTCGCGGTAATCGGCGTCTCGATGATGGAGCCGTCAGGCTTGGCCATCAGACCCCGCATACCGGCCACCTGGCGAATCTGCGCGGCAGAACCGCGGGCGCCGGAGTCGGCCATCATGTAGATGGAGTTGAAGGATTCCTGCTCGACTTCCTTGCCGTGGCGGTCGATGACTTTTTCTTTCGAAAGCTGGGCCATCATGACCTTGGAGACTTCGTCGCCGGACTTGCCCCAGATGTCAACCACCTTGTTGTAGCGCTCGCCGGATGTCACCAGGCCCGAGACATACTGCTGCTCGATCTCTTTGACTTCCTTCTGGGCACGCGAAATGATGTCGTGCTTTTCCTTGGGCACCAGCATGTCGTCGATACAGATGGAGATGCCGGCCTTGGTGGCCAGGCGGAAGCCCGACTGCAGCAGCTTGTCGGCAAACACCACCGTCTCTTTCAGGCCGCACTTGCGGAAAGACACGTTGATCAGCTTGGAGATTTCCTTTTTCTTCAACGCCTTGTTGATGTTAGAGAAAGGCAGGCCCTTGGGCAGGATTTCAGACAGCAGCGCACGGCCACCGGTGGTTTCCCACAGCTTGGTCGACGGGATGAACTCGCCGGTCTCCTTGTTCTTGGTCCATTCGGTCAGGCGCACGCTGATCCTGGCGTTCAGGTCCAGTTCGCCCGCATCGAATGCACGGCGCACCTCACCGGTGTCCGAGAACACGAGGCCTTCACCCTTGCCGTTGGTACGGTCGCGGGTCGTGTAGTACAGGCCCAGCACCACGTCTTGCGACGGAACAATGGAGGGCTCGCCGTTGGCCGGGAACAGGATGTTGTTCGAAGCCAGCATCAGCGTGCGGGCTTCCATCTGCGCTTCCACCGACAGCGGCACGTGAACGGCCATCTGGTCACCGTCAAAGTCGGCGTTGAAGGCCGAGCAGACGAGCGGGTGCAGCTGGATGGCCTTGCCTTCGATCAGGATGGGTTCAAAGGCCTGGATACCGAGACGGTGCAGCGTAGGCGCACGGTTCAGCATCACGGGGTGCTCCTTGATAACCTCTTCCAGGATGTCCCACACCACTGGCGTGCCGGATTCGACTTCCTTCTTGGCCGCCTTGATGGTGGTCGCGATGCCCATGGCTTCGAGACGCGAGAAGATGAAAGGCTTGAACAGCTCGAGCGCCATCAGCTTGGGCAAGCCGCACTGGTGCAGCTTGAGCGTCGGGCCCATGGTGATCACGGAACGGCCGGAGTAGTCGACGCGCTTGCCCAGCAAGTTCTGGCGGAAACGGCCTGACTTGCCCTTGATCATGTCGGCCAGCGACTTCAGCGCGCGCTTGTTGGCGCCCGTCATGGCCTTGCCACGGCGGCCGTTGTCCAGCAGCGAATCCACCGCTTCCTGCAGCATGCGCTTTTCATTGCGGGCAATGATCTCGGGAGCCTTGAGCTCCAGCAGACGGCGCAGGCGGCTGTTGCGGTTGATGACGCGGCGGTACAGGTCGTTCAGGTCGGAGGTCGCGAAGCGGCCGCCGTCCAGCGGCACCAGCGGACGCAGGTCCGGCGGCAGCACAGGCAGCACGTCCAGCACCATCCACTCGGGCTTGATGCCGGACTTCTTGAACGCTTCCATCAATTTCAAACGCTTGGCGTTTTTCTTGATCTTGATTTCGGAACCGGTCAGGTCGTTGCGCAGCTTGTCGATCTCGACGTCGAGGTCGAGCCCTTCGAGCAGGTCCTTGATGCCTTCGGCGCCCATCTTGGCGACGTACTCATCACCGTATTCCTTGCGCTTGGCGTCGTAGTCGTCTTCCGACATGATGCTGAATTTCTTCAGCGGGGTCATGCCGGGGTCGGTCACCACGTAAGCTTCGAAGTACAGCACGCGCTCGATGTCGCGCAGCGTCATGTCGAGCACCAGGCCCAGACGCGACGGCAGCGACTTCAGGAACCAGATGTGCGCGCAGGGAGCGGCCAGGTCGATGTGACCCATGCGCTCACGGCGGACCTTGGTCTGCGTGACTTCAACGCCGCACTTCTCGCAGATGACGCCGCGGTGCTTGAGGCGCTTGTACTTGCCGCACAGGCATTCGTAGTCCTTGATGGGGCCAAAGATCTTGGCGCAAAAAAGACCGTCGCGCTCTGGCTTGAAGGTGCGGTAGTTGATGGTTTCAGGCTTTTTGACTTCGCCGAAAGACCACGAACGGATCTTCTCGGGCGAGGCCATGCCGATCTTGATGGCATCGAAATGCTCATCCGGCGTGAATTGCTTGAACAGGTCGAGTAATGATTTCATGAGTTAAATCCTTTTCTTTCCTGTAATTAGCTGCGTTCCAGCTCGATGTCGATACCGAGCGAACGGATCTCCTTGACCAGCACGTTGAACGACTCGGGCATGCCTGCCGTGATCGCGTGCTCGCCCTTGACGATGCTCTCGTACACCTTGGTACGGCCCTGCACGTCGTCGGACTTGACGGTGAGCATTTCCTGCAGCGTGTAGGAAGCGCCATAGGCTTCCAGCGCCCAGACCTCCATCTCGCCGAAACGCTGTCCACCAAACTGCGCCTTGCCGCCCAGCGGCTGCTGGGTAACCAGGGAGTACGGTCCGGTTGAGCGCGCGTGCATCTTGTCGTCCACCAGGTGGTGAAGCTTCAGCACGTGCATGTAGCCGACCGTCGTCGTGCGCTCGAACTGGTCGCCGGTGCGCCCGTCATACAGCTGGGCCTGGGTACGCGTCGCCGTCAGGCCCTTGGCCTTGGCGATGTCGTCCGGATACGCCAGCTTCAGCATGGTCATGATGTCCTCTTCCGAGGCGCCATCGAACACCGGCGTCGCAAAGGGAACACCGGTCGTCAGGTTGCGGGCCATCTCGAGCACATCGGTATCGGACAGATTGGCCAGGTCCTCGACGCGGCCCGACTTGTTGTACAGGGTGTCCATGAACTTGCGCAGCTCGGCCACCTTGGCTTCGGCTTGCAGCATGTCGCCGATGCGCTGGCCCAGACCCTTGGCGGCCCAGCCCAAATGCACCTCGAGCACCTGGCCGACGTTCATGCGCGAAGGCACGCCCAGCGGGTTGAGCACGATGTCGCACGGCGTGCCGTCGGCCATGTAGGGCATGTCTTCGACCGGAACGATCTTGGACACCACGCCCTTGTTGCCGTGGCGACCGGCCATCTTGTCGCCGGGCTGCAGGCGGCGCTTGACGGCCAGGTAGACCTTGACCATCTTGAGCACGCCGGCCGGCAGTTCGTCGCCCTGCGTGAGCTTTTTGCGCTTCTCTTCGAAAGCCAGGTCGAAGCTGTGGCGCGTCTGCTCCATCGCGTTCTTGATGCTTTCCAGCTGCGAAGCCACTTCGTCGTCCGCCGGGCGGATGTCGAACCAGTGGTACTTCTCGACGTCGGCCAGGTAGGCCTTGTCGATCTTGGTGCCTTTGGCCAGCTTTTTCGGGCCGCCGTTGGCAACCTTGCCATTCAGCAGCTTTTCGATGCGGTCAAATGCATCGGCTTCCACAATGCGCAGCTGGTCGTTCAGGTCCAGGCGGAAACGCTTGAGCTCGTCGTCAATGATCTGCTGGGCGCGCTTGTCGCGCACAATGCCTTCGCGAGTGAAGACCTGCACGTCGATCACGGTACCTTGCGAACCCTGGCTCACGCGCAGCGAGGTGTCTTTCACGTCGCTGGCTTTTTCGCCGAAGATGGCGCGCAGCAGTTTTTCTTCCGGCGTCAGCGTGGTCTCGCCTTTTGGCGTGACCTTGCCCACCAGGGTGTCGCCCGGCTGGACTTCAGCGCCGACATAAATAATGCCGGATTCGTCGAGACGGTTGAGCTGCTGCTCGGACAGGTTCGGGATGTCGCGGGTGATCTCTTCAGAGCCCAGCTTGGTGTCACGCGCCATCACCACGAGTTCTTCGATGTGAATCGAGGTGTAGCGGTCTTCGGCCACCACGCGCTCGGAAATCAGGATCGAATCCTCGAAGTTATAGCCGTTCCAGGGCATGAACGCCACCAGCATGTTCTGGCCCAGGGCCAGCTCGCCGATGTCCGTCGATGCTCCGTCGGCGATCACGTCGCCCTTGGCCAGCTTGTCGCCGATCTTGACGATGGGGCGCTGATGGATGTTGGTGTTCTGGTTGGAACGCTGGTACTTGATCAGGTTGTAGATGTCCACACCGACTTCGCCGGCGAGGGCTTCCGCATCATTGACACGCACCACGATGCGGGTGGCATCGACGTAATCGACCACACCGCCGCGGTTGGCCGTCACCACCGTGCCGGAGTCCACTGCGGACACGCGCTCGATGCCAGTACCGACAAAGGCTTTTTCAGGGCGCAGCACAGGCACGGCCTGGCGCTGCATGTTGGCACCCATCAGTGCGCGGTTGGCGTCATCGTGCTCCAGGAAGGGCACGAGCGAGGCGGCCACCGAGACGATCTGCGCGGGCGACACGTCCATGTACTGGATGCGCTCTGCGCCGACCAGCACGGATTCGCCGTTCTCGCGCGCTGACACGAGGTCGCCGGTCAGTGTGCCGGAATCATCGAGCAGTGCGTTGGCCTGGGCAATCACGTACTTGCCTTCCTCAATGGCCGACAGGTAATCGATCTGGTCGGTGATCTTGCTGTCCACCACACGGCGGTACGGTGTTTCGATGAAACCGTACTCGTTGAGGCGGGCATACAGGGCCAGCGAGTTGATCAGGCCGATGTTCGGACCTTCAGGCGTTTCAATCGGGCAGACGCGGCCGTAATGGGTCACGTGCACGTCCCGCACTTCGAAGCCGGCGCGCTCGCGGGTCAAGCCACCGGGGCCAAGGGCCGAAACACGGCGCTTGTGGGTGATCTCGGACAGCGGGTTGGTCTGGTCCATGAACTGCGACAGCTGCGACGCACCGAAGAATTCCTTCAGGGCGGCGGAAATCGGCTTGCTGTTGATCAGGTCATGCGGCATCAGCGGCTCTTGCTCCGCCTGGCCCAGACGCTCTTTCACGGCCTTCTCGATACGGGCCAGACCGGTGCGGTACTGGTTTTCCGCGAGTTCGCCGACGCAGCGCACACGGCGGTTGCCGAGGTGGTCAATGTCGTCGACTTCGCCGTTGCCGTTGCGCAGGTCCACCAGGATCTTGACGACCGCGAGGATGTCCTCGTTGGTCATGACCATGGGGCCGGTGGAGTCGTCACGGCCCACGCGGGCGTTGAACTTCATGCGGCCGACCTTGGACAGGTCGTAGGTGTCCGGGTTGTAGAACAGGCGCTGGAACAGTGCCTGCACAGCGTCTTCCGTCGGCGGCTCGCCGGGACGCATCATGCGGTAGATGGCCACGCGGGCCGCAAACTCGTCAGCCGTTTCATCGGCGCGCAGGGTTTGCGAAATGTAGGCCCCCTGGTCGAGTTCGTTGGTGTACAGCACCTGCAGGTCCTGCACGCCGGCCAGGCGCAGCTTTTTCAGCAGCAGTTCGGTCAGCTCGTCGTTGGCCTTGGCGATGATTTCGCCGGTTTCGGCGTCGACGATGTTCTTGGCGACCACACGGCCGACCAGGAAGTCTTCAGGTACGCTGATGGTGGTGGTGCCGCTTTGCTCCAGCTCGCGGGTATGGCGAACCGTGATGCGCTTGTCTTTGGCCACGACGACCTTGCCGCTCTTGTCGGTAATGTCGAAACGGGCCACTTCGCCACGCATGCGCTCGGCGACAAACTCCATCTGCGCGCCGCTGTCCATCAGGCGGAAGTGGTCGAACACGAAGAAGTTGGCGAGGATGGATTCCGGGTTCAGGCCGATGGCCTTGAGCAGGATCGTGACCGGCATCTTGCGGCGACGGTCGACACGGAAGTACAGCACGTCTTTCGGGTCGAACTCGAAGTCGAGCCAGGAGCCGCGATAGGGAATGATGCGGGCCGAGAACAGCAGTTTGCCCGAGCTGTGGGTTTTGCCCTTGTCGTGTTCAAAGAACACGCCAGGGGAGCGGTGCAGCTGGGACACGATCACGCGCTCGGTCCCGTTGATGACGAAAGAGCCCTTGTCGGTCATGAGCGGCACTTCGCCCATGTAGACTTCCTGCTCCTTGACCTCCTTGACGACCTTGGACTGCGATGTGGATGACTCGCGGTCATAGATGATCAGCTGGACTTTGGCGCGGACGGCCGATGCAAAGGTCAGTCCACGGGTCTGGCATTCGCGCACGTCGAAGGCGGGCTTGGCCAGGTTGTATTCGATGAATTTCATCTCGACAAAACCGTTGTGCGAGACGATGGGAAATGCGTTTTCAAACGCTGCCTGCAGACCTTCTACAGTGCGCTTCTGGGGCGCACGATCGGCTTGCAGGAACGCCGTGTACGCGTCTTTCTGCATTTGCAGCAAATAGGGAACAGTCAACACGCTCTCGCGGTTGCCGAAGCTTTTGCGGATGCGTTTGCGTTCGGTATAGGAATAGGCCATGAGTTCTCCGCTTTGATGGGCTCTGGCGACTCTCGTGCCCGAATACACCACGTATTCAGGCAGGCTTGGTGGTTGGCCACTACCAACCATGGCGGACGGTGACGCATTGCACGTCACCCGAACCAAGGCGTTTTCTGCAGTCGGGGTTCAGAAAACACTGGAAAAAGGACTGATCTCAATCATTTTTCCAGTGTTTCTACGGGTACACCGAAAATGGCTTTAGCCGCTTTCAATGCACCGGGAGCATCGCAAAATCAGCTTTTTTACCTGCCTTGCGGCGTACTCCTTGAAACACGAAAGGCTGGAAGCCCGACGGGGTCTTCCAGCCTTTGCAAACACAAGCAATTACTTGAGTTCGACTTTCGCGCCAGCGTCTTCGAGCTTCTTCTTGGCAGCGTCTGCGTCAGCCTTGGGTGCGGCTTCCTTGACGTTCTTCGGAGCGCCGTCCACCAGGTCCTTGGCTTCTTTCAGGCCCAGACCGGTGATTTCGCGAACCGCTTTAATCACGGACACCTTGTTGGCGCCAGCTTCGAGCAGAACGACGTTGAATTCGGTCTTCTCTTCAGCAGCAGCAGCGGCACCGCCACCACCAGCAGCAGCGGGAGCGGCCATGGCGGCAGCGCTCACACCAAATTTCTCTTCGATGGCTTTCACCAGGTCGTTGAGTTCGAGGACCGTCATGCTATCCAGCGCGGTCAAAAATGCGTCTTTATCGAATGCCATTTTGATTTCCTAAAAAAGTTGGGTACAAATTACGCTGCTACAGCTTCTGCTGGCGCTGGGGTTTCGGCTGCGCCGCCACCCTTTTTCGCCGCCAGCGCGCCCAGCACAACGGCCGTACGCGACATGGGCGACATCAGCAAGCCACACACCTGGGCCAGCAACACTTCCTTGGAAGGAATGTTGGCCAGTTGCTTCACGCCGTTCACGTCCAGGAATTTGCCAGCAAATGCACCACCGCGAATCACCAGCTTGTCGTTGGTTTTCGCGAAGTCAGCCACTACTTTTGCAGCAGCTACAGCATCTGTGGAAAAGCCGTAGATCAGCGGTCCGGTCATCTGGTCGGACACGACTTCAAATGCGCTACCAGCCACGGCACGGCGAGCCAGGGTGTTCTTCAGAACACTCAGGTTCACGCCTTTGTCGCGGGCTTGGCTGCGCAGCTTGGTCATGTCAGCGACCGTGATGCCACGGTATTCCGCCATCACGAGCGTTTGAGCTTTAGCGGCGAGGCCGGTCACTTCATCAATGACGGCTTGTTTCTCACTGCGGTTGAGACTCAAGGTCTACTCCTTAAAAATGTGCTTTCAGGTTTTCAGCTTGCGCTGTCGGCCGTTCAGCACGCTCATATTCAGCGACCAACTGTTTCAGATTCTTTTCAAACCATCTGCAGCGGGACCGCCATCTGCGTTGGCTGTCTTTCGATTAAGTGCCAGCCTTACAGCCGACACACCAACGGTCTTGGATGACCTGCCGGAGCCCGAGAACTCCGGCAGCCCACCACATTGAACCGCCCTTGCGGGCCGTTCAAATTTTTGCGATTACGCCGCGATGGTTTGCGTGTCGACGCGAACGCCCACACCCATCGTTGACGAAACCGCGACTTTCTTCAAATACACGCCTTTGCTCGAAGCAGGCTTGGCTTTTTGCAGCGCATCGATCAATGCAGCCAGGTTGCCTTGCAGCTTGGCGGTATCAAACGAACGGCGGCCAATGGTGCCGTGCACGATACCGGCCTTGTCGACACGGAACTGGACCTGGCCGGCTTTCGCGTTTTTCACGGCGGTCGCCACATCGGGCGTCACGGTGCCAACCTTGGGGTTGGGCATCAGGCCGCGCGGGCCCAGGATCTGGCCCAGCGTACCCACGATGCGCATCGCATCGGGGGAGGCAATCACCACGTCAAAGTCCATCTTGCCGGCCTTGATTTCGGCGGCAAGGTCGTCCATGCCGACGATGTCTGCGCCGGCTGCCTTGGCCTCTTCAGCCTTGGCGCCCTGGGCAAACACGGCCACACGCTTGGTTTTGCCGGTGCCGTTAGGTAACACGACGGCGCCGCGAACGACCTGGTCGGATTTCTTGGCATCAATGCCGAGCTGCACAGCCACGTCGATGGACTCATCGAACTTGGCGACGGCGAATTCCTTCACGAGACCGATGGCGTCGGACAGGGCGTACAGCTTGTTGCTGTCGATCTTGTCACCGATGGTTTTTTGGCGCTTGGTCAGCTTGCTCATACAACACCCTCCACCGTCACACCCATGGAGCGGGCGGAACCGGCAATAGTACGGACGGCGGCGTCGAGATCGGCGGCCGTCATGTCTTTCATTTTGGTCTTGGCAATTTCTTCCAGCTGGGCGCGGGTGATCTTGCCGACTTTCGCGGTATGCGGCGTGGCAGAGCCCTTGTCGAGCTTGATGGCCTTCTTGATCAGCGTGACAGCCGGAGGCGTCTTGATGATGAAGGTGAAGCTTTTGTCTGCGTACGCGGTGATCACCACGGGCAATGGCAGGCCTGGCTCAACACCCTGGGTCTGGGCATTGAATGCCTTGCAGAATTCCATGATGTTCAAGCCGCGCTGACCCAGTGCCGGGCCGATCGGGGGGGACGGGTTGGCCTTGCCAGCTGGTACTTGCAGCTTGACGAAGCCGACGATTTTTTTCGCCATACTTTTCTCCTTGCGGGTCATAACGCCGGAGCACTGTCAACAACAGGCCCAGGCTCCCCGGGGGTTACACAACTCAATCAAGACTCCGAAGAACCTTCCGCGCCGAGTTGCAAAGCGCAGGACTTTTAAGGCCGACCGAAATTCAGGTTTTTTCGATCTGGCTGAATTCCAGCTCAACCGGCGTCGCGCGGCCGAAAATCGTGACCGAGACGCGCACCTTGTTCTTGTCGTAGTTGACCTCTTCCACCGTGCCATTGAAGTCGGTGAACGGACCATCCTTGACGCGGACATATTCGCCCGTTTCAAACTCAACCTTGTGACGCGGCTTCTCGGTACCGACCTGCATCTGGCTGACGATCTTCTGGACGTCTTCCTCGGAAATCGGGGCCGGGCGGTTCTTGGCGCCGCCGACAAAACCGGTGACCTTGTTGGTGTGCTTCACCAAGTGCCAGGTCTCGTCATCCATGACCATTTCGACCAGCACATAGCCCGGAAAGAAACGGCGCTCTGTGGTTTTCTTCTGGCCGTTCTTGATCTCGACCACTTCTTCAGTGGGCACCAGGAAACGGCCGAACTTGGCCTGCATGCCGGCGCGATTGATACGCTCCAGAATGTTGCGCTCGACCGCCTTTTCCATACCGGAATAGGCATGCACGACATACCACTGCATGCCGGGGGTCGGCGTGAGGGACGTACCCGCCGCCACTTCGCTGACTACCGTGCCGTTCATATCGCTCATCATCTTTTCCATCCCAGGATCAGGTCGTAAAACACCCATTCGAGCGTTTTGTCAGTCAACCACAAAAACAACGCCATCACCACCACGAAGCCGAACACGTAGGCCGTCATCTGAATGGCCTCCTTGCGGGCCGGCCAGACGACTTTTTTGACTTCGCGCCAGGAATCACGCCCAAAGGCCACAAACTGCTTGCCGGGCTCCGAGGTCAGAAACACCACTACCGCCGCAACCAGACCCGCGACCAGAGCACCCCACTGGGCGACCTGACCCTGCTTGCTCAACAGGTAAAAACCCGCCAGCGACGCCAGAACCAGGGCGACGGCCAAGCCCAGCTTGGCTTTGTCGGCGGTGGTGCTAACGGTTTCAACTTGAGAAGAGGCCATGGTTGCCGGATTTCCTGTTCAATCTTCATGCGTCTTTGCAGACGCTTAAGCCCACCGGGAGTTTTTGACTCCTGGCGGGCCTTGTTTGCTATCTTTTCAAACCACCTGCGGCTTCACATCTCTACGCATCAGCCGGGTGGCAGGGGCAGTAGGAATCGAACCTACAACCTTCGGTTTTGGAGACCGACGCTCTGCCAATTGAGCTATACCCCTCCATCAAACCTTCAAAACTCAGGCAATGATCTTGGCCACAACGCCAGCACCAACGGTCTTGCCGCCTTCGCGGATGGCAAAGCGCAGGCCCTCTTCCATGGCGATCGGGTTGATCAGCTTGACGGTGATCGACACGTTGTCGCCTGGCATGACCATTTCCTTGCCTTCTGGCAACTCGATCGCGCCGGTCACGTCCGTCGTGCGGAAGTAAAACTGGGGGCGGTAGTTGTTGAAGAAGGGCGTGTGGCGGCCGCCTTCGTCCTTGCTCAGCACGTAGATCTCGCCGGTGAAGTGGGTATGCGGCTTGATCGAGCCGGGCTTGCACAGCACCTGGCCGCGCTGCACGTCTTCGCGCTTGGTGCCGCGCAGCAAAATACCGACGTTGTCGCCGGCCTGGCCCTGATCGAGCAGCTTCCTGAACATCTCGACGCCGGTGCAGGTGGTCTTTTGCGTGTCGGCAATACCGACGATCTCGATCTCTTCGCCGACCTTGATCACGCCGCGCTCGACACGGCCGGTCACGACGGTGCCGCGGCCGGAGATGGAGAACACGTCTTCGACGGGCATCAGGAAGGCGCCGTCGACTGCGCGCTCGGGCAGGGGAATGTAGGTGTCCAGGGCGTCGGCCAGCTTCATGATGGCCTGCTCGCCCAGGGGACCCTTGTCGCCTTCCATGGCGAGCTTGGCGGAGCCGTGGATGATGGGGGTCTTGTCGCCAGGGAAATCGTACTTGTCGAGCAGCTCGCGCACTTCCATCTCGACGAGTTCGAGCAGTTCGGCGTCGTCGACCATGTCGCACTTGTTCAGGAACACGATGATGTAGGGCACGCCGACCTGGCGGGCCAGCAGGATGTGCTCGCGGGTCTGGGGCATGGGGCCGTCAGCAGCCGAACAAACGAGAATGGCGCCGTCCATCTGGGCCGCGCCGGTGATCATGTTCTTGACGTAGTCGGCGTGGCCGGGGCAGTCAACGTGGGCGTAGTGGCGATTGGCCGTCTCGTACTCGACGTGGGCGGTGTTAATCGTAATGCCGCGGGCCTTTTCTTCGGGGGCCGCGTCAATCTGGTCGTAACCTTTGGCTTCGCCGCCGAACTTGGATGCCAGCACGGTCGTGATCGCCGCCGTCAGGGTCGTCTTGCCATGGTCCACGTGGCCAATCGTGCCGACGTTGACGTGCGGCTTGGTCCGCTCAAATTTGCCTTTTGCCATTTTCAACTCCGAAAAGTTACAAAACCAGTTAACGCCTACAGCCGGCAACCGCGCACAGCGCGCCGCGCCGACTCAAAATGTGGTGCCCTTTGCGGGAATCGGACCCGCGACCTCTCCCTTACCAAGGGAGTGCTCTACCACTGAGCCAAAAGGGCTGAACTCAATCTATCTATCACTGCAACTCGCCACAAGACCGACCGGCCGAACCATAAAAAAGCTTTATGGAGCGGGAGACGGGAATCGAACCCGCGTCATTAGCTTGGAAGGCTAGGGTTCTACCATTGAACTACTCCCGCGCAGCTCTGCCAAATCGACTCGCACCCAAACATTGCAACAAATCCCACAACACAAAGCATGCTTTACAGCACTTGCCCCGCATCGGCCCGCTTGCCAAAAATCAACAAAAATCTGGTGGATGAGGCTGGATTCGAACCAGCGTAGGCGTTAGCCAACAGATTTACAGTCTGCCCCCTTTAGCCACTCGGGCACCCATCCATCAAGCGAACCTCGGATTATGCCACGGTTTTATGTCGCCGGGAATCCCGAGTGACTGCAAAAACCTTCAAAAAGCACCGTCTGCCCCGCCTTGAATGCGCTGGCAGGTTGCAGGCTACCAGTATCCGCCCTCTTTCAAACATCTGCAGCAATGAGGGTCAGAACGCTCACCCGACAGTGTGCACCAACTTATAAAACCCCATCACCGAAAAGTTGCTGCGAGTCAGATCACCGTCCAAGGCAGCCCGCCCCCATCGAGCCCGCCAACCGCCTGCGAAAAATGCCCGCAGCCGATAAAAGGCAATGGCGGCCGCAGCGCCGACAACGGTGACGGGTGGTTGGCCACCAGCACCTTGTGGCGGCCAACGTCGATCAGCGCACGCTTGCTTTGGGCATGCGCCCCCCACAGCATGAACACCACCGGATGGTCGCCCTGCGAAACCTGCCGGATCACCGCATCCGTCAGGACCTCCCAGCCGCGCCCCGCATGGCTGGCCGGCAGCCCCTCCTCCACCGTCAGGCAGGTGTTGAGCAGCAGCACGCCGTGGGTCGCCCAACGCACCAGGCTGCCGCCGGGCACCGGAAACGCCGGCGGTGGCGTGCCCAGGTCGCGCTGCAGCTCCTTGAAGATATTGCGTAATGACGGCGGCAGGGGCACGCCCGGCGCCACCGAAAAGGCCAGCCCTTCCGCCTGGCCGCGGCCGTGATAGGGGTCCTGGCCGAGGATGACCACGCGCACCTGCTCCGGCGACGTGAGTTCCAGCGCGCGCAGCGGCCGGGGGGGGAAGATCACGACGCCGTCCGCCAGCCGGCCACGCAGAAAATCCAGCAGCTTCTGGCCGGTCGCGCTGGAAAAAAACGCCTTGGTGACAGGCTCCCACCCGGGCGCTACCGGCCAGGCCAAGGGGTCCGCGCTGGTCAGGCGGTCCGCGACGCCCAGCGCCGACGCCTCATCCAGAAACAGGTCCGTCATGGCCGGCGCCAGTCAGTCCAGCCCGAAAAGTTGAGCCAGCGCGACGCCGGGATCTTCTGCCCGCATGAAGGCTTCGCCGACCAGGAAGGCGTTGACCCTGGCCTCACGCAAGCGCTTGACGTCGGCCGGGGTGGAAATGCCGGATTCCGTGACCAGCAGGCGGTCTGCCGGTACTTTGCCGAGCAGACTCAGGGTATTGTCCAGCGAGACCTCAAAGGTCTTGAGGTTGCGGTTGTTGATGCCGACCAGCGGTGTCCTGAGCTTCAGCGCCCGCTCCAGCTCGGCCTCGTCGTGCACCTCGACCAGCACCGCCATGTCCAGCGAGAACGCCAGCGCTTCCAGCGCCTTCATCTGCGCGTCGTCCAGGCAGGCGACAATCAGCAAAATGCAGTCGGCCCCCATCACGCGGGCCTCGTACACCTGGTAGGCGTCGACCATGAAATCCTTGCGCAGCACCGGCAGGGCGCACGAGGCCCGGGCCTGTTTCAGGTAGTCCACACTGCCCTGGAAAAACTGCCGGTCGGTGAGCACGGACAGGCAGGCCGCGCCATGCTCCGCATAGCTTTGCGCAATGTCGGCCGGAATGAAGTCGGCCCGCAGCACGCCCTTGGACGGGCTGGCCTTTTTGACTTCGGCAATCACCGCCGGCTTGCCCGCCGAGATTTTGGCGCGCAGCGCGCCGACAAAGTCCCGCGTGAGCACACGCGATTCGGCGTCTTCGCGCACCACGGCCAGCGGCTTGCGTTTGATGGCCTGCGCGATTTCTTCGCGCTTGACGGCAATGATCTTGTCGAGGATGTCGGACATGGTGTTCAGGCTGCCAGGGTTTGGGTGATGGAAACAAGCTGCGCGAGGCGGGCCTTGGCCGCACCGGACTCGAGCGCGGCACGCGCCTTGACGATGCCCTCCTGCATCGAGGAGGCCACATTGGCGGCATACAGCGCCGCGCCGGCATTGAGGATCACGATGTCGCGCGCCGCGCCCGGCTGGTTGTCCAGCACGCCCAGCAGCATGGCTTTGGACTGCTCTGGCGTTTCGACGCGCAGCGCGCGGTTGCTGGCCATGGTCATGCTGAAGTCCTCGGGGTGGATTTCGTATTCAGTGATCTCGCCGTTTTTCAGCTCCCCCACGATGGTGGCGGCGCCCAGGCTGACCTCGTCCATGCCGTCCTTGCCATACACCACCAGCGCATGCTCGGCGCCCAGGCGCTGCAGCGCACGGATCTGGATGCCCACCAGGTCGGGGTGGAACACGCCCATCAGGATGTTCGGGGCGCTGGCCGGGTTGGTGAGCGGCCCGAGGATGTTGAAAATGGTGCGCACGCCCAGCTCCTTGCGGATGGGCGCGACGTTTTTCATCGCCGGGTGGTGGTTGGGCGCAAACATGAAGCCCACGCCGGCTTCTTCAATGCATTTCGCAATCGCCTCGGGCATCAGGTTGATGTTGATGCCCAGGGCTTCCATGACATCGGCGCTGCCCGACTTGCTGCTGACGCTGCGCCCGCCGTGCTTGCTGACCTTGGCGCCCGCCGCCGCCGCCACAAACATCGAGCAGGTCGAAATGTTGAAGGTGTGCGAGCCGTCGCCACCCGTGCCAACGATGTCCACCAGGTGAGTTTTGTCGGCCACATGGACCTTGGTCGAAAACTCGCGCATCACCTGCGCGGCAGCGGTGATCTCACCGATGGTTTCCTTCTTGACGCGCAGGCCGGTGATCAGCGCCGCCATCATGACCGGCGACATCTCGCCGCTCATGATTAGCCGCATGATGTGCAGCATCTCGTCGTGAAAGATCTCGCGGTGCTCGATGGTGCGTTGCAGGGCTTCCTGCGGGGTGATTTTGTGGGTGTGGGGCATGACGCGTCTCGTTTCTTTACTCTGGGACTGGAGGGGACGACTCAGTCCGTTGGATTATCGGTAAGGGCCAGCTTGAGGCCAAACCCGATGAACATGACGCCGGCTGCGCGGTCCAGCCAGTGCATGCCGCGCTGCACGGCATCACGCCGGGCCATCCAGGCAGCTGCCAGGGCCCAGCCCGAATTGACCGGGATGGCGTTCAAATTGAACAGCACGCCCAGCAGCACAAAGGCCAGGGCCTTGTTGTCGGTGTCCGGTGCGATGAACTGCGGCACGAAAGCCAGGAAGAAAATCGCGACCTTGGGGTTCAGCACATTGGTCCAGAAGCCTCCCATGAAAACCACGTTCAGGCGCCGTGCCGGCTGTGCGGCAGCCGCCGCGACGAGGTCGGTGGTGGCCTGCGGCGCTTTGGACAACAGGATCTTCGCGCCTATCCACAGCAGGTAAGCCGCCCCTGTCCACTTGAGCACGGTAAAGGCGATGGCCGAAGTGGCCAGCAACGCGCCGACGCCTACAGCCGCCGCAAAAATATGGAGAAAACAGCCAGCCGTGATGCCGAGGCCCGCAACAATCCCGGCGCGCGCACCCGAGCGCAGCGAGTTGGTCACGATGTAAAGCACGTCGGGGCCCGGCGTCAGATTAAGCAACCAACCGGCCGCGATAAAAAGCAACAGGTGTTGAAAGTCAGGCATGGCTTTATCCTTGTTTATCCTTTGAGATGGAAGAACTGCCGGATCGCGGCCACGGCGCGGTCCACACCGGCAGCGTCCACATCGAGGTGCGTGACAAAACGCAGGCGATACAGGCCCGTGGCCTGAATGCCGTGATCGGCCAGGTACTTGAGCAGGGCGGCAGATTTGTCGCGGGCCGCGCCGCTCAGGTCGACAAAGAGGATATTGGTCTCGGGCGCTTCCACGTGCAAGCCCTCAATCCCCGCCAGACCGTCGGCCAGTTGCCGGGCCAGCGCATGGTCCTGCGCCAGGCGTTCAATGTGATGGTCCAGCGCGTAGCTGGCGGCGGCCGCCAGCATGCCGGACTGGCGCATCGCGCCGCCGGCCATCTTGCGGACGCGGCGCGCCCGCGCAATGAACTCGCGCGAGCCGCACAGCGCGGAGCCCACGGGCGCGCCCAGCCCCTTGCTGAAACACACCGACACGCTGTCGAAACACTGGGCGATGCGCCTGGCTTCGGCGACGGCACTGTCGCGGGTAACTTCCGTTCGCACTGAGCCTGTCGAAGTGCCTGCAGCGGCTTCGACAAGCTCAGCCCGAACGGACAGTGCGGCTTGCGCCACGGCGGCGTTGAACAGCCGCGCGCCGTCCAGATGGCGGCTCAGGCCTTTGGCCTGCGCCAACTGCGTGGCCTGCTGCACATAGCCAAACGGCAACAGCTTGCCGCCCAGCGTGTTTTCCAGTGCCAGCAGTCGGGTGATCGCAAAATGCGGGTCATCGGGCTTGATGGCAGCTTCGATCTCGGCGACCGCCAGCGTGCCGTCGGGCTGGTGGTTCAGCGGCTGCGGCTGCACGCTGCCAAACACCGCCGCACCGCCGCCTTCCCAGCGGTAGCAGTGCGCCATCTGGCCGACGATGTATTCGTCGCCGCGCTGGCAGTGGCTCAAGATCGCGCAGAGGTTGCTCTGCGTGCCGGTGGGTACAAACAGCGCGGCCTCAAAGCCCAGCATGCCGGCAATTTTCTCCTGCAGCGCGTTGACGCTGGGGTCGTCGCCAAACACGTCGTCGCCCAGCGGCGCGGCCTGCATGGCTGCACGCATCGCGGCGCTGGGCTGGGTGACGGTGTCGCTGCGCAGATCAACAACCATTTCGGCCTCCCTTCCAATAAATTGGCGAGCTTTCAGCTATCAAATTCAGGGCAAACGAGGTCATGCCCGCTGCTCCAGGAAGTTCTTCAGCATGGCATGGCCGTGCTCGGTCAGGATGGATTCGGGGTGGAATTGCACGCCCTGAATGGGCAGCTCCTTGTGGCGCACGCCCATGATCTCGCCGTCGTCCGTCCACGCCGTGACGGCCAGCACGTCCGGGCAGGACGACTTCTCGATGGCCAGCGAGTGGTAGCGGTTCACGACAAACTGCTCCGGCAGTTCGGCGAACACACCTTGCTGCGTGGTGGTGATCACGCTGGTCTTGCCGTGCATGAGCTGCCGGGCCCGGATGATCTTGCCGCCAAACGCCGCGCCAATGCTCTGGTGGCCCAGGCAGACGCCCAGGATGGGCAGCTTGCCGGCGAAGTGCTGGATCGCCGCCACCGAAATACCGGCCTCGGCCGGCGAGCAAGGCCCGGGCGACACCACCAGGAGATCAGGCGCGCGCGCGGCGATGCCCTCCAGCGTGATCTCGTCGTTGCGAAAGACTTCAACCTCGGCGCCCAGCTCACCAAAGTACTGGACGATGTTGTAGGTGAAGCTGTCGTAGTTGTCGATCATCAGGAGTTTCATGATCCTGCCCCTTCTTTCAGGCGTGCGAATTCGCCCTGCTCAAACTCGATGAATGCGGCAATCATGGCGCGGTAGGTCGCCTCCATGACGGCCTCGGGGGCACCGGCCTGCCTGGCCTGCGCACGCACGCGGTCGATGATGAAATCGATGCGCGCCTGGTCGTAAACCTGATCCGCGCGCTGCTTGATGCGCGCGGCCTGGGCCACATAGCCGCTGCGCTCGGCCAGCAGGGCCACGATGCGGTCATCGAGCGCATCGATGTGCCGGCGCACGTCGGCCATGGTGTCGCAATGTTGGACGACTACCGTGCTCATTCCAGGCCCTCCTCGACCAGTTCGCTGGCGCGCAGCAAGGCGCGCGCCTTGGCTTCGGTTTCTTTCCATTCCAGCTCGGGCACCGAGTCAGCCACCACGCCGGCCGCCGCCTGCACATACAGGGTCTGGTCCTTGATGATGCCGGTGCGGATCGCAATGGCCACGTCCATGTCGCCCGCATAACTGAGGTAACCGCAGGCGCCGCCATACAGGCCGCGCTTGGTGGGCTCCAGCTGGTCGATCAGTTCCATCGCATGCACCTTGGGCGCGCCGGTCAGCGTGCCGGCCGGGAAGGTCGCCTTGAGCACATCCATGCTGGTCATGCCATCGAGCAAGACGCCTTCGACGTTGCTCACGATGTGCATCACATGGCTGTAGCGCTCCACCGCAAAGGCTTCGGTCACCTTGACGGTGCCGGTTTTGGCGATGCGGCCGATGTCGTTGCGCGCCAGGTCGATCAGCATCACGTGCTCGGCGCGCTCCTTCGGGTCATTGACCAGCTCCTGCTCGACCGCCTTGTCAGCCTCGATGGACGAAGCGCGCGGGCGGGTGCCGGCCAGGGGCCGGATCGTGATCTTCTGCTCGAACTGGGCCCCCACGCTCGTCACTGGCGTGTACTCGCTGCCCCCCGAGGGGGCGTTCGCGTCTTGGGGCGGCCCGGCGACGCGAGCCACCTGCTCCTGCCGCACCAGAATCTCAGGCGACGCCCCCACCACATGGAAGTCGCCAAAGTGGTAGTAGTACATGTAGGGCGAGGGGTTGAGCGCGCGCAGCGCCCGGTACAGGCTCAGCGGCGACTCGGTGTAGCGCTTCTTGATGCGCTGGCCCACCTGCACCTGCATGAAATCGCCGGCCTCGATCAGCCGCTTGGCGCGCTCTACCGCGGCAATGTAGTCGGCCTTGGCAAAGTCACGCTCGGCCGGATAGCCCTGCGAGGGCTTGACGACCGGCGCGCTGACGGAGTATTTGAGCTGCTCCTTGAGCTCACGCAGGCGCTTCTTGGCGTTGGCAAAGGCCTCGGGCTGGGCCGGATCCGCGTACACGATCAGGTAGAGCTTGCCCGAGAGGTTGTCGATCACGGCCAGTTCTTCGCACTGCAGCAGCATGATGTCGGGGCAGCCCAGCGTGTCCGGCGGGCAGGAGGCTTCGAGTTTTTTCTCGATGTAGCGCACCGTGTCATAGCCAAAGTAACCGGCCAGTCCGCCGCAAAAGCGCGGCAGGCCGGGCCTGAGCGCGACCTTGAACCGTTTTTGGTAGTCACTGATGAAATCCAGCGGATTGACTCGCGAGGTTTCGATGACCCGGCCGTCCTTCACCACCTCGGTGAGCATGTCGGCCCCGAAGCCCGAGCAGCGTATCAGCGTACGCGCGGGCAAGCCAATAAAGCTGTAGCGGCCAAAACGCTCGCCACCCACCACCGACTCCAGCAAAAAGCTGAACTTGCCGCCGTCTTTGGCGTTGGCAAGCTTGAGGTAGAGCGACAGCGGGGTTTCGAGATCGGCAAACGCCTCCAGCATCAGCGGAATGCGGTTGTAGCCCTGGCTGGCCAGGCTTTTAAATTCGAGTTCAGTAATCACTGTGGGTCCTTCATCAGGGCGGCGCGTTGTGGACGCCTGCGCCTGTCATTCAAAACGCCCCGAAGTCCGGGGCCGGGATGCTCGTTGCGTGGCGCACGAGCGCATCAATTCAGGAGGGTGCGGAGCCTGCAGCAAAGGCACGGTCAGGCTATACGGCTGACACGTCTGCGCCTCAGGCGTGCGCGAGATGACAGGTACGCCAGGGCCAGGCTCCCCGGCCTGCACAACCTGTTTGAATGATGCGATGAATGAACATGTAGCCCAAAGTGTAGCAAAGAAGACCCTGACCGAAAGGGCCATCGTGGCAATTCGGGGAGTCCGGGAAATTTCGGTAAATGGGCAGACTCCCCTAATCAGCAGCAGGCAGCCCCACCCATCTGGCAAACCCTATAGCCGCCAGCGCGTCGCGGGCTTGAAAATAGCCCCACAAAAAAGAACGACCGTTCTATTTAACCCCGTTGGAGACTTTCATGACTTTGCCTTTGTCTTTGTATAAGCAGTGCATCACCGGCCTGGCCGGGCTGGTGCTGTCACTTGGCGTGCTGGCCGCGCCGGTGGAAATTTCGGGGGTCAAACTGGAGGACGCGCTGGACCTTCAGGGCACGAAACTCCAGCTCAATGGCGCGGGCATCCGCTACAAGGCGGTGTTCAAGGTCTATGTGGCGGGCCTGTACCTGGGCAAGAAGGCCGCCACGCCGGAAGAGGTGTACGCGGCACCGGGCCCCAAGCGCCTGAGCATCACGCTGCTGCGCGAGATTGATTCCAACGAGCTTGGCAAGGCATTCACCAAGGGCATTGAAGACAACACGCCCAAGGGCGAGATGTCCAGGCTGATCCCGGGCCTGATCAGGATGGGCCAGATCTTTGCCGACCAGAAAAAGCTGCTGCCCGGCGAAAATTTCACCATTGACTGGATTCCCGGCACGGGCACGGTGCTCACCGTCAAGGGCAAGCAGCAGGGCGAGCCGTTCCGGGAAATTGAATTTTTCAATGCCCTGATGCGCATCTGGCTGGGCCCGCAACCCGCAGACTGGAGGCTGAAAGAGGCCCTGCTGAGTAAAGGCTGAAAGCGATGTGCTGACCGCCTCCCGGTCGGCACACCTCTTCAGCGACCGGCTTGACGCCCGACGCTTAAATCGCGACACCCGCGGTGCTCGCCAGGTATTTCTCCAGCACACCCAGCTCTTCCGCCGTGGGCGCGCCTTTGCCGCTGATGACGGCATAGATGTTTCCCCGGAAGCCGTCGCGCGGGTAGTAGCTGAGGTAACCCCAGCCGATCAGCATCTGGTTGAAGGCGCTTGGCGAGAAACTTGCACTCGCGCCCGCCACCAGGGCAGAGTTCACACGCAGCTTTTGCGAGCCGGGCGCGCAGGTGAACGACACCACGGACGGCACATTGACGGGCAGCTTGGTGGAGCTGGCCAGTTGCACGGTCTGCCCGCTGGCATCCACCCATTTCGCGCCAGGGCAGCTGTTGGTGAAATTGAGCTCTGACGTGAAGCGGGCCTCGGCCTGTGACGCCTGAAACAGCACACCGGTGTTGTACTGGCCGGGCACGCTCACCGCCGCGATGACAAAGTGCGAATCCTCCAGGTTGTACGGCACCCGGTTTCTGGGGTTGGGCTGGATGCCTTGCATCTTGAGCGACTTCTTGCACCAGAAACCCCAGGTGTTGTAGACCGCATGGTCCGAGTTCTTTTTGCCGTTGGTCACGCGCATCACGGGCACCGACATCGCGCCCATGCCGCCATTGGCCTTGTTGACCCAGTTGATCATTTCCATGGCGTTGCCGGCGCTGGAGCCAAAGCCGGAGTCGGAGATGGCGCGCACCGGCTCGCCGGCGGCGGCGGGGGCGCCCTGCAGGTAGTCGGTGTACCCGTCGGCGAGATCCCATTTGGCGGCGCTGTATTTCGCCAGGATCGCCATCGCGGCGCCCGGCAGGCTGGTGGCCGCATAGGCGACCGGGTCATTGAGCGAATAGATTTTGCGCTGGGGCGGAACCTGGCCTGACAGCTGGCCATCGCTGGTATAGGTCAGCGTCGCGATGCGGTTGGACTCGGGCACGTAGGTGAACGTGTCCTGGCCGTTCGCGCCGGCGGGAATGATCAGCACCGTTTTGCTGAACGTGCCGCCGTTGTTCGACGACACCCCAATGCTCACGGGCGCCGCCAGATTCCCGCGGGCATAGACCGTGATGGTGATGGACGTGCCCGCCAGCGCATAACCCGGCCCGTCGTCAAACAGCACGGCTTTGGCGATCCCGGCGGACGCCTTCAGCGGGCCCGAGACCGACGGCTCCAGCGTCTTGTTCTGGTGCCAGCCCGGCACATGGTTGATCGCGTAATTGCGGATGGGCCAGTGGTTGCCACCCATCCAGCTGTAGATTTCGCAACCGGCTGCACGTGCATAGCTCACGGCCCTGGAGAACATGGCCTGCCACCGCAGGTCATCGATCGGCATGCCCGTTTCGGTCAAGGCCAACTTGACACCGTTGGCCTTGGCCCAGTCCGTGGCAATCTTGATGCGGTCGGCGCCAGTCGACTCCGTGATGGAGCCCACGCCAAAGCCTGCGCTGTAGTTCTTGGCCACTTCGGTGTCATAGTCAAAGGCAGCGCCATTGCTGTATGCATCCAGGTACATGTGGACTTCGTAGATGAGGTTGCGGCCCATCAGCGGGAAACCCGGATTCTTGATTCCGACGAACATCGCCGAGTCCCACAGATTCCCCGCCACATAGATGGGATTGGCGGCGTCGATGGTGCGAATCGCATTGATGGCGGCCTGCGCAAAGGCCGGCCAGATCGTCAGGTCTTCGGCGGTTTTGACGGCGTCTTCATTCCAAGCCACGATGCCGCCGGGCTGAGGCATGTCGTGCGGTTCGTTCATCAGGCCGTAACCGCCAAAACCGGGGTGGCTGCCCCACTTGGCCGCAACACGTGTCCAGAAATCCGTGAAGTGGGCTCGCGTGAGTGTGGCACCCGCGGCCAGCGCAAAAATCCGCTTGCGTACCTGCGTGTTGTCGGT
The DNA here is from genome assembly GCF_000013865.1 of Polaromonas sp. JS666. Lineage (NCBI taxonomy): Bacteria > Pseudomonadati > Pseudomonadota > Betaproteobacteria > Burkholderiales > Comamonadaceae > Polaromonas > Polaromonas sp. JS666. Next base: position 4,714,431 of record NC_007948.1, read on the forward strand.
CGTGTACGGCCTGATCAGCGGATCCGACGGAACCGTCAGACCAATCACGGAGCCATCGGCCTGGTACTTGAAGTCCTGGTAGCGGCAGTAGTTGTGGTTGTCGATGATGCATTTGGTGCCCGCTGCCGCATGCGCGTCCAGCACGCCGGTGATGTAGGACTCGTACCCCGCATGAAACGCGCCCGGGTTGCCGATGGCAGCGATGGCCGCGGCATTGGCATAGGTATCGGGCAGCATGGGCTGCAACAGCTCCCACTGGATGGGCAGGCGGTTCTTGGCGTAGCCATTGGCCGCCAGGTAAGCGACGTCCTGCGCACGGGGCACGGTGAAGTTCAGGTTGGGCGCCGTGCTCATGCCGTAGCGCAAACCAGGCTTGGCCCACTCCATGCCGGAGAGATTGGTGCCCATGGGCACGCCCGAAATCGTGGTCGTTGGAGGGGGCGTGGTGGTCCCGCCCGGGACGGTCTTGATGGGGCGGCCGGCCGAGGCCACGCCGAGGCCTCCGAGAGCGGCGACGGCAACGGCGGCCTTTGAAAATTCACGTCTTTGCATGGAAATCCTTAAATTTGCGGAACGGATGGGCGCTTCCTGCGCCAGGGGCCGGCCTGACAAATGGGTAAATCGACAAGTCAGCAAATTCACGCTTGTTACAGCGGGCCGGTGTACTGTGCAGCCATTCGCGCAAGCTCAGCAGTTGTGTGTGCTGGCGCACACTATTTGTAAGAATCCGCCTACGCGCGTTAAGGTCGTTTTGGCTTTGGTCGCGCGCCAGGTTGTAGGAGCATTCCTACGGCCCGTTTGAAGCTTTCGTGCTCGTTTTACAGTGGCGAACTTCTTCCATTCACCATAAAGTTCACGAATTCCGGAAAAATCTTTGTAGGAACAATCCTACAAACCATCTGGCACCGCAAACACTTGGGCGACACCGTGGATGTAGGACGAAACTTACAGACAATGAGCCACCGCAAGCTCATCAATAAAGTGCCGATAAACGAGCCAAATTCAGGAAAAGAAGGCCGGATTTGGGCTGGAAGCAACAGCCAAAATGTTATCAACCACAGATTTACGCAACATAACGTAATGAGTTCATTACAGTTTTAAAAGCTTTGTCACCCAAGCTGACCACTTTCCGGGGTCGGCCGGTGGAATGCGCGCCGCAAGGGCTTCAAGCAAGGCGTTAAATGCGGGGCTGAATTCCCCGCCTCGTTCAGGCCGAGGCCGCCCCCGCCACGGCGGCCATTGCAAACTGCAGTTGCGCCAGCGAGTCGATAAACCCATCCGCATCCACAGCGCGCACCGGCTCGCCGTGGTTGTAGCCGTAGGTGACCAGCACCACGGGACAACCGGCCGCGCGGGCCGCCTGGGCATCATTGCTGGAGTCGCCAATCACCAAGGTGCGGTCCGGGCGGGTTCCCAGGGCCTCGCAGGTTTTCAGCAGAGGCAGCGGATCAGGCTTCTTGCGCTCGAACGAATCCCCGCCAAACACCTCGGTGAAAAAACCGTCCAGCCCCTTGAGTTCGATCAGCGCGCGCGCAAAGGCAGCCGGTTTGTTGGTCACGCAGGCCAGCTTGAGCCCGGCCCGCTGCAGCACCCGCAGCCCTTCCGGCACACCGGGGTAAACCGCCGAGTGCAGGCCATTGATGCGGTCATAGTGCCCTTGGTAGCCGGCATAGGCGCGGTCGCAGTTTTCTGCTGAATTAACAGGGGGTGACATCCCGCTGTCCTGGGCCTGGAGGTGATTCAATACGGACCGGATCAGATGCTCAGAGCCCTTGCCGACCATGGAGCCCACCGTGGCGGCATCAACCCGACGGGTTTCGCCGCCCGGGACCGGCAGATCGGCCAGCATCAGGTTGAGCGCGGCCACAAAGTCTCCCACGGTGTCCACCATGGTGCCGTCCAGATCGACAATCGCGGCGTCAAAAGCACCGGGGTCCAGGTGAAAAGCGCGGTCGGCCATCAAAGAGAGTCCTTTCATTGGCGGGCTCGCCCGCTCCTGACGGCCCGGCGCAGGCAGTCGAGCATGTGCTGCTCATCGAGCGGCTTTTCCAGCCAGTCGGAAATCTCCAGCGCCCGCCGCTCGGCGCGCAACTGCACCTCTTCCGGCGTCACCGACAGCACCACGACGGGCAAGCCGGCGGTGCGTTTGTCCCGGCGCAACTCGGCAATCAGATCCAGACCATTTTCATGGGGCAGTTTGATGTCAACGGTCATTGCCGCATAGGACTCCATCTTGAGGTAGTCGCGTGCCTGCGCCGCCGTGTGGGCCACATCCGCATCAAAACCGCCTTTGTCCAGCATCATGCCAATCAGCTTTGCAACATCCGGATCGTCCTCACACACCAGAATCCGGGGCCGGGCCACCGCATCGAGGCTCATCGGGGCCGTCACGGGCGGCGCCTCCTTCCATTCCGGCAATTCGAAAAAGAAAGTCGTTCCCACGTTCTGCTCCGTCGTGAAGCCAATGCTGCCTTCCATGCGCTCCAGCATGGCCTTGGAAATGCTGAGGCCCAGGCCGGTTCCGCCCCGCTGGCGCGTGTCAGACGCGTCAGCCTGGGAAAACTTCTGGAAGATGTGCTGGCGAAACTCTTCAGGTATGCCAGGTCCCTTGTCGCTGATCTCGACGCGTACGCGCCCCGCCCCACTGCGCAGCAGAACCTGCACCGTACCTTCCGCCGGGGAGAACTTGATGGCGTTCGACAGCAGGTTGGTCACCACCTGGGTCAGGCGATCGCTGTCCACGTTGACGAGCACCGGACGACGGCCGGTACGCAGCACCAGCTTCACCTGGTGCTGCGCGGCGAAGCCCTCGTTCGCGGCAAGCACCTGCTCCAGCAGGGGATCCAGCTCCACCGGCTGCATCTCAAAGCGCATTTTTCCGGACTCGATTTTCTCGCTATCAAGAATGTCGTTGATCAGGCGTATGAGCCGTTCACAGTTGTTCTTGGCAATGCCCACCAGCGCTTTCGCCTTCTCCGGCAACTCGCCGGTGACGCCGCCCCAGACCAGCCCCAGCGAGCCGCGTATGGACGTGAGGGGGGTACGCAATTCGTGGCTGACGGTGGAGACGAACTCGCTTTTCATGCGGTCAATGCGCTTGAGTTCGGTGACATCGTTGCCCAGCGCGAAGAATCCGATGGCCTGGTCCCACGCCTTGCCCTCACCGTAGCGCGGAAAATAATTCATCACGTATTCGCGGCGCCCGCCGCCCACGCTCACCTGCTCACGCTCATACCGCACCGAATAACCCGCCAGCGCTTCCGCGACGTGGTCTTTCACCCCTGCGTAAAACTCCTCCCCCATCACCTCCAGCAGGGTTTTCTGGTGAATTTGCTCGTGTGTCAGGCCAAATGCCTCTTCATAGGCCTTGTTGTGGAACTGGAGGCGCTGGTCTTTGTCCACATAGGCAATCAGCGCAGGAACGGTATCCGTCAGCTGGCGCAGCTGCGCTTCGCTGTCGCGCAATGCCTGGCTGATCCGCCTGCTTTCGGTGATGTCGCGAATGATGGCCGTAAACAGCCGCTGCCCGCCCACATGGACATCTCCGAAAGACACATGGACCGGAAATTCGGTGCCGTCGCGGCGCACCCCGCTGACTTCGGTGCCGGACTCCCTGAAACCGCGGGGGCGGCTGGCCAGGGCCTCATAGAACGCGGTGAAATCAGACTGGTAGCGCGCCGGCAGCAGCGTAGCCACCTGGCGACCGATCAGGTCGTCAAGCGTGTAGCCGAAGAGAGTTCTCGCGGCGCTGTTGGCACCGACAATGACACCTTGCGGGGTGGCCGTCATCACCCCTTCCGCCATGCTCTCGGTGATGGCCCGGCTCATGGCTTCGCTGTCGGAGAGCCTCGCCTCCACAAGACGGCGCTGGGCCTGAAAACGGCCGATCATCTGGATGGCCCATGCCAGGACGGCGAGCGAGAGCACGCCACCTGACAGGATCAACCACTCGACAGTCTGGGCGCTCTGCCGGGCTTCTTCTTTTGAGCGCCCCAGCGTCAGGGTCTCAGCGCTTTTGATGCGCTGCGCCAAACCGTCAATCTCCTGGTGAAGCTGACGGTTCAGGTCACTGCCGACCAGGGCCGCGGCAGCCTCCAGCCCCGCCTGTTGCCGGGCCGCGATGGTCTGCTCCATCAGTTCAACCCGACGGGCGATCAGGTTTTTCAGCGCGAGCATATCCTGCCACTGACCCGTTGGCGTTTGCCCGGAGGACACGCGCAGCAGCACCTGTTGGATACCGGCCCGGGCCTGCCGGTACGTCATCAGGTCATTTGCCGTATGGGTGAGGAGGTAGCGCCGCTGCAGGGACTCCGCGGTTTTGAACTGGGAAACGACTTCCTCCAGAAGCAGTACTGTTTCCCGGGTTTGCGTCTCCTGCTGTGCATCACTGATCAGCGCATTGATCGTGAGGTACGACACCGCCGTGCTCAGGACGATCAGGGCCAGCCCCATGCCCAGGGCCAGGTTGACGGTTACGCGAAAGGGTAGCTTCATGGGTTTCGACCTGGTGATGGGACTCAATCAGCCAGGGGGTCGGTGACCGCGGAGCCCCCCCGAGCCGGCTCATCGGGACCGCGTTGTGCATCCGGCTGGATGCACCACCGCATCAAACGATGCATCGGCTGTTTATACACGTGTTATTCAGCTCATCAGGCCGATGGTGCTGGCGTCGGTCGCCGATCGCCCGGCGCCTGCATTACTGCGGCCCTACCACCGTCCGCACAGCCTCCAGCAGGGAATCGATCTCGACGGGCTTGGTGACATAGCCATTGGCGCCCCCCGCCAGGCCTTTCAGAACAGACTCCCGGGTTGCCTTGGCTGTCAGCATGATGACGGGCACATCCTTGAGTGCCGGGTGCGCACGAATCCTGAGCAGAATGTCAAAGCCATCGGCATCGGGAAGCATCACATCGAGAAGAACGAGATCGGGCCTCGGCGGTTTACGAAACTCGGCCACGACCTCGGCACGAGACCCGGCGACCCGCACATCAAACCCTTCAAAAGTCAGATACTGGCTCAGGAAGCTGGACAGAAGCGGGTCGTCATCCACAACAATGGCCGATAAGCGCTGCCCCGGAGCGCGCGGGGGAGGCAACGCGCGCTTGTGCGCAATCCGGACGTAGTAGCTGGAGTTCTTGAGTGACGCGGCGCAGGCATCGGCTTCAGCGTTGGCCCGGGTCAACGCCATGGCGCTGAACCGGAACTGCCGCGACGCGGCAAAGGAATCCGGATGGACCACCGCCGCAAGGTTCTTGAAGACCAGCATCCGGAGCGTGTCATCGAATGTCTCGAGAGCCGCCGCACTCATGCCCTGCCGAATCTGCGCCAGCGTCAAAACACCGTCAAGTCGCACCAGCAATTCGACCTCGGGCGGTGAAATGGTGGTGACCGAACCACGCAGCTCCTGTTCGCCTTTCGAAGTAACCCCGTAAACATCGGTGTAGTCCAAGGTAGTGGCTCCTATCGTGACATACGGCGTGACATGCGCCTGAGTGCTGTCAAATTCTGGTGCTTGAGGGCCCGCCCATTCGCAAGCGACTCCCCAAAGCACGCCCGCAGGTTCTGGCGTACCAGCGTCTGCATATTACCCCGACCCCGGCGTCGGAATGATCAGGGCGCGGCGGCTTCGGGCGGCAGCCCGGCATGCAGTGCGGCAATCAATTCCCCAAGAGACACCTCCAGCGCTGCCAGCCGCCCATCAATGGCTTCACGCGGCTGGCTGCCCCCCAGGGCCTGCTCAAGCGCTTCGGCATCATGCGGCACGCGCGTTGCACCAATCTGCCCTGCCACCCCGCGCAACGAGTGGCTCAGCAGCTCTGCCGTTTTCAGCTCGCCGTCTTCCAGCGCCTGGCGGATGCGCGCGATCGTTTCCTGGTGGCTTTGCTGGAAGCGGCGGAGCATCGAGACGTACAGCGGGTTGAGCCCCATCGCGCGAGACAGTCCCAACGCCAGGTCCAACCCCGCCATGTGTTCGGGCAATGAAACATCGGCCGCATCCGCTGCCGCGGGTTCGGGCACAGCGGCGGCATCGGGCAACGCTTCCAGGCTCACAAGCGCCTTGCGAATCTGGACGGCTGCTTGCGTCCGCTCTGCGCCTGTCAGCCGGCCCAGGTCGATGTCCATGCGCAGTCCCGGCCTGTCACACCGGATGATGCTGGCGTCGCCGTCCCCTTCCATCGCGGCTTTATCAACGGCATAGATGGCAATGGGCTCGGCAAAACCCTTGGCCAGCAAGGGCTCCCGCGCATCAGCCAGGATTTCGCCCCGCACCAGGGCATAGGTTTCACTGGAGATCAGTATCTCGCCGGGCTCGGCGGCCTGCTCAAGCCTGGCCGCGAGATTCACCTCACGCCCGATGATGGTGTATTCCATGCGCAGCGCACTGCCGAAATTGCCCACGTCGCAGAAGCCGGAATTGATACCGATACGTATCTCGAACGTCTTGCTGATGTCCATGCTGCGCCAGCGCCGCTGCAAATCCTGCATGCGCCTTTGCATCGCCACCGCCATCCTCACGCACTGCAAGGCATCCCGGCGCGGCCCCAGGCTGTGCGGGTCGCCAAAAAATATGACGATGGCGTCGCCGATGAATTTGTCCAGCGTTGCGCCGTATTCCGCAGCGATCTGCGACATCTCGGCGAAATAGCTGTTCAGCAGCAGCGTGACTTCTTCGGGCTGCCATTGCGCCGTCGAGGCGGTGAAGTTCTTGATATCGGAAAAAAACACCGTCAGCCGCTTGCGCTGCGTCTGAATTTCAGCCTGGCGGGAACCATCGAACAGCGACTGGTAGACCTGCGGCGCCAGGTAGCGCGACAGCTGCTCTGACAAATCCTTCAGGCGCCTGGCATTGGCGCTGCGCTCCAGATGAAGCCTAACGCGGGCCAGCAGAATGGGCGGACTGATCGGCTTGGTGATGTAGTCGGTGGCACCCAGATCCAGCCCTTTTTGCTCATCCGCCACGCTGCCAAGGGCCGTGAGGAAAATGACCGGAATCTCCGCCGTGCGCGGGTCCTTGGCCAGCTGGCGCATGACTTCATAGCCGTCCATGTCCGGCATCATGACGTCCAGCAGGATGATCTCGGGGCGGGGTTCGCCCGTCGCCATCTGCAGGCCGGTCTCGCCAGCAGAAGCTGCGGCGACCTCGTATTGATCCTTCAGCAGGGTTTCGAGGAAGTAGCGGATATCAGCCGTGTCTTCAACGATAAGGACGCGGGAACGGCGCTGCACGGGTGCACGCATGGCACCGGCGCTGGAATGGAGCGGCTCGCCCGCTCCCGGCCTCGCTACGTCATCCATGGTCCGGCTCTTCCATTAAAACCAGGCGCCTCGGCTTCGCGATGGCGGCCCGGCACGCGGCTTCAGCTCGCCAGCGCAGTCCGCATCGCGTCAATCACCGCCTTGTAGTCGGGCTTGCCAAAAATGGCGCTGCCGGCCACAAAGGTATCGGCCCCGGCAGCGGCCACGCGCGCGATGTTGTCGGTCTTGATGCCGCCGTCGACTTCCAGGCGAATGTCCCTGCCCGACGCATCAATGCGTTTTCGTGCCTGCTCGATCTTGCGCAGGGCAGAATCGATGAAACTCTGCCCGCCAAAGCCGGGGTTGACGCTCATGATCAGGATCAGGTCGATGTCGTCGATGACCCAGTCCAGCACATCCATGGACGAGGCCGGATTGAACACCAGCCCGGCCTTGCAGCCCCTGGCCTTGATGGCCTGCACGCTGCGGTGCACATGGCCGGATGCTTCAGGGTGAAAACTGATCAGGTCGGCGCCTGCATCGGCAAACGCGGCGGCCAGCGCATCGACCGGCTGCACCATCAGGTGCACATCGATCGGCACTGCGGAGCCATCGGCCTTTTTGGCATGGGGCTTCAGCGCCTGGCAAATCATGGGCCCGAAGGTCAGGTTGGGCACGTAGTGGTTGTCCATCACGTCGAAGTGGATCCAGTCGGCCCCCGCTGCGATGACGGTCTCAAGTTCAGCACCGAGGCGGGCGAAGTCGGCGGACAAAATGGAGGGAGCAATCCGGTAGGTGGGCGGTGTGGTTTTACTCATGGGATGATTGTCGCAGCAAGCCGGCCCCGCTGCCGCAGGATCGTTACACCGGCACGGGGTGAGGCGGTTAACATGGACGCCCACAGCTTTTCCAGCCATGTCCAAATACCATTTTTCCTGCGAAGTCATACCCCAGTACCAGCCTGGCCAGTCAGCGCCCGAGGACGGGATTTACGGGTTTTCCTACACCGTCACGCTCACCAATACCGGCGATGTGGCCGCCCAACTGATTTCCCGCCACTGGCTCATCAGTGACGCCAACGGCCACACCGAAGAAGTCAAGGGACTGGGCGTCGTGGGGCATCAGCCGCTGCTCAAGCCGGGCGAATCCTTCCAGTACACCAGCGGCTCGCGCCTGCGCACGCCCAGCGGCACCATGCACGGCAGTTATTTTTGTGTGGCGGAAGACGGCACGCGGTTTGAGGTCGCCATCCCCATGTTTGTGCTGGAGGCACACCAGGGGGGCAATCCGGCCGGCCGCGTCCTGCATTGAACCGGCTGATGAAAGACCTGCCCACCCTGCTCGGTGCGCTGGACCCTGAGGCCGACCTGACCGGGCGCCACGTGTGGCTGATCAGCCTGTTCGCGTGGATCCGCGGTGACCAGACGTCCGTCGCGGCCGCGGTGGCGCGGGTTCAGGCCTTTCTGGAGGCGGTCGAGGCCCAGCCGGAATTTCAGCGGCGCCTGCAGGCCTGGTGGCAACAACTGATACAGACCCTGGACATCACCACCTTGCTGGCGGACTTTGGCTTTGCGCCCCGCACGGCTTTTGTCAGCGAACTCGGCGAGCGCCTGCGCCGCAAGATGCTGCCAGGCACGCCGGAAACCTCCGACGCGTCGGAGTTGTTCCCGCTGGTGGCATCGCGGCGTTTTGATGCCCAGTGGATGGCTGCCCTGGAAGAGCCGCAAATCGAGCGGCTGGCCCGCCTGCTCTCGGCCAACCCTCAACTGGACACACTGCACTGGCAGTACAGCCTGGTGGACGCCCTGACCTACTGCACGGCGCAGATCCGTGCCACCGGTTTCGCGCCGGAATTGCGGCTGCGCATGGACCGGGCTACGCCCCACGCGCGGGCTTTTCATGCCTTGCCTTCCGACGTCGAGGAACTGCGCAGCATTTTTTTCAGACCCGAACGCGACGAGGCGCAACTTCAGGCCGCGCTCACGCAGTACCGCGGACGGCTCGACGCCTGCCGCCAGGCGGTCAACAGCGTCTATGCGCACATCGAGGAGAACGGCATCTCGGTCGGCATGGTGTTCCGGCTGCGCCAGCTGCGCGAGCGCATGATGCGCGTGCGGGAACTGCTGGACGCCCTGCTCTCGCCCAAGCCGGCCATGGCCGCGCTCAAGCTGCTGGTGCGGCGGGTGATCATCGGACACGACAGTAAAAGCATAGGCGCGCTGATCAGCGCCAATTCCACCTTGCTGTCCGCCAAGATGGCCGAGCGCAGCGCCGAGACCGGCGAGCGCTACATCACGCGCAACCGCGAGGAATACCGCGAGATGCTGGGCAAGGCGATGGGCGGCGGTGCGGTCACGGCCTTCACCACGCTGCTCAAATTCATGGTGGTGGGCATCGGACTGTCGGCTTTCTGGAGCGGCTTCTGGGCCAGCGTGGCCTACGCCGGCACCTTCGTCATGATCCAGCTGCTGCATTTCACGCTGGCCACCAAGCAACCGGCGATGACAGCGCCCGCCATGGCCGCCAAGCTCAAGGACATCGGATCGGCCGAGGCCACGAATGCCGTGGAGGATTTTGTCGATGAGGTGACGCACCTGGTGCGCTCGCAGGTAGCGGCCGTGTTCGGCAATGTGTTCATGGTCGTGCCGGCCGTGCTGCTGATCAACGCGCTGATCCTGCTGCTGCTGGGCCATCCGATGATCAGCCACGATGAGGCCCGCCATATCCTGGCCACGCTGACCCTGCTGGGCCCGACGCTGCTCTGGGCGGCCTTCACCGGTGTGCTGCTGTTTTCCGCCAGCATGATCGCCGGCTGGGCCGAGAACTGGTTTGTACTGCACCGCCTCGACTCGGCGATGCGCCACAATCCGCGCTTCACCAGCGCGCTGGGCACCGAACGGGCCGCCCGCTGGTCTGCCTTTATGCGCGAGAACATCTCCGGCTTTGCCTCCAACATCGCGCTGGGCTTCATGCTGGGACTGATCCCGGCGTTCACCGGCTTCTTCGGCGTCGAGCTCGAAGCACGCCACGTCACCCTGTCCACGGGGCAGCTCGCGGCAGCCGGCGCCTCGCTCGGTCTTGAGGCCTTCAGGTTCCCGGCGATCTGGTGGTGCATGGCCGCGATTCCCCTGATTGGCGCATTGAACCTCGGCGTGAGCTTCTACCTCGCCTTCCGCCTGGCCCTGCAGGCGCACAACGTCAGCGGTGTGGACCGCGCCCGCATCCGCGCAGCCATCTGGGCCCGCTGGCGCACCCATCCGCGCAGCTTTTTCATGCCAGCGCAGTACCGTTGACAGCAAACCGGCAACTACCCGCCAGCCACCCGGCGATTTCAGGTCTTGTCCTACAGGACAGGCGCCATGACACCTGTAAATTAGTGCAACGCATCGTTGCCTCCCGGGTAACGAACGGGCTTCAAGCTATAACTGCTGGCCAACCAACGCGCACCCGCCTTGCCCTTCACCGGGCGGGCGTGGCTGCAGAGTCCTGACCAGAGTGGAGACCCTCCCGCATGAATGAAATCCTGGCTATCTGGGCCGAGTGGATCAAGCCATCGGCTGGATTGCCTACCGTGCAGTGGTCCATCCTGCTGGCCCTGGCGGCAGCTTCCGGTCATCTGGTGAACCGTTACACCGGTCTGCCCAAGGTCATTGGCTATTCAGTCATCGGCGGCTTTGCCGGTTTCGCCGGATTCACGGGTGCGGCCTGGCCGTTACAGGGTATCGGGCTCTTCCTGCTGGAGCTGGGCGTTGCGGTGGTGCTGTTTGAAGCGGGCGGCCGCATTTCCCTGCGCTGGTTTCGCCACAACCCCATGGTGCTGGTGCAAAGCCTGGTCGAATCTGCACTGACCTACCTGCTGGTTCACTGGGTGCTGGGCCAGATGGAGGTGCGGGGCATGGTGGCCGAATCGCTCTCCCTGCTGGCCATGGCCGCCTCGCCGGCCGTGCTGTCACGCGTGGCCAGCGACACGCGGGCCGCCGGCCCGGTTACGGAACGCGCGCTGGTGCTGTCCACCCTCAGCACCTTGTATGCCCTGACGCTTTGCAGCGCCCGCGCGGGGATGATGCCGCGGGTCGAAGCCGACCTGACGAACACGCTCTACCCGGTGCTCGTCGTGCTCGGGCTGTCGGTGGTGGTCGGCGCCGTGCTGGCGCTCACGCTGCGCACCGCGCTGCGCGTGATGAGCCCCACCAGTGAGAACACGGCCATCTTGCTGCTCGCGCTGATTGCGGCCGGCGCCGCCCTGGCCGCCAACTTTGGCGGTTCCGCGCCGCTGGCGGCGCTGCTGGGCGGCATGCTGCTCAAGCAGCTCAATCCGCGGCCCTGGTCCTGGCCGCGGCAAATGGGCACGGCATCTTCCATGCTCACCATGCTGATGTTTGTGCTGGTGTCCGTGGTGGCGGCCCAGGCCGACTGGAGCAGGGCGGTAGCGGGCCTGGTGCTGGCACTGGTCGCGGCGCGCATGCTGGCCAAAATTGCCGGCGTGGCGCTGGGCAATGCTGGCAGTGGTGCCAGCTGGAAGCAGGCGCTGTGGGTCGGCTGCGCCATGTCCCCGATGTCCTCGGTGGCGCTGCTGCTGGTGTCACAGTATGTCGTGGCATCAGGCCCGCTCGGTCGGCAGATTGCGGGCGTGGCCCTGCCAGCCATTTTGCTGATGGAGGTGTTCGGTGCCATTTTGGCCACGGTGTCCATCTACCGCGCCGGGGAAAGTTCAACCCCCTGGCCGCCGCTTCGGCGCAGCCCCCCTGCAGGAGTCCAGCATGAGCCTTGAAGTCTTCCATAAATCCGCCGCCCTGTCGCTCGGCGTGGAGCTTGAGCTGCAGCTCGTGAACACCCACGACTACGACCTGGCCCCCTATGCCGAAGACATGCTGCGCCTGATGCACAAGATCCCGCTACCTGGCAGCGTGGTGCCCGAGATGACCTCGAGCATGATTGAAATCTCCACCGGGGTCTGCAGTTCGTCGTCGGAAGTCCTGGGCCAGTTGTCGCAGATTCGCGATGCCCTCGTGAAGAGCGCCGACAAGCTCAATATCGCCGTGGTCGGCGGCGGCACGCACCCGTTCCAGCAGTGGCATGAGCGCCGCATTTACGACAAGCCACGTTTTCGCGAGTTGTCCGAGCTCTATGGCTACCTCTCCAAGCAGTTCACGATTTTCGGCCAGCATGTGCATGTGGGCTGCCCCAATGCAGACAGCGCGCTGCTCACGCTGCACCGCATGTCACGCTACATCCCCCATTTCATCGCGCTGTCGGCCTCGTCACCCTATGTGCAGGGCCAGGACACGGCGTTTGACTCGGCACGGCTCAATTCGGTGTTTGCCTTTCCGCTGTCGGGCCGCGCCCCGTTTGCGCTCACCTGGGACGACTTCAAGGTTTACTTCGACAAGATGACACGCACCGGCGTGGTCAAGAGCATGAAGGACTTTTACTGGGACATCCGTCCCAAGCCGGAATTCGGCACCATCGAGATCCGGGTGTTCGACACACCGCTCACGGTGGAGCGTGCCACCGCGCTGGCGGGCTTCGTGCAGTCGCTGGCCTCGTGGTTCATGAACGAGCAGCCCTTCATGCCGACGGAAGACGACTACCTGGTCTACACCTACAACCGCTTCCAGGCCTGCCGCTTCGGTCTGGACGCCGTCTATGTGGACCCGGCCACCGGCGGCCACATGCCGCTGCGCGAACACATCCTGATGACCATGGAGCGGATTGCTCGCCATGCCGGCGCGGTGGGCGCCGGCGCTTCGCTGCACCTGCTGCAGACCAGCGTGGAGCGGAGCGACAACGACGCCCGCTGGCTGCGCGAGAAGCAGGGCGAGGAGCGCCTGCTGGCCGAGGTCATCCGGCAGGCCGCCCAGCGCTTTCGCGGCGGCGTGACGCATACCCAGCTGCCCTGACCAGGCTGGCGTACTGCCTGTATGCTTGGCCCCATGGGTGAGTTTGATCTGATTGCACGCTACTTCACACGACCTGCACGCCGCGCCGTGCTTGGCGTGGGCGACGACTGCGCGCTGCTGCAGCCTGCACCGGGCACGCAACTGGCCATTTCCTGCGACATGCTGGTCGAAGGCCGGCACTTTTTCCCGGATGTCGATCCTTTCAGGCTGGGCCACAAGGCGCTGGCGGTCAACCTGAGCGACCTGGCCGCCTGCGGCGCGACGCCGCTGGCCTTCACGCTGGCGCTCGCGCTGCCGCGCGCCGACGACGCCTGGCTGGAGCCCTTTTCGCGCGGCCTGCTGCGCCTGGCCGATGCGCACGGCTGCGAGCTGGTCGGCGGCGACACCACACAAGGGCCACTCAATATCTGCATCACGGTGTTCGGCGAAGTGCCTGTGGTGGGCGGCAAGGGCCAGGCCCTGCTGCGCTCGGGCGCCAGGGCCGGGGACGACCTGTATGTGAGCGGCACGCTGGGCGATGCGCGGCTGGCCCTCGAAGCCCTGCGCGGCGCCCTGCCGCTGCCCGCCGAGGCACTGGCGCAGGCCCGCACCCGCCTGGAGCAGCCGACGCCCAGGGTAGCGCTGGGTCAGGCCTTGCGCGGCATCGCCAGCGCCGCCATCGATGTGAGCGACGGCCTGCTGGGCGACCTGCGCCACATCCTGGCGGCATCGCGGGTCGGCGCCACCATCCAGACCGAACTCGCTACCAGTTTGATAGCCTCTGGCTCCCGTTCGGCAGGGGAAAGCGCCCACATTTCCGCGGATAAGCAGCTGGAACTCATACTCTCGGGCGGAGACGATTACGAGCTGGCCTTCACAGCGCCCGCGTCCGCCCGTGACGCAGTGGAGGCGGCTTCACAGCAGGCGCAAACGCCCGTCACACGCATCGGCAGCATCGAGACCGACCCCGGCCTGCGGCTGCTCAATGCCCAGGGGCAACTCATGCCCGGCAGGTTCGCTTCATTTGATCACTTTGCCTGATACGGCAGCAGCCCTTATTGGCTCAAAAATAGCTGCCACCAGCCTCTCCGGGCAGCAAGCCAGCGCTACCGCGCCCCCGCCTCGCAGTTACTTCGCATCCACCAGCGCGCGAATGTCCAGCAGGGTCAGCTCGTTGTCATCGGGCTTGCCGATCACACGGCCTGACGAGTACGGGAAGTTGTTGTCGTTGCCCAGCACGATGTGCGTAGCATCGACAATCGCCAGCCCTTCGGGGCCCAGGTGCGGCAGCACAAAATTGGCCTCATTCGGGCCCAGGCGGGCAAGCCGATTCGGGTTGGCGATACGGGTCAGGTCAATGTAGGCGACCTTGCGCACCAAGCCGTCGGCATCCACAGCCGTCAAGTCAATCTTGTAAACACGCTTGAAACGCGCCGGGCGGGTAAAACAGTCGGTGCGTGCTTCGTTGGGGCAAGCCGGCGCCTGGCCTTCGGTGGCGTCGTCGCGTTCAATCACCAGGCCGGTGGTGGCGTCCAGCATCTGGAAATCAGCGGCCACGTTACCCACATCTTCCAGCAGGTATTTCCACTGCTTGCCGGTGTAGCGGCGCGAGGCCACGTCGACTTCATTGATGCGTACATAGGTTTTGTCGCCCAGCTTCTCCACGCTTTTGGCCGCGGCATCGAACAGCGGGCCTTCAAACATGGGGTAGAGCTTGCTGCCATCGGGCGACTTGGCCATGGCTTCAAAACCATTGGAGCGGCGCACTTCAAACAATGCCTCGCCGGGCAGGTTGGGTAGTCGGCCCTGCATGTAGTGATCAGGGGAAGCCAGCAGCTTGCCATTGACGACCGTCTCGATCACACCCAGCACGCGGCCCTGAAAGTCGGTGCGCAGGATGTAAGAACCTGTTTACGATCTAAACGGGGCCGCGCAAGCACCTTCTCGGGATGGGATGCAAGGCGCGGCGCTTGCCCATAGCTTGGGCTATGGGCAAGCGCCGCAACGCCGCAAACCGCCCGAGAAGGCGCTTGCCCTTCGGGTTGGGGTGACGCAAACGCGGTCGCGTTTGCATCCCAACGCGGCCTCGTTTAGATCGTAAACAGGTTCTAAGGGCCGAACTCGTCGCCAATCCACCATTCATTGCCCACCACCTGGATCGACTCGGGATCGAAATCGATACCGGTGAGGTAGCGGCGCTGCGTGTTTTCATTCTGGATGTGAAAAGGCACGCGTTTATGGGGGTCGCTCAAAAAGATGGTGCCGCGGCGCACCACTTGACCCTTGCCCCAGTTCACCGACATCTGGTGCACCATCAGCAGCGCATCCTGCGAATTGACCTTGTTGCCAAAACCGTTGTCGGTCAGCACCAGAAATTCGCCCTTCCCCACCGACACAATGCCGGAAAAGCCCTGCACCGACTGGCCTTTCATCGGCAGCGTGCCGCCCGAGGCGCGCGGGTATTTGGCATCCCCCACAAAAGTGTTGGCCGCCTCAGAGCCCAGTTGCTCGTTGCGCTGGCGCCTGGCATTGGCAAATTTGCCGGCCGTCGCAAAAAAAGCACCGGCATCGCCCGGCGCTTTCACCGCGCCGGTGGCGGGGAGGGTGGCATGGCCCGCCAGGACGGCCTCCACTGCTGGCGCGGGCGCAAGCTCGGCACGGCTGCCGCCCGAGGCCAGGCACAGTGCACAGGCGGCCGCAATGGTCAACGCATTCATTTGTTTCAACACCGACATGCTCACCCTCCATTTAGTGGCTGAACTGTGCCGGGTCTGTGTGAAACCGGTATGACAAAAGGGCAACCAGCATCACGCCTGGTCGGTCTGTCTTTCAGGCCTCCGGCCGGTGCTCGGGCGCGACGCGACGCAGCAGCCACCAGGCGCTACGGCGCGCAGCTTGCAGCACTCGCACGGCGGCCCGGCCTGTCCCGCTCCAGAATTCCTCGCTCGCCTGGCGCCGCAACTGCTGAGCCTGAAGTTTGGCCGCATCCATCAGGCGGCCGTATTCGGCTGGATTGATCTTGCTGTTCATGACGCTTCCTTTCGCTGCGATGGGGATGAAGCCACTTTAGGCAAGGGCTGCCCTCCGGGAAACGGCAGGCGGCGCAAATGGGTTTTGCATCCACTGCAAAGCCGCTGGAGGCGTGCTGGTTACCATTGACCCATGCGCCACCTCGACTTCGACGACATGCACCTGTTCGCCCGCGTGGCCGAGCTGGGCACGCTCTCGGCCGTGGCGCGCGAGCGCGAAGTGCCAGTCAGTCAGGTCTCGCGCACCTTGGCGCGCATTGAAAAAGCCTGCGGCGCGCGGCTGATCCACCGCTCCACCCACGGCCTGGCGCCCACGGCCGAGGGTGAAACCTTTTTGCAGTACTGCCGCCGCATAATTGGCACGCTCGACGAGCTGGAAGGCGAATTTGCCCAGCAGACCCAGCAAGCCAGCGGCTGGGTGCGCGTGGCCGCCAGCACCGTGATGGCCGAATACCTGCTGGTGCCCAGCCTCGCAAGCCTGCACCAGCGCCACCCGCGGCTGTGCGTGGAGTTCCAGGTGGAAGACCGGCTGGTGGACATGGCGCACGACGGCATCGATATCGCCATCCGCACCGGTGTGCCACCCACTGACACCGTGGTAGCGCGGCAAATCGGCGCGCTGGGCCGCAGGCTGTATGCCACGCCGGGCTACCTGCAGGCGCATGGCACGCCCAGGCATCCCGATGAGCTGCGCCGCCACGAGCTGATCACAAACAGCGCCGTACCCATGCTCAACCGCTGGCCGTTCCAGAGCAAGGGCCAATCCAGCATGATCGCGGCCGAAGCCTGCTGGCGCTCGGACAGCACGGGCATCACCACCAAGCTCGCCCTGCACGGCCTGGGTATCTCGCGCATGGCCACCCTGGTGGCCGAGCCGCTGGTGCGCCAGGGCCTGCTGGTGCCGGTGCTGGCGGACTTCGTCGATGACCAGCCCAGCCCCGTTTACGCGGTTACTCTTACCAGCCGCCACCGCCTGCCCAAAATCAGGGCCTGCATCGACCACTGGACCGAATGGTTTGAAAAAACCAGAACTACCCCATGACCACCATGAGCGATCCCCCCCCTCCGCCAGAGCCCCTCAACCCGCCCGGAACCCGGCCCAACGCCCGGTTTCTGCTGGCGCATCCGGCGCATTTCATCGCCCTGGGTTTTGGCTCTGGCCTCAGCCCGGTGGCGCCCGGCACGGCCGGCACCCTGTGGGCCTGGCTATCATTTCTGGTGCTGCAGCGCTGGCTGGCGCCCGCAGAGATGGGCTGGCTGATTGCCGCCTCTGCGCTGGTGGGCTGGTGGGCCTGCACGGTGACCGCTAAAAACATGCGGGTGCTAGACCCCGGCAGCATCGTCTGGGACGAAGTGGTGGCTTTCTGGCTGGTGCTGTGGCTGGTGATGCCCGCGGGTTTCTGGGGCCAGCTGGTGGCATTTGGCCTGTTCCGGTTTTTTGATGCGGTCAAGCCGGGCCCCGTGGCCTGGGCCGACCGGCACTTCAAGGGCCTGGGTGCCCGTGGCGGCTTTGGCATCCTGTTCGACGACATCGTCGCCGCGTTCTGCACCCTGCTGGTGATTGCCCTCTGGAGATTCTGGTGAGCAGCGAATTGCCATCAAAAGATGAGCCATCTACCCTGGCACTGGTTGGGCTGGTGGCCGATTTACTGCTGAAAAAGCAATGGATGATGGCCACTGCCGAAAGCTGCACCGGCGGCATGATTTCCGCCGCGTGCACGGATCTTTCCGGCTCCAGCAACTGGTTTGAACGCGGCTTTGTGACTTATTCCGACGCCGCCAAAACCGAGTTGCTGGGGGTGGACGCGGCGCTGATCAAGAAACACGGCGCCGTCAGCGACGAGGTAGCCCGCGCCATGGCGCAGGGCGCCATCGCCCACGCCAGGGCGCAGGTGGCCGTGGCTGTGACGGGAGTTGCCGGGCCCACCGGCGGCAGCAAGGCCAAACCGGTGGGCACAGTCTGGTTTGGCTTTATGGTGGGTGGCCAGCTCATCAGCGAAATGAAATGCTTTGACGGCGACCGCGCGGCGGTGCGCACAGCCACGCTGAAGCATGCCTTGCAGCGGCTGGCGCAGTTGCTGGCTTGACCCCGACAAGGACGGGACGGCGGCGCCGGGTCGCCTGTGCTGTCAGGTTTATCCCAACTCCCTGCAGGTAATTCTTGCTCTGCGCAAACCCCGACGGCATCGACACGTGAAGTTTTTATGTCGATGTTTTTGAATTTAATCGACACAACTTGACCCTGCGTCGATAGCATCACCTCTTTAAGCGCCCGTCTTTCATATATGGAATCGCTATTTCTTGCTCACAAGGCCCCGCTGAAGGCACATGGCGAGCGGGCGACGGGCCAACTACCGCCAGGGGTATAAAGTCCTTGCACAACAGCAAAATACCCGCAACAAGCCGCATGCACCCCAACCAGACCACCCTTGAGAACTTCTACGCGGCTTTTGCGCGGCTCGACTCGGAAGCCATGGCCGTCTGCTATGCGCCCGATGCGCAGTTTGATGACGAGGTGTTTTCCCTGCGCGGCCGCTCACAGGTCACCGGCATGTGGCACATGCTCTGTGACGTGACCCAGGCCAAGGGGGCCGATGTCTGGAAGCTGGTGTACAACGGCATTGAAGCCGATGCGCGCAGCGGCAAGGCCCACTGGGAGGCCCAATACCGTTTCAGCGCCACGGGGCGCATGGTGCACAACGTCATCGACGGTGTCTTTGAATTCAATGAACAGGGCCTGATCACCCGCCACCACGACCGCTTTGACTTCTGGGCCTGGTCGCGCCAGGCCTTGGGCCTGCCCGGCCTGCTGCTGGGCTGGACAGCGTTTCTGCGCCGCAAAGTCAGGGCCCAGGCGGCGGCAAATCTGCAAAAATACCTGACATCACACGGGAGTTGAACATGACCTGGTTTGACGGCTTTGAGTCGCGCAGCTTCGAAGTCAACGGGGCCTCCATCCAGGCGCGCTTCTCCAGGGTGGCGCTCGGCGATGCGCCGCGCCCGGCGCTGCTGCTGATCCACGGCTTTCCGCAGTCGCATGTGATGTGGCACCGGGTCGCGCAGCGCCTCGCCCAGCACTACTTCCTGGTGATGCCCGACCTGCGCGGCTACGGCGACTCGTCCAAAACACCGGGCCTGCCCGACCACAGCAACTACAGCAAGCGCAACATGGCCCACGACATGGTGGCGGTGATGAGCGCCCTCGGTGTGGACCGCTTTTTTCTGTGCGGCCACGACCGCGGCGCGCGGGTGGCGCACCGGTTGGCGCTGGACCATGCAGCCCGCGTGATAAAACTCTGCGTCATCGACGTTGCCCCGACGCTGGACATGTACGAGGGCCGCGGCATGACCGAGCCCTACATGGCGTTTGCCCAAGCCTACTACCACTGGTTTCACATGCTGCAGCCGGCCCCGCTGCCGGAAATCATGATGGGCGCCAACCACCTGGAAACAGCCAAAGCCTATCTGCACGCCAAACTGGGCGGCTGGGGCAGCTCCGGACTCGGCTACATAGAACCGGAGGCGCTGGCCGAATACGAGCGCTGCTTCTGCAACGCCGAAGCGCTGCACACGGCCTGCGAAGACTACCGCGCCAGCGCCCGCATCGACCTGGAGCACGACCGTGAAAGCCGCGCGCACGGCCTCAAGGTGGCCTGCGACATGCTGGTGCTCAGCGGTGAACGCGGCGTGGTGCACCGGCTCTTCAACCCGATGGCGCTGTGGCAGGAGCAATGCAGCGGCATCGTGGCCGGGCATACCCTGCAGGCGGGGCATTTCATTCCCGAAGAGCAGCCCCAGGCGGTGGCGCAGGCCCTGCTGGAGTTCTTTGCTTTGCCTGAGCTGGATCGGGTTTGAACATGGCTCACTACACCGCAGAAGTTTTATGGTTGCGCAACGACGGCGATTTTCTGGGCAACCACTACAGCCGCCGCCATTTGCTGCGTTTTGACGGCGGCCTGCAGGTGCCGGGCTCCTCGTCGCCGCATGTGGTGCCGCTGCCGATGTCGGATGCGTCAGCGCTGGATCCCGAGGAAGCCTTTGTGGCCTCGCTGTCGAGCTGCCACATGCTCTGGTTTTTGTCGATTGCCGCCAAACGCAAATTTTGCGTCGACCGCTACTTTGATGCGGCCACCGGCATCATGGACAGGAATGCCGACGGGAAGATGGCCATGACCGTTGTCACGCTGAGGCCCGATGTGGCGTTTTCGGGTGAGCGCCTGCCGACACGCGAAGAGCTGGACAGGCTGCACCACGAAGCGCACGAGGCCTGCTTCATTGCCAACTCGGTCAAGACTGAGGTGCGCTGCGAGCCGGTGTACCCGGCTTGATCTGCCCTCAACTTATGCAAACGTCATATCTGATTTAGCCGCAGTGCCCTTCATGACCAGGCCGGGGGTCGCCCCGGCAGGCGAGTTACTTTTCTTTGTCTCGCCAAAGAAATCTAACGAAAAGAAAGGCGACCCTGCTGTCTGCGACCCTTCGCTGCGCTACGGGCACCCTGCGGTGCTCAGTCCAACCAGGGTCTCGCTCGAACTCGCTTCGCTCAGACAATCGCGAGCCCTGATCCGTCTGGACTTCCGCTCCTCGGCGCATACAGAAGGGGTGGGGGAAACACATACCAACAGCCAAATTCCGCAGAACGCGCTTTGCGCGTTCTGCTCCCCGATACCAATTTCTTTTGCTCCCAACCCGTCCTGGCTGGGCTGAGCAGCGCAGGAGGGAACGGATAAAAATTTTAGATGTCCGAAGGCGGCGAAGCCGACAAGTTTCTAAAATTTCCGTCCACTCCGAGCAGCGCAAGGTGCCCGGAGCGAAGCGCAGGGACCCAGACTGCGGGTCGCCTTTTGGTATTCGCGTAACTTCGCGTTGCGAAGTGAGCGAATCCCCACTGCGTGAACTTTGGGTACTTTCTTTTGGCGAAGCAAAAGTAAAGTGCCTCGCCCGCCGGGGCGAGTCCCGGCATGCTCGCTAAGAACATGGCGCTCAAATCAATGAAGGCCTCTACAGGTTCCTGCGGTAATAATGAACGTTATGCCCCCCGACTAGTGGACTGTAACGATTGAATCGGAAGCACTCTACACAGGGAAAAGTTCACTCTCTTTTCTCCGTTACAGGTCACTAGGTGAATCGATGAAAAGTTTGACCTTTCCATCGGGCACTTTGATGCCGTAAACCGCAAGTCTCACGACCTGCGGCTCGCTCGGGACGGGGAAGTCCCACATAGCATCTTTCATTCGTTGGGCCGCAAGGACACCGTCTTTATGACAACACGGAAAACCGATCGTGATTGGAAGCTGAACCTTCGCTATGGCAAGACTGCGACTGAGTTCCAGCATTTCTCCACAATCGCCGAAGGCTTGGCCGGAAACCTTGTCGAAGGCTTCACTTGCCCCACCGGACCCGCATTTATGGGCATGAAGGCGTGGGCATCCTCTGCGGAGGAGGCGGCAGACATGACTCGTTCGATAGGCGGTCAAATCGGATTCACGGTCACCGGGCGGATTCAAACTTACAAGACAGAACCGGCACAGCCTCCGAGAGAGAATCCGCATGGATATGACATCAACTTCACTCCCTTCACGAAAGAGTGAAGGCGTGCGGCCCAACGAGGCGCTTCCGCCCTTTAACAGCGGTCCCCAGTCGCTGCAAAATCAGAAGCACTCAGACCGGATCTTCAGGCGACCCCTTCCCATCACCCCGCCCCATGGCACTTCTTGTACTTCTTGCCACTGCCGCAATAGCAAAGATCATTGCGGCCAGGCGTGACTTCCTTGCGCACCGTCTCCACCTTGGGGCCCAAGGTCTTCCACAGTTCACGCAGGTCATACACCGCCCAGATCGCCTCGCCAAACGCATTGAGTCGGGCAATGCTGGTGCTGTGCGCACCGTCTTCGCTCAGGGGTGACACTTCGGGCGCGGCCTCGTCATCTTCGGTCATGGCCACCACGGCCTGCAGGGCGCCGTCCAGCCATTTGGCGGCGTCCTTGTCGCGCGGCGCGGCCCATTCCTCGGGCCAGCTTTCCACGGCAAACATGAAACCCAGCGCCCAGACCTGGGCAAAGGCGGGCAGCTCTTCGCCCTTGAAGGCGGCTCGCTCCTCGGGCGGCATGTCGGCCACGGCACCCCGAACGTCCATCACTTCAGGGTGGTAGCAGTTGTCGTCTTCCAGCGAGTCCACTTCGGTGTCGAGCGCCGTGGCCACTTCGTTCCAGCGCTGGTTCCAGAGTGTGAGAAAGCGCTCGCGCTGCGCCTCGCTGGCAAATGAGCCGCCTTCGGCGTCGGGCGCTTCGCCCTCGGCCGGCGTGGCCAGCAACACCGGCAGGTATTCATCGGCAGCAATCGGGCGGCGCGAACAAATCACCGCGGCCATGAAGCCTTCACAAAACTCCCACTGCGGCGTTTCGTCATAGCGGGTGCGCAGGTCGTCCAGGATGGTGTCGAGTTCGTCAAACGCCTCGGCTTCCAGCCAGGGCGTGGCGGGCGTTGTGGAGGCGGGGGGTGTGGAGGAGGTTTTCATGAAAAAAGTCTTGCGCTGGATGGAGGGCTCTTATAAGGCAAAGTGTATCTGCCGCGTCTTGCCTGGCTTGAGTTTCCTAGCCGCGCTGCGGCGCGGCAAATACCTCAGGGGCAGTGGAAATGGGAATGGGGATGGAGACGGAAATGGGTCAGCCTCAAATCACTCAAATTCGTCAAATCAGCCGAAAAGCGACAAATCCAGAATTTACGCCGATTCGCTCTGCATCAGATAGCTGCCTGCGCCCGTACACCATGGGCCAGAAGCCTTTTTGCCATGGAAATGACAGCCCGGTCCTTGCTCAGCAGCAGGGCTTCGCTGGCCACCGCGAGGTCGATGAATTTCTGGTCGTCCGCGTCGCTGCAGGTCACGCTGGCCTTGCCAGGCACCTCCCGCAGGCGCGCATGCCGGTCAAATGCGGCCAGCACGTCGTCGGCGCTCAATTGGTAAAACGCCAGGCGCGGCACGATTTGCGGGTAGGCCAGCACACGCGCCAGTTCATCGCGCATGGGCTGGGTGGCCAGCCAGTCGAGCTCGCCGGCTTCCAGCGCCTGCCTGACCGGAAGCGCCGCCGCGTCGTTGAAGACAAACACATCGAGCACGATGTTGGTGTCCAGGACGATGGATTGAGTGCTCATGCGCTGAAGGCCATGGGGCGCTTGGAGGCAAGCCTGTGATGCACCACCCTCACCCCGGCCCTCTCCCGGCGGGAGAGGGAGTAGAACCGGACGCGGGCTTGCCGCGTGCCGAGCCGGCCACCATGTCAAAGCGGAACAGCCGGCATTCGATCGGGCCGTTCCACATCGGCACGCGGCGCGATTCCTTCAGGCGCATCTTGCCGGGCAATTTCAGGTCGGGCGTGAGCACATGGGCCGTCCAGCCGGCGTAGTTCTTCTTCCAGTGCGCGGCCAGCCGGGGAAAGAAGTCGGAGGCTTCTTCGCCGGTTTCTGTCTGTGCCTGCTCGCGCCCCGGGTTGGCCGAGCGGTCGCGCGAACTGCCAGCCGGGCCGGCTTCGGATGCATCACGCGGCAGCGGCTGGCCAAACTCGTCGATGGCCTGGGTGCCGTCCCAGGCGCCGCTGATGCCAGTGTTCTGCTGGCGCCGCTGGTCGCGCCCCTGCACGCCGGTGATGCCTGCGACGCCGGCCACGTCAATGCGCTCGCCATACGGTGGGTTCACCAGCATCACACCCGATGGCGCAGGCGGCATGCGCTGCAGCGCATCGCCGCCGCGCAGTTGCACGGCGTTGGCCACGCCCGCGCGCTCGGCATTGCGCTCGGCAAAATCCACCATACGGAACGACACATCGCTGCCAAACACCGGTGCCGTCGGCTCCGTGATGGCGGCCTCGGCCTGGTCGAGCAGCCCCTCCCACACGTGGGCCTGGAAGGGCAAATACTTCTGGAAGGCGAAGCGGCGGTTGATGCCGGGCGCGATGTTGCAGGCAATCTGCGCCGCCTCGATCACGATGGTGCCGGAGCCGCAGCACGGGTCGTACAGCGGCACGCCCTCCTTGCACTGCTGGTCCCAGCCACTGGCGGCAATCATGGCGGCGGCCAGTGTTTCCTTCAGGGGCGCATCGCCCTTGTCTTCGCGCCAGCCGCGCTTGAAGAGCGGCTCGCCCGAGGTGTCGATATAGATGGTCACCGTGTCCGTCGTCAGGTGCGCATACACGCGCACGTCGGGCCAGCGCGTGTCCACATCGGGCCGCACATCAAACTTGGCACGGAAGCGGTCGGCAATGGCGTCCTTGATCTTGAGCGCCGCAAAGTTCAGGCTGGTCAGTGGGCTGTGCTGCGCGGTGATCTCGACCTTGAAGGTCTGCTTGGGCGTGAACCAGATTTCCCAGGCGACGCTGGCTGCCGCGTTGTAGAGGTCCTGCTCGCTGCGGTACTGGTTGTGCTGCAGCTCGATCAGCACGCGCTGGGCCAGGCGGCTGTGCAGGTTGAGCTGCAGGGCATCGCGCCACGAGCCCTGCAGCTGCACGCCGGCGCGCCAGGCCTTGCCGTCGATGCCGGTGATGCGTTTGACCTCGCTGGCCAGCAGGGCCTCGACGCCGGCGGCACAAGGTAAAAAGAGTTGAAGTTGGTTCATGAATGAAGACTCACGGCTGGCTGGGTGACGGTTCTTTTTCAAGCAGGGGCCGCGGAACCGGCTTTGCCGGGCCGCAGGCGCAGCGGCCCCCTCGGGGGGCAGGGAGCCACACGCAGTGGGCGACCGTGGGGGCTACTTTCAAAGCGATTTGCGCAGGTTGGCAGGCGCGATGCGCAAAGCTTCGCGGTACTTGGCCACGGTGCGGCGCGCGCATTCAATGCCCTGCTCCTTGAGCATTTCGGAAATCTGGTTGTCGCTGAGCGGTTTTTTCAGGCTCTCGGACGAGACAAACTGCTTGATCAGTGCGCGCACCGCGGTGCTGGATGCGTTACCACCAGTCTCGGTGCCCAGCGCGGAGCCGAAAAAGTACTTGAGCTCGAAGGTGCCGAACGGCGTGCTCATGTACTTGGCCGTGGTGACGCGCGAGATGGTGGACTCGTGCAGGCCCAGTTCGTCGGCAATTTCGCGCAGCACCAGCGGACGCATGGCCAGCTCGCCGTGGGTGAAGAAATTCTTTTGCCGCTCCACAATCGCGCTGCTCACGCGCAGGATGGTGTCAAAGCGCTGCTGGATGTTCTTGATGAACCAGCGCGCTTCCTGCAAGCGCTGCTGCAAGGCCTGCCCGTTCTGGCCCTTGTGCTGCTTCAGCGCATTGGCATAGATGTCGTGCACGCGCAGGCGGGGCATGACCTCGCTGTTGAGGGAGACCTTGAAGCCGCGGCCCGACTTGACGACGATCACGTCGGGCACGATGAGGTTGCGCTCGACGTTGACAAACCGCCGCCCGGGCTTGGGATCCAGCCGGCCGATCACGGCGATGGCGCCCCTGATCACGCTGTCCGGAAACCCGCACAGGTAGGACAGGCGCTTGACGTCCCGCTTGGCCAGCAGCTCCATGGGCTGCTTGCACATGGCGATCGCTGCGCGGGTCTCGTCGCAGTCCTTGCAGTCGAGCAGTTGCAGGCCGAGGCACTCGGCCAGGTTGCGGGCGCCGACACCGGCCGGCTCCATGTGCTGCAGCAGCTTCAGGGCCATGGCAAAGTGCTGTTCCAGCTCTTCGGCCTGCTCAAGGTCGTCGCCCGCCAGGCCAGCGGCCAGTGACGCGAGACTGTCTTCAAGGTAGCCGTCGTCATTGAGCGACTCGATCAGGAAATGCAGTGCCGCCTGGTCTTCCTCCGACAGGCGCAGGCCGAGCGACTGGCGATGCAAATGGTCCTGCAGCGACTCATGGCTGCGGGCCAGGTCGGAAGCCTCGGCCTCGCTGTCGTCCGCATTGCTCTTGCGGGCCGGCGCGTCGCCGCCCCATTCGCTGTCGTCAGGCGAGGACTCCACCGAGCCGTCGCCCTCCCAGCTTTCCTCCAGCTTGGCCTCGGAACTGACCTCGGGGCCAATGTCGGCATCATTTTGGCCTGCAGCCCTCGATTCATCGCCATTGACAGCTACTGAATCTGCAGCAAATTCGAACTCCCGGCTGTCCTGGCTGACCGGCGTGTCGGTCTGTTCCAGGCCAAATTCCTCGCGCGGGGCGGCTTCTTCAGACACCTCCAGAAACGGATTTTCATCGAGCATCTGCTCGACTTCCTGGCTCAGCTCAAGCGTGGACAGCTGCAGCAGGCGAATCGACTGCTGCAGCTGCGGCGTGAGCGCGAGATGCTGCGAGACGCGGAGAGAAAGCCCTTGCTTCACAACCCCTCCAGGTATCCACAAAAGCTGGGCGGGGTGGATTTTTCAAGCATGGGCCGCGGAACCGGCTCTGCCGGGCCGCAGGCGCAGCCCCCTTGAGGGGGGAGGGTGCTACACGAAGTGAGCAAACAACGGGGGGGAGCCATTACATCCTGAAATGTTCACCGAGATAAACGCGGCGCACATCGGCGTTGTTCACAATCTCGGAGGGGGCGCCGGCAGCCAGCACATGGCCGTCACTGATGATGTAGGCATGGTCGCAAATGCCCAGCGTTTCGCGCACATTGTGGTCGGTGATCAGCACGCCAATGCCGCGCGACTTCAGGAAACCGATGATGCGCTGGATTTCGATCACGGCGATCGGGTCGATGCCGGCAAAGGGCTCGTCGAGCAGGATGAAGCGCGGCTGGGTCGCCAGGGCTCGCGCGATCTCGACGCGGCGGCGCTCGCCCCCTGACAGCGCCGGCGCCGGCGAGTCGCGCAAATGATCGACCCGCAGGTCCTGCAGCAGCGCATCGAGACGCGCTTCAAGGTCTGCGCGGCGCAGCGGCTTGCCGGTGGCGTCCCGCTGCAGTTCCAGCACGGCGCGCACATTTTCTTCCACGGTGAGCTTGCGGAAAATCGATGCTTCCTGCGGCAGGTAGCTCAGGCCGAGGCGGGCGCGCAGGTGGATCGGCATGTGCTCCACCGACTGGCCGTCGATGGAGATTTCGCCCGCATCGGCACGCACCAGGCCCACGATCATGTAGAACGACGTGGTTTTGCCCGCGCCGTTGGGGCCCAGCAGGCCCACCACCTCGCCTTTTTGCACGGACAGCGAGACGTCCTGGACCACCTTGCGGCTGCCATAGGATTTCTGCAGCCCCTGGGCCACCAGACGGCTGGGCGGCTGGGTGTGGGTTGCCGGCGCGTCAGTCACCACATTCGCGGTTGGATTGTCCATTCTGTCCATGTTGGGAGTTTCGTCATTGCCCCAGCGTGGTGCTGGGACGCAGACTGGGCGCGGGCGCGGGCGCGGCGGCCGGCTGCGGTGCCGAGGCGGCACCGCGCGGCGACAGCATGGCGCGAATCCGCCCGGTGGGGTTGACGGCGGTGCGGTTTTGTGCGCCTCCGTCGACCGTGAACACATCGGTGTTGTTGTCGTAAACAATCAGGGAGCCGGTCGTTTCGTCGACCAGGGTCGCGCCGTTGTAGCGGCGCACCACGGCCTGCTTGATGAATTTGACGGTATCGGCACGGCTGTCGTATTCGATCCGCTCGCCCTCGCCTTCGATGTACTCGTCCACCCCGTCGCGCTTTTTCCGGTAAAAGGCCAGCTTGCCCGGTGCCGCCACGGCCAGGGCCTGCTGGTAGCCCTGGGGATCCTGGCTGACATCCACCCGCTCGCCCCGGACAATGGTGGTGCCCTTGGTGATCACCACATTGCCGGTGAACACGCTGGTCTGTTTCAGGTCGTCATAACGCAGGGCATCGGCCTCCGCGTTCATCGGCTTGTCGCGGTCAGCCCGCTCGGCAGCGACGGGAAACACGGCCCCGACCGCCAGTGCGGCCAGCACGATCAAGGAAAAAAAGGGGTGTTTCATAAAGGCACGAATCTTGCTGCTAAGGGTTTGGAGTGATTGTAGCCATGCCAGCCCCGGGATTGCCGGCGCCGGCAAATGGGCCCATAAAAAAACCCGCCACGGCTGGGCGGGTTTTTCGGCTGGTGGCGGGCGCCGGCGCCTGGCCTCACCCTTGCCGGGGGGTCACTTGGCCTTGCGCGATTGTCCGATCAGGTAGTCGGTGACCTGGAGCGCGCGGTCCATGTTCTGGGCCAGCTGGCCAGACGTGTAGAAACGCCCGCCGATGCCCAGGGCCGGCACGCCGTCCACCGCATAGGTATCCTGCAACTGGGTGGCCTTGCGGGCCTTGGTACTGACGGAAAACGAGTTGTACATCTCGACAAACCTGGCCTTGTTCAGGCCCTGCTTTTCCGCCCAGGCCGCGACCTGATCCCCGGTGTTCAGCGCCTGACGCTCCACATGGATTGCGTTGAACACCTTTTTGTGCAGGTCATTGAGCTTGCCCATGCCTTCGAGCACATAAAAAAGACGCTGCTGCGGCTCGAAGTCGGGACGGAAAGCCACCGGCACGCGCCGCACGGTCACGTCTTTGGGGGCTTTCTGGATCCAGGCCTCCAGCGCTGGCTCGAACGCATTGCAATGCGGGCAGCTGTACCAGAAGAATTCCACCACTTCGACCTGGCCGGCAGGCACGTCGGTGGGGGCGGGCTTGCCCAGCGTCAAATAATCCGATCCCTCCTTGAAGGCGCGGGCCTGGGCCTGCGCCGCCGTGGGCAGCGCAACGCCCCCCCAGGTGGCGGCGGCTGCCACGGTAGCGGCTGAAAGCGAAAACTCACGTCGTTGCATCAATTTTTCTCCTGATATGTCTGGGGGTTGCAAGGCAGCCGGTCTTTCCATGCGATGGCCACCGGCCGGCGATGTCGTGCAGGGGTTGGTACACCGCCGCCCGTAAAAGTTCACCCGGGCTAGCGCTGCACCCTGACGAGGGCTGTTTCTATCGAATTGCTGTCCAGCCGCTCCTTGACCTTGTCGGCGTCGTCCTTTTTGTCAAACGGGCCGACGCGCACGCGGTACACCGTGCGGCCCGACTGCTCGCGCTCACTTACCTTGGCCTGCACGCCCAGCAGCATGAGCTTGGCGCGCTGCTGCTCGGCGTCTTCCGGCGTGCGGAAGGCGCCAGCCTGGACAAAGTAACTGAAGGGATCCACCCCCGAAACGGCGGGCGCGGCATCCGCCCGGGCCTTGGCCAGATCGCCCAGGGGATCCGCCGACACAGCGGGCCTGGCGGGGGCCGACGGACCCGCCCTGGGCGCGGTCGCAGTGGCCGGGGCGGGCATATTGCCCACGTCGCCGGACGCGGCAGGGAGCGGCTTCACGGGCGTTTTCCCGGCCAGCGGGGCATTCGGATTCCAGTCCCGGTTCTTTTTGGCTTCCGCGGCGTCGCTGTCGGGATTGCGCGACTGGCTCTTGTTCATGAAAGGCACCGGCACCTTGGTGATATAGACCGCCACGGCCAGCGCGGCGCCCAATCCGATCAGCGCGCCAATAACCAAACCCAGCAGGGTTCCGCCTCGTTGTTTTCTCATGCCTTGCCCAATTTTCTTGCCTGTCTCTGAATCCAGCTCTGAATCCCGCTGCGTGTGCTTCATGGTTGCCTACATTTTGTGGGGCGCACTGACGCCCAGCACCTTGAGGCCATTGTGCAACACCTGCGCCGTCGCGGCGACCAGCGCCAGGCGCGCCAGCTTGATGGCTTCGTCGTCCACCAGAATCCGTTCGGCGTCGTAATAGCTGTGGTAGCAGGCGGCCAGCTCGCGCAGGTAAAAGGCCACGTCGTGCGGCGCCAGCCCGGCGGCGGCATTGCTGAGCATGTCGGGGTACTTGGCCAGCAGCAGCATGAGTGCCTGGGCCTGCGGGCCGTCCAGCGCTGACAGATCCACGCTTTTCAGCTGGCTCGCATCACCGCCCTGGGCAGCCCAGGTGCCGAGAATCGAGCAGATGCGGGCATGGGCGTATTGCACGTAGTACACCGGGTTTTCATTGTTTTTGGCCAGTGCCAGGTCAATGTCAAACACGTACTCGGTGTCGGGCTTGCGGCTGAGCAGGAAGAAGCGCACGGCATCCGCGCTGGTCCACTCGATCAGGTCGCGCAGCGTGACGTAGCTGCCGGCGCGCTTGGAGATCTTGACCTCTTCGCCATGGCGCACGACGCGCACCATGGTGTGCAGCACGTAGTCGGGGTAGCCCTGCGGAATGCCGGCGCTGGCGGCCTGCAGCCCGGCGCGCACGCGGGCAATCGTGCCGTGGTGGTCCATGCCCTGGATGTTGATGGCCTTGCTGAAACCGCGCTCCCATTTGGCCAGGTGGTAGGCCACGTCAGGCACAAAATAGGTGTAGCTGCCGTCGCCCTTTTTCATCACGCGGTCTTTGTCGTCGCCGTAATCGGTCGACTTGAGCCACAGCGCGCCGTCCTGCTCGTAGGTTTTGCCGGCGTCCTTGAGTTTTTGCACCGCGCTGTCGACCCGGCCCGAGCTGTACAGGCTGGACTCGAGGTAGTAGTTGTCAAACCGGACCGAGAAGGCCCGCAGGTCCAGGTCCTGCTCATGGCGCAAATAGGCCACGGCAAACTGGCGGATGGCATCGATGTCTTCGACGTCACCGCTGGCGGTGAACTCCCGGTCGTCGGATTTGACGGTCTTTTTGGCCAGAAAATCATTGGCAATGTCGGCAATGTAGTCACCGTTGTAGGCAGGCTCGGGCCAGCCGGCATCGCCCGGTTTGAGGCCTTTGGCGCGCGCCTGCGTGCTGGTGGCCAGGGTCTGGATCTGCACGCCGGCGTCGTTGTAATAAAACTCGCGCCACACATCCCAGCCCTGCGTGTCAAACAGGTTGCAGATCGCGTCGCCCAGCGCCGCCTGGCGGCCATGGCCCACGTGCAGCGGCCCGGTCGGGTTGGCCGAGACGAACTCCACAACCATGCGGTGCGGGCTGTCGGCCAATTGCATGCCGTACTGGTCTGCACCCTGCAGCACTTCCCGCACCACCTGCTGCTTGGCTTCGGGCTTGAGCCGGATATTGAGAAAACCCGGGCCGGCGATTTCAATCGCGTCCACCCAGCGCGCAAACGCGGGCGCCTGGAGCAGCAGCCCGCGCAGGTTTTCCGCCACCTGGCGGGGGTTGAGCTTGAGCGGTTTGGCCAGCTGCATGGCCGCGGTGGAGGCGAAATCACCGTGCGCCGCCACCTTGGGCGACTCGAACACGGCCGCCACGCCACTGTCAGGCGCCATGGTTTTGAGGGCCTGGCCCAGCGCGTCCAGCAAGTCTTGTTTGATTTGAAGCATGGGGAGATTTTAGGGGCGCGGCACTCACCCTTTTCCCTGTGTGACAAGCGCCGCCCCTTTGGCCGGACAGAAGCGGGGGCAGCGAGAGGAGCGCGCCATGGTTTCCATGGCCTCCTCCAGGGGCAGCCCTGCAGACATGCCATGCGCTGGCCGGTGCGCTACACCCGCGGGAAGAGCGTCGGGGCCCCAAGAACCCGGGCGGCCTCTTTCACCGCCCGCGTGAGCCGCTGGGCCGGCACGGGCTCGCGGGTCCAGTGCTGCCAGTACAGCGCCACATCGACCGTTTTGCCGGGCAGCACCTCGGCCAGCGGCGGGCGGTGCGCGCGCGCTGCCAGATGCTGCTCGGGCACCATGCCCCAGCCCAGGCCCAGCTCCAGCGCCAGTTCAAAGGCATCGACGGCGGGCACAAAGTGACGCGGATACAGCGCGTCGCGCAAATTGAAATGCTGCGCCAGGAAGGCGTCCTGCAGCGCGTCCTTGCGGTTGAAGATGACGGCCGGGCTGGCCAGCAGGCGCTGCGCTGCCACGGTTTCCTTGCCGGTGCGCCACTTGGCCACCAGCGCCGGTGCCGCCACACAGTGGTAGCGCATGACGCCCAGCGGCTCGGCCACACAGCCCCGCATCGACTGCGCCAGCGTCGTCACGCAGCCGCTCACATCGCCATTTTTAAGCGCGTCATGCGTGTGGTCCTGGTCATCCACCACGATGTCGAGCAGCAGCCGGTGTTTTTCAAGCGCCGGGGCCACGCCGGCCAGGAACCAGCCGGTCAGCGAGTCGGCATTGACGGCCACGCTCAGGCTTTGCAGCGGCACCGCCTTTGCGCCCGGACGGCGCCCTCCCTGCAGGTGGGCCAGCAGGTCCGCCTCCTGCAGCCTGAGCTGTTTGACATGCCCCAGCAGCGCCTGGCCCGCCGGCGTGGGGTGCAGCTGCTTGCCGCGCACCAGCAGGCGCTGGCCCAAAGCGTCCTCCAGCGACTTGATGCGCAGCGACACGGCGGCCAGCGTCAGGCTCAGGGCCTTGGCGGCTGCGCCAAAACTGCCGTGTTCGATCACGGCGGCGAGGGCATCGAGTTGGCGGGCATCCAGCATCGCAGGGTGTTCCTTGTTTGCTTTTATCAAGTATTTATTGACCAACACCAATTTAACTTAAATTCATTTAACTCAAGGCGATTTTCCGGAACACTTGGTGGATCCTTCCCCGAAGAGAACAGAAAATCACCATGTCCGCCTTCCCGACCCTCATCGTCCCGGCCCCGGCTTTCGTCGCCGGGCTGGCGCTCAGCCTGTCGCTGATCATGGCCATCGGCCCGCAAAACGTGCATGTGATGCGCATGGGCCTGCTGCGCCAGCATCTGTGGCTGACCATTGCGGTCTGCATCGCGACCGACGTGGTACTGATTGCGGTCGGCGTGCTGGGGCTGGCGCATCTGGGTGGCCTGTCGGACAAACTGCAGGGCGCCATGGTGGGCGCGGGCGCGGCGGTGCTGATCGCCTACGGAGGCCAGGCCATGCAGCGCTTTCTCAGGCCTGCCGCAGCGGCGGCAGTCATGGCCACCCCGGGCCAGCCGTTGAACCCGCCCGTCGGCACAGGCGTGTCACGCGGCCGAGCCATCACGCTGGCGCTCGCCCTGTCGTGGCTCAACCCACATGCCTGGCTGGACACCGCCGTATTGATTGGCTCAGCCTCGCTGGCCTACGCGCAACCCGAAAACGCGCTGTTTGGCCTGGGCGCGGCCGCGGGCTCGCTGCTGTGGTTCACCGCGCTCGGCCTGGCGATGTGGTGGCTGGGCCAGCGGCTCAACTCATCGCGCCTCTGGCGCGCGCTCGATGGCCTGGTGGCGCTGATGATGTGGGGCACGGCCGGCTGGCTGCTGATCGGCCTGCTTTAAGCTGGCGAACACAAAGCGCCCAAGCGGACTACGCGGGCGAGGCCGCCGCCGAGCGCCAGAAATCCGGCTGGCTGTAATGGTGCTTCAGGAAGTCTATCCAGAGGCGCACGCGCAGCGGCAAATGCTTGCGCTGCGGAAAGACGGCGTAGATGCCGTTGGGCGGCGCCGCAAACGCTTCCAGCACGGCCACCAGGTGGCCGCTGGCGATTTCCGATTCGACCTCCCAGGTGCTGCGCCAGGCAATGCCGTAGTCGGCCAGGCACCAGTCGTGCAGTACCTGACCGTCCGAGCAGTCCAGCGGCCCGCCGGGTTTCAGGTGTATCAGCTCGCCGTTGACCTGGAAGGCCCAGCCACGGGTTTGGGACGCGTCGCTGGACAGGGTGAGGCAGTCAAACCGGGCCAGCTCGGCGGGATGCTGCGGCGTGCCGTGGCGCTGGAGGTAGCGCGGCGTCGCGACACACAGGCGCCGGTTGTCGGCCATGCGCACGCTGACCAGCGACGAATCGGGCAGGTCGCCCACGCGCACCGCGCAGTCAAAACCCTCGCCCGCCAGGTCCACCACGCGGTCGCTCAGGTTCAGCGAAATCGTGACGTCCAGATGCTGCTCGCGAAACTTCGTCACCAGCGGCGCCACATGGCGCCGGCCAAAACCGGCAGGCGCGGTGATGCGCAAATGGCCACTGGCTTTCACCCCACCCGCCGACACGCTGGCCTCGGCGTTGGCCAGGTCGGCCAGCAGGCGCTGGCAATCCTCGAGGAAAGCGCTGCCTTCGTGGGTGAGCGTGATGCGCCGCGTGGTGCGCACCAGCAGCTTCACGCCCAGCCGCTCCTCCAGCGCATCCAGCCGCCGGCCCATGATGGCCGGGGCCACCCCCTCCGCCTTGGCCGCCGCCGTCAGACTGCCGCGCGCGACCACCGCCACAAATGATTCCAGTTGCTTGAGTTTGTCCATCCCATATTATGTATATAAATGTTCTGAATAGGACATTTTTTGAAGCTCATTAAAGCGTTTTTTGAGCGGCAAGTTACATGACGGGTACGGGACATTTGCGCTGCGGCGCGCAGGCGGATGGCGCAAGTGCGCGAGCGGCGCGAACCCGGTATTCAGCCCGAAGCGACCGGGTTCTCCCAGGGCGTTTGTTTACACTGGAACCATCTGAACACACCGAGAGACTGCGCATGGCAAGGGGCATCAAGGCCATTATTTTCGACTGCGATGGCACGCTGGTAGACAGTGAGACGCCGGGGCTGGATGTGCTGTATGAGGAGGCGGTCAAACTGGGCGTGGACCTGTCGCGCGAGGAGGTCCATGCCGAGTTTCGCGGCAAGCGCATGGCGCTGTGCATCGAGGCGATCGGCCGGCGCCTGGCACAGCGGCCCGCCAGCTTCGAGGCCGACTTCACCGCCCATGTGCGCCAGGCCATGGCGTTGCGCTTCAACGAAGGCCTGAACCCGATACTGGGCGCACTGGCGCTGGTGTCGCGCCTGCAGCAGCCGTTTTGCGTGGCCACCAATGGGCCGCGTGAAAAAGCAGAACTCACCTTGGGCCTGACCGGCCTGCTGCCTTACTTCGAGAACCGGATTTTTTCCGCTTACGACGTGGGTTTCTGGAAGCCTTCACCCGAGCTGTTTCTGCACGCGGCGCGAGCCTTCAGCGTCGAGCCGCGGCACTGCGCGGTGGTGGAAGACAGCCTGCCGGGCATTGAGGCGGGACTGGCGGCGGGCATGCAGGTGTATTCACTGTGCCAGCCCGAGACAGTGCCGCCGGAACTCGCTGGCCGGATCGAGCAGATCAGCAGCCTGGCCATGCTGGACCGGGTGCTGCACGGGTAGGGCTTTGGCACTCTGAGTGCATCCTCAGACTGATTACTGATTACCTGCTACAGATAACTCATAGTCTCTCCAAGCCCCTGGATCACGATCTCAACAGGGCCTGGCTTCCGGCGCGTTCCGGAACGAGCTGTAACGCACGGCCATATAGCCGGCCGCCATGATCAGGTAGATCGGCCCGGTGACAGAAAGTATTTGCAGCATGGGTGAAGGCGTGCCCTTGCCCTGTTTGCAGCGATGTTGCCCTGGGCCGTCATGATGGCGAATCCGTCAGCGCCTGCCATTCGCCATGGCCTGCTGCGCGCGGATGACGCTGCGCGCCCGGACGCCGCATGATGGTCAGTAACTGAGTTTCGCCACGGAACGCAGCACCTCGGGCGTGGTGGTCGGGAAGCCAAAAAATTCAAGATAGGCCGGGATCTGCTCGAACAGCATGTCCGAACCCACCTGGATGGGGCAGCCGCGTGCCTCCGCAGCATTGAGGAAAGCGGTCATCTCTGTCTTCATCACGACTTCGCCGACAAAGGTGGTCGGCGCGATGCGCGCAATGTCCATGGGCATCGGGTCGCCCTCGTTCATTCCCATGGGCGTGGCATTGACCACCAGGTCGTGGCCGGCCGGGTCATTGGACATGGTGCTGACCTGCAACCTGGGGTAGTGCTTTCTCAGCCGCGCGCCCAGGCCTTCGCAGGACGCGGTGTTCACGTCATGCAGGCTGATGGCGCCAATACCGGCCGCCGCCAGCGATGCGGCAATCGCCGATCCCACGCCACCGCTGCCGACCACCAGCACCCGGGCACCGTCCAGCGTCAGGCCCTTGCGCTGCACACCGCGCACAAAGCCTTCGCCATCGAACATGTCGCCTTCGAGCTTGCCATCGGCGCCGCGCCGCACGGCGTTGCACGAGCCCGCCACCGACACGGTGGGCGTGGCGCGGTCGAGCAGGTCCACCGTGGTGACCTTGTGCGGCATGGTGATCAGGGCGCCCCGAATGTTGGTCAGCGTGAACACCGCGCGCAGAAAGGCCGGGTAGTCAGCGCTCTGGCAGCCCATGGGCATCACCCGGGCATTGACGCCGATGTGGTCAAAGTAGGGGTTGTAGATCATCGGCGCCTTGAACGAATGCGTGGGGTAACCGATGTGGGCAATGAGTTCGGTGTTGCCGTTGATCATGTGCGTGTCCTGATGGTGAGTGGGGTGAGTGCGCCGGGGTGTCGCTGGGGCGTCGTTATCGGATTGGGTTGGATGGTGACCGCTGGATGATTCGGGTTGCGCGTGGTCAGGGCCGATCCTGGGACTCGCCCCGTGTCTGGCGCCACAATGCCATCGCTGCCAGGCGCGCCGGGGCATTCGGCGCACCGTAACCGGTGTAGCCGCCACGCCGCTCGGTCAGCTCGAAATGGAAGCGGTCGTCAAACGGCGTGAGGTACAGGTGCAGGAACTCGCCACCATTGGCTTCGCGGTCATACAGGATGCCCAGCTCGCGCATAGCCGCCAGCTCAGCGGCGTCGATGTCGTATTTGGCGGCCAGGTCGTCGTAGTAATTGGCCGGTACCGGCAACAGCGGCGCACCCGCGGCCTTGAGCGCGCGCGCCGTGGCAATCAGGTCACTCACGGCCAGCGCGATCTGCTGCATGCCGGCACCCCGGAAGCTGGACACGGCGCGAGACACCGAGGTGTTGTCGCGTTCGGAAACGGTGATCGACACGCGCACCGCGCGGTC
Organism: Polaromonas sp. JS666; assembly: GCF_000013865.1. Taxonomy (NCBI): domain Bacteria; kingdom Pseudomonadati; phylum Pseudomonadota; class Betaproteobacteria; order Burkholderiales; family Comamonadaceae; genus Polaromonas; species Polaromonas sp. JS666. The sequence continues at coordinate 4,751,210 of NC_007948.1, forward strand.
GGCTGATTCAATCTCGCGGCTCCTGATCACGCCATAGGGGTCATGCAGCACCACGTTGCGCTCAGGCACCAGGCCCAGCACCGCGCGATGGAACAACACCCAGGGCTCGACCTGCCCTGCCGGCACGGCCTGTACCAGGTGGTCGATGCGCGCGGAGTCACCGAGCGCCCCACCGTGCAGCGCGGCTTCATCCATCACAAAATCGGCCTCGAACGGGTAGCGGCCACTCTGAGCCGTCTCGCAGAAATAAACGAGGCTGCCGTCCGGCGCGCGCACCGCCGGGATGGTCAACTCGTGCTGGCCCACGCGGCCGAGCACGCGCGGGCACTGCAGCGCCTCGGCACGCGCCAGCGCACCGGCCACATCCGGCGTGGCCAGCGCGACGGCGCAGACCGAAGTGCCGTGCAATTCGAAATGGCTGCGGGCGAAGGAATCCTCTTCCAGGTTGACGATGATGCGGACTTCGCCCTGGCCGTACAGGTCCACATTCTTGGACCGGTGGTGGCCGATGCACTGAAAGCCGCAGGCCCGAAGCCACGCGGCCAGACGCGCGCCGGCGGCCGGATCGACGGCGAACTCGATGAACGCCCACCCGGTGAAGGTCGGCGGGGCCGGCGGCGTGAACAGCGGCACCTTGTAAGGCTGTGCGTCCCTGGCGCGGCCCAGTTGCACCTGCTCTTCCAGCCACAGCAGCGAGCGCATGGCATCGACGGCGTTCGCTCGGGCCGGCGCGGCGCGGAATTCGTCGTTGAAAATTTCCAGCGACAGCGGGCCGCTGTAACCGGCATCGAGCACGGCCGCGGTGAACTTCGCCATCTCGAATTCGCCTTGGCCGGGAAAGCAGCGGTAGTGCCGGCTGTGGGTCAGCACGTCGGTATTGATCCAGGGGGCATCGGCCAGCTGGACGAAAAAGATTTTCTCGCCCGGCAGCTGGGCAATGCCGCTCGGGTCATCGCGCAGCGACAGCGTATGAAAGCTATCGAGCGCCAGGCCCAGATGCGGATGGCTGACCCGCTCGACCACGGCCCAGGCCTGCGACCAGAGCCTGACCTTGCTGCCCCAGGCCAGCGCCTCGTAGGCAATGCGCATGCCGCGCCGCCCGGCATGTTCGGCCAGCTGCTGGAACTGCTCGGCAAGCCGGTCGACATCACTCAGTGCGTCGGGCTGCACATTGGAACACACCAGGATCAACTGGGTCCCAAGCTCCTGCATCACGTCGAACTTGCGTTCGGCGCGTTCCAGGTTGCGCGCCAGTTGCGCGGGCGTGGTGCCGTCAAAGTCGCGGAAGGGCTGGAACATGTCGATGCTCAGCCCGAGGTCTTCGGCCATGAGGCGCACCTCGCGCGGCGACCCCGGGAACTGCAACAGGTCGTTCTCGAAGATCTCGACGCCATCGAAGTGCGCCGCAGCAGCGGCCTGCAGCTTCTCGCGCAGCATGCCGGAAAGGGAAACCGTGGCGATGGAACGGCGCATGGCTGGCTCCGTCAGATGGCTCAGGGCGTCAAGCCTTCGGGGCGGACTGGACAGCCGAGACCGCAGCACGCAGGCCCAGCAGGTAGCTGTCAGCACCAAAGCCGCAGATCTGGCCCTTCACGATTTCGGCAAACACCGACACGTGACGGAAGGCCTCACGGGCGTGAATGTTGGACATGTGCAGCTCGACCACCGGGCAGGTCAGGATGGCCAGCGCATCGCGGATGCCGTAGCTGTAGTGGGTCCAGGCGCCGGCGTTGATCAGCACGGCATCGACGCCATCGTGGTAGCCCTGGTGGATGCGTTCGCACATTTCGGCTTCGCTGTTGGTCTGAAAGCACTCCACCTCCGCACCCAATTCCTTGCCCAAAGTAGTCAGGCGGGCATTGATCTCGTCCAGCGTGATGGTGCCGTATTGCTTGGGGTCGCGCTTGCCGAACATGTTGAGGTTGATGCCGTTGAGCATGAGAACTTTCATGGGAGATCCTTGTGTGGTTGGGAAATTAGGAAATTAGGAAATTAGGAAATTAGGAAATTAGGAAATTAGGAAACTGTCAGGTTGCTAGTTTGTCAGGTGGACGATCTGGCCCGTCCTGGCCGCTTCGGCAATGGCTTCGGTGATGCGCAGGTTGAGCAGGCCGTCGCGCGCGCTGACCAGCGGCTGCGCCTCGCCGCGCACCACGGCGCCGAAGTGCTCGATCTGTTGCTTGAGCGGGTCGTCACGCACCATGCCGACCACGCCGACTTCGAATTCTTTCCACCAGGACCGGTCTTGCGGCCTCAGGTAGGTTTTCAGGCGCATGGTGGGCACCGACAGGCTGCCGTTGGTGCCGGAAATGACGTAGCAGTCCTCGTCGTCGTAGGTCGGGTAGGCCTTGTTTTCCTGGCTGGTCTGCTCCCAGCTGCGCGGGCAGGCGGCGGTGTCGGACAGCATGAAGGTGCCCAGCGCGCCACTGGCAAAGCGCAGGTTGATCGCCACAGTGTCTTCCACCGGAAAACCGCGGGTGGCGCTGGACGCAAAGGCCTGCACGGCGACGATGTCGCCGCACAGCATGCGCAGGTTGTGCACCTCGTGGATCATGTTCAGCAGGATGGGGCCGCCGCCGATCTCGCGGCGCCACGTTGCGTCGGCGTAGTACTGATCCGGTTTGAAAAAGGTGGCACTGCCCATCACCGCCACCAGCTTGCCCAGTTTGCCGGAGTCCACCACCTCTTTGGCCTTGGCCATGATGGGGCTGTGCGCGCGGTGGTGACCGATCAGCACCCTGGCGCCAGTCTCATCCACCACCTTGACCAGCTGCTCGCCCTCCGCCACCGTGGTGGCAATCGGCTTTTCCAGCAGGATGGGCAGGCCGGCAGCGATGCACTGCAGCGCTTGTGGCACGTGCAGCTGATTGGGCGTGGCCAAAACCAGGCCGTCGGGGCGGTCATTGGCCAGCAGTTCTTCCATCGAGGTGTACAGCGCCACGCCCGCCTTGGCCGCCACTTCGGCGGCGGCGGGCGACGGGTCAACGATGGCGGACAGCGCACAGGTCGGGCTGGCCAGCGCCACGCCCATGTGGGCCTGGCCGATGTAGCCGGCGCCGGCGACTGCGATGCGGGTTTTGCTCATGTCGGGAAAGCTCCAATGAATGGACAGCAGGAATTCAGATCGCAGATCGCACTCGGTATGGGTTGCCATCCCGGCGAAGGCCGGGATGGCAGAGTTTCGTTTCAGTCCTTGTTGAAAATCAAAATTACTTGCTGCGGGCCTTGGCCAGCTCGCCTTGCATTTCCGTGACGGTCTCCTGGCCGACGGATACGGCGTACTTGGCAATCACCGGGCGCATCTTGTCGCGCAGCTTGTCCATTTCGGGCGCGGGCAGCTCGTTGACCTGCATGCCGGCCTTCTTCAGTGCCGCCAGCGCAGTGCCCGAGGCTTCCCGCGCGACCTGGCGCTGGTATTTGCCGGCTTCCACGGCAGCGTCGCCCAGCAGTTTTTTCTCGACGCCGCTCAGCGTGTCCCAGAACTTCTTGCTGATGATGACGGACTGCGGGTTGTAGACGTGGTTGGTCACCGTCAGGTACTTCTGGACCTCATTGAGTTTGTTGGCCTGGATCACGGTGAACGGGTTTTCCTGTCCGTCCAGCGCCTTGGCTTCCAGAGCGCCATAGACTTCGGGGAAGGCCATGGGCGTGGGGTTGGCATCCAGCGCCTTGACCCAGTCCAGATTGATCGGGTTGGGGATCACGCGGATCTTCAGGCCGGCGAAGTCTTCCACCTTGTTGAGGGGGCGCTTGCCGTTGGTCATATTGCGAAAGCCCAGTTCCCAATAGGTCAGGCCCACAATGCCCTTTTCCCGCAGCTTGTCGTGCATTTTCCTGCCGAACGGGCCATCAACCACGGCATCGGCTTCCTTGCTGTTGGCAAACAGGAAGGGGAAGTCAAAAATGGCAAATTCCTTGACCTGGCTGGCCAGAATGCCCGAGTTCATGGACACCATTTCAATGGTGCCGCCCTGCAGCGCCGAGACGTTGGGTGCATCGCCACCAAGCACACCGCCGGGGAACAGGTTGACCTTGATCTTGCCGCCGGATTTGGCGGCAACGATCTCGGCGAATTTTTCCATGCCCGTCACGATCGGATGACCCTTGGGGTTCTGGGTGGCGAACTTGATGTTGCGCTCCTTGATGTCCTGTGCGCTGGCCATGCCGAAAGCGGTCAGTGCGGCAACGGCCACCACGGTCTTGATCATCAGACGTTTCATGCTTGTCTCCTAGTAAAAATCCAGTACGCAAACGATTGAGGTGCGGAGCTTGGCGTACCAGACACGCCCCACACCATGGAAATCAGGACTGGCGCCGGGCCGCCCCGAGCAAGTTCAGCCCCTTCCTTTGATGAATGGGGCAGCGCTACGCCGAGGGCACACGCAGTGAAAAGCGTGCGGGCCATAGTCCTAGCCATAGAACCAGCGTGCGGGCACCATGACCAGCTGCGGGAACAGCACCATCAGGAACATGATGGCGAACTGCGCGATCATGAACGGCCAGACGCCCTTGGTCACCTCGTCCATGCTAACCTTGCCCACGCCTGCGACGGTGTTGAGCACGGTTCCGACCGGTGGCGTGATCAGGCCGATCGCGTTGTTGATGATGAACAGCACGCCAAAGTACACCGGGTCAATCCCTGCCGCTTTCACGATCGGCATCAGCACCGGGGTGAGAATCAGGATAGTGGGGGTCATGTCCATCGCCGCACCCACCACCATCACCAGCACCATGATGGCCAGCATCAGCAGCTTCGGGCTGTCCAGCAGCGGTTGCAGCAGCGTGACCACCTGCGCCGGCAATTGCGCCACCGTGATTAGCCAGGCCGAGACCATCGCCGCGGCAACGAGGAACATGATCACCGCCGTCGTCTTGGCCGCCGCCAGAAACAGGCCGTACAACTGGTTGAGCTTGAGCTCCCTGTAGACCAGCGTCGAGATCAACAGCGCGTAAACCGCAGCCACCACCGCCGCCTCGGTGGGCGTGAACACGCCAAACTTCAGACCCACCACCACGATCACCGGCAAGACCATCGCAAAGGTGGTGTCCTTGAAGGCGGCGATCACGTCCGCACGTGACTTGCGGGGGGGCACCGCGACGGTTTCCTTGCGTGCGACATACCACCACGTGAACCACAAGGCGACCCCGAGCATGACGCCGGGCGCAATGCCGGCCATGAATAGCTTGGAAATCGAGACATTGGCCGCCACGCCGAAGATCACGAAGCCGATGCTGGGCGGAATAACGGGAGCGATGATGCTGGCCGATGCCAGCAGGCCGGCGGAGCGCGCCTTGTCGTGGCCGGCGGCCACCATCATGGGCAGCAACAGGGCCGACAGGGCGGCGGCATCTGCCACGGCGGAGCCGGACAGGGCGGCCATCAGCACGGCCGCCACAATGGCCACATAGCCCAGCCCGCCCTTGATGTGCCCCACCAGCGTCATGGCAAAGTTGACGATACGGCGCGACAGGCCGCCGGCGTTCATGATTTCCCCAGCCAGCATGAAAAACGGTACCGCCAGCAGCGGGAAGCTGTCAGCACCGTTGATCACGTTCTGCGCCAGAATTTGCGCATCGAACATATCCAGGTGCCACATCAATGCGGCACCGCACAGCAACAGGGAAAATGAAATGGGAATGCCCAGCGCCATGGCGGCGAGCAGGGAGCCCAGGAAAACTGCGATGGTCATGATAGTCGGTCCGGAGGGTTTAACGGGGAGGTTTGTGCGCCTGGTGCGGGAGATCCTCGGACTCCTGAACGCCGACCAGCTCATCGTCCGAAAGTTGCCCCGTGATCAGGCGCCAGAAGTCATTGAGCAGAATCACGGCGCCGGAGACGGCGAACACCAGGCCGCAGCCGTAGAAGATGGCCATCGACGTTTCCATCGCGGCGCTGGTGGAGTCCCAGTTGATCCTGACCTGGGCCAGCGTGCCCTTGAAGAGCAGCCAGCAGATGAACAGCATGAGCAGATGGCCCAGCGCCAGGCAGACCTTCTTGCCCCGCACCGACAGTCGGGCAACCACGGTGTCGGTGCCCAGATGGGTCCCCTCATTCAGGGCAACGATGCCGCCCAGAAAGGTCAGCCAGACGAACAACCAGCGCGACAGTTCCTCCGACACCGCAATGCCGGAGTTGGCTGCGTAGCGCAACACCACGTTGGTGAACACCAGCACCACCATCAACGCCAGGCTGGCGACCATCAGCCAGGACAGGGCCTGGCAGTACCTGTCGATCAGTTTTTGAACCATGGTTTTGTCTCCTTTATGGGCTACGGCTCATAATGTACGAACTAGTTAGTTTTCTACATATAGTAGTTACCCTAGGTCCTCCTTGACATAACGCCACCTTGCCCCCGGATGGCCGCGGGAGTCGATATTGAACCGTTCGCCATTCCGGCGATCAGTTGCCCGGGAGTCGCTCGCTAGGCGCGGACGAATCGCACAATCATTTCGACGATGTTCTGGCGACGCGTGGCAATCGTCTGCGGGGCATGCATGTCGTGCTTGAAGATCAGCCCGAAGGTGTGCTGGTTGGACACATTGAAAAATGTCAGCGCAGAGATGGACGCATGAATGTCCACCGGATCCAGCCCGGGCCGGAACACGCCGGAAGCCACGCCGCGTTCGTACAGGTTGCGGATGGCCTGGATCGCCGGGACGTTGAGCTCCTGGATGCTCTTGCTTTGCGCCAGGTAGGCGCCGCGCTCCATGTTCTCGGTCATTACCAGACGGATGTAGTCCGGATTGCCCAGATGGTGATCGAAGGTGAACTCCACCAGCCGGCGCAGGGCCTGTTCGGGCGGCAGGTCCTCGAGGTGCAAGCCGGCCTCGATGCTGCGCATGCGGCGGTAGGACTCTTCCAGTACCGCGACGTACAAGCCTTCCTTGCTGCCGAAGTAGTAGTAAATCATGCGCTTGCTGGTGCGCGTGGCCGCCGCAATTTCGTCGATGCGCGCGCCGCTCAGGCCCTTGTTGGCGAATTCCGCGGTCGCCACCTCCAGAATGCCCGCCATGGTGCGGGCCGGGTCGTTGGTGCGGGGGACGGGCGAGGTCTTCGCCGCCGTTCTGGTCGCAGCCTTGCCCGCCGGCCTGGTTGCTGTTTTGATTGCTGTTTTGGCCTTGGGGACGGAATGTACTAACTCGTTCATTCCCGAAGTATAGAGGGCCGGTGCAGCACATGGAAGGGGTCATCCGGAAGGGTTGGACAGCGCACGACAGCCGGTTATTTACACCAGCGGAACCGTCAGCTTCCCGATCACCGCAAGGGTGTCGGGACGCACGCCACGCCACCAGGCAAAAGCTTCGGCGGCCTGCTCGGCCAGCATGCCCACACCGTCGGCCAGCTGTTTGACGCCAGCGTTTTGCGCCAGGCGCAGGAAGGGCGTCAGGCCCTTGCCATACGCCAGCTCATACGCCAGGGCGCAATTGGAAAATACGCCGGCCGGTACCGGCGGCAGCTCGGCACGCAGGCTGGCCGAGGTGGCGTTGAACACCACATCAAAGGTTTGCCCGACCAGGTCGGTGTAGGCACAGCCCCGCACCTTACCTCTGGCCGCGCCAATTTTTGCCAGCTCCAGTGCCTTGTCCACGCTGCGGTTGGCGATCACCAGCTCTGCCGGTGCCTGCTCCAGGAGGGGCAGCAGCGCGCCTCGGGCTGCGCCACCAGCACCCAGCAGCAACACGCGTTTGCCCTTCAGCGGGCAGCCCAGGTTATGGGTCACGTCGCGCACCAGGCCGACACCGTCGAAGTTCTCGGCCAGCACGCGGTCTCCGTCAAATTTCAAGGCATTGACGGCACCGGCGAGCTGCGCCCGCGCGGAGCGTTCGGTGGCGTAGGCAAAGGCGTCGAGCTTGAATGGCGCAGTGATGTTCAGGCCCAGGCCGCCCGCAGCGCGGAAAGCATCGACAGCACCCGCGAAGCCACCCGATGGCCCCTCGATCGCGGTGTATTCAATGTCTTGCCCTGTGGCTTGCGCAAACATGCCGTGGATCAGCGGCGATTTGCTCTGCTGGATGGGGTTGCCAATGACGGCATAAAGAGATGTGGCCCCCACGCTTTTCGCTTCGCGTAATACGCTGCCCCTATCATTGGAAAAAGGGGCCGTGCCTTGCTTGGGGCGGCCCGGCGCTGCGGCAGTAGTCATGTTTGTGACTCCGAATACAGAACGCCGTCGCGTTCCATGGCGTCGATCTCGACCGAACTGAAGCCCACGCTCGCCGCGATCTCGCGATTGTGCTGACCCAGCAGTGGCGCCGGATAGCTGAGCGAGGTGTCGCATTCGGAGAAGCGAAAGGGCAGATTGGGCAGCCTGATCTTGCCCAGCACCGGGTGATCTTGCTCCACCACCATGCCCCGCGCAATGGTTTGCGGGTCGCTGAGCACCTGGTCAATGGTTTGCACGGGCGCGGCCGGAACACCGGCAGCGTCCAGCGCCGCGCAACAGGCCTGAACCGAATGGGCCTTCGTCCAGGTTGTCACCCTGGCCAGGATGGCCTCGCGGTTGGCATTGCGCCCGGCCTGGTCGTGCAGGCGGGTGTCCGCCGCATAGTCCTCGCCGCCTATCAGCCGGGCCAGGCTCTTCCAGGTGTCTGTCATCTGCGCAGCAATCACCAGATAACCATCGTTGGCGGAAAACGCGCCATACACCGTGCTCTGCGGCAGGTCGTGGCCGGTCTGCACCGGCAACTCCTTGCCGCCGCTCATCAAATAACTCTGGGCGGCGAAGTCGTGCATGGAGATCATGCAGTCGTACAGGGCAATGTCAATGTGCTGCCCGCGGCCGCTGTTCACGCGGCCAAACAGCGCGGCGCAAATCGCCGACACACCATGCATGCCGGCATACATGTCGGCGATCGGCATGCGAAACAGCGGCGGCGGCTCGCCCGGCACACCGATCAGCGACATGGCGCCGCTCTTGGCTTCGGCGATCAAACCGAAGCCGGGTCGGTGAGAGTCTGGCCCTGTGTGCCCATAGGCCGAGACCGAGCAATAGACGAGTTTGGGGTTGCGCCCGGAAAGCTCTTCATACCCCAAGCCCAGTTTGTTCAATGCACCGGGGCGGTAGTTCTCGACAAACACGTCGGCGCTGTCGGTGAGCTTGTGCATCATGTCCAGGCCGCGCGGGTCACGCAGGTTGATGCACAGGCCCTGCTTGCCCGTGTTCTGCTGCATGAAGTAGCCGCTCTGCCCCTGGACGATGGTCGGGCTGGCACGCCCGGCATCGCCCGCCACGGGCCGCTCGACCTTGATGACCTCGGCACCCATCGCGCTCAGGCAACGCGACATGTGCGGGCCGGCCAGAAAGTGGCTGTAGTCGATGACGCGTATGCCTGCCAGCGGCAGCGCTTGCGCGGGTTGGGTGGGTGATGGTTCAGTCATTTAAAAGTCCTCTCGGCCCAAATGGAGCGGGCGCAATAAGCTATTTGTGATGGTGTTGGTGGTGTTGATGGCGATTGAAGGGGGTTCAGGAAGCCGCTGCGCCGGGCCGGCGCGGCACCATCAGCCGGTGTTCGCCCTTTTGCACCACCTGGCCGTGCTGGTTGATCAGCTCGGCCGGCAGCACCACGATGCCCCAGCCAGGCTTGCTTTTGGAGGGGCGCATGCTCTCGACCCGAAACCGCACCTGCAGCACGTCGTTGATCTTGATCGGCAGCACAAAGTCCCAGGTCCAGCCCAGCGACATGCCGGGCAGAAAGCGGTACTCGCACTGCGTCTTCAGGCCGTCGGCGACCGACAGGCCCATCAGGCCGTGCGCCACGCGGCAGCCAAAGTGCGAAGCGTTGGCGTACTCCTCGTCCACATGCACGGGCGTGAAGTCGCCGGTGAGTTCGGCATAGGCGTCGATGCGCTCGGCGGTGACGGTGTAGGTCGGGCTGGTGCATTCGTCACCGATCTTGGCGTCGTCCCAGTATTTTTCCGGGGTGCTGAACTGGATGTCGGGTTTTGGCATGGGAGTTTCTTTCAGTCTGTTTGTCTGTCAAATCGGATCAGCCGCGCGGACTTCATGCTCTCGGGTTCACCGCAAGGGCCTCGGCCACGCTGTTGCCGCGGGCCTGGATCAGCTCGATCGCCAGGCCATCGGGCAGCTGCAGCCAGTTGCGGCCCTGCGGCAGTTCTTTCACGCCCCAGCGTTGAGCCGCATTCAGCGCGCCGTCGAGGTCGGCCACCATGATGCCTAGATGCGCCAGCCAGCCCGCGTCGTTGGAGGGCGGCGCCTCGAAGCCGGGCGTGCTCATCAGCTGCATGCCGCCTATCGTCCAGTACTGGTTCGGTGCGTCGACGGGGCCGTCGATCTCGCGCACATCCATGCCCAACACTTCGTAGAAGAAGTTGATGTACCACTGGATGTCCCTGACGCGCACCGCGACATGCTCGACATATGCCTGGTTCGAATATGCCATGACTCGTTATTTCCCTTGTTGGTTAGTGCGACGATGAACCGGGCAAGCCCAGCTCAATGCCCTTGATGCAGGCCACCAGCGCCTGGTTGACCGGCGTGGGCACGCCGCATTTGGCGCCCCAGCGCACCACCGAGCCGTTGACAAAATCGATCTCGGTGACCGAGCCCTTTTCCAGGCTCTGCAGCATCGAGGTCTTGAATTCATCCGGCAGGCCGGCACCGGCCTTGAGCCAGGCATCGCGCGGGTCGGTGATGCTGAGGCGGATGCCGCTGGCTTCTGCCACCGTCATGGCCTCGGCCACGGCCGCCACGCCACAGGCCTCGAGCTCGGGTTGCCGGTACAGCTGGCCATACGTCAGGCGCGTGATGCCGGTGAGTGCACCGGTCGCCACGTTGATCAGCAGCTTGTCCCAGATCGTGCCCATGATGTTGTCACTGACGGTGGTGTCCAGCCCGGCACGGTTGAAGGTGTCGGCAATGCGCTGCACGCGCCCGGTGATGCGGCCGTCCAGCTCGCCAATGTGGGTGTCTTTGCCGCGGGTGCCGACGATGACATGGCCAGCGGCCAGCTGCGTGCCGCCCACATAGGTCTTGCCGGCGAGCACGCGTTCGCGGCCCACGATCTCCGCCAGAATGCCTTCATGCCCGAGGCCGTTTTGCAGCGACAGCACGGCGGTGTCCGGCCCGAGCAAAGAGGTCGCCGCTTCCATGGCCTGGCGCGTATGGAAGGACTTGACCAGCACGATCACCAGGTCCACGGCGCCCGTGTCCATGTTCACGCCCTGGGCGGTGGTGGCGGCATGCACCTGCACGGCGCGGTCGGCACCGTCGTCGCGCAGGATCAGCCCGCGGCTGTTCATGGCGTCGACCTGCTCCGCATTACGGTTGATCAGCCACACCTCATGGCCGGCCTCGGTCAACACACCGCCGATGGCGCAACCCAGCGCGCCGGCGCCCAGAACACAAATCTTCACCGCGACTCCTTCTTGATCCAGGCGTGAATTCTGGACAGACCCATCCATGTTGTCCATGCAGTAGCACCAATAGATTCCATTACGCATCACAATAAAGGTATGAGCAAAGATCTCGAACTTCTGGACATCAGGCTGCTGCGGTTGCTGGACCAGCTGTATGCCACCCACAGCGTCACGCGTGCCGCCGAAGCGCTGGGGCAAAGCCAGCCCACGGTCAGCATCTGGCTGGCCCGGCTGCGCAAGCAGCTGAACGACCCGCTGTTTGTGCGCACGGCCGAAGGCATGCTGCCGACGCCGCGCACCGATGCGCTGATGGGCACAGTGCGCGAGGTGCTGGCCGGCTTGAAGCGGCTGTCCGAGTCGGGCACCGCATTTGACCCGGCCACGGTGCAGCGGCGCTTCTCCATCTGCATGACGGACGCCAGCCACATCACCCTGTTGCCGCGGCTGCTGGCGCATGTGCGGGCACTCGCACCCGGTGTGGCGCTGGAGGCGAGTCGTATTGATACCAACCTGGCGCACGCCCTGCAGGCGGGCGAGGCCCACCTGGCCGTGGGGTTTCTGCCCTGGCTGGACGCCGGCTTTTACCAGCAGACCCTGTACGCGCAGGACTGGATTTGCCTGGCCAATGCACAGCATCCGCGTGTCATCGACGAAACCCGGGCGAACTGGAACCTCGCGGTGTATCAGGCCGAAGCGCACATCGGCATCAGTTCCGGCACGGGCTACCAGCTGCTCGACAACACCGTGGCGTCACAGCGCATCACACGCCAGATACGGCTGGAGCTGCCCGGTTTTCTGGGCCTGTCGGCCATTCTCTCGACCAGCGACCTGATCGCCACCCTGCCCCGCCACATCGGCGAAACCCTGGCCCACGCCGCCGGACTGCGCGTGCTGCCCTGTCCGTTCGAGATTCCGGGCTTCACCGTCAAGCAATACTGGCATGCCCGGTACCACCACGACGCAGCCTGCCGCTGGCTGCGCGGCGTCTGCGCCGAATTGTTCATGAAAAATGCCTGACCCCAGACAATGCGGGTGTAAGCGGCTATTTCAAAAAATGCGATGACAAAAAGTCGGGTGAAATACAGGCAATGATGGCGCACGCGTCCATGCCATCGGGAACATGGCATACATTGCGAAACGACATAGGCCCATCTCCCCCATGACATGGACGACATGACCCCCATCACCCACTGAAAACTTCCTTACTTGCATCAAACATGAGCCCCTCCGTTTTCAACCGCAGCACCGAAGACGTCGGCAACATCGTCGAGTTCGGTCACGTCAATGTCCGCGTGCCAGACCAGCAGCAGGCGATCATCTTCTACATCATGGGCCTGGGCCTCACCCGCGACCCCTACCTGATGACCGGTGTGGACAACGCCTGGATCAATGTCGGCACCTGCCAGTTCCACTTGCCGGTTGGGCCGGCGCAGGTGCTGCGCGGCGTGACCGGTCTCGTCCTGCCCGATCCGGACGCTTTGGTCGCACGGCTGACGCAGGTGGCGCCCCGGCTGAAAGGCACGAAGTTTGCCTTTGCCCGCACCGGCGAATGCGTGGATGTCACCTGTCCCTGGGGCAACCGCATCCGCGTGCACGCGCCAGACCCCTCACGTTTTGGCCGCATGACGCTGGGCATGCCCTATGTGGAGATTGACAGCGCCCCCGGCACCGCCGCAGGTATCACCCGCTTCTACCGCGAGATCCTTGCGGCGCCGGCCCACCGTGGCCACGACGCCGGCGGCGTTTTCGTGCGCATTCCCATCGGCCTCGGCGAGAGTCTGGTGTTTCGCGACACCGCACGCGCGCTGCCGCCCTTCGACGGCCATCACGTGCAGATCGCCGTCGCCGATTTTTCGGGCGTGCACCGGCGTCTGCTCGAACGCGACCTGATCACCGAGGAAAGCAACCAGAGCCAGTACCGCTTTCAGGACATCACCGACCTGGACACCGGCGAGGTGCTGGCCACCCTCGAGCACGAGGTACGCAGCATGCGCCACCCCCTGTACGCACGCCCCCTGGTCAATCGAAGCGCATAAGCAGCGCAGACAACACCCCCACGCAGGCGCCATCAGGAAGCGGCCCGTTCCGGCCTTGCGCCCGACTTGCCGCAGTTGTCGAAGTTGGTGCCGCCGGTAGCGCGCGGCCTATCCCGATCGCTCGCCCAAACCCGTGAACTGCGGATGTTGACAGCGGTTTGTTTAACAGCAAACCGCAAAAGAAACGATGCGTAAAAAGCGGGCAAATGGCCGGGCACTACGCTCACGCCCTGTCCGGTCATGCGCCTACGTCCGACGGACCGGCTGCCAGTTACAAAGGAGTAACTTCATCCGTAAAGGTTGGCCATGCGAGTTCACCGCTTTCTTTCATTCCTCGCTCCGTTGCTGGCCGTCGGCTTCATCGCCACGGCGCCGCAGCCTGCAGGTGCGCAGCCCAAGGCGCGCTTTGCGCCGGAGATCAGCAGCTTCCAGGTCGACGTGACCGACCAGCTTGCACCCGGCAGCGACCTCAGCTTCACGCTGGAAGGCTCGCCGCGCGGGCAGGCCAGCGTCCGGCTGAGCGGCATCAACAAAAACATCGTGCTGCGCGAAGTCGAGCGCGGTGTTTATGAAGGCTCCTACACGTTGAGCCGGCGCGACCGGCTCGGCCCGCAGCCGACCGCGACCGCCACCCTGCGTGTGCGTAATGCCTCCAAGGTCGTGACCCAGGCCTTGGCCGCAGGCCCGCCCCCGGTGGCCAGCCCGCCGCCGCCTCCCGCCGCCCCACCCCTGGCGATCGAACGCTTCACCGTCACACCGGTGGCCCGCATCGAGCCCGGCGCCGAACTGCGCTTTGCCGCTGTCGGTACACCCGGCGCGCGCGCCACGCTGAGCATCGACGGCGTGGTGCAGGGCGTGCCCATGCAGGAGGTGCGCCCGGGCCGCTATGAAGGCGCCTACACCATACGCCGCAACGACAACTTCCCGCCCTCGCTCAACATCGTCGCCACCCTGGAGGGCAACGGCCAGACGATCCGCTCGCGGCTGAACCAGGCGCTGCTGGTGGACGCCCGCCCGCCCACCGTGCGAAACCTTGCACCGCAAAACAATGAGACCGTCGCAAGCGGCCCGGTGTCGGTGTCCGCAACGTTTGATGACAGCGGCGGTGTCGGCGTGGACCCCAAGACCGTGAAGATCATGATCGGCGGCCAGGACGTGACGCGCAATGCCAGCATCACGCCCCAGTTCCTGACCTGGCGCGGCGATTTGCGGCCCGGCGCCCACTCGGTGGAAGTCACCGCTGCCGACATGGCCGGCAATGCCGTGCGCCAGACCTGGGTGTTCAATGTGGCCAGCCCGCAAACCCCGCCGCCGGCCGCCATGCTGCCCCTGCAGATCACCAGCCACGCCAACAATGCACAGATCAGCAGCGGCACCGTCGAGGTACGCGGGCGCACCGCCCCGGATACCAAGGTGGAGGTGCAGGTCCAGGTGATCGCCTCGGTGGCCGGCTTTTTCGGCATCAACCAGCAGGTGCTGAACCAGACCCTGCGTTCGGATGCCGGCGGCAACTTTGTTTTCAGCTTCAAGCCGCAAGTGACCGTACCCGGCGCGCGCTACGAAGCCACCATCACGGCGACCAGAGGCGACCAGCACAACGAGACCCGGCTGGTGCTGTTCCAGCAACGTTGAGATCAAGGAATTTGCAGCGGAAGCAGGCCCTGCGCGGGCCGTTCCGGGCAAACAGGGAAGCGGGGTGACGTGCGCCGTCGAACGGAACCGCATGCGGATAGCGTATTTTTGACATGCAACGCGGGACGGCCACTCGCCTGTTCAGACGGGCAGCCCGCCGCAAACAACCCAAAGGAATTTTCATGAACTACTCCATCATTTTTTCAGCCGCATTGACGGCCCTGGCCCTGACCGCATGCGAGAGGCCGACTACTGTCGTGACTCCTGCGGCTCCTCCGGCAGTAGTCACGGTTCCCGGACCCGCTGGCCCGACAGGCGCGACAGGCGCGACTGGCTCCACGGGCTCCGCTGGCTCGACCGGATCAACCGGGTACACCGGCGCAACGGGTTCCACGGGCTCCACTGGCTCGACCGGGTACACCGGTGCAACTGGAGACACTGGCGCAACGGGTGATACCGGGGCCCAAGGCCAGCGCGGCAAAACCGGTGATACCGTGGTCATCGTTCCGGCTCCGGCGAAATGAGTTCCCGATACGCCCGGACGGTATCGGGCGAAGCTATCGGGCCATGGACAGTGCGGTCTTCGCGCAGATGACCCGACTGCACATCCCCGCCACAGCCCAGGTTGTGGCGGGGATTTTTGCTTTTGGCTTCACCCTGAATACAAAGGCGCTCCCGACGCCGGCAAATCCGCCATCAGCAGCGTGCCGGTGGCCGACTCGGTCATCACGATCTGGTGGGTCCCGGGGCGATAGGCCAGATTGGTCACCGTGCTGCCGGTCGGGCTGCGCACGAAATGGGTGACCTCGCCGCGGGCGTTAAGCACAAAGGCGCCGCCCAGGCTGGCATGCGCCACGACCAGCCGTCCCTCGACATCGACCGCCATCCCGTCCGGACCGCTGGTGCCAAAGAAAGTCTGGAACGCCCCCATTTTCGACAGGGAACCGTCGGGCAGCAGCGGGGCGCGCCACACCGCGTTGCCGCGTGTCACGGCGACAAACAAGACCCGGCCATCAGGGCTCAAGGCAATTCCGTTGGGGCTGGGCGCATTGTTCAACAGCAGGTCGAGCTGGCCGTTGTCGCGCAGCCGGTAGACGCGCCCAGTGGGGTCATGCAGTCCGCTCTGCCCCTGATCGGTGAAGTAGCAGTGACCCTGCGCGTCGAAGGTCAGATCATTCACGCCCTTGAAGGACTCGCTGTTGCGGTGGCCCAGCACGGTGCTGACCTGCCCGGTGGACGGATCCAGCCGCAGCAGGCCGCAGCGGTAATCGGCAATCCACAGCGAGCCGTCTGCATGCAGCGCGGTGCCATTGGGCCAACCGTCGTACTCGGCGACCAACTGCCACTCCAGCGCGGGATCGATACGAAAGATGCGGCCATGCGGAATGTCGGTCACATACAGGTTGCCGGCGCGATCGAAGGACGGGCCTTCGAGAAAGCAGTCAACGATGTGGCCGGGCTTGTTGGCATCGGACCAGTCGCTGCGTTGCGGCCGGCGCAGCACGTCGGGCAGGCGCGTCAGCACGCGGGCTTCAATGAGTTCGGGAGGCGTGAAGGACAAGTTCCACATGATGAAGGTGCCGTGTTGAGTGCCTGCTGCGGTGCCAGCTTACTCGGGCTTGACGCTCGCCAGCTTCGCGACGGCACTCCAGATGACGGTTTCCTGCTTGATGAAGGCCGCAAAATCGGCAGGGCTCATGCCGCCAGGCTGTGCGCCCTGCTGGGCAAAGCGCTCACGCAAGGCCGGATCGGCCAAGGCCTTTTTTATCTCGGCCTGCAGCTTGTCCACGATGGCGGGAGGCGTTCCCCTCGGGGCTGCCAGGCCAAACCAGTTGGTGACCGTGTAGCCGCGCAAGCCCGCTTCCTTGAAGGTCGGCACATCGGGCAGGCTGGGCAGGCGTTTGTCGCCGGTGACGGCCAGTGCGCGCACCTTGCCACCCCTGATCTGCGGAATCGCCGTGGGGCTGGCGGTGATAAGCAGGTCCACCTGGCCGGACATCACGCCCAGCATAGCGTCGCCGGCCCCCTTGTAAGGGATGTGTGTGATGAAAAGCCTGCCTTCCTTCTTGAGCAGTTCCGCCGAAAGGTGGGTGGAGCTGCCCGCGCCGCCCGAGCCAAAGTTGAGCTTTCCCGGATTTTTTTGTGCATGGGCAACCAGTTCGGCCAGCGTTTTAAAAGGCGAGGCGTTGCCCACCACCAGCACTACCGGCGTCTGCGCGATGGTGGTCACGGGCACCAGGCCGTTGGCGTGATCCCAAGGCAGTTTGGCAAACAGCGAAGGCAGCATCGCGTACGTGGTGTCGTTGGTCAGCAGCGTGTAGCCGTCGGGCGCCGCCTTGGCCACCAGGTCGGTGCCTATGGTGCCGCTGGCACCAGCCTTGTTCTCGACATAGAAGGACTGCCGGGTCTGCTCCGTCAGCTTTTGCGCTATTTGACGGGCGGCGTAGTCCGTCGTTCCGCCCGGTGCATAAGGCACCACAATGCGCACCGGCTTGTCGGGCCAGGCCTGTCCTGAGCTTGTCGAAGCGGCGGTTTGGGCGGTGGCCGCGCCGTTCAGGCTGGCCAGGCCAGACAGTGCCGCCGTCATCAGGGTCGTGGTCATCAGGGTGCGTCGTTTGAAGTTCAAGGGTGTGTCTCCGGGTGTGGTTTCTTGGGGGTGGGGGTCTGGGGTTTAACGGTTGCTTTGAGCGATGCTTTCGGCGGAATTCTGGAAAGCCTGGATGGCGTCTTCGCCATAGCCCAGCTCCAGCAGCAATTCGCGGCTGTGCTCGCCCAGCAGCGGCGGCTGCAGCCGGATACCGGGCCGTTTGCCGCCCAGCGTGAAGGGCATCAGCGGCACTTTGGACTGGCTGCCGTCGTTCATCCGGACGGGCGCCAGGCCACCGGTCGCGTTCAGGTGCGGATCCCCAAAAAGCTCTTCAGGCCGCACGATGGGTGCAAAAGGCAATTCGTTGGCTTCAAACACCGCGCGGAGTTCAGCCGCGCTGCGCTCGGCCAGGTGCGAGCGCAGGATGGGCATCATCCACTCCCGGGCGCGCACGCGGTCGTTGTTGGTTTTGAGGCGCGGGTCGACCAGCAGCTCGTCCAGCCCAAAGGCCTTGCAGAAAATCGCCCATTGCTTGTCGCTGACGGCCGCCAGAAAAATCTGTTCGCCGTCTTTCACGGTGAACACGTCGTACACCGCCCACGCCGAAATGCGGCTGGGCATGGGCGCGGCGGCATGGCCGGTGGCGGCGAACTGCATCATGTGCTGGCCCACCAGGAACACATTGTTTTCAAACAAGGCCGACTGCACCTCCGTGCCCAGCCCGGTGCGTTCGCGCTGGCGCAAGGCGGCCATCGCCCCTATGGCGCCAAACATGCCGCCCATGATGTCGTTGACGCTGGTGCCTGCGCGCAGGGGGTCGCCGCTGCGGCCCGTCATGTAGGCCAGCCCGCCCATCATCTGCACCACTTCATCCAGGGCGGTGCGATGCTCGTAAGGCCCGGGCAAAAAACCCTTGTGACTGACATAGATCAGGCGCGGGTGGCGCTGCTTCAGCGTCTCGTAGTCCAGACCCAGCTTCTTCATGGTGCCGGGTTTGAAGTTCTCGCTGACGATGTCTGCCGTGGCAATCAGGCGCAGCGCGGCCTCCACGCCTTCGGGCGTCTTCAGGTCGAGCGCAATGCTTTTCTTGTTGCGGTTGAAGGTCGGGAAAAATCCGGCGCCCGAGCCCAGCAGGCGGCGCGTGCTGTCGCCCTCGACCGGCTCCACCTTGATGACCTCGGCGCCCAGGTCGCCCAGCAGCAGGCCGCAGGTCGGGCCCATCACCATGTGGGTGAATTCGACGACGCGGATGCCGGCGTAGGGCAGCGGTGTGTCGCTGATCTCGCTGTTGCTGCTGTTGTTGCTTTCGTCAGGGATGGGTGTGGCAGTTGCCGTCATGCGTGCGCCCTGGACAAAGCCCCTGGGCAGGCCGGCCTCGGGTGTCATGCCATACACCGGCTCGCCCGGCAGCCCGGCCATCAGCGGCGCGCGCGCGGCCATGAGTTTTTCGAGATCAATGCCGGTCGGCACGCCCATGGCCTCGAACATGAAAACCAGGTCTTCGGTGACGACGTTGCCCGACGCGCCCGGCGCATAGGGGCAGCCGCCCAGGCCACCGAGCGACGCGTCGAAGGTGCGAACGCCTTCGTCATACGCGGCCAGGCAATTGGCCAGGCCCAGGCCGCGGGTGTTGTGCATGTGGGCCGCGCCGGCGTGGCGGCCGATTTCGGCACGCAGGCGCCGGAACAGGCGGCGCACCTGCGCCGGGTTGGCATAGCCGACGGTGTCCGACAGGCCCGACTCGTCGGCACCGGCCGCAATGCATTGCGCGGCCAGCCGGATCACGTCGTCTTCGGGCACCTCGCCCTGCAGCGTGCAACCGAAGGCGGTGGAAATGGCGGCTTCGAGCCTGACGTGAGGCGCGAGATCGCGGCGCAGGTCAGAGATGGCGCGCACTTCCTCGACCATCTCTTCGCGCGTCTTGCGCACATTGGCCAGCGAATGCGCGGCACTGGCCGACACCGGCATCGTCAGCTTGTGCACGCCGGCCGCCAGCGCCGCCTCCGCGCCGCGGCGGTTGGGCACCAGCGCCATCACCGTGAGGCCGGGCAGCGTGATCGCATGGCGCACCACCTCAGCGGCATCGGCCATCTGCGGCAGCAGCCGGGCCGGCACGAAGGAAGCCACTTCAATTTCGCGCACGCCGGCTTTGTAAAGCGCGTCAATCCAGCGCAGCTTGTCGGCTGTCGGCATGGTGGCCTTGACCGATTGCAGACCGTCGCGGGGGCCGACTTCACTGATCAATACGTGAGAATTTGACATGGTTGCATTCATTAAATAATTCTGTAAGATAGAACGTCGTTCTTTCTGTTGAAATAATCACTGAAGCTCGGACGCTTGTCAAGCGTCCAGCGGCAAGGTCCGCTTCATGATCAGGAGTTACCGATGCCCCGCAAAGCCCACACCGAATCCCTGGCCGACAGCCATGCCGCGCCCGGTGGCGCCGCGGCGGTAGACCGCGCGCTGACCCTGCTGTGCGCTTTTCAGCAGGGCGATACCGCCTTGAGCCTGGCCGAACTGGCCAGCCGCACCCAGCTCTACAAGAGCACGGCGCTGCGTTTGTTGGCCTCGCTGGAACACGCGCGGCTGATTCAAAAACTGGAGGACGGCCGCTACGGGCTGGGCAGCGAGGTGGCGCGGCTCAATGCGATTTACGCCGCCTCCTTTTCACTGGATCGCGTGGTGCTGCCCGTGATGCGGGCGCTGGTGGCGGCCACCCGCGAGAGCGCCGCCTACCATGTGGCGCAGGGCGATGCGCGGCTGTGCCTGTACCGGGTGGATTCACCCCACCCGATCCGCGACCACATCAAGGCCGGTGACGTGCTGCCGCTGGACCGCGGCACGGGCGGCCGGGTGCTGATGGCCTTTGGCCCCCGGCGCACCACCGGCCTCAGCGCCAAAGACAAAAACCTCCATGCCCGCATCCGGGAGCAGGGTTACTTCTCGGCCATGGGCGACCGCCTGGCCGGCGTGGCCGGCATTTCGGCGCCGGTGTTCAAGGCCGACGGCAGCCTGGCGGCAGCCTTGACGCTGACCATGCCGACAGAGCGCTATGACGAACGCCACGTTCAGAAGGTGCTGGAGGCCGCCCGCAAGCTGAGCGGCCAGGTTTGAGCCGCACGAACAAAAAAACCACCAGACACTACTTTTCAATAGCAGCAGGACCCGCAATACCGTGGATTGGCGGCGACTGTTTCTTCATCGAGGTGTTGACGAGCCGGGCTGGCAGGTCACTCTGGCTGCGCATACCCCCTGCACAGACTCATCAAGAACGAGTTAAATAGCACTGAATGAGCCTTGAATTTCTTCAGACACTCCATCAAACTACCCGGATAAAAGTCACAAATAAAACGATATTCAGTTAATTAATAACCAGCCTTGTATCAAATAAAGTAGAGCCTATGGAAAAACCCCGTGCGCTCGCCCCTGTCCCGATCCGGGGCGTGCTGTTTGATGCCTATGGCACGCTGTTCGACGTCTACAGCGTGGGCCTGCTCGCGGAGCAGCTCTTTCCGGGCCAGGGGCAAACCTTGGGGCTGCTGTGGCGCGACAAGCAGATCGAGTACACACGCCTGGTCACCACCTGCAATGACGGTGCGCATTACCAGCCTTTCTGGGACCTGACCCGCTCCAGCCTGCGCTATGTCTGCAAGCGCCTGGCGCTGGACCTCACGCCCGAGCGCGAGCAGCGGCTCATGAACCAGTACCGGCACCTGTCGGCCTTTCCGGAAAACAAGGGCGTGCTGCAGGCGCTGAAAAAGCGCGGCATCGTCACCGGCATCCTGTCCAACGGCGATCCGTCGATGCTCGACGTGGCCGTGAAATCCGGCGGACTGGAAGGCCTGCTGGACCACGTGATCAGCGTGGACAGCATCCGCAAATACAAGACGCACCCCGATGCCTATGCCTTGGGCCCGCAACACACCGGGCTGGACGTGCGGCAGATCGCTTTTGTCAGCTGCAACGGCTGGGACGCGCTGGCCGCCACCTGGTATGGCTACCAGACGCTCTGGATCAACCGCTACCAGTTGCCGTTTGAAGAGCTTGGCACCGCGCCCACGTACACCGGCAGCAGCCTGCGCGACGTGCTGACACTGCCGGGCATGAACCTGCCTGGCGCTGCGGCATGACACCGCCTTCATACCCTCCAACGTTTTATTTTTTACAAGGGACGACCCACCATGACCACCACGACCACTGAACGCACGCCCGCCCACCGCCTCCAGGTGGCCACCGGCCTCTACCGCTTTATTGAAGACAAGGTGCTGCCCGGCACCGGCGTTGACAGCGCGGCCTTCTGGCAGGGCTTTGACGCCATCGTGGCCGACCTGGCGCCCAAAAACATTGCCTTGCTGGCCGAGCGCGATCGCCTGCAAAGCGAGATCGACAGCTGGCATCAGGCCCATCCCGGCCCCATCACCGACATGCCGGCCTACCGCGCCTTTCTGGAACAGATCGGCTACCTGGTGGCGCAGCCCGCCAACGTGACCACCACCACCGCTGATGTCGACGCCGAACTGGCCGAGCAGGCCGGCCCGCAACTCGTGGTGCCCATCCTGAATGCCCGCTACGCGCTGAACGCGGCCAATGCCCGCTGGGGCTCGCTCTATGACGCGCTGTATGGCACGGACGCCATCTCCGAATCCGGCGGCGCCGAGAAGGGCAAGGCCTACAACCCGCTACGCGGCGCCAGGGTGATCGAGTTCGCGCGCACCTTCCTCGACCAGGCCGCCCCGCTGGAGGCTGTGTCGCACAAGGAGTCGGCGGGCTACACCGTCGTGGACGGCAAGCTGGTTGTGACGCTGACGAACGGCGGCCGCAGCAGCCTGCAGGACAACACCCAGCTCATCGGCTACCAGGGCGACGCTGGCGCCCCCTCGTCGGTGCTGCTCAAGCACAACGGCATCCACATTGACATCCAGATCGACCGCAGCACACCGATTGGCCAGAGCGATGCGGCCGGCGTCAGCGACCTGGTGCTGGAGTCCGCGCTGTCCACCATCCTGGACCTGGAAGACTCGGTCGCCGTGGTGGATGCCGAAGACAAGGTGCTGGCCTACAGCAACTGGCTGGGCATCCTGCAGGGCACGCTGACCGAAGAAGTCAGCAAGGGCGGCAAGACCTTCACGCGCGGCCTGAACCCGGACCGCCGATACACCGGCGCGCAGGGCGGTGAAGTCACGCTGCACGGCCGCTCGCTGATGTTTGTGCGCAATGTTGGCCACCTGATGACCAACCCGGCCATCCTGTATGAAGGCGGCAGGGAAATTCCCGAGGGCATCATGGACGCGGTCATCACCACGACCATTGCCATGCACGACCTCAAGCGCAAAGGCCAGCCCGGCATCAGGAACTCGCGCGCCGGCTCGGTCTACATCGTCAAGCCCAAGATGCATGGCCCCCAGGAGGTCGCGTTTGCATCCGAGCTGTTCAGCCGCGTCGAGGCACTGCTGGGCCTGCCCGAGAACACCGTGAAGCTCGGCATCATGGACGAAGAGCGCCGCACCAGTGTCAACCTGAAGGCCTGCATTGCCGCGGCCGGCGCCCGCGTGGCTTTCATCAACACCGGCTTCCTGGACCGCACCGGCGACGAGATGCACACCGCCATGCTGGCTGGCCCCATGATCCGCAAGGGCGATATGAAGACCAGCGCCTGGATTGGCGCCTATGAAAAGAACAACGTGCTGGTGGGCCTGTCCTGCGGCCTGCGCGGCAAGGCGCAGATCGGCAAGGGCATGTGGGCCATGCCCGACCTGATGGCCGCCATGCTGGAGCAAAAGATTGCGCACCCCCGCGCCGGCGCCAACACCGCCTGGGTGCCCTCACCGACTGCCGCCACCCTGCACGCGCTGCACTACCACCAGGTGCTGGTGTCGGATGTGCAGAAGGAACTCGAGAAGATCGATGCCAATGCGGAACGCGACAACATCCTGAATGGCCTGCTGCAAATTCCGGTGGTCGCCGAAGCCAGGTGGCCGGCGACGGAAAAGCAGCAGGAGCTGGACAACAATGCACAGGGCATCCTGGGCTACGTGGTGCGCTGGATCGACCAGGGCGTGGGCTGCTCCAAGGTGCCCGACATCCACAACGTCGCGCTGATGGAAGACCGCGCCACGCTGCGCATTTCGAGCCAGCACATCGCCAACTGGCTGCACCATGGCGTGGTGACGAAGGATCAAGTCATCGAAACCTTCCAGCGCATGGCCGCCGTGGTCGACAAGCAGAACGCCAGCGACCCGCTCTACCAAAACATGGCGGGCCACTTCGACACCTCAGCGGCTTACAAGGCCGCCTGCGACCTGGTGTTCAAGGGGCTGGAACAGCCGAGTGGCTACACCGAGCCGCTGCTGCATGCCTGGCGGTTGAAAGTCAAGGCGGGTACGGCTTCGGCTTGACGACGCCATCTTCCCGATAGCGATAGCTAACGGCGAGTTGGGGCGAGTTGGCCGTTGATCATTTCGCCAGCTTGCGGTAGAGCGTTGCGCGACCGATATTAAGCAAGGCAGCCGCGGCGGTGACGTTGCCGCCGGTTTGCCGCAGCGCCGCATCGATGGCCTGCTGTTGCGTCTGCCGCCAACTCAACCCGTCGTCGGGTGCACCGGTGCGCGGACGAGCAGAAGGCACTCCCAGGCTGGATTCATGGTCGGGTTCATGGTCGGGAAAATGACTCAGGGTGAGCGCTTCATCGGCTTCCAGCAGCGCCAGTGCCAGTCGAAGCGCATGGCGCAATTGGCGCACGTTGCCCGGCCAGCGTCTGCTTTTTAGCGCCCGGCGCAGCCCGGCGTCGAGCAGCCGCGGCGCGCAGCCCTGCTCCGCCAGCAAGGCGTCAAGGACTGCGTTGAAATCACTTCTCATGCGTAGCGGTGGTATCTGCAACTGAAAACCACTGATGCGGTAATAGAGATCCTCGCGAAAGAGCCCCGAAGCCACCAGCGCGCGCAGATCGCGGTGGGTCGCGCAGACGAAGCGCACGTCCACCCGCACCGCCCGGGTCGCACCGACGCGCAGGACTTCGCCACTGTCGAGCATGCGCAGCAGGCCGACCTGCAACTCAAGCGGCATGTCGCCGATTTCGTCAAGCAGCAAGGTGCCGCCTTGGGCCGCTTCGATTTTGCCGGCGCTGCCGCCACGCCGGGCGCCAGTGAAGGCGCCTTCGACATGGCCGAACAGCTCGGCGGCCATCAACTGGGGAGCGATGGCGCCGCAGTTGATCGCTATTAACGGGCCGTCGTGGCGATGACTCACTTCGTGCAGGGCGCGGGCTGCGACTTCCTTGCCAGCACCGGTTTCGCCCGTTACCAAAACCGGCAAACCGGCATTGAAGGCGCGCAGCGCGCGTTCAAAGTCGGCGGCAAAGGACACATCGCCGAACTCAGGCCTCGGCGCGGTGCGCGGCGGCGCTGAACGGTTGGGCGTGGCAACGGATCGCGCCATGGGCGGCACGCCCGAGGCGCGGGCGCGCAGCTGCACCCCGCCACGCAGACGCAGGCTCAGTTCGCCGCTCGCCTGGCTTGCCGCAGCGGCGAGCGTATCGAAACGGCCGTCAAACAGGTCGCTGAAGCCCAGCCCCTGCGGAACGAAAGGGACATCGATCAGATGGCGCGCGGCGATGTTGGCCGCCAGCAGGCCGCCATCGCGGTTGAAGGCGAGCCAGGCTTCATCGCTCGCATCCTGCGTCTCCAGCCGCAGCCGCACGAATGCCGGGAGCGCCTCGAAAAGCTTGCGCTCGATGCGGCGGGCGCAGCGCTGGGTCAACGCCACGGCACCGGCCGCCAGGCCCGGCATGTCGCGCGAGATATCAACCGCGCCGACCACGCGCCCCTGCGGGTCAAACACGGGTGCAGCGCAACAGTGAAAGATCTGGTTGTCGGCAAAAAAATGCTCGGGCCCGAGCACGCGGACCACCCGCTGCTCGGTCATCGCCGACGACATCGCGTTGGTGCCAATCACCGCCTCAGACAGGTCTACCCCGGGACGAAAGGCTTGCCGTAGCGGCTCGCTACGGCGGTCGGTGCAACCCTCGACCGCCAAGGCTCGTCCCTGGACATCGGTCAGCAGCACGGCATAGCCGGCGTCCGACACCGCGCGGGCGAGCGCATCCAGCTCGGGGCGTGCCGCCTCCAGCAATGTGCGCTGGGCCTCCAGCAAACGGGCCAGTGCGAGACGGTCCACGGGATCGAATTCCACCTGTTCCGAGGCGCCGCGACCCTGACCCCGGCAGCGTTGCCATGAACGCAGCACTGGGTCGTCAATCAGGCCCGCAGGCGCGCTGCCGTCGTCAAAGAAGGCCCGACGCGCTTGCCAGATGCGTTCGGGAGCGTAGAGGTTCGGCTCAAAAGTAATCGCTTGTTGCACAGGTTGTCTCCAGGGCTGCCAGCACGTATGCGTTTCTCTGGTCGTCTCGATTTGAGACCCCTCGTCTCGTTTTGAGGCGGTATCCCGGTGGGTCGACATGCAGTTTAGTTCATGAAAATACCGCCCAACATGGTAATTACCCGGACGACACCACCACTTTATGCAGTTAACTGCCTTTGTGGCACGCCCCTTGCGGAAGAGGCTGCGTTGGACGGCAGCACTGGTGGCGCCGAACAGCCGGCAAATCCATCAAAAAACACAAGCATTGGAGACAAACACATGGACACCCTTCTTTATCCGCCGCCGAACTCAGGGCACTGGACGGGAAAGATTTACAGCGACGGTTGGGTCGCGGCGCAAGGCGGCACCGCTGCGGTGATGGAGCCTGCCACCGGCGGCACGCTGGGCCAGATCGGTATCGCCTCGACCGCAGACGTTGACCGTGCCGCGCGGAGTGCCCAATCGGCCCGCGCCGCGTGGGCCGCGACCCCCTTTGACCAACGCGCGGCCGTGATGCGCGAGGCCGCGCGGCTGCTGAAGGAGCGCGCCGGCGAAATCAACGGCTGGAATGTGCGCGAATGCGGCTCCATCATGCCCAAAGCCGAATGGGAGCTGAGCGCCACCTACGAACAAATGCTGATGGCCGCCGCGCTGCCGATGCAGGCCAACGGGCAGATGTTCCCCTCGACCATGCCCGGGCGAACCAACTTGTGGCGGCGCGTGCCGATCGGCACGGTGGGCGTGATTGCCCCGTGGAACTTCCCGCTGCTGCTCGCCATGCGCTCGGTGGCGCCGGCGCTGGCGCTGGGCAACGCGGTGCTGCTCAAGCCCGATGCGCAGTCCGCCGTCACGGGTGGCATGTTGATCGCCCAGGTGTTTGCCGACGCCGACCTGCCGGCGGGCGTTTTGCATGTGCTGCCGGGCGGCCCCGCCACGGGCGATGCAGTCGTGCGGCACCCGGCGGTCAACATGATCTCCTTCACCGGCTCGACGGCGGTGGGGCGGCAAATTGGCGAAGTATGCGGTGGCTTGCTCAAAAAGGTGGCGCTCGAGTTGGGCGGCAACAACGCCATCGTCGTGCTGGACGATGCCGACCTGGACGCCGCCAGTTCCTGTGGCGCCTGGGGCGCTTTTTTGCATCAGGGGCAAATCTGCATGCAGGCGGGCCGCCACCTGGTGCACCGCAGCGTGGCCGAGGCCTATTCCCAGCGACTGAAGCAGCGCGCCGAGGCGCTGCATGTGGGCAACCCGCACGCCGGCCCCGCACATTTGGGACCTGTCATCAACGCCAAACAGCGCGACCGCATTGACCAGATCGTGCAGGCCTCGGTGGCGCAAGGCGCGCGCGTGGTGACTGGCGGCACCTACGAGGGCTTGCTCTACCGCCCGACCGTGCTCACCGAGGTGCAGCCGGAGATGCCGGCGTTCACCGATGAAATTTTTGGCCCGGTCGCCCCCATCACCGTATTCGACACCGACGAGGAGGCGGCGGCGCTGGTCAACGCCTCGGCCTACGGTCTGGCGGCGGCCATCCACAGCAGCAACATTTCGCGCGCCATGGCGCTGGCCAACCGCTTGCACACCGGAATGATTCACATCAACGACCAGACGGTGAACAACGAATTCCACGTGCCCTTTGGCGGCATGGGCGCCTCGGGCAATGGCGGGCGCTTTGGCGGTCCGGCCAACCTGGAGGAGTTCACCCAAAGCCAGTGGGTCAGCGTGATGGACAAGCCCATCGTGTACCCGTTCTGATCCCTTTCCTGAGCCCTTTCCCATCGACAACATACCCCCAGGAGACATAAATGAATATCCCCAAAATTTCCCATCGCACCCTCGGCACCTTGCTGATCGGCGCCAGCCTCACCATCGTGGCCGGTGCGGCCCGGGCTATTGACATTGACGCTGGCGACTACACCGCCTTGCCAGAGGGCACCAACGTGGGCTTGCTCTACATGCAGCACGCCAAGCGCAACAGCCTGTACGCCAACGGGCAACAAGTCCCCGGCAACAACGGGCTGGACTCGGACATTGGCATCCTGCGCCTGATCCACTTCACCAAAATTGGCGGCTATGTGGTCGATCCCCAACTGCTGCTGCCTTTCGGCCACCTCAAAGCCACGGGTGCGCTTGGCCCGGTGCTGGGCAAGGGTTCAGGCACGGGCGACCTGATCCTGGCCGCCACGGTGTGGACCATCAATGAGCCCGAGAACAAGCGCTATTTGGGCATCACACCTTTCCTGTTTGCCCCCACGGGCACTTATGACGCGGCCAAGGCGCTGAACCTGGGTGAGAACCGCTGGAAATACGCGCTGCAGGTGGGCTACATCCAGGGAGTCGGCGACAAGCTGACTTTCGATCTGGCCGCCGATGTGACGGCTTATGGCCACAATGACCGCGCCAACCCGGCGGGCCAAACGCTCACGCAGGCACCCAGTTACCAGGTGCAAGGGTTTATGCGCTACGCACTGAGCCCCGGCTGGGACCTGCGGGCCGGTCTCTCGCGAACCCGCACCGGCGAAACCAAGCTCGATGGCAACAGCAGGGCAGACGCCTCGACCATTGACAAACTGCAACTGGGCACGGCAGTCTTCCTGACCCCGAAGACGCAATTGCTGGCCACCTGGGGACGTGACCTGTCCGTCAGCAATGGCTTCAAGGAAGCCTCGCGGGTGAACCTGCGCCTGCTGCAAGTATTCTGAGCATTCCTCACTTCCATACCCCCTCCAAGGAGACAAGAGATGCCCTCCATGCAACACCAGGCCGCAGGCCCAGGCGATGCCTTCCTGCCCGCCATCAACGCCCTGCGGGGACTGTCACGGCGCGACTTTTTGCGTTTCTCCGGCGCCGGCGCCGCCGCTGCGCTGGCGGGCGGTGCCAGCTTCGCGGCACTGCCCGCCGGCGTGAAGTTCATCAACGAAGCAGAAGCCGCCATCTTCACGCGGCTGGCCCAAGTAGTGCTGCCGGTGGCCGGTAGTCCACTGGTCCCGTGGACGCCTGACGGCTTGCTGCAAACGCTGGACGGCGCGCTGCTGGCCACCATGGCGCCACATATTTTGACGGGCCTCAAAGGCGGCATGCAGTACTTCAACGACGGCCCCGTGGCCCTGTACAAAAAGCGTTTCACCGCGCTCGACGACGCCGAAGCCACGCAGTTCTGCGATGCCTGGGGCAATTCCAATCTGCCGCCGCAGCGCGGCCTGACGATGGGGCTGAAGAAGTTGATTCAACTGTCGTACTGGGCCAACCCGGCAAGCTGGGAACCCTTGGGTTACGACGGACCAATGACCAAGCGCCTGGGCCTGAAGTCCCTGGGCAACGCACCGCTGCCGACACGCTGAACATCACCATTCGAGGACACACCACATGAAAAAATCCATTCCCGTGAAGCTCGCCAAGCAGGGCCTCAAGGTCACGCAGGCCGGTGACATCACGCAGGAAAAACTGCACCTGAAGGCCGATGCGGTGATCATCGGTTCGGGCGCTGGCGGGGCCATCGCCGCCTACGAACTGGCGCGCGCGGGCAAGACGGTCATCGTGCTGGAGGCCGGTCCGTACATCCCGTCGGAGAAGTTCACCGAGATGCTGG
The DNA here is from genome assembly GCF_000013865.1 of Polaromonas sp. JS666. NCBI lineage: Bacteria > Pseudomonadati > Pseudomonadota > Betaproteobacteria > Burkholderiales > Comamonadaceae > Polaromonas > Polaromonas sp. JS666. The sequence goes on from NC_007948.1 coordinate 4,780,786, forward strand.
CCGTCTCGATGGGAACGCTCTACCAGGACCACGGCGGGCAGTCCAACATGCATGGCGATATTGCCATCCTGCAAGGCGCCTGTGTTGGCGGCTCCACGGTGGTCAATGCGGCGCTGTGCTTTCGCACGCCCGATTACTACCTGAAGCTGTGGGCCAAAGAGTTCGGCCTGAGCAACCTCACCAAGGCGGTGATGACGCCGTACTTTGAGAAGATAGAGCGCAACCTGCACATCCGCACCGTCGCCTCGCACGAGACCAGCCCCGGCGCGGAACTCATCGGCATTGGCATGCGCAAGCTCGGCTACCCGCCAGGCAAGGCGCGGCGCAACATCAAGGACTGCGCACTCACCGGCGCCTGTTTCAGCGGCTGCACTTCCGACCGCAAGCAATCCATGCTGGTGACCTACCTGCCCTGGGCCGTGGCGCATGGCGCGACCATCTTCGCCGACACGCGTGTCACGCAAGTGCTGGCCGAGGGTGGCAAGGCCAGTGGCGTGCTGGCCGAGGTCATCGACCCGGCTACCGGAAAGAAGAAGGCCGATGTGCGCGTTGATGCCCCCATCGTCGTGCTGGCGGCCGGGCCGATCCAGACGCCGCTGCTGCTGCTCAAAAGCGGGCTGGCCAATAGCAGCGCACAAGTGGGCAAGAACTTCGCCTGCCACCCGACCTTGTCGGTCACCGCTGAATTTCCCCACGAGGTCAACGACTTCCACGGCGCCACCCACTCGCTTTATATGGACCAGCACACACTGCCCGAGAAAGGCGGCTACCTGTTGCTCAACGCGATCCAGGAGCCGGTGGAGGCTGGCTTTCAGGCCGAGCCCGGCACCGGCAAGCCCTACGTGGCCTACATGACGGGCTACAAAAATACGATCCGCCTGATCAGCCTGATCCACGACAAGAATGTAGGCGAGGTGCGCTGGGAGAACGGTCAGAAGCAGATCCATTACACGGTAGACAACGATGACTTCGATGCGATGAAGAAAGGGCTGGTCGCCACGGCGCGCATTTTGTTTGCCTCCGGGGCGAGCAAGCTTTACCTGCCGTCATCCAACAAGGCGGTGGTCGAGAGCGCCGATCAGGTGGAAAGCGTGATCGGCGCGTTGAAGAACGAACCGGCACGCTACAAATACACCTCCTTCCATCCGCAGGGCACCTGCCGCATGGGGCGCAACCCGAAGACCACCGTAGTCAACCCCTACGGCGAAACGCACGACGTGAAAAACCTGTACGTGGCCGACGCCAGCCTGCTGCCGACCTCGATCGGCTACAACCCCTCGGAGACGGTGTACGCACTGGCAAGCTACATCAGCGACCGCATCGTCAAGGCGCACGCGTAAGCATCTGTTGTGACTCTACTTTTCGTTACTGCCTGCACCATGACGTGCTCATCGAAGCGCAGGTCAATGCAACTTTTGAATGCATGGCGGCTGTGTTGGACAGCCGCAACGCAGGCGATCCGCCCTATCAGCCGATGGCAATCAGCGACGGCGTGAAGGTCTGCAATTGGCTTGATTCAATAGCTATTGGCGTAATACTGGCAGAGACTACTGACCAAATTAACTTGAAGAGTTAATGGAAAAAAGAACGGCGCCCTCGGGCGCCGTTCTTTCAGGGCACTGCGGCTTGTTCACACCAGAAAGCGTTGCGCCAGCAGCACCCAGTAGGCCGCGCCCACGGGCAGGTTGGCATCGTTGAAGTCGTAGCCTGGGTTGTGCACCATACAGGCGCCGGCGCTGTCGCCATCGCCGTTGCCGATAAACAGATAACTGCCGGGCACGCGCTCCAGCATGAAGGCGAAGTCTTCACTGCCGGACACGGCCGGGCCCTGCAGGGTCACGCGCCCGGCGCCGACCAGCTCCAGCGCCACCTCGCGGGCAAAGGCGGTTTCGCCGGGTGTGTTGACCAGCACCGCGTAACCGGGCCGCCAGGCTATCTGCGCCTGCACCTCAAAGCTTTCGGCCTGCGCGGCGATCAACGCCCTGATGCGCTGCTCCAGCTTGCTGCGCACCTCTCGGTCCAGCGCGCGCACGCTGAGCTCCAGCGTCGCGCTTTGCGGGATCACGTTGTTGGCCTTGCCGGCGTGCAGCGCGCCCACCGTGACCACCGCCATCTGCAGCGGGTCGATGTTGCGCGAGACGATGGTCTGCAGCGCCATCACGATGCTGGCGGCCGCCACAACGGGGTCGGCCGCGCGGTGCGGCATGGCGCCATGACCACCCACGCCGGTCAGCGTGACGGTGGCGTAGTCTGACGAGGCCATGGCCGGGCCTTCGCGCAGCACCAGCCGGCCCTGCGGTATGCCGGGCATGTTGTGCATGGCGAAGACCGCATCGCAGGGGTACTTCTCGAACAGGCCGTCGTCCATCATGTGCAGCGCGCCGCCGCCGCCTTCTTCGGCCGGCTGGAAGATCAGGTTCAAGGTGCCGGAAAAGCGCCCATGCTCGGCGAGGTGGCGCGCGGCGGCCAGCAGCATGGCGGTGTGGCCGTCGTGGCCGCAGGCGTGCATCACGCCCGCATGGCAACTGGCGTGCGGCAGGCCGGTGGCCTCGTGGATGGGCAGGGCGTCCATGTCGGCGCGCAGCCCGAGCCGGCGCTGGCCGTCGCCACGCACCAGCCGGCCGACCAAGCCGGTGCCGCCCAGGCCGCGCTCGACCGCGTAGCCCCAGCCTTGCAGCTTCTCGGCCACCAGGGCCGAGGTGCGGTGCTCGTCGAAGGCCAGTTCGGGGTGGCGGTGGATGTCGCGCCGCAGGCCGATGAACTCATCGGCCTGCGCGTGCAGTTCTTCAAGCAAGGGGCTCATGGGCGTGCCTCACTGCGGCTGCAGATTGATCGATTTGGCGATACTGCGGTAGCGCGCGGTCTCGGCCTCGAAGAACTTCGCCGATTCGGCCAGCGACAGGGGCGGCGATACCTGGGCCGCCTGCGCCTCCAGTTGCGTGCGCACAGAGGTATCTTTCAGCGTCTCGCCGATGGCCTTGTGCAGCCGCTGCACCACGCTTTCCGGCGTGTTCCTCGGCACCATGAGGCCGCTCCAGATCTTGTACGAGAAGTTCTTCAGCTCCTTGCCTTCGCTGGCGGCCGGCACGTTCTTCAGCAGCTCGGACCGCTGCGCGCCCAGCTGGCCTATCACCTTGAGCCGGCCCTGCTCGGCCAGCGCGCCCATGCCGGCGCTGTACACCAGCACGGCGAAGTCGACCTGGCCGCCGCCGATGTCCTGCAGCAGCGGCGCATTGCCCTTGTACGGCGCATGCGTGAGCTTGATGCCGGCGACTTGCTGCACGTTCTCGAGGATCAGGTGGTACAGCGAGCCTATACCCACGCTGCCGTAGGTCAGCGGCTTGTCGCCCGACTTGCGCGCCAGCGCGATCAATTCGTCAACGCTGTTGGCCGGCAGGTCCTTGCGCGCGACGAACACCATCACCGACTCGGCCACCGGATGCACCAGGCGGAAGTCTTCGGCCTTGAGTTTGACGGCCGCGTTGGCCAGCGGCGAAAGAATCACCTCGTTCGGCGACCCCTGGAACAGGTAGTAGCCGTCTGCGGGCGCCGCCAGCACCTTCTGCGCGGCCAGCGCGCCGGCGACGCCGCCCAGGTTTTCCACGATCACCTGCTGGCCCAGCTCCTTGCCCAGCGGCACGGTGAAGATACGCGCGATCGCATCGGATGGCCCGCCCGCCGGGTAGGGCACCATCAGGTTGACCGGCTTGGTCGGGTAGGTTTGGGCGAGGGCGCCGCCGGTGGCCAGCAGCAGACCTGCCAGCAGGGCGCCGAATTTCTTGAATGTGTTCACGGGATGTCTCCTTGGAATGAGTGCATGGGGGATGCACTTGAGGATGCTAGACATCCCGAACTAATGTGTCCAATGCATTATTTTTGTGATTAGTATTCGTATTACTCATTCAATTCGCCTGCACCATGAACCTCCAACACCTCGAACACCTGCTCGCCGTGGCCGAGACCGGTTCTTTCAGCCGCGCTGCCGAGCAGCAGCATCTGACGCAGTCGGCCCTGAGCCGCAGCATCCAGACCCTGGAAGGCGACCTGGGCGCGCGCCTGATCGACCGCACTGGCAAGCGCAACGAGCTCACGCCGCTGGGCCAGGCCGTCGCCGTGCGCGCCCGGCGCATGGTGTTCGAGGCGGCCGAGCTGCGCCGCAGTGCCGAGCTGCTCAAGCAAGGCGACCTGGGCGCCATCCGCATCGGCCTAGGTTCGGGGCCGGGCGTGATGCTGATGACGCCGTTTCTCGTATACATGGCCCAGCACCATCCGGGCGTGCAGGTCAGCGTGTCGCCGGGCGCGACGGAGTTGCAGCTGATGCTGCTGCGCCAGCGCACACTTGACGCGCTGGTCATCGACGTTCGCCGCATCGCGCCGGCACCCGACCTGGCCATCGAGAACCTGACCGAACTGCGCGCAGGCTTTGTCTGCCGCAGCGGCCACCCCTTGCTGCAGGCCGGCAGGCCCGTGTCTTTTGACGAGATGCTGCGCTACCCGCTGGCCTCGACGCCGCTCAGCGCGGAAGTGGCGCATAGGCTGGTCAACCGCTTCGGGCCGCGGGCCGACCCGCAGCAGGCCGTGAGCCTGCGTTGCGACGACATCACGAGCCTGATCGAAACGGTCAAGGCCTCGGACGCGATCTACCAGGGCATCGTGGCGGCTGCACGCGCCGGCATCGAGGCTGGACAGCTGGCCGAACTGGCGACCGAGCCGCCGTTGGCCATTGGCGCGCGCTTTGCGTTCGTCACGCTGGCCGGGCGCACCGAGGCGCCGTCGATGGGTTTGTTTCGCCAGTTTGTGGCTGAGCGGCTGCGCGACTGAATGTCAGCAGACATCCGATCAGGTGCAACCCAGCGGCAGCATCGGGCCGCTGCTGCATGCATGGCACCGAGTCCCGGCGCGGTTCCCGTATCAGCTTGCTGTCGCGCCGGACTTCTTCACGAGCTCGGCCCAGCGCGCGATCTCGGACTTCATGTGCGCCGCGAGTTCTTCGGGCGAGCTGCCCACGATCTCCATGCCGAGCTGGTCGGTCAGCTTGGCCGCCACGTCCGGCATCTTCAGGATTTTGACAATCTCGACATTGAGCCGCTGCACGATGGGCTGCGGTGTTCCCTTGGGCGCATACACCGCCTGCCACGAGGCCATCTGGAAGTTCTTGATGCCCGCTTCCATCATGGTGGGCAGGCTGGGTGCCAGCGCCATGCGTTTGGGGGTGGTCACCGCGAGCAGCTTGAGCCGGCCGGCCTGGGCCAGCGACACGGCGGCCGTCATCTGGTCAAACATGAAGGTCACCTGGCCGGACGAGACATCCAGCATGGCGGGCGGTGTGCCTTTGTAGGCGATGTGGGTGAGCGGCACGCCAATCAGGTCGGCAAACATCTCGCCGGCCAGATGGGTCGAAGTGCCCGCGCCCGAGGAGGCGAAGTTGCGCCGGGACGGTTCGCGCTTGAGCAAGGCCACCAGGTCCGCCACCGAATTGATGCCCAGGTTGGGGTTGACGATCAACACATTGGGCAGCATGGCGACCAGTGCCACCGGCTCAAAGTCCTTCACGGGGTCGTACGGCAGGTTTTTGTAGAGGCTGGCATTGATGGCGTGCGTGCTGATGGTGCCACCCAGCAGCGTGTGGCCATCCGCCCTGGCCTTGGCCACGTAGGTCGCGCCCACGGCACCGGCGGCCCCCGGCTTGTTGTCGACGATCACCGGCTGGCCCAGTATTTCGGCCAGCTTCTGCGACAGCGTCCGGCCAATCACGTCGGTGGAACCACCCGGCGTGAACGGAACAACATAGGTGATGGGCTTTGAGGGCCAGCCCGGGGTGGGGAGGTCCGCGGCGCTCACCGTGGCCGGCAATGGGAGCAAACCGCCCAGGCCCAGGCCACCCAAACCAAGAACGGCCTTGCGGCGAGAGAGATGTGTCGTCATCACGGTTTCCTTATGAAGAGCGTTGCATACAGGCAACAAGATAGATGCGCCGAAAAACAGAATGTTAGCGCTAACAATTTATTATAAAACACGAACCTGGCGCACTCAGGTCAGGCGCTGCCTCTTTGGATGATGGAAAACCCGATATCGCGCACCGGGGGGCCGACATCGCGGTTTGCCACCCGGTCCAGAATGAAGTTGGCGGCCTGCCGGCCGATGGCGGTGCCGTCGATGCTTACGGTGCTCAGTTGCGGATAGGTGAAGGCGGCGAACGGCAGGTCGCCAAAGCCCATCACGGCGATATCTTCCGGCACGCGCAGCCCGGTGGCGTGGGCCTCGGTGATGACGCCATGGGCAATCACGTCGGAGCTGCAAAACACCACGTCAAGGCCGGGATGGCTGGCGCGCAGCTCGGCAAATCCGGCCCGCCCGTTGCCAAGCGAAGACGGCGACGGCACCACACACGCCGGAATGCCCGGCACACCCAGCTCGGCAAAACGCTGCTCGAATCCGACCCGGCGCCGCGTCGCGCGCTCATCGCTGGCACTGACGATGCCGGGCCGGTGAAAGCCTCGCCCATGAAGGTAATCGGCCACCGCGGCGCCCACTTTCTCGTGGGAAAATCCCACAATCATGTCGAGCGGCGTGGGCGTGATGTCCCAGGTTTCAACCACAGGTATGCCGGACGCCAGCAGGCGCCGCCGCCCTTCGGCGGAGTGCATGATGCCGATCAGCACGATGCCGTCGGGCCGGCGCCCGATGATGGCGTCCAGCAGGGCGTCTTCCCGCGCGCCGCCATAGCCGCTCTGGCCCAGCATCAGCTGGCAGCCAGCCTCGGCGAGGGCATCGGTCAGCGCCTGGATGGTTTCCAGAAACACCGGTCCGGCGATCGTCGGCACCAGCGCAGCCACCAGCCGGCTCCGGTTCGATGCCAGTCCGCCCGCGACAAGATTGGGCACATAACCGCTGCGCGCGATCGCGCCGCGCACGCGCTCCAGCGTGTCGGGCGACACGGCGGCGGGCGTGTTGAGGGCGCGCGAAACGGTAATGGCCGACACGCCGGCAAGCTTGGCCACATCATTGAGCGTGATGCCGCCCGTGCCTGGCCTGGCGGCCCGGCCTGGCTTTTTCAGGGAATCCATGCGCTGATGTTAACGCTAACTTGCACGGACCTTGACTGCTGGCCCAGCGCCAGGGGAGATACGTGGCGCAGGCGGTGACGGCAACCCTGAACATGCCGCAAGGGGATATCCGGCAAGGAAAAAAGAGAGGCCGGTTAAGAGAGGCCGGTTTGTCTGTGTAAAGTAGAAACCAATTGAAACACTTTGCAAGTGTCGCAATGAATTGGCCGTTGCCCTTTAACCTCGGAGCTCTCCGTTCAGGCATTGGCGGTTGCAACCAGCCCGGCTGAGTGTCATTATCCAAAAAATTTTCCCGCAAACCCGCTCTAGATGGCCTCGCAACCTGAAGTTCTTCAATCCTGCATAGAGGAAGCCGCAAAAGCAGCCAAGCCGGCACTGGAACGCTGCATCGAGGATGCAGTTGCAGCGCTGGAGCTCGCGCAAAGTCAAAGTGCCAGTGCGGCAGAGCGCGAGGAACTCACTGCAGCCTGCCGCGCCTTGCTGGAACACAAGACAAACTGGAGCACGCAGTACAGGGCCGACCTGCTTGTGGTTTTCAGGACCCAGGCCGCAGAGGCAGCGCAAGCGACCTTGACGCCGGCCGGTGTATCGCCGCGCAGCCCGGGCGTCGCCTCGACAAGCTCGCTCTCCTCCATCGAAGCGTTTTCGCTGGTCGAGGACGCCGATGTGTCCCTGGCGATTGAGTCGTCGCGGCTGCTGCAGCTGGTTTTACCGGCGGTAGAGCAAAGCCTCGCTGAACTCAACACGCTGATCAGCGCCGTACAAGGCCTGCCCAATGTGCGGCCTGAACTCAACCCGCTGCGGCCGGAGGTCTTTGCGCAGACGCTTCAGCAAATGATTTTTGCGGCGCCCGTCGATCGGGCCGTCTGCACACTGTGGATCAAATACCTGGCCGCCCCGCTCGGGCGCGAACTCAAGCTGGTGTATGAACGCCTGATCAACCAGCTTGAGCTGGCCAATGTACAGGGCGCTGGCTACCGCGTGCTGCAAACACCTGCCAGTGGCGGCAGCAAAAGCAGGGGCAACCCGCAGACAGGGACCGGCCAGGGCGCTGGCCGCGCAGAGGAGTCGTTCCGCCCCCCGCCGGTCGGCTATGTGTCTGACGAGCCCCTGCGGCCCTCGCAGTTTGCCGACCTGACCGACCCCGAGGTCAAGAGCGACCTGTTCCATGATTTCCTGTTCAATGGCGCAAGCAACGCCCAGCGCGGCCTGGCACCCGCCTACTACGACAGCATTGAAGAAGAACTGAAGGCGCTGAAAGCAGCGCGCGAGACGGCACAGGCTCCGCTGGAGTCACGCTCTGCACCGCTTTCCGGCTATCAGAAAGTGCCGGCCGTCGACCGCCCCCAGCGGGTGGTCGATGAACGCAGCCAGCTGAGCCAGCAGGTCTGGGGCGCTTATGGGCGCCCCAGGGAACGCGACATTGTCCGGACCCAGCTGAAGAAGGAAGCCAGGCAGGTCGGCCAGGTGATGGGGCTGGAGGTGGTGCGCAAGCTGGTCAGCCATGTGGCACAGGACCCGCGCCTGCTGGCGCCGGTACGCGAGGCCATCGTGGCGCTTGAGCCGTCGCTGATGCGACTGGCCATGGTGGATCCGCATTTTTTCAGCGACGAGGACCATCCCGGCCGGCGCCTGATGGAGCGCGTGGCCCAACGCAGCTTCAGCTACAACGACGAGTTCAGTACAGAGTTCTCGGAGTTTCTCCAGCCGGTCATACGCGCCTTCAACAAACTCAACGGACGGGACATCCAGGACGCCCAGCCTTTCGACTCCGCGCTGGCCACACTGGCCCAGCACTGGGACGAACAGGACCAGTTCGAAGCCAAAAACCGCGACAACCTGCTGCAGGCCCTGCGATTTGCGGAGGAACGCCAAACCCTCGCCGATGAGATTGCCCTGGAGCTGAGCAGGCGTTCGGACCTGGGGGATGTACCGGCTCTGGTACTGGACTTCCTGTTCGAGTCCTGGGCGCTCGCCATGGCCCATGCCCGGCTCACCGACACGCGCAATCAGGTCGACCCGGAAGGTTTTGGTTCGGTGGTGCCCGACCTGCTGTGGAGCGTCAAACGGGAAGTGACCCTGAAGCGCCCCGCCAAACTGTTCGAGATGCTGCCGGGCCTGCTGGGCAAACTTCACGCCGGGCTGGCCTTGCTGGGCCAGGACCCGCGCGAAAGCGAGACATTCTTTGAAGAGCTGATGAAGCTGCACCGGCCGGTACTCAAGCTGCGCCGGCTCAAGAGCCAGCGTGACGCGGAGGAGTCCGGTGCCATGCCGCTGGAGCCTGAAGAAGCCCCGGCCCCCACATTCATCACCGACACCAGCACCGAACCCCGCCAGGCCCGATCAGCCGCGCCCCCCTGGCTGGGCCGCGATGACCTGGATGCTGCCGGATTTGAGGATACGCTGCCCACCGCGCCCGGAGAACTCGCGCCGCTGGAAGACGACACCCCTGCCGTGGCCGAGTCAGCGACAACCGACGATCCGGCCGGGACCCCAGAAACACAGCCGGCGCAGCAGCAGGGCGTTCCATCTCCAGCAACCGGCCCAGCCATCGCCCCGGCCGAAGCCGAGCGCCTGCTGCGCGGCCTGCAGGCGGGCCACTGGGTCGACCTGTATTCCAAGCACCGCTGGCTGCGCGCCCAGCTGATCTGGGCCGGCACCAAGGGCACGCTCTTCATGTTTGTGAGCCATGGCGGGCAACCCCATTCCATGACACGGCGAAGCTGCGAGCGACTGATCCGGGACCGCCTGCTGCGGCCCGTCGATACCCAAGGCGTGGTCGGCCAGGCGCTCGACGCGCTGGCCCTGGAGGCGGATGCCTCCGCCGGCGCGCCCGGGGATGTCTCGGCACCAGCAGACCTCATGAACGCTTGAGCGCCTGAGCACTTAAGCTCGCAAGCGCTTTTTCCTGGTCCGCCAACCCGCAAGGTTGCGGTATGGTCGGCGCTAACGACCTCGACCGGCATGCAGGGGCCAGGGTTTCCTGAAACAATTTCAGGTGTAACGCCCCTGAACTTGTCACAATAATTCCTCTCTGATCGAATCAGATCGAATCATGAAGTCCAGCCACCCACGGCCCCCACCCTTGCCCGGCGGCCCACCGGTCGATGATCCCGACGAGCCGCCCAGCCTGCCGGTGCAGCCTGACGACAGGGACCTGCCCGCGCCGGGCATCCCCGACGACGAAGATCCGGTCCGCAAGACGCCACTTTGAGCCTGACGGAGACATCCGCCACGGCGTGTCCACCCGCTGCCTGTCCGCCCGCTCCTTGGTTCCGCGGAGCAGGATACACATGGATGCAGATCGCAGCGATAACTTCCAGTTCCCATCGATGGAAAGGCCTAGACTGGGGCTGCCGACGGCTTTCCGTGAGAGCCAGCAGGAGGTAGCTCGTTGCTTCAAAAAGATCTGTCTCTGGCCAACCGGCTGATCTCAGCACTGCCAGCGTACGAACGCGCGATGTTTATCGAACATAGCGAACTGGTGGAACTCAAACCCCAAACCGTGCTGACAGAAGCTGGCCAGTTGTCCGAGCACGCCTACTTTCCTGTGGAAGGCTTTGTGTCGATCATCCTGCCCGTGGAACAAGCCCACGCCCCGGGCCTTGGCATTGCCCTAGTGGGCAACGAGGGCATGTGCCACACCTCGCTGACGCTTGGCGTGGAAATCTCTTCGTTTACCAGTCTGGTGCAAGGCGCAGGGCGGGCCTTCAAGATCCACCGTAATGCATTGCGGCTGCGGCGCACTGAAGATGCCTGCCTGCGGACTGTCCTGCACCGCTACGTCGACGTTTTTGCAAGCCTCATGGCACAGCAGGCGGCCTGCCTGCACTACCACACGGTACCGCAACGCCTGGCGCGCTGGCTGCTGATGACACGTGACCGGGGCCATTCCCGGGAGCTCTTTCTCACCCATGAAACGCTGGGCCTGATGGTGGGCGTGCGGCGCGAGAGCGTGTCGCAGGCAGCCAGCATGTTCCAGAACAATGGACTGATCAGCTACAGCCGGGGCTACCTGATGCTGCTCGATGAGGCCAGGCTGGAAGCACAAGCCTGCCCCTGCTACCGGGCCGACCTGATGGCCTACGATCGCAAACTGACGCAGCCGCTGAAGGCGCTTGAGGACAATTTTCCGGGTGGCCCGCCCCGGGCAGGCGCGGCCCTTTTCTAGTGTGGTGTTGCATGCTTGATGGCGGATGCAGCGCAACGCTCCCGACTCACGGAGCAGCAGGCGCGGTGACCAACTGGCGTTCAAGCCTGCCAGACGCCATAGCCGGACTCCCGCAAACCAATGCCCAGTTCGACCTCCATGTCACGTGCACCTTCGTATGGCATGGGGTTGTACATGGCGTACAGCTCGGGCATCAGGCGCACACCAAAATCGCGCACAAAGCGGTTCGACTGGATGCCTGCCTTGTGTTTGTCAAAGCGTACGTCCGGATCCAGCCCGGTCATGCCGACATACACAAAGGGCCTGCCCAGCTGGTAGTCGGGGTTGGCGCGGCGAAACCGGGCTGCATCCCAGACCTTGGGCGCCAGCTCGATCACATACACGCTGTAATGGTGGCCACGTGGCTTGCCGGGCATGGAAGATGGAAACAGTGTGGGCACACTGTAACGCATGCTGCGGCCGTCCCGTCAGCTGCCCGAGGTCACCACCAGGTGGATGAAATGCAGTTTTCCCACCACATTAAGGGGCAACGCAAATGGATAGAAGTCGGGCTGACCCATGCTGCGCGACATTTCGTTGAGCATGGTGGTGAGCCGCGTCCAGTGGTTCAGGAATGCCAGGAACTGCCCCGCCTCGGGATGCTCCGGCTGATACAGGGCGTCAAGGGTGAAGGGCGTGAACTCCAGGTCGAAGCGGTCCACGCTCAGGCCAAAGCTCAGTGCGGTGTCAATCGCATCGCGCATGTGCAGGTAGTGAGCCCAGCATTCGGCCCAGTCTTCCCACGGGTGGGCGCTGGCATAGGCGCTCACGAAATGCATGGGCCAATCCGGCGGCGGACCTTCGTCGTAGTTGCGCTGCAGGCTGGCCAGGTAATCCAGGGACTCATCGCCAAAGAGCCGGCAAAAGCCCTCATGCCAATGCGTGCCGGCGATCAGGCGGCCCCAGTAGTAGTGGCCGACCTCATGGCGCAAGTGCCCCAGCAGCGTCCGGTAGGGTTCGCGCAGGGCTTTGCGCACCGCCTCCCGTTGGGCATCATCGGCTTCGTCAATGTTGAGCGTGATGAGGCCGGTGTCGTGGCCGGTCACGATGTGCGGGCCGTTCATGGGTGAGCGCAAAAAATCAAACATCAGGCCGTGCGCGGGGTCCTCGCTCATGCGCGACGCCACGGGCAGCTTCAGGAGGATCAGCGACGACACCAGGCGGCGCTTGGCCAGCTCCACCTGGCCCCACAGATAGCCGTTGTCCGGCAGGGCCGGATCGGTGAGGTCAGGGATGGTGCGGTTCAGCCTGCAGGCCCTGCACATGTTGTGCGGGTCTTCGACGGCGATCAGCCAGTTGCAGGAAGCCGGTGTCGAGAGATTCAGACAGCGCTTGTACACCGGCGAACCCGTTCCATCCGACACGGTCCTGGGAATGCGTTGCCCAGGCGCCACCGTTTCGGGTCTGGCGGATTCCTGCCCCGGGATGTCCTGCAGCAACGGCGGGTGCGCGTCGTCGGGCGGCGGCGCTACCGGCGCGGCCTGCGCCTGCCACTCCCGCCAGCTGCCTTCCCAGGGCCCCGGCATGAGGGGCAGCAACATGCCGCGCTCAGGGTCATAGCCCAGCGGGGTCCCGCAAGCCAGGCATTTGCTGTTGCGGAAAAAGACCGGCTGGCCACATTGACAGCGGTAGTTACGCCCGGCCCGCAGGGGCAGGGGTTGATCCGCAGTGTTTGAAAACGTATTGAATGACAAGGACATTGCCCGCTAACGAGAATGGGGAGGTGCAGGGAAGTACAGGGCCCTGCGCTTCAACCGCATCCAGTGTCCCACGTTTGCTTGCGGCGGCCTGAGGCCGAGGGCCTTGTGCGCGTGTAAGCGCCTGCTGACATAAGCGATAAGCGATAAGCGGCATTGAGCACATTCCAGGCACAAACCAAAGCACAACGGTCGAATCCCGAGACCGTTCCTGTTTTTTTTTATTTCCCCGATGTCTGCAGGCGCGGCATTTTCCGCAGACTTCCGCCTGCCGGCCTGCCCTTGCTTTTATCATCTACCCATCCTCCACTACCACCCAAGGAACCCATGCCCACATACCATGTAGAAATGATGGAAGGCCGCACCGTTGAGCAAAAGAAAAAGCTGGTGGATGCCATCACCCGCGTCAGCGTCGAGATTCTCGGCGGCCAGCCCGATTCGGTCGACATCATCATCACCGACATCAAGCGCGAGAACTGGGCCACCGGCGGCAAGCTCTGGTCCGAACCCAGAAGCTGAGCGTCAGGAAATTTTCAAGTCCGTCCGTATCCCCTGCCTCGCTCGCCGACCGGCAGACGCGCTGCGGCCGGCATGCAAGTTAGTCGCTTAATAGCTTGCAGCGCCCATCTCGCCCGGGCTAGGGCCCGATTGATGCCTTGACCCGGTAACCCAGCCGCAGCGACACATCCGCCGCCGCCTGGCGCACGGCGCGGGCGATATCGGAGTCCCAGTTCGCTGGAAAATTGTCCTCATGCCCCAATGCCGTGATCACCAGTACGGCTTTGCCCTCGTGATCAAAGGCGGCGGCGCTGAAGGCATTGACGCCGGGAATCGGACGACCTGCGGCGCGCACCACGCCATGCTGGCGCAGTTCCGCCTGAATATCCTGGATTTCCTGGGCCACGTCTTTTACGGCGCTGCGGTCGAGCCGCCGTGGGCCATCGCCGAAAGCGCCCTGCATGGCTTGCTCCAGTTGATGCCGGGGCAGCGTGGCGGCAAAGGCCCGTCCAGTAGCCGTGCCCAGGATGGACATGACCGTTCCCATGCGCATGCTGACATGCAGCGGCTGGCTGGCCTCGATATAGCGCACGATCGTCGGGCCGAAATTGGCCCACACCGCGATGGCCACCGTCTGGTCGATGGCCAGCGCCAGCGCCTCGGCAATCGGCGTGGCGGCTTTCAGAGGATCGAGCTGATGCAGGCAGCTCAGGCCCACCTGCAGCGCCGCCGCGCCCAGCGCGTAGCGGCCCGTGACCGCATCCTGCTCGATCAAGCGCAGCCTGCCAAAACTCACCAGATAAGTGTGCGCGCGCGACGCCGGCAGGCCGGCCTTGGCCGCCAGATCCTTGAGCGTCATGGGGCCCGGGTGCTCGGCCAGCGCCAGCAGCAATCGCCCGCCGATCTCGACCGACTGCACGGCCCGCTGTTCTTTATGTTCTTTCTGGTGATCGTGTTCGTCCTTGTCCATGACTGGCTTCCCGGTTGAGGTGGTGAAGGGGTGGCTGGCGGCCACAAGCGCCAATCATTTCACAAATGGATTTGACAATAGCAAACTTTTGCATAAAATTAACAAATTGATTTGCAATGGACAAACTCTAATCCTGCCCGCCAACTCCGGAGATCTCATGAGCAGCCCCAAGAAATTCGCCTCCCAAGCCGACCTCGACGAGAAACAGGTCACCTTCACCAGGCTTTCGGACAACGCCTATGCCTATACGGCCGAAGGCGACCCCAACACCGGCATCGTCATCGGCGACGACTGCGTGCTGGTGGCCGACACCCAGGCCACACCGGCCATGGCGGCCGACGTGGTGCGCCGCATCCGCGAGGTGACCGACAAGCCCATCAAGTACGTGGTACTGACGCATTACCACGCGGTGCGTGTGCTGGGCGCCAGCGGCTACCAGCCCGAGCACATCCTGGCCAGCCAGGACACCTACGAGCTGATCGTCGAACGCGGCGAGCAGGACAAGGCCAGCGAGATCGGCCGCTTCCCGCGCCTGTTCCGCGATGTGGAATCAGTGCCGCCCGGCCTGACCTGGCCGACCCTGACGTTCACCGGAAAAATGACGCTGTGGCTGGGCCAGCTCGAAGTGCAACTGATCCAGCTCGGGCGCGGCCACACCAAGGGGGACACAGTGGTCTGGCTGCCCAAGGACAAGATCCTGTTTTCGGGCGACCTGGTCGAGTTCGACGCGACGCCCTATGCCGGCGACGCCTACTTCAAGGACTGGCCGAAGACGCTGGACAAGCTGGCGGCGCTCAAGCCGGCGGCACTGGTGCCCGGCCGCGGCGCGGCGCTCACTACCCCCGAGGAAGTGCAGAAGGGTCTGGCCGGCACGCGCGATTTCATTGCCGACGTGTACGCCAGCGTCCAGGCCGGCGTGAAAGCCGGGAAGGACCTCAACGCGGTCTACAAGGAAACCTACGCCAGGCTCAAGCCCAAGTACGGCCACTGGGTGATCTTTGACCACTGCATGCCCTTCGACGTGACCCGCTGCTACGACGAGGCGACACAGTACCCCGACCCGCGCATCTGGACGGCCGAGCGCGACCAGCAGATGTGGGAAACGCTGGAAGGTTGACCCCCTGAGGAGACAAAGATGAAACTGCAAGAACTGCAAGAACTTCCAAACACCCGGGGTCGCGGCGTTGATTACCAGAAGCTGGCGTTCGACTTTGAGCGTCATGCCGACCAGGACGCCCACCCGCCCGCGCGCCACCCGGTGGTGGTGGTCGGTGCCGGTCCGGTGGGCCTGGCGCTGGCCATCGACCTGGCACAGCAGAACGTGCCGGTAGTGCTGCTCGACAACGACTGCACGCTCTCGACCGGCTCGCGCGCCATCTGCTTTGCCAAACGCACGCTCGAGGTGTTCGACCGCCTCGGCTGCGGCCAGCGCATGACGGACAAGGGCGTGTCGTGGAATGTCGGCAAGGTGTTCTTCAAGAACGATCAGATCTACAGCTTCAACCTGCTGCCCGAAGCGGGCCATGAACGGCCCGCCTTCATCAACCTGCAGCAGTACTACGTCGAGGGCTACCTGGCCGAACGCGCGGCTGGGCTGCCGCTGATCGACCTGCGCTGGAACAACAAGGTGGTGGGCATCGAGCAGCAGGCCGACCATGCCTTACTGAGCATCGAAACGCCCGAGGGCAACTACCAAATCGCCGCCGGCTACGTCGCCGCCTGCGACGGCTCGCGTTCTTCGGTGCGCCAGCTCATCGGGCAGGAGAGCAAGGGCCGAGTCTTCAAGGACCGTTTTCTCATTGCCGACGTGAAGATGAAGCTGGACCGGCCAGCCGAACGCTGGTTCTGGTTCGACCCCGAGTTTCATCCGAACCAGAGCGTGCTGCTGCACATGCAGCCCGACAACGTCTGGCGCATCGACTTCCAGCTCGGCTGGGATGCCGATCCCGAGCACGAGAAAAAGCCCGAGAACATCATTCCGCGCGTCAAGGCCCTGCTGGCCAGGTCGGCGATGAAGGACGCGCAGTTCGAGCTCGAATGGGCCAGCGTCTACACCTTCGCCTGCCTGCGCATGGACAGTTTCCGCCATGGCCGCGTGCTGTTCGCCGGCGACTCGGCGCACGGCGTGTCGCCCTTCGGCGCCCGCGGCGCCAACTCGGGCGTGCAGGACGCCGAGAATCTGGCGTGGAAACTGGCGGCGGTCGTGCATGGTGACGCGCCCGATGCGCTGCTCGACAGCTACGCCAGCGAGCGCGAATACGCGGCCGACGAGAACATCCGCAATTCCACCCGCGCCACCGACTTCATCACGCCCAAGAGCGAGATCAGCCGGCTGTTCCGCGACGCGGTGCTCGAACTGGCCAAGCGCCACGGCTTTGCGCGCACGCTGGTCAACAGCGGCCGGCTCTCGGTGCCGTCCACGCTGCACGGCTCCGTGCTGAACACTGCCGATACCGACGTCTTCGACAGCCAGCTGGTGCCCGGCGCACCGGCCGCCGACGCGCCTGTCGCTTGCACCGACGGCAGCGCCGGCTGGCTGCTGCGCGAACTGAACCCAGCCGGTTTCAGTGCACTGGTGTTCGGTGACGACAGTGGTGGCGGTGATCTGGCCGAGCGCAGCGTGCGCGCGGTCACCAAGGCCGACCCAAGCGTGAAGGTGGTGCGCATCGCGTTGAACAAAAGTCATGCACTCGCCGCGCAGCGCTACGACGCGCGGCCCGGCACCGTCTACCTGCTGCGGCCCGACCAGCATGTTTGTGCGCGCTGGCGGCGGCCCAGCGCACAAGCCATCCGCGCCGCACTGGACCACGCACTCGCCAAGGCATGAAGGAGCCCGCCATGAATCTGATCACCTCCCCGAACCTCGACGCGCCCGACGATTTTTACGAAGCGCTGATCGAAGCGAACCAGGGACTCTCGACCGAAGAGAGCCATGCCTTCAACGCGCGCCTTGTGCTGGTGCTGGCCAATCACATCGGCGCGCTGTCCGTACTGCGCGAGGCCTTCACCGCGGCGCAGCGCGCCTGATTCCTGCACCCCAACCCCAAGGAGACATTCATGAAATTCACTTCCCGCATTCTCGCCCTGGCCCTGTCGTTCACCGCCTTCGCGGCCCCGGCGCAAGACAGCAAACCGATCGAATGGGTGGTCGGCTATGCGGCCGGCGGCGGCTCGGACGCGGTGGCACGCGCCACCGCCGAAGCCATGTCAAAGAACCTCGGCCAGACCATCATCATCAACAACAAGCCCGGCGCGGCGACCAACATCGCAGCCGACTATGTGGCACGCTCGAAAGACTATGGCCATATGCTGTTTACGGCCGACTTCGCCACGCTCGCGGCCAACCCATTTTTGTTTTCCAGGCTCAGCTACAACGCCGAGAAGGACCTGATGCCGGTCGGCCTGCTGGCGCGCTTTCCGCTGGTACTGGTGGTGGGTGCGAACGTGCCGGTGAAAAACTTCAAGGAGTTCCTGGCCTGGGCCAAGGCGCAGCCGAACGGCATCAACTACGCCTCGGCGGGCGCGGGCAGTCCGCACCACCTGGCGACCGAAATGCTGCGCGAGAAAACCGGCCTCAAGATGACGCACGTACCCTACCGTGGCGCGGCGCCGGCGATGCAGGACATCCTGGGCGGCGTTGTCCCCTTCATGCTGGTCGACACCGCGAGCGGCAACCAGTTCGTGCTGTCCGGCAAGGTCAAGGCCATCGGTGTGGCAAGCGCCCAGCGCATCGCCACGCTGCCTGACGTGCCGACGCTCGCCGAGCAGGGGCTGACCGGCTTCGAGGCCTATGCCTGGCAAGGTCTTTCGGTGCCCGCCGGCACGCCGCCCGAGGCAGTCAACAAGCTCAACAAGGCGCTGGTTGACGCGCTGAACTCGACCACGGTCAAAGCACGCTTTCAGGCGCTCGGTGTCGAGAGCCTGCCCGGCACGCCGGCGCAGATGGCCAGCTACGTCAAGAGCGAGCGCGAGCGCTGGGGACGGTTGATCCGCGACAACGGCATCAAGGTTGACTGAACATACGGAAATAGCTCTGCGGCTCCTATCCTGATTGCGCATCCGGGCCTGGAAATACCAGCCGTTCCAGCCCTTCCGCGCGAAGTTCGAGCGCGCCCGCGCCAGGCGCGTCGGGCCGGGCGAAGTCAGCGAATCGGTGCTGGGCCAAGGCCGTACCCATGACATAAGAGTCGCAGGCCTCCTCCGTCCCGGAACCCGGACAGCGACGCAGGCAGCTGGCACAATCGGCTGGCATACATCCGACGGATCTTTTTGTGACCGCCCCCGCCGCCCCCTCCTCGCTCGCCGACATGCAGGCGCGCTACGGCCCGCGTTACCGCTGGCTGTTGCTGCTGTCGGTGATGATAGGCACCATGGCCTCGATCATGTCGTCGACCATCGTCAATGTGGCGATTCCCGACATGAGCCAGCATTTCACGCTGGGGCAGGAGCGTGCGCAATGGGTCAGTTCCGGCTTCATGGCGGCCATGACGGTCTCCATGCTCACCACGCCGTGGCTGCTGGCGCGCTATGGCTACCGCCGCACCTACGCCGGCACCATGCTGCTGCTGATGGCCGGCGGCATGGTCGGCGGCCTGGCCAACAGCTTTGGCCTGGTGCTGGGTGCGCGCGTGGCCGAGGGGCTGGCCGCCGGCATCGTGCAGCCGATTCCGGCCATCATCATCATGCGCGCCTTCGGTCCGCACGAGCAGGGCCGCGCCAGCGGCCTCTTCGGCATGGGCGTGGTGCTGGCCCCGGCCCTGGGGCCCAGCATCGGCGGCATCCTCGTCGACCTGTTTGGCTGGCGCTCGATTTTCTTCATGGTGGTGCCGCTGTGCCTGGTGTCGCTGTGGATGGCCTGGCGCTATGTGCCGGTCACCGCACCCGGCGGCGTGGCGGCCAACCGCAACGGCGTCATGATTGACTGGCGCGGCCTGCTGCTGGCCGCCGTCGGCACGCTGAGCCTGCTCAACGGCATGGTGGAACTGCATGGCGGCAACCGGCTGGCGGCGCTGGGGCTGCTGGGCGCAGCCGCAGCCGCGCTGCTGGTATTTGTGGGGTGGCAGCGCCGCCTGGCCGCCGCGGGCGGCGCGCCGCTGATGAACCTGGCCCTCTTCGGCTACCGCCCCTTCGCCATGGGCAGCATCGTGGCCTTTATTTACGGCACGGCGCTGTTCGGCTCCACCTACCTGCTGCCGGTATACATGCAGCTGGGCCTGAACCTGTCGGCCTCGCATGTGGGCACCATCCTGTTGCCCGCCGGCCTGGTGCTGGCCGCCACCATCGCCGGCGTGGGCCGGCTGGCCGACCGGCACCCGACCTGGCTGCTGGTCAGCATCGGTCTGGCGCTGCTGGCTGCGTCGTTCGCGCTGATGCTGAGCGTGACCCTGGCGTCGGCGCTGTGGCTGCTGATGCTCTGGGCAACACTGGGGCGCATCGGGCTGGGCTTCATCCTGCCCTCGCTGAACCTCGGCTCGCTGCGGCCCCTGCATGAACACCTGCTGTCCCAGGGTGCCAGCGCCATCAATTTCCTGCGCATGCTGGGCGGTGCGATCGGCGTGAGCCTGTGCGGCATTGTGCTGGAGTCGCGGCTGGCCGCGCATGGCGATTCACTGGCCAACCCAGTCGGCAGCGCCGCGCGACTGGCGGCCTTTAACGAGGCATTCCTGATGCTGGCTGCCCTGTGCGCGCTGGCCATGGTGGCGGCCTGGCAACTCAAGGCGCCGGCACCTGTGCCAGCGCCCTTGCCCCAGCCCTCGAAGGCGGATTGACCATGTGCCAATTGCTGGGAATGAACTGCAACACGCCGACGGACGTGACCTTCAGCTTTCGTGGTTTTGCGCAGCGTGGCGGGCACACCGACCAGCACGCCGACGGCTGGGGCATTGCATTTTTTGAAGGCTCGGGCAGTGCAGACAGTGACAAGGGCCTGCGCCATTTCGTCGACCACCAGCCGGCCTGCGAGTCGCCGGTGGCAGACCTGATTCGCCGCTACCCGATCAAAAGCCGCAACGTCATCGCGCACATCCGCAAGGCCACGCAGGGCCGGGTGGCGCTGGAAAACTGCCACCCCTTTGTGCGCGAGTTGTGGGGCCGCTACTGGGTGTTTGCGCACAATGGCGACCTGAAAGATTTTGCGCCGCGGCTGCATGGCAGTTTCCGGCCCGTCGGCACCACCGATAGCGAACGGGCTTTTTGCTGGATCATGCAGGAGTTGGCCAAGTCCCATGCCGGCGTGCCCAGCGTGCGGGAGCTGAGCATCACGCTGCGCGAGCTGGCGGCGCAGATTGCGCCGCACGGCACCTTCAATTTCCTGATGAGCAACGGCCAGGCGCTGTGGGCCCATGCGTCGACCAGTCTGTGCTACGTGGAGCGCCGCCACCCGTTTACCCATGCCACCCTGAGCGACGAAGACGTGAGCGTCAACTTTGCCGAGCAAACCAGCCCGAACGACCGGGTGGCCGTGGTCGTCACGGCGCCGCTCACCACCAACGAAAACTGGACGGCTTTTGCCCCCGGCGAACTCAAGGTGTTCGAGGACGGCGCTCTGATCAACGCCTGATCAACGCCTGATCAGCGCCGGCAAGGGGTTGCCGGTCAACTTTTCAGCGCCTGCTCCAGGGCGTCGATAAACATTGCCGGGACGTCAAAGCCGGTCTGGTCGTGGATTTCCTGGAAGCAGGTGGGACTGGTGACGTTGATCTCGGTCACATAGTCGCCAATCACGTCCACGCCGGCCAGCAGCAGGCCGCGCGCAGCGAGCACCGGACCCAGCGCATTGGCAATTTCAAAGTCGCGCGCGGACAGGGGCTGCGCCACCCCCAGGCCGCCGGCGGCCAGGTTGCCGCGCACCTCGCTGCCCTGCGGAATGCGCGCCAGGCTGAAGGGCACCGGTTTGCCGCCAATCACCAGCACGCGCTTGTCGCCCTTGGCGATCTCGGGCAGGAACTTCTGCACCATCACGCTTTGCGCGCCGTTTTTGTTCAGCGTCTCGGTGATGCTGCCCAGGTTCAGGCCGTCTTCCTTCACGCGGAAGATGCCCATGCCGCCCATGCCGTCGAGCGGCTTGAGGATGATGTCCTGGTGCTCAGTGTGAAAGCGCTTGATGTCCGACGCGCTGCGCGTGACCAGCGTCGGCCCGCTGAACTGCGCGAACTCCAGGATGGCGAGCTTTTCAGGGTGGTCGCGCAGGGCACGCGGCTTGTTGAAAACTTTCGCCCCTTCGCGCTCGGCCTGCTCCAGCAGGTGCGTGCTATAGAAATACTCGCTGTCAAACGGTGGGTCCTTGCGCATCACCACGGCATCAAAAGCCGCCACAGCCTCGCGTCGGTCGGGCCGTGCCGCATCCTGCACAAACCAGATATCGGCGTCGCCGGTCAGCCTGATGTGGCGCACCTGGGCCGTCACCCGGTCGCCGGTTTGCCAGCTCATGTCCTGCGGCTCGCAGGCGCTGATGCGGTGCCCGCGCCGCTGCGCCTCCCGCATCATGGCAAACGTGGTGTCTTTGTAGATCTTGAAAGATGCCAGCGAATCGGCAACAAAAAGTATGTTCATGGCATGGAGATGGTCGGTGAATCTGTTGCGGGGTGCGGCAAGGGCGCACGGCGCGCTTGCCCGTATTGTTGTACAAACAGCGCCATCGCGCCGGCGACCACACCCCAGAAGGCCGAGCCGACGCCCGCGATGACCACGCCCGACAGCGTCGCGAGAAATGTGATAAGCGCCGCTTCACGATGGGACTCTTCCCGGACCGCGGCCGCCACCAGCTCCTTGGGAAAGGCGGTCAGCAAACCGGTGATGGCCGCGAGATTGAGGTCTTTGAAAAACTGCATTCCTGGAATTCTGGCAGGGTTGGGGGATGGGTGCCGGCTCACCCGGTTCAGGTCGAGGTGATTCCGGGCGCACCGCTGTGTCTTGCCCAGGTAGCAGGCCGCGAGACAACCCGCCCGCCAGATCTCAGAAAAGCTCTCAGCCCAACCAGTACGAGTACGGAATACGACGGTCGCAACCGGCGATTTTGTTTACAGCGAAATCAACAATCGCTCAACAATCACATGGGCGTAATGGCGCGCCACTTCCTTCACAAAGCGCGGAAAATCGACGTGAGCGCTGTCGTCTGCACGGTCTGAAATCGTGCGGACTGCGGCAAACGGCACGCCATAGTCATGGCAAACCTGTGCCACGGCCGCCCCCTCCATCTCCACCGCCAGCACCTCATGGCCGGCAGCGGCCAGCGCCGCGCGCAATGCGCCGGATTCCTGGGCGCCTGAGACAAACCGGTCACCACTGGCCAGCAGGCCCCGGTGGACGCGGGCACCCGGAAATGCCTGGCTGGCGTGGCCACTTGCCAGCGCCGTGCGGGCGGCATCGAACAGCAGGGCCGTCAAGGCGGGGTCGCCTTCGAAACGGGTCTTGCCGTACAGCGGCACCTCGTAGCGCGGAAAGAGCGGCGAGGCATCCAGGTCATGCTGTACAAAATCGGTAGCGACCACGACATCACCCACGTTAACGCCGTTACCCAGGCCGCCCGCCACGCCGGTAAACACGATACGGCTGACCGCGAAGCGTTCGATCAGGGCTGTGGCGGTGGTAGCGGCGGCTACCTTGCCAATTTTGGACAGGGCCAGTACCACCGGCCGGCCGTGCAGGTCGCCCAACCAGAAGTCACGTCCCGCGTGGGTCACCTTGTGCGGTTGCTGCAGCAACTCCATGAGGCCGTGCTGCTCCTCAAGCAGTGCACTGAGGATGGCAATCGGTACGGCGGGAGGGAGGGCGTTGAGCGGCATGGGCAGATTTTGCACACAAAGGCCGGGGTAAAACCGCGCAGGCATAAAAAGGGGCGACTTGCGCCGCCCCGTAGAAAACCTTTGCAGGCTCTAAAACTTGTTCGCGCCGCTCACTTTTTGTCGCGCAGCTCGCGGCGAAGGATTTTGCCAACCGGCGTCTTGGGCAGGTCGGCCCGAAACTCAACCACCTTGGGCTGCTTGTAGCCGGTAAGGTTGGCCTTGCAGTATTCGCGCACCTGGGCTTCCGTCAGTTCAGGGTTTTTCTTGACGATCACCAGCTTGACGGCTTCACCCGATTTTTCGTCGGCCACCCCCACGCAGGCGCACTCCATCACGCCATCGAGCCTGGCAACGACGTCCTCGATCTCGTTGGGGTAGACATTGAAACCGCTCACCAGGATCATGTCTTTCTTGCGGTCAACGATCTTGAAGAAGCCATTTTCATCAAGCACGCCGATGTCACCGGATTTGAAGTAACCGTCGGGCGTCATGACCTTGGCGGTCTCGTCCGGACGCTGCCAGTAGCCAGCCATCACCTGCGGCCCCTTGATGGCAATCTCGCCGGGCTGGCCGGGCGGCACTTCATTGCCGTCGTCGTCGATGAGCTTGAACCAGGTGCTGGGAATCGGCACGCCGATGGTGCCGGTAAAGGCCTTGCTGTTCGTCGGGTTGCAGCTGGCAGATGGCGAGGTTTCGGACAGGCCGTAACCTTCGCAGATGGGGCAACCGGTTTTTTCCAGCCACAGCTTGGCCACCGAGCTTTGCACGGCCATGCCGCCGCCGACCGAAATCTTCAGGTGGGACCAGTCGACGGTGTTGAAGTCGGGGTGGTTGGCCAGGCCGTTGAACAGTGTGTTGACAGCAGGAAAGCTGTTGATCGTGTGCTTGGAGAGCTCCTTGAGCACGGCCGGCAGATCGCGCGGATTGGGGATCAGGATGTTTTTGGCGCCGGTGCGCATGCCCAGCATCATGTTCACCGTGAAGGCGAAGATGTGGTACAGCGGCAGCGCGCAGACATAGGTGGGCTGCTCGCCCGCGGGCAGGCTGGCCATGGCCGGGCCATTCCAGGCTTCGGACTGCAGCACGTTGGCAATCACATTGCGGTGCAGCAGCACCGCACCCTTGGAAACGCCGGTGGTGCCGCCGGTGTACTGCAGCACGGCCACATCGTCGGGCTTGATGTCCGGGCGCTTGAGCGTGCCACGCGTGCCCTGGGCCACGGCGTCGTTGAAGCGCACGGCGCCGGGCAGGTTGAAGGCGGGCACCATCTTCTTGACGTTGCGCACCACATAGTTGACCAGCGCGCCCTTGAGCATGCCCAGCTGGTCGCCCATGGCGCACAGCACCACGTGCTTGATTGGCGTGGTGGCGATGCACTGCTCCAGCACGTGGGCAAAGTTCTCGATGATGACGATGGCCTTGGCACCGGAGTCCTTGAGCTGGTGCTCCAGTTCGCGCGGCGTGTAGAGCGGATTGACGTTGACCACCACATAGCCAGCGCGCAGGATGGCGGCCACAGCGACCGGATACTGCGGCACATTGGGCATCATGATGGCGATGCGGTCACCCTTGAGCAGGCCCAGGCCCTGCAGATAGACAGCGAAGGCGACAGACAGGCTGTCCGTCTGGCCGAAGGTGACATCTTTGCCCATGAAGCTGTAAGCCACACGGCTGCCATACTTCTGGAAGCTTTCCTCCATCAAGGCCACCAGCGACGGGTATTGCGAACTGTCAATGTCCGCAGGCACGCCCGCCGGGTAGGCTTTGAGCCACGGGCGATCAAGGGTCGCTGCATTCATGCTTGTCTTCTCCATCACGGTTGTCTGTGCCACGAATTCTCATGGCCCGCCCTCTTCGTGGCTAGTGCGTTTTCCCTAGGAAACCGGAGAAATCAGAAGGGGAAGCCCTCTAATCCGGGGGCCTTGGCGCCCTTCATCCAGCGGGTGGGAAGGAGGAACCCTCGCTGTCCGGGAGCCGGCATGGATGGCCCCCGGTGCGGCCACAGCCCGCTTTTACTCGCCCGTTTCCGTTTACTCGCCTGTTTACTCGATCGCCTTGCCCATGTCCTCAATCACCTTTTTGGCATCGCCAAACACCATCATGGTTTTGTCCATGTAGAACAACTCGTTGTCCAGGCCCGCGTAGCCGGCCGCCATGGAGCGTTTGTTGACGATGACGGTCTTGGCCCGGTACGCCTCGAGAATCGGCATGCCGTAGATCGGGCTGCCCTTGGTGAGCGCGGCCGGATTCACCACGTCGTTGGCACCCAGAATGATCGCCACGTCGGCCTGCCCAAACTCACCGTTGATGTCTTCCATCTCGAACACCTGGTCGTAGGGCACCTCGGCCTCGGCCAGCAGCACGTTCATGTGGCCCGGCATGCGGCCGGCCACCGGGTGGATGGCGTACTTCACGTTGACGCCGCGGTGAATGAGTTTTTCGGCCAGCTCGTTCACCGCATGCTGCGCGCGCGCCACCGCCAGGCCGTAGCCGGGAACGATGATCACGGTTTCGGCGTTGCCCAGGATGTAGGCGGCGTCATCGGCCGAGCCGGACTTGACCGGGCGCTGCTCTTTCGTGCCGGCCACGGCAGTGCCCGCCTCGCCGCCGAAGCCGCCCAGGATCACGTTGAAGAAGGAGCGGTTCATCGCCTTGCACATGATGTACGAGAGAATCGCACCCGACGAGCCGACCAGCGAGCCAGCAATGATCAGCATCGAGTTGTTCAGGGAAAAACCGATGCCGGCCGCGGCCCAGCCCGAATAGCTGTTGAGCATGGACACCACCACCGGCATGTCGGCGCCACCGATCGGGATGATGATGAGCACGCCCATCACGAAGCTCAGCGCCAGCATCGCGAAAAAGGCTGGCCAGCTGCCCGTGAACATGAACACCAGCCCCAGGCCGATGGTCAGCAGGCCCAGGATCAGGTTGAGCTTGTGCTGGCCGGCAAACTGCACCGGCGCGCCCTGGAACAGGCGGAACTTGTAAGTGCCCGAGAGTTTGCCGAAGGCGATCACCGAGCCGCTGAAGGTGATGGCGCCAATGGCCGCGCCGAGGAACAGCTCCAGCCGGTTGCCGGTGGGGATGGGGCTGCCTTTGGCCGCGATGCCAAAGGCGTAGGGCTCGGCGACGGCGGCCACGGCGATGAAGACCGCGGCCAAGCCAATCATGCTGTGGAAGAAGGCGACCAGCTCGGGCATCTTGGTCATTTCGACCGTCTTGGCGCGCCAGGCGCCATAGCCCCCGCCGACCACCAGGCCCACCAGTACATAAGCCATGCCGAGGGCCTTGCCGCCCGAGATTTCGACGATCAGCGCGGCCGTGGTCAGCATGGCAATGGCCATGCCGACCATGCCGAACAGGTTGCCGCGGATGGAGCTGGTGGGGTGCGACAGGCCCTTGAGCGCCTGAATGAAGCAAACAGAGGCCACCAGGTACAGCAGCGTGACGAGGTTCATGCTCATTTGGCGGCTCCTTCAGCGGGCGCGGCCACTTTCTTTTCTTTCTTGCGGAACATCTCCAGCATCCGGCGCGTCACCAGAAAGCCGCCGAAGATGTTGACGGCCGCCAGCGCCACGGCCAGTACGCCCATGGTTTTGCCCAGCGGCGTTTCGGTCAGTGCAGCGGCCAGCATGGCGCCGACGATCACGATCGCCGAGATGGCATTGGTGACGGCCATCAGCGGCGTGTGCAGGGCGGGCGTCACGGTCCAGACCACGTGGTAACCCACGTAGATGGCCAGAACGAAAATAATCAGGTTGATGATGGTGGGTGACACTGCATCCATGGTCTTCTCCGTGAGGTGGCGGTAGCGGTAGCGGGCTTGAGACTGGTGTGGCCCGGCTGGCCCGATTGATTCCGAAATGGTTTTGTTTCTTGCTGGCGTTGCCGCCAGAGCCTACTTGCGCTTGACTTCACCGCCCTGCGTCATCAGGCAGGCCGCCACGATGTCGTCTTCCAGGTCGACATTCAGGGCGCCCTCTTTCGTGATGATGAGCTTGAGGAAGTCGATCAGGTTGCGGGCGTAGAGCGCGCTGGCGTCGGCCGCCACGAGTGCCGGCACATTGGTCTGGCCAACCAGCGTGACGCCGTGCTTGATGACGGTCTGGCCGGGCTCGGTCAGCGGGCAGTTGCCGCCCTGCGGCGCTGCCAGATCGACGATCACGCTGCCGGGCTTCATGGCTTTGACCATCTCTTCGGTCACCAGCACGGGGGCGGGGCGGCCTGGAATCAGGGCGGTGGTGATGACCACGTCGGCCTGGGCCACGCGTTTGGCCACTTCGGCCTTTTGCCGCTCCAGCCAGCTGGGCGGCATGGGTTTGGCATAGCCGCCCACGCCGACGGCGGCCTCGCGTTCCTCGTCGGTTTCATAGGGAACGTCGATGAATTTGGCGCCGAGTGACTCGACCTGTTCTTTCACGCTGGGGCGCACGTCGCTGGCCTCGATCACGGCGCCCAGGCGCTTGGCCGTGGCAATCGCCTGCAGCCCGGCGACACCGACGCCCAGGATCACCACGCGAGCCGCCTTGACCGTGCCGGCCGCGGTCATCAGCATGGGAAAAAACCGCTGGTACTGTTCAGCCGCCATCATCACGGCCTTGTAGCCGGCAATGTTGGCCTGCGAAGACAGCACGTCCATGCTTTGGGCCCGGCTGGTGCGCGGCGCCGCTTCCAGGGCAAAGGAGGTCAGCCCCGCGGCGGCCAGCCGCTGCAGGCCGGTCGCATCAAAGGGGTTGAGCATGCCGACCAACACGCCGCCGGCCTTGGCATGCGCCATTTCGCCGTCCACCGGGCAGCGCACCTTGAGCACGATGTCCGCCGCATAGGCACCCGCGGCGTCGGTGATCTCGACCCCCACCGCGGTGTAGGCATCGTCTGGAACGCTGGCGGCGACGCCGGCGCCGGACTGGACGCGAACGGTGTGCCCCTGAGCCTTGAGCTTTTTGGCCGTTTCCGGCGTGATGGCAACGCGAGTCTCTCCGGCCGTGATTTCGGCAGGTACCCCAATCAGCATGGGTCTCTCCTCAGTGGATTAGTTTTTTTGGCGCGATTATTTACTTCAGCTCACCCAGGAGCCTGACAGGGAATTTAAACCTGTCGGCAAGCTTACATGAGATTTCTGAAAATTTGGCCCGGGCAGTCTACAGTTTTTTGATGCGGCGACGCCACACCCCATGTCCACCAGACCCATCGGACAAACGGGTGCGGGGGCCGGGCCCGCACCCTTGAGAGAACTGGTTTGGCGGCCACGCAGAGGCAGACGTGCAGAGACACGTCTGCGCCACCTGCCGGCTTATTTGGCGGTCGGCATCACAAACTCGGCGCCCTTGCCAATGCTCTCGGGCCAGCGCTGCATGATGGACTTCTGCTTGGTGTAAAAGCGCACACCTTCTTCCCCGTAAGCGTGCATGTCGCCAAACAGGCTCTTCTTCCAGCCACCAAAGCCGTGCCAGGCCATGGGCACCGGAATCGGCACGTTGATGCCCACCATGCCAACCTGGATGCGCCGGCTGAACTCGCGCGCCACGTGGCCGTCGCGCGTAAAGCAGCTCACGCCGTTGCCAAACTCATGGGCGTTGATCAGGTTGACCGCCTCGCCAAAATCCTTCACGCGCACGCAGCCCAGCACCGGGCCGAAGATTTCTTCCTTGTAGATGCGCATGTCGGGTGTCACATGGTCAAACAGCGTGCCACCCATCCAGAAGCCCTGGTCACACCCGGGCCCCGCGCTGGCGCCGGTGAACGTGCGCCCATCCACCAGCAGTTTGGCGCCTTCCTTGACACCCTGGTCGATGTAGCCGGTGATGCGCTGGTGCGCCGCGGCCGTGACGATGGGGCCCATTTCCGCATCAAGGTTCACGCCATTCTTGACGACCAGTGTTTTGGCGCGCGCCTGCAGCATGGGAATGAGCTTGTCGGCCACGTTGCCGACCAGCACCGCCACGGAAATCGCCATGCAGCGCTCGCCGGCCGAGCCGTAGCCCGCACCGATCAGCGCGTCCACCGCCTGTTCCAGGTCCGCATCCGGCATCACCACCATGTGGTTCTTGGCACCGCCCAATGCCTGCACGCGTTTGCCATGGCGGGCGCCGGTTTCATAGATGTAGTTGGCAATCGGCGTCGAGCCGACGAAGGACACGGCCTTGACATCCGGGTGCACCAGCAAGGCATCGACCGCCTCCTTGTCGCCCTGGACCACATTGAATACGCCGTCCGGCAGGCCCGCCTGCTTGAGCAGCTCGGCCATGAAGAGGCTGGGGCTGGGGTCGATCGGGCTGGGCTTGAGGATGAAGCTGTTGCCAGCGGCAATGGCCACCGGGAACATCCACATGGGCACCATCACCGGGAAGTTGAACGGCGTGATGCCGGCCACCACACCCAGCGGCTGGCGCAGCGTCCAGTTGTCGATGCCGGTAGAGACCTGGTCGGTGAAGTCGCCTTTCAGGAGCTGCGGGATGCCGCAGGCGAATTCCACGATGTCGATGCCGCGCGAGACTTCGCCCTGGGCATCGGTGAACACCTTGCCGTGTTCGGCGGTGATCATGTGGGCCAGCTTGTCCTTGTTCGCGTTGAGCAACTCAAGAAACCGGAACATGACGCGGGCACGGCGTATCGGCGGCGTGTCGGCCCAAGCGGGAAAGGCAGCCTGCGCGGCGGCGACTGCCGTGTCCACATCCGCCGGGCTGGCCAGCGCCACGTGGCCCGACACGGCGCCCGTGGCAGGGTTGAAGACTTCCTGGCTGCGACCGGACGCGCCCGCGGTGATGCGTCCGTTGAGGTAGTGGCCAATCGCCTGAGGAGCGCTTGCTGAAGGAGATAAAGACATGTGCAATCCTTTAAGGCCTGATTCGGCCAAGTCTGGGCGTTGATGGGAGGCTTGAACCAAGTCTAAGACTCTCCGCCCAATTTGATAATGCCCTGTTTACTGATTACATTGTTCATATTCCTGAACAATGCCAGATACTGGAGCCTCGCCATGTCGTCAGACCAGCTCTCCCCGCTTGTGGCCGACCTTCACCTCCTGACGGTCCTAGCGGCCACCCGCAGCTTCACCGAGGCGGCACGCCGCCTGGGCGTCTCCAAGGCCTCGGCCAGCACGCGCATCAGCGAGCTGGAGCGCGCCGCCGGCGTTTCGCTGGTACGCCGGACCACGCGCTCCGTCGGCCTGACCGAGGCGGGCCAGCAGCTGGTCAATGAGATGCAGCCGGCATTCAACCGGATCAGCGAGAGCTACACCGCGGTCCGGGACCTCGTCGGCACGCCGCGCGGCCTGATCCGGGTCACCGCGCCGGTGGCACTGGGCCGCCAGCACCTGGCACCCTGCGTAGCCGCCTTCCTGAAGCGCTTTCCCGATATCCACATCGAGCTGGAACTGACCGACCGCTTCGTCAACCTGGCCAACGAAGGCTTTGACCTGGCCATCCGGCACACCAACACGCCGCCCGAGACGCATGTGGCCTGGGTGCTGTGCGAAACCCGTTCCTTCCTGCTCGCCAGCCCCGACTACCTGCAGCGCCGGGGCACGCCGTCGCACCCGTCCGAGCTGACCTCGCACGACTGCCTGCTGTACCTGGGCGGCAGCCATGCCGGCAGCTGGACGTTTGTGCGCAACAGCAAACGCAAATCGGGCGAACGGGTGGGCGTGACCATCACCGGCACGCTCAAGGCGAACAACAGTGAAGTGCTGCGGGACGCCCTGCTGGCAGGCCTGGGCATAGGCCTGCTGCCCGACTTCAGCCTGCCGGAAGGATGTGCCCCCACGCTTTTCACTTCGTGTAATACGCTGCCCCCCGAGGGGGCTGCGCTTGCTCGGGGCGGCCCAGCGCGGCGCGCGGCCCGCGAAAAACACCCACCGCTGGTGCAGGTGCTGCCTGACTGGCAGGCGCAGGGATTCTTTGGCGAACGCATTTATGCCCTGCGGCCCTGGTCGCCGCAG
The DNA here is from genome assembly GCF_000013865.1 of Polaromonas sp. JS666. Classification (NCBI taxonomy): domain Bacteria; kingdom Pseudomonadati; phylum Pseudomonadota; class Betaproteobacteria; order Burkholderiales; family Comamonadaceae; genus Polaromonas; species Polaromonas sp. JS666. The sequence goes on from NC_007948.1 coordinate 4,811,950, forward strand.
GTGCCGAAGGCCGTCCAGTGCTTTGTCGAACACCTGCGCCAGAGTTTTGCCCAGGGGTTTGCCGGCGTGGCGGGTGGCCAGCCTCCGGCCAGAAGCTGATCCGGAGCAGCTTGCCGGCCAGGGGTTCACCGCGGCGGGACGGGAACACGGGGGGGGGGGGTACGGGCGACACGGATAATCACCCCATGAACAAACGATGGAAACCCAGCGTCACGGTCGCTGCGGTGATTGAACGCGATTTCGGCGGCGCCCGGAAATTCCTGCTCGTGGAAGAGCAGACCCGGGACGGCCTGCGGCTGAACAATCCGGCGGGCCACCTGGACCCCGGGGAGAGCCCCGAGCAGGCCTGCGCCCGCGAAACCCTGGAAGAGACCGCCTTTCATTTCAAGCCCACGGCCATCGTCGGCATCTACCTTTCGCGCTTTGAGCAGGCCTCGGCCGGACGGGCCTCGCCGCTGGACATCACCTACCTGCGCTTTGCCTTCTGCGGAGAACTCGGCGAGCATGTGCCCGGCCAGGCGCTGGACGAAGGCATTGTGCGCACGGTGTGGCTCACCGCCGACGAGATCCGGGCCTGCGCCCACCTGCACCGCAGCCCCCTGCTGCTGACCTGCATGGAGGACTATCTGGCCGGACGGCGTTACCCGCTGGACCTGATCACCACGGACTCCTCGGTATTGCTACAGTATTCATAGCTTCCCGTACCCGCCCCATAATGGCTACAGGTCAGTTCAATTTCTTACTCCGGGCGCTTCCAACACAGCAAGCCCATGCGCTCAGCGCCGCGCCTTGAGCGCGGCGCGCAGGTAGTCGTGGAACATGGCCGCCGGCGCGCGCAGGGCCGCGCCGCGGCGGGTGGCCAGACCCAGCACGCGGGACACCGACGGCCGGCGCAGTGCGATGCCGACCAGCGCCGGATGCGCGGGCGGCAGCGCCAGGCGCGGCACCGCGGCCAGGCCCAGCCCCGCCTCCACCATGCCGAGCAGCGTGGCGATATGGCTGACTTCAAAGTGGTAGGACGGATTGATGCCGGCCTTGGCCAGCGCATCGTCCAGCAGCTGGCGGTTGCCGCTGGAGCGCGCCACGGCAATCAGCCGCTCGCTCTCCAGCTCCGCCCAGGCCAGGGTTTTGCGCGCCGCCAGCGGGTGCTCGCAGCACAAAGCCTGCACGCCGGGCACCGGGCTGCCCATAAAGCTGACCACCTCACCACCGTCCATGCGCGTTGATTGGTGCACGCGACGCACCAATATATTCAAAAAATGCAATTTACAACGCAGCACCACTTGCGAACAATGCACCTGTCATCAACGCCCTTGTGCGTGCCCGCCGTAGTGGCAATGCAATTGGCGACACCCTTCACCTGAAACGCCGGGAGCATCAGGCCCAGCCATACAAAGGAAACCAGATGTTGAAACCAATCGCCGCTTTTAAATGCCGGTGGCCCCAAGACCCGCCATGCTGAACCGAAAAATACCCTGCGTCCTGATGCGCGCCGGGACCTCGCGCGGCCCCTTCTTTTTGCGGGAATGGCTGCCCGAGGGCGATGAAGCCCGCGACCAGGCCCTGATTGGCGCGATAGGCGCATCGGACCCGTTGCAACTCGACGGTTTGGGGGGCGGCAGCACGCTCAACAGCAAGGTCGCCATCGTGTCACGCTCCAGCCAGCCCGGTTGCGATCTGGACTACCTGTTTGCCCAGGTTGGTGTCGGCCACCAGTCGGTGGACACCCGGCCCAACTGCGGCAACATGTTGTCCGGTGTCGCCCCGTTTGCCATAGAACAGGGCTTGATCCCGGCACAGGACGGCCACACCACGGCGCGAATTTTCAATGTCAACACGGGCGCCCGCATTGACGTCACCGTCTGCACGCCGGGCGGACGGGTCAGCTACGAGGGCGATGCTCGGATTGATGGCGTGGCCGGGACCGCCGCCCCGATTTTGCTGAACTTTCTGGATGCCTGGGGCGCCATCACCGGCAAGCTGTTCCCGACCGGGCAGCGCATTGATGTGATCGACGGACTGGAACTCACCTGCATCGACGCGGCCATGCCCTTGATGATCCTGCGTGCCAGCGACCTGGGCCTGACGGGCCGCGAGCGGCCTGCACAACTCGATTCCAATACGGCACTGCTGGAGCGAATCGAGGCCCTGCGCCGCATTGCCGGTGCCCGCATGGGCCTGGGTGATGTGTCAGACAGCGTGATCCCCAAACCGGTGCTGGTCAGCGCCGGCGACGGCCCGCTCAGCATCACTTCGCGCTACTTCACCCCCAGGCGCTGCCATGCGTCGCATGCCGTCACCGGTGCTATCGGCGTGGCGACCGCCTTTGCCTTGCCCGGCACCGTCGCCAGCGGCATGAACCGGCCGCCTGGCAAACACCCGCTGACGGTGTTGCACCCGGCCGGGCAAATTGACATTGAAGTCGAGCTGGAAGGCCAAGGGCAGGACGCCACGATACAGCGTGCCGCGCTGGTGCGCACCGCCCGGAAAATCATGCAGGGCGAACTGCACCTGCCCGACTATGTGTTTCCCCGGTCCAGCCCGGAGCCCACAGCAAGCGTCGAGGTGGCCAGGCCATTCCCCAGCAAAGACATCCTCATCATCGTGCCCACCAGCGCCGGTGGCGGCAACGACACCATGGCCCGCACGCTGACACGCAAACTCGGCCCCTTGCTGGGCCAGGCCGTGACGGTGGACAACCGCGCCGGGGCCAATGGCAGCATTGCCAGCGAATATGTGGCGCATGCCCAACCCGACGGCCATACCCTGATGTTTGGCTACATTGCCACCCATGGCATCAACCCGGCGTTGCAGGCGCTGCGTTATGACCCGGTGGCCGATTTCTCGCCGGTCGGCCTGGTCGGCCACTCGCCCACGCTGCTGGTCGTCCATGCAGACCTTCCGGCGCGTAGCGTGGCGGAGCTGATTGCCCTGATTCAGGCCCAGCCCGGCCGCTTCAGCTATGCCTCGGCCGGCGAAGGCACGGCACCTCACCTGGCCGCCGAATTGTTCAAACTCCACACCGGCATCACGCTGCCCGGCATGGGCTATGCCGGCGCTGCGCCCGCCATTGCCGACACCGTACGCGGCAACGCCCAACTGATGTTCCCCAGCCTCTTTACCGCCCAGCCTTATTTGCGCAGCGGCAAGCTCCGGGCGCTGGCGGTGGCCGGGCCGGCGCGCCTGTCCAGCCTGCCCGACCTGCCCACATTGGCCGAGGCGGGGGTCGCAGGGGTCGAGTTGACACAGTGGTATGCCTTGTTTGCGCCGGCCAAAACGCCAGCGCCGGTGCTGGCGCAGTTGAACCACGCGCTCAACACCGTGTTGCAAGACCCGGAAATCATGGCCCGCTTCGACGCTGACGGTGCCCATGTGCAGACCAGCACCCCGGCGGAGTTGCACAGCCTGCTGCTCACCGAACGGCATAAGTGGCGGCAGGTTGTCCAGCAGACGGGTCTGCGGATGGAAACGCAGATGGTCGAGTAGCCAGCAGATTGCCCCCTGCTGCGCATGCAGCTTTAAACGGTGCTACACGGTCCCAGCCCTCAGGCCGGATCGGCAGTGGCCGATTTACGGGTCTTCAGTGCCCTGCGCAGATGCTGGTGAAACATCTCGGCTGCTGGCCGCAGCTTGACGCCGTGGCGTGTCAGCAGACCCACCCTGCGCACGGTTTGTGGCTGACGCAAGGGCAGCCCCACCAGAGTGGCGTGCGTGCTTGCCAGCGCCATGCGTGGCACTGCCGCCAAACCCAGGCCAGCCTCCACCATGCCCAGCAAGGTCGCAACGTGGCTGACCTCGAACGCGAAGCTCGGGTTCAAACCTGCCTTGGTCAGTGAATCATCCAGCAGCTGGCGGTTGCCGCTGCTGCGGGCCACGGCAATCAGGCTCTCCTTCTCCACATCCGCCCAGTTCACCGACTTGTGCCTGGCCAGCGGATGTTCACGCCGCATCGCCAGCACAAATGGATCGTTGTGGATGGACTCGAAGGCGATCTCGGGCACCAGCGTATTCATGAAGCCGATGCCAAAGTCGGATTCGCCTGACAGCACGCTTTGCAGCACCTGGTTCATCGTCTCATCCACCACCCGTACCCGGATGCCGGGATAGTGCTGAGAAAAATTGCTCACCACCGTCGGTAAAAAGTACAAGGCGGCCGACGGCACGCAGGCTACCGTCACGCGCCCACCCCGGTGAGTGGCGATGTCGGCAATACCGAGCATGGCCGATTCCAGGTCGTCCAGCGCGGTGCGCGCGCGCTCCAGGAACACCCGGCCCAGCGGCGTGAGTTCAACCTCGCGCGTGGTGCGGTTGAACAGGCGCGCCCCCAGGATGGTTTCGAGTTTGTCGATGCGCCGGCTCAGCGCCGGGGACGACAGGTTGATGTGCTCGGCCGCCGCGCGAAAGCTGCCCCGCTCGGCCACGGCCACAAAACCCTGCAATTGCTGCAAATCAAAATTAATGCGTGCCATGCAGCAATCGTAGCAAAAATTGCAATTTACACGCAAGCAGGATAACCGGATGATTAAGTCCAAAGCACGGGTCAACCTCCTGACCCGAAGCCCAACCGAAGGAGACTCACATGCCGCATCCACACATCGCCCTGCCCCTCTCATTGACGCCTTCCAGGCAATCAATGCCCTTCACGCCCTGGTTGACCGGGCTTTCCATGGCGCTTCTCGCCACGGCTTCCGGCCAGGTGCTGGCACAAGCCTGGCCCGAAAAAACCGTCACCATTGTGGTGCCCACCGCCGCCGGTGGCGCCAATGACGCGATGGCGCGCATCATTGGACAAGGCCTCAGCACACGGCTTGGAAAAGCTGTCATTGTTGAAAACAAGGCCGGCGCCAACGGCGCCATTGCCAGCGAATTTGTGGCACGCGCCGCGCCCGATGGCTACACCATCATGTTTGGCTATATCGCCACCCACGGCATCAACCCGGCGCTGCAAAAACTCAAGTACGACCCGGTGACGGATTTCGAGCCGATCGGCATGGTGGCTGCTTCGCCGACCGTGCTGGTCGCTCACAATGGAGTCGCCGCCAAGAACGTCAAGGAACTGGTGCAACTGATCAAGGCCAAGCCGGGCACCTTCAGTTATGCCTCGGCCGGCAACGGCACCGCACCGCACATCGCCGGTGAGCTGTTCAAACTGTCGGCCGGGCTGGACGTGGTGAGCGTTCCTTACAAGGGCTCGGCCCCCGCCGTGGTGGACACCATTGCGGGCAACACGCAGTTCATGTTCCCCAGCCTGTTCACGGCCTACCCGCAAGTCAAGGGCGGCAAACTCAAGGCACTGGGTATTGCAGGCGACAAGCGCTCGGCCATATTGCCCGATGTGCCCACACTGGCCGAACAGGGCATAGCCAATGTCAGCATGTCACAGTGGTACGCCATGTTCGCACCCGCAAAAACGCCCAAGGCCGTGATCGACCGGCTCAACCGCGAAATGAACAGTGTTCTGGCCGACAAGGCGGTTCAGAAAAAAATCGAGGACCAGGGCGCTGAAGTCGAAACCGGCACACCCGAGCAGTTGAAAACCCTGGTGCAGAAAGAAGTTGCGCGCTGGAAAGGCGTTGTCGCAGCAGCCAAAATCAAAGTCGAATAAGCGGTAGATCAGAAAGATCACGCAGGGAATTTTCATGAACTTGCAAAACTGGATTGGCCGCAGCGAAACGGTGGAAGACATCGCCACCGCCACACCTTACGCAGCGTTGTCCGCCACGCTGGACTGGCCCACTGCGTCCGGCTCGCTTCGCCCGGCACCCGGCACACCGCTGCCCAGCCTGTGGCACTGGCTGTACTTTCTGCCCATCTATCCGCAGTCAGAAATCGGGGCGGATGGTCATGCCAAACGCGGCGGCTTTTTGCCGCCCGTGCCGCTGCCGCGCCGCATGTGGGCCGGCAGCGACTTTGAGTTTCATGAGCCGCTGCTGGTTGGCGACACGCTGACCCGCACATCCACCATTGCCGACGTGAAGGAAAAGTCAGGCCGTACCGGCAGCCTGATTTTTGTGCGCGTGCGTCACGAGGTCCGTCGCAATGGCGCGGCGGCCGTGGCGCTGACCGAGCACCACAATATCGTCTATCGCGCTGCGCCGACCCCCGACGACGTGCCACCGCCGCCGCAGGCCGCACCGCTTGCGTCCGCCTGGGAACGACGCATCGTGCCCGACGACGTGCTGCTGTTTCGCTACTCGGCGCTGACCTTCAACGGCCACCGCATTCACTATGACCGCAAGTACGTCACCGAGGTAGAGGGCTATCCGGGCCTGATCGTGCACGGGCCCCTGATTGCCACGCTGCTGATGGATTTGCTGCGTCGCCAGCAACCCGGTGCGAAGGTGCTGCGCTTTGAGTTCAAAGCTGTACGGCCGACCTTTGACATCAACCCTTTTTCTGTCCACGGCCAGCCGTCAGCTGATGGCAAAACCGTGCGTCTGTGGGGCCGCGACCATGAAGGCTGGCTCACGATGGATGCCACCGCCACCCTGGCTTGAATACGAAACGAACCATGCAACCTCTCAAAGGCATTACCGTCGTCACCCTGGAGCACGCGATTGCTGCGCCCTTTGCCACGCGCCAGCTGGCCGACCTGGGCGCACGCGTCATCAAAATCGAGCGCCCCGGCGTGGGCGACTTTGCGCGCGGCTATGACGAACGCGTGCGTGGCCTGGCCTCGCATTTCGTCTGGACCAACCGTTCCAAGGAAAGCCTCACGCTCGATGTGAAGCATGACGAGGCACAAAAAATCCTGCGGCGCCTCATTCTGGAAGAGGCCGACGTGGTGGTGCAAAACCTCGCACCCGGCGCAGCAGCGCGTCTGGGCTTGTCGTATGAAGCGCTGGCCAAACTCAAGCCCGGCATCATCGTCTGCGACATCTCGGGCTATGGCAGCGACGGGCCCTACCGCGACAAAAAAGCCTATGACCTGCTGATTCAAAGCGAAGCGGGTTTTGTGTCGGTCACTGGCACACCCGACACGCCCTCCAAGGCTGGCCCCTCGATCGCCGACATTGCCGCAGGCATGTACGCCTACACCAACATTCTGGCGGCACTGATGCATCGCCAGCAAACCGGCGAAGGCCAACGCATCGACGTGTCCATGCTGGAGTCGCTCACCGAATGGATGAACTACCCGCTGTACTACGCCTTTGAGGGCGCTGCCCCGCCACCTCGCGCCGGTGCCAGCCACGCCACCATTTATCCCTATGGCCCCTTTCCTGCGGGTGACGGCAAGACCGTGATGCTGGGTCTGCAAAACGAGCGAGAGTGGAAAGTGTTTTGCGAAAAAGTCTTGTTGCAGCCCGCGCTGGCCAGCGACAAACGCTTTTTAAGCAACGCCAAGCGCAGCACAGAGCGAGCCGTGCTCTCTGCCTTGATCATCGAAGCCTTTTCACATCTCACGGCCCAGCAGGTGGCGCAGCGGCTGGAGCAGGCCGGTATTGCCAACGCGCAGGTCAACACCATGAGCGAGGTGTGGGCGCACCCGCAGCTCAGGGCTCGCGATCGCTGGCATGAGGTGGCCACACCCGCAGGGCCGATTCCTGCCCTGCTGCCACCGGGCTCCTGGCAACATGGCGCGCCGCGCATGGATGCCGTGCCCGCACTGGGCCAGCACACCGATGCGATCCTGGGCCACTATGGTTACAGCGCAGAGCGCATTGCGGATCTGCGCGCTGAAGGTGTCGTGTGACCATGCCTGACTGCGAACCCCTGATCTACCTGTTCGTGCCCGGCAACCGCCCCGAGCGCTTCACCAAGGCGCTGGCCTCGGGGGCTGACCGCATCATCATCGACCTGGAAGACGCTGTAGCGCCCGAATGCAAAGCGGCGGCTCGCACCGCGATTGGGGAATGGATGGCTGATAGCGATGCGCCGCGCGAGCGGGTGCTGATACGCATCAATGATGCTGCCACCCCCTGGCATGCCGACGATCTAACGCTGGTCAGCACGGTGCGAGCGCTTTGCGTGATGTTGCCGAAATGCGAAACACCCAATCAGGTCGCTGCGGTGCTGGCCTGTTTACCCAAGGATGCAACCGTGCTGCCGCTGATTGAAACCGCACGCGGCGTGGTGGCCTTGCATGAGATTGCCGCAGCGCCCGGCGTGACGCGGCTGGCCTTTGGGTCACTGGATTACATGGCGGACCTGGATATTCCCGCAGGCAGCCTGGCACTCCAGTTCGCCGCCGCACAAATTGCCATCGCCTCGCGCGCTGCAGGCATTGGATCGCCCGTAGCCGGCGTCACGCCCGATCTCGACGCCACGCGCGTGGCCACCGATATGGCGAACGCCCGCACTTTGGGGTTCGGCGCCAAGATGTGCATTCACCCTTCGCAAGTAGCTGCGGCGCGTACCGCCCTGGCGCCCAGCGCCCAGGAGCTGGCTTGGGCACAGCGTGTACTGCAAGCCTGGAATACGTCTGCCGGCGACGCAATACAGGTGGACGGCAAAATGGTGGACCGCCCAATCGTCCTGAAAGCTGAGCGCATCGTTGCACAAGCAGCCCGAACGAATTAAGTCCAGGCCCCAATAAAAACATCAATCCAAACGGAGAACCCCATGCCCGCAAGCATCATTGATTCCAGAATTTTCGGCGACATGTTCAGCGACGCCAAAATGCGCCAGGTCTGGTCCGACGAAAACCGTACCGCCAAGTACCTCGACATCGAACGCGCGCTCGCCAAGGTGCAGGGCGAACTCGGCCTCATCCCCAGGGAAGCGGCCGACGAGATCGTCAAGAACTGCAATATCGACCAGATTGACTGGGCCCAGCTGAAGACCAAGACCGAACAGATCGGCTATCCCATCATCGCGGTAGTCAACCAGATCAATGCCAACTGCAGGGACAAGCTGGGCGAATACTGCCACTGGGGCGCCACCACACAAGACATCACCGACACGGCCGCCGTGCTGCAAATCCGCGAGGGCCTGGCGCTGGTCGAAGAAGACCTGAAAGACATCTCGGCGGCCCTCGCCAACCTGGCCCGCACGCACCGCAACACACCCGTCATTGGCCGCAGCAACCTGCAGCAGGCCACGCCCATCACCTTCGGCTACAAGATGGCCAGCATCCTGGCCGGCATTGAACGCCATCGCGAGCGCCTGCAGCAACTCAAACCCCGCGTGCTGGTGGGTGAGTTTGGCGGTGCGTCGGGAACCCTGTCCTCGCTGGAAAAAGGCGCCATGGAAACCCAGGCCGGGCTGATGAGAGAGCTGGGCCTGGGCCAGCCGCTGATTTCATGGCACACGGTGCGTGACAACTTCGCCGAAGTCGGCGCCTTCCTCGGGCTGGTCGGCGGCTCGCTCGGCAAGATAGCCATGGACGTCAAGCTGATGATGCAGACGGAAGTGGCCGAGGTCTATGAGCCCTTCGCGCCGGGGCGCGGCTCGTCGTCCACGATGCCGCAAAAGCGCAACCCGATCTCGTGCCTCTACATCCACGCCAACATCTCGGTCGTGCGCCAGCTGGCCGCCTCCCTGATGGATGCCATGGTGGCCGACCATGAGCGCTCGACCGGGCCGTGGGAAATCGAATGGGTCGCGATGCCCGAAATCTTCTGCCTCATGTCGGGCGCGCTCAAGCAGACGAAATTCATCCTGAGCGGCCTGGAAGTCGATGCGGTGCAGATGCGCCGCAACATCGACATGACGCACGGGCTGGTGATGTCCGAGGCCGTGATGATGGGCCTGGGGCCCTTCATTGGCCGCGAATACGCCCACGACCTGGTGTATGACATCTGCCGCGAGGCGCTCAAGCTCAAACGCCCACTGATCGAACTGCTGGCCGAGCACCCTGAAATCAATAAACATGTCACGCGCGAACAGCTGGCCTCCTTCTGCGACCCGATGAACAACCTGGGCCAGGCCGGCGTCATGGTGGACCGGGTATTGGCGGCGCGCAAAGCCTGATCTCAAGAATTTTTAACCCTCAGAAAAAAGAAAGAGACAAACGCATGAAAACTCACTCCACCGGCTGCCGCATCCCGCTGCTTGGTCTGTCATTGCTGGCATTAACCAGCGCGGGCCATGCCCAAAGCAGCGTCACCCTCTATGGCGTGGCCGATGCGGGCGTGCGCTACGGCAGCGGGCTGACCGCCGCCTATGCCGGATCGGCAGACTCCAGCAGCGCCGTGAACAGTGGCATCAACACCACCAGCCGGTTCGGCTTTCGGGGGTCGGAAGACTTGGGCGGCGGCCTGAAGGCCATTTTCAACCTCGAATCGGGCGTCAACCTCGACACCGGTGCCTCGGCCAATGCCACCAAGCTGTTCGACCGCGCGGCCATCGTTGGCCTGCAAGGCAGTTGGGGAACCGTCACGCTGGGCCGGCAAACCACGGTGCTGGCCGACGTGGTGAGCGCCACCGACCCACTGGGCAGCCGGTTTGCCAGCTTCAACCCCAACATCGGCATTGCGGCCCTGAGCGCGCACCGGCTGGCCACCGAATTCGGCCCCGCAGGCTCCACCACCGGCGCTTACCGGCTGGACAACTCGGTCAAGTACGTGGGCCGCTTCAGTGATTTCAGCGTGCGGGCCATGCATGCCTTTGGCGAACAGGCCGGCAATTCGTCGCGCCTAGCGTCTTCGGGCCTGGGCGCGGGCTACCAGTCGGGCGGCTACACCGCCGCGCTGTCGTATGCGCAGTTCAGGAACGCGGCCGGCTTGAGTCTCAAGGGTTATCTGGGCGGCGCCAGCGCCATGATTGGCGGCAACAAGATTGCGCTGACCTATGGCAGCCATGAGGCCGAAACCTCCGCCACCGCCAAGACCCGCAACCGCACGCTGGGCGTGGGCGGCACCGTGCCGCTGGGCGCGAGCGTGGACCTGATCCTGGCGCATTACCAGGTCAAGCGCACACGCACCGCGGCCGTGGACGACGGCTTCAACCGCAGCGTGGCTTTCCTGGAATACAAATTCTCCAAACGCACCCGCGCCTATGCCGAGCTTGATCACACCCGCTGGAAAAACGGCTACCAGGGCGCGGCCTTCAAGAGCAGCGCGTCCGGTGTTTCGGCGGGCGTCGTCCACAGCTTTTAAGCGCCCGGGCCAGCCTGGCGGAAGAGGTCACTCAGCCGGTATCTTCCGCGCGCGGACGCGCTGGCCCTGTAGCGGGGCCAGCGATTGAATTCATATCAAATAGGCGTTTAGCCCACACCAGTCGTGCGCAAGTAGCTCTTTAATTCATAGCAAGCAGCGTTTTTAACGCCAAGGCTGTATTTTTCCGCCGCTCGCACCGCCCGGCTGACGCTGGCGGGTAAGCGGCCATTGCTGAACGATGCGGACGAAATACCGCATTGAAGTGGGAATTGCATCATCGCGGGATAATCGCACACCTATGGACAAGCAACACAGCAAGCAACGGATCGTGGTGGGTTTAAGCGGCGGCGTCGATTCAGCGGTGACGGCTTACCTGCTGAAACAGCAGGGCCATGAGGTCATCGGCATCTTCATGAAAAACTGGGAAGATGACGACGACAGCGAGTACTGCTCCTCCAATATCGACTTCGTGGACGCCGCAGCCGTGGCCGATGTGATCGGCATCGAGATTGAGCACGTCAACTTCGCGGCCGACTACAAGGACCGGGTGTTCGCCGAGTTCCTGCGCGAGTACCAGGCCGGCCGCACGCCCAACCCCGACATCCTGTGCAACGCCGAGATCAAGTTCAAGGCCTTCCTGGACCATGCGATGCGCCTGGGCGCCGAAAAGATCGCCACGGGGCATTACGCCAGGGTTCGCAGAAATGAAAGCACCGGACTGCACGAACTGCTCAAGGGCCTGGACCCGGCCAAGGACCAGAGCTATTTTCTGCACCGCCTGAACCAGGCCCAACTGTCCAAAACGCTGTTCCCGGTGGGCGAGCTGCACAAGACCGAAGTGCGGCGCATTGCCGACGAGATTGGCCTGCCGAACGCGAAGAAAAAAGATTCGACCGGCATCTGCTTCATCGGCGAGCGGCCCTTCCGCGACTTCCTGAACCGCTACATCGCCAAGGCGCCCGGCCCGATTAAAAATGACCGGGGCCGCGTGCTGGGCAAGCATGTGGGCCTGTCTTTTTACACGCTGGGCCAGCGCCAGGGCCTGGGCATAGGCGGCGTGAAGGCCCGAGGCGCAGAACTCAAGGCCGCCCAGGCGCGCGGGCAGCGCGGCGTCGGTGAACATGAGCCCTGGTTTGTGGCGCGCAAGGACCTGGACACCAACACCTTGTGGGTGGTACAGGGCCACGATCATCCGTGGCTGCAGTCCACGGTGCTCAGCGCGCAGGACTGCAGCTGGGTCGCGGGTACCGCGCCGGCCGCGGGCTTGATGGCCGCCAAGACCCGCTACCGGCAGGTGGATGCCACCTGCGAGCTGCGCAGCGCGACGACCGCGAATTGCGAACTGGTATTTGCCGAGCCCCAGTGGGCCGTGACGCCCGGGCAGTCGGCCGTTCTGTACCAGGGCGATGTCTGCCTGGGTGGCGGGGTGATTGCGGCCAGCAACGTGCCCAATACCCTGCCGACGGTGTCGACCCGGTCAACGCCGGAACTATTGGTCAAATAATGCGCTTGGCCCGATTTACCGCTCAAAACGCGCGATTCAAAAGATAGCAAAAAGCCCGCACGAAGCGGGCTTTTTCAAAAGCGGCCGCCCCACGTCAGCGCCCCGCCATGTCGCTGTTCACTGCTCGTCAGCCCACCAGGCTTCCCCGAACTGCCCCTGCAGCCAGGCTACGAAGCCGCTGACCTTGGTGGGCACCAGTTGCGGCGAGGGATAGACCGCATGGATCTCCTGCTGGGGCAGCGTCCAATCCGTCAGCAGCGGCCGCAGTACGCCGCTGCGGATGGATTTGTGCGCCACATACCGGGGCAGGGCTGCCACGCCCATGCCGCCGCGCGCCGCCGCCAGCAGCGCCGACAGGTTGTTGGAGCGCAGCGGGCCCTTGACCGGCACCGGCAGCGTCAGCCCGTCGGTCCCCGTGAAGTGCCAGCGGGCATCGCCCTGCACGGTGCTGTAGATCAGGGCCTCGTGGGCCGCCAGGTCCGCCGGAACCGACGGCTCGCCACGCCTTTCAAGGTATTCGGGCGACGCGACCAGCACCCACGGATTGACCCCCAGATAACGGGCGCCCAGCGTTGAATCGGCCAGCGGCCCCATGCGGATGGCGACGTCGATGCCCTGCTCGACCAGGTCGACGTAGCGGTCCTCGAAATTCAGCTCGATCTGCAGCTGGGGATGCAGCTTCATGAAGCGCATCACCAGCGGCACCAGCACGCGCCGGCCGAAGGCGACCGACGTGCTGATGCGCAAGCCGCCCTGCACCTGCGACTGCAGCAGGGCGGCCACCGTCTCGGCCTCCTCGATGTGGTGCGCGATCAGCTTGCATTTTTCGTAGTACAGCGCGCCAATTTCGGTGGGCGTCACGCCGTGCGTCGAGCGGTGCAGCAGGCGGGACCCCAGCTGTTTTTCCAGCTGGGCCACGAGCTTGGTGGCCGACGGCTGCCCGATGCCCACGTCGGCCGCGGCCTTGCTGAACGAGCCGAGGTCCACCACGCGGATGAAAAGTTGAATGGCTTGAATCCGGTCCATGGCCTGAAGTAGACCACGGCCAGGCCCTGCTCGGGAGACTTTATTCCATTCTGGAATAACCGTAATGCATGCCTTGGGGCTTCCGCGCAAGCGGCAGGCGGGCGACCATCAAGCCAGTTCAAAGCCACCCCAAGGAGACTCTCAATGGCAAAAATGAAGGCTGCAATGGCCGCCGTGCTCGTGATGGAAAAAGAAGGCGTGACCCAGGCCTTTGGCGTGCCGGGCGCAGCCATCAACCCGCTGTACGCCGCGCTGCGCGAGCGCCAGTCGATTACCCACATCCTGGCGCGTCACGTGGAAGGCGCCTCCCACATGGCCGAGGGCTACACCCGCGCCAAGGCCGGCAACATTGGCGTGTGCATAGGCACCAGCGGCCCGGCCGGCACCGACATGATCACCGGGCTGTACTCGGCCATTGCCGACAGCATTCCGATTTTGTGCATCACCGGCCAGGCGCCGCGCGCACGGCTCTACAAGGAAGACTTCCAGGCGGTGGACATCGAATCGATTTCCAAGCCGGTGACCAAGTGGAGCGTGACGGTGCGCGAGCCGGCCCAGGTGCCGCGCGCCTTCCAGCAGGCCTTTCACCTGATGCGTTCGGGCCGCCCCGGCCCGGTGCTGATTGACCTGCCGTTCGACGTGCAGATGGCCGAAATCGAATTCGACATCGACACCTACGAACCGCTGCCGGTCTACAAGCCGGCCGCCAGCCGCAAGCAGATCGAAAAGGCGCTCGACATGCTGGCCGCCGCCTCCAAGCCGCTGATCGTCGCCGGCGGCGGCATCATCAATGCCGATGCGACCGACCTGCTGGTCGAGTTCGCCGAGCTGACCGGCGTGCCGGTGATTCCCACGCTGATGGGCTGGGGCAGCATTCCCGACGACCACCCGCTGATGGCGGGCATGTGCGGCCTGCAGACCAGCCACCGCTACGGCAACGCCACCATGCTGGCCAGTGACTTCGTGTTCGGCATCGGCAACCGCTGGGCCAACCGCCACACCGGCTCGACCGAGGTCTACTGCAAGGGCCGCACCTTTGTCCACGTCGACATCGAACCGACGCAAATCGGCCGCGTGTTCAGCCCCGACTTCGGCATCGTCAGCGACGCCAAGGCCGCGTTGACGCTGCTGGTCGAGGTGGCCCGCGAGCGCAAGGCGGCCAAGCGGCTGCGGGACTACAGCGAATGGGCGGCACGCTGCGCCGAGCGCAAGAAACTGATGCACCGCAAGTCGCACTTCACCGAGACACCGATCAAGCCGATGCGGGTGTACGAGGAGATGAACAAGGTGTTTCCGCGCGACACGATTTATGTGACGACCATCGGCCTGTCGCAAATTGCCGGCGCGCAGTTCCTCAACGTCTATGGGCCGCGCCAGTGGATCAACTGCGGCCAGGCCGGCCCGCTGGGCTGGACGATTCCGGCCGCGCTGGGCGTGGTGGCGGCTGACCCGACGCGCACGGTGGTGGGCCTGTCGGGCGACTACGACTTCCAGTTCCTGATGGAAGAGCTGGCCGTTGGCGCGCAGTTCAACCTGCCCTATGTGCAGGTGCTGGTGAACAACAGCTACCTGGGCCTGATTCGCCAGAGCCAGCGCGGCTTCGACATGGACTACTGCGTGCAGCTGGCATTTGAAAACCAGAACGTGCCGGCAGGCGAAGGCGATCTGCGCAGCTACGGCGTCGATCACCAGGCAGTCGTGCAGGGCCTGGGCTGCAAATCCCTGCGCGTCACCGATCCCGAGAAGATTGAATCGGCGATGGTCGAGGCCCAGGCCATGGCGCGCAAATACCGCGTGCCGGTGGTGGTGGAAGTGATCCTGGAAAAAGTCACCAACATTGCCATGGGCACCGAAATCGACAAGGTCAATGAGTTTGAAGACATTGACTGCCGCCATCCCAAGGGCCGCGAGGGCCTGGAACTGGCCGGCCTGCTGGAGTAAGGCCGCGGCAACGCAGTCATCAACGCCCCCCTACTCACTTATACCCACCCACAGACAAGACATGCCAAGATTTTCCGCCAACCTCAGCATGCTCTTCACCGAGCATGCTTTCCTCGACCGCTTTGAGCCTGCCGCGAAAGCCGGCTTCAAGGCCGTGGAGTTTCTTTTCCCCTATGCCTTCAGCATCGAAGACATCAAGTCCAGGCTGGACCGCCACGGCCTGAAGCTGGTGCTGCACAACCTGCCGGCCGGCAACTGGGAGGCCGGCGAGCGCGGCATCGCCTGCCACCCCGATCGCGTCGAGGAGTTTCGCGCCGGTGTGGCGCAGGCCATCACCTATGCCCAGGCGCTGGGCGTGCGCCAGCTCAACTGCCTGGCGGGCAAGGCGCCCGCGGGTGTCGACAACGCGCTGCTGCGGCAGACCTTTGTGGACAACCTGCGCCATGCGGCGGCGGCGTTGAAGAAGGCAGGTCTCAAGCTGCTGATCGAACCGATCAATACCTTTGACATCCCGGGCTTTTACCTGAACCGCACGGCGCAGGCGCTCGAAATTCTGGACGAAGTGCGGGCCGACAACGCCTTCGTGCAGTACGACATCTACCACGCGCAGCGCATGGAGGGCGAGCTGGCGGCGACCATGCAAAAGCATTTGCCGCGCATTGGCCACATCCAGCTGGCCGACAATCCGGGCCGCAACGAGCCGGGCACGGGCGAGATCAATTACGCGTTTCTGTTCGCGCACCTGGACCGCATCGGCTACGACGGCTGGATTGGCTGCGAATACAAGCCTGCGGGCACCACGGAAGCCGGCCTCGGCTGGCGCGAACGCCTGGCAGCCTGACCTTCATTTTTTTCGACAAGTTTTCGACAAGGACTTTCTGATGACTTCCCAACCCCTGAAAATCGGTTTTATCGGCCTCGGCATCATGGGCGCGCCCATGGCGGGCCACCTGATCAACGCAGGCCACCAGCTGTTTGTATTCTCGCAGGCCAAACTGCCCGCCAGCATTGCCAACAGCAACGCCACCCAGTGCCTGAACGCCCGCGGTGTGGCCGAACGCGCCGACGTCATCATCGTCATGGTGCCCGACACACCCGATGTGGAAGCCGTGCTGTTCGGCGAGACCGGCGTGGCCAGCGGGCTCGCCATGCCGCCTCACGCATCGGACGCTCCCCGCAAGACGGTGGTGGACATGAGCTCCATCTCGCCGATCGCCACCAAAACCTTTGCGCAAAAGATCAACGCGCTGGGCTGCGATTACCTCGATGCGCCGGTCTCGGGCGGGGAGGTCGGCGCCAAAAATGCCACGCTCTCCATCATGGTGGGGGGTGACGAGGCGGTCTTCGGGCGCATCAAGCCGCTGTTTGACCTCATGGGCAAGAACATCACGCTGGTGGGCGGCAACGGCGATGGCCAGACCGCAAAAGTCGCCAACCAGATCATCGTCGCGCTCAACATCGAGGCCGTGGCCGAAGCGTTGCTGTTTGCCGCCCGTGCCGGTGCCGACCCGGCGCGTGTGCGCCAGGCGTTGATGGGAGGTTTCGCCTCGTCAAAAATCCTGGAAGTGCATGGCGAACGCATGGTCAAACGCACGTTTGACCCAGGCTTTCGCATTGAGCTGCACCAGAAGGATTTGAACCTGGCTCTGTCCAGTGCCCGCGCGCTCGGCGTCTCGCTGCCCAACACCGCCACAGCCCAGGAGCTCTTCAACTCCTGCGTGGCGCATGGCGGCAAAGCCTGGGACCATTCGGCCATGGTCCGCGCGCTGGAGAAGCTGGCCAACTTCGAGATCGGGCAAAAGGCGGAGTGATGGGGCGGGCCGCGCAGGAAGCCGTCAACTCGATGGCATCTTGCGCCCCAGCCATGACGTTCCCCAACCGCTGCTCACTCCTCACTACTGACCACTGACTATTGCTTCAGATACCAGGCCGCTCTCAAAGCGCCGTCTCGACATAGGTGTAGATGTAGTTGGAGCCGCCGTTGACGCTGCCCAGCAGGCGTGACGCGCCAAAAATGCCGGAGCGGTGCGACACGCCGAAACCGATATAGGTATCTTTCAGCATGCGCGAGCCCAGCAGGTCGCCCAGGCTCACATCAATCGTCGGGTCCAGGTAATTGAGCAGGCGCGAAGCCGTTCTCCCGCCAGCGGCCTGGCTGGACGCCTCGATATAAGGCGCCCGTTGCGCCGCGGACAGGCCCACGCCCAGCCCCAGCCGCGTCTTGACCCGGTGGCTCCACGGAAAGCCGGAGTAGACGGCTTTCATGAAGAGGTCCAGTTGTGCCCCGTTGGCCTGCAGTCCGCGCTCGTTGTGCTGCGTCAGGCCCACATAGCCGACAAAATCAAGCGGCCAGCCATTGACGTTCCGGATGAAGGGCTTGCCGACCTGAATGCCGGTAATGGTGGTCGCGTTGGTGGTGGCCGTTGACAGGCAGCGTGCCGTGAGTATCTTGATCAGGTGGCAGCCGTCTTCCGTTGATTTGCCATAGAGCAGCTTGAAATACGTGGGCGAGCCGTCTTCGGCCCACTCACGCTTGTGGCCGCCGAAGTCATAGGCTGCGCCCACATAGACGGCGGGCAGCGCACTTTTCTGCACAATGGGGCTGTCCTTGATCTTGCCGCTCAGCACCGTGGCGGACACACCAGCCAGCAGGCGCCAGCGCTGCGACACATCGTAGGAACCATACAGGCCCATCGAGGTGTTGATGCCGGCACCCGGCGAATAGGCTGGGCGGTCAGGCGTGGCCTCACTGGCCCGCACGCCGTAGTAATAATTGTTGAGCTTGGCATCACGCAGCGCCACGGTCACGCTGGGACGCAGCATCCAGGGCCCGGAGCGCCAGTCATAGGTGTAGCTCAGGCGAAACTCGCTACCCTTGGAGGTGTTGCCGATGTCATGCAGCAGCTCGGCCTGCAGCGCGCCCCAGGGTTGGCTGTAGCGGTAAGACAGGCCGCCGTCCAGGCCGGAGTCGCGGTTCGCCATGCCTGCCAGCCCGGCGGGCAGACGATTAGCCGGGAAGCCCTCCAGGCGCTGCTCCACAAACAGGTCCAGCCGCTGCTCACTGCCGTTGAGCATTTTCACGCCGACCCGGTTGGCATGCAGAAACAGCCGCTCGCCCTCGTACAGATAAAGCGGCAACAAGTCGTAGCGGGTGCCGCCGTCCCGGTAGGGTGAGCGCTCGACGCGTGTGACCAGGCCGAGCCCGGCGCTGCCGGGGGTCGACAGGATATTCGTCAGCGGCTCCAGGTCAGGGGCCGCACGGACGGGCATCATGGCCAACAAACCAGCCGCCACCAAAGCCGTGCCCCAAAAACTGCGCGAAAGTAAGATGCTTTTCATCGTTGATCTTGTTTTTTGAAGATTTTTTGATGCCCAAGCTTCAAAGCAGCAAGCTGACCTTGACCGACCCTGACTGACCTTGAAATTCATTGCCTACATGCTATCGGCGAACAGCCCTGGCAGCGCGCCGCGCTTGTAAGGAAACGCGCCATCCATGCCCAAGCCAGCATCCCGCATTGCCCCGCTGCGCGGCCGGCCCTGACCGTCCCACCCTGTCAGCCCCGCAAAACAGCCAGATTCAGCTATTTATTCAAGAGCGCCCCAGCATCAACAAAGCCCGCCAAAGCGGGCTTTTAGAGGATTCTCAAGGCCGGTAGCCGATGCCTCAAAACGGAATGTCGTCATCCATGTCGTCGAAGCCGCTGGCCGCCTTGGTCGGCGCGGGAGCCTGCCGCGGCGCGGCAGCGGGTGCCCGAGCAGCGGGACGGGCCGGCGCCTCATAGCCGCCGCCATCGTCGCCCCCGGGGCCGCCCATACCCTGGCGGCTGCCCAGCATCTGCATCTGGTCGGCACGGATTTCGGTGGTGTACTTTTCCTGGCCGTCCTTGTCGGTCCATTTGCGCGTGCGCAGCGAACCCTCGACGTAGACCTGCGAGCCCTTGCGCAGGTACTGGCCGACGATTTCGGCAAGGCGGCCGTTGAACACCACGCGGTGCCATTCGGTGGCCTCTTTCATTTCGCCGGACTGCTTGTCCTTCCACTTGTCGGTGGTGGCGATGGTGACGTTGGCCACCTGGTCGCCGCTGGGAAAGCTGCGCATTTCGGGGTCGCGCCCCAGATTGCCGACGATGATGACTTTGTTGACGGATGCCATGACGTGTTCTCCTGATCTATCTGTCAGAGTTTAACTGGCTGGCCAGCACGAGGGCTCGAGTCGAATCGCTTAGAAGTTATCCGTAAATAGTACACTCTCGTCCTGAGCCGTACTTCACACGGCGTCGGGGCGAATGTATGGCGACACGCAAGCGAGTCGAATCGTGGGTGGTGACCGATGAATTCTGGCAGCGTGTTGAGCCGTTGATTCCGGTGCGCGAGCGCAGCGCGGACAAGGCGTACCTGCGCAAGGCGGGAGCGGGGCGGCCACCCAAGCCAGCACGACAGGTGTTCGAGGCAGTCGTATATGTTTTGCGCACGGGCTGCCAATGGAAGGCGCTGCCCAAGGAACGCTTTGGCAGTGCCAGCGCGGTCCACAAGCGCTTCCTGGAGTGGGAGGCCGCGGGCGTGTTCGAGGCCATCTGGAAAGCCGGGCTTGCCGAGTACGACCAGATGGAAGGCATCGCTTGGCGATGGCAGAGCATCGATGGGGCCATGTTCAAGGCGCCCTTGGCGCAAGAGGCGGTCGGACGCAACCCGACCGATCGGGGGAAAAAAGGGGAGCAAGCGCCACCTGCTGGTGGACGGCCGTGGCGTCCCGTTGTCGCTCGTCGTGACCGGGGCCAATGAGCATGACGTGACGCAACTCGATGCTGTGCTGCAGGCCATCATGGTCAAGCGCAAGACGCCCAGCACGCGGCGCAGCAAGCACCTGTGCGCCGATGCCGGTTACCGAGGCCGGCGCGCGTTGGAGATCATCGAATCGCATGGCTATATTCCTCACGTCGTTGATCGCGCCAAGGAGGCCGATGCCAAGCGGCGCGACCCGACCAGGAAGGCTCGGCGCTGGGTGGTCGAGGTCTGCCACAGCTGGTTCAACCGCTTTCGCAAGCTGCTGGTGCGATACGAGAAGCTCGAACGCAGCTTCGTCGCGCTGAACCACATAGCCGCGGCCATCATCGCGTTCCGTAAAGTGACGCTCAAGGTAAACATAATTTACGGATAGGCTCTTAGTCGGCAGAGCGGGAATTTTCCGCAGGGCCGCCCCAAGGAAAATTAGCCCCCCCGGGGGGCAGCGTAGTACGCGAAGCGACAAGCGTGGGGGCCTTCCTTCCCGGCGCCCTCATGGGCCAGGCGACCAGCAGCCACAGCAGCATCAGGCCGCCGCACAGCAGGAAAAGCCCCTGGGCGCCGTGTGTCTTGGTCACCCAGCCGCCCACCGCGCCGCCGGCAAAAAAGCCCAGCGACTGCAGCGTGTTGTACACCCCCAGCGCCGCCCCCCGGGCATGCGCCGGCGCCATGCGCGAGGCCATGCTGGGCTGGCTGGCTTCGAGCACGTTGAAGCCGCAAAAAAACAGGAACAGCAGCAGGGCGAGCCAGCTGAGGCTGTGCGCCTCCGGCGCGGTGTGGGACGCAGCCCAGAGCAGCCCCAGTTGCACCACAAAAACAAGTCCCACGGCCCCCAGAAACACCGCACGCAGGTAGCCCCGCCTCTCCAGCGGGAAGAGCGTCATACCCATCACGCCGAACGAAGCCAGCACCGCCGGCAAATAAACCTGCCAGTGCTGGCTTTTGTCCAGTCCGGCGGCTACCAGCAGGGCGGGAATGGCCACCCACATGGCGAGTTGCACCGCATGCAGGACGAACACGCCAAAGTCCAGCCGCAGCAGCGCCGTATTCTTCAACACCTCCGCCACGCTGCCGCGCGGCCGGTTGACATGGTCCAGAGGCTCAGGCGGCACCCACCACAGCACGACGGCGATACCGCCCAGCGCCAGCGCACCCGTCAGCGCGAACAGGCCGTGCAGCCCGATGTAGCCCGCCAGCAGCGGCGCGATCACCAGCGACAGGGCAAACATCAGGGCAATGCTGGCGCCGACCAGCGCCATGGCCTTGGTACGCACTTCGTCACGGGTGCTATCTGCCAGCAAGGCCGTGACCGCGGCCGAAATCGCCCCTGCGCCCTGCAGCGAGCGGCCGGCGATCAGCCAGTCCAGGTCTGGCGCCCAGGTGGCCACAAAGCTGCCCAGCGCGAATAGCAGCAGCCCGGCGATGATCACCCGCTTGCGGCCCCACCAGTCGGAGGCGATGCCAAACGGAATCTGCAGCACGCCTTGGGTCAGCCCGTAAATCCCCATGGCCAGCCCGACGCGCGCGGGGTCGTCCCCGCCAGGGTATTTGGCAGCTTCGAGCGCAAACACCGGCAGCACCAGAAAGAGGCCCAGCATGCGCAGGGCGAAAATCGAGGCCAGCGACGCGCTGGCACGTCGCTCGGTTGCGGTCATCGGGAATGACAAAGAGGCAGAAGACACGGCAAAACGGCTAAAAAAGGGACGAAAAGGGAGAAAAAAGGGCGAATCAACCGGCCAAAGTCCAAAAACGGGCGCCGGAGTCGGTGCGAAGCCGTCTATTGTGCTTCAAACGGCTCTTCGGTCTATGATGGAGAGTTTTGCGGCCCCCTTCCCTGTGAACTCTCCTGACGATAGCAAATACCTTGCCAGCGTGCTCGCCGCCCAGCGCATCAGCATCCGCGGGGCGCGCACGCACAACCTCAAGAACATCGACCTCGACATTCCGCGCAACCAGCTGGTGGTGATCACCGGGCTGAGCGGGTCGGGCAAGTCATCGCTGGCCTTTGACACCCTGTATGCCGAGGGCCAGCGCCGCTATGTGGAAAGCCTGTCCACCTACGCGCGGCAGTTTTTGCAGCTGATGGACAAGCCCGATGTGGACATGATCGAGGGCCTGTCGCCGGCGATTTCCATCGAGCAGAAAGCCACCTCGCACAACCCGCGCTCCACGGTGGGCACGGTGACGGAAATCCACGACTACCTGCGCCTGCTGTTTGCGCGCGCCGGCACCCCCTATTGCCCCGAGCACGACCTGCCGCTGCAGGCGCAAAGCGTCAGCGAGATGGTGGACGCCGTGCTGGCCCTGCCCGAAGACACCCGGCTGATGATCCTGGCGCCCGTGGCGCGTGAACGCAAGGGCGAGTTTGTCGAGGTATTCGCCGAGATGCAGGCCCAGGGCTATGTGCGCTTTCGCGTCGACGGCACGGCTTATGAATTTGACGACCTGCCCAAACTCAAGAAGGCCGAGAAGCACAACATCGACGTGGTGATTGACCGCCTCAAGGTGCGCAGCGACATGCAGCAGCGGCTGGCCGAAAGCTTTGAAGCGGCGCTGCGCCTGGCCGACGGCAAGGCGATTGCGCTGGAAATGGACACGGAGAAGGAGCACCTGTTCAGCGCCAAATTCTCCTGCCCGGTTTGCAGCTACTCGCTCAGCGAGATGGAGCCGCGGCTTTTCTCGTTCAACTCGCCCGTGGGCGCCTGCCCGAATTGCGACGGCCTCGGTCACCGGGAGTTTTTCGACCCGGCCCGCGTGGTGGCCTTTCCCTCCCTGAGCCTGGCCAGCGGCGCCGTCAAGGGCTGGGACCGGCGCAACGGCTATTACTTCTCGATGCTGGAGAGCCTGGCCCGGCATTACCAGTTCGACATTGACACGGCCTTTGAAGACCTGCCGGTCAAGGTGCGGCAGGTGGTGCTGCATGGCTCCGGTGAGGAAGAGATCAAATTCAGCTACGTGATGGACTCGGGCAATTCCGCGGGCAAGAAAGTCAGCAAGAAGCATGCGTTCGAAGGCGTGATCACCAACTTTGAACGCCGCTACCGCGAGACCGACTCTGCCGCCGTGCGCGAAGAACTGGCGCGCTACCGCGGGGTGCAGCCCTGCCCCGACTGCGAGGGCACGCGCCTGCGCACCGAAGCCCGCCACGTCTACCTGGTCAGCGCACCGGACGAGGGCGCCGAGGCCTCTGCCTCTGCGCGCGGCCAGCGCAAGGCCATCTACGAAATCAGCCGGACCACGCTGCGCGAAAGCTTTGACTACTTCAACCAGCTGAAGATGCAGGGCGCCAAGGCCGAGATTGCCGCCAAGGTGGTGCGCGAGATCGGCCTGCGCCTGAAGTTCCTCAACGACGTGGGGCTCAATTACCTGAGCCTGGACCGCAGCGCCGAGACCCTCTCGGGCGGCGAATCGCAGCGCATCCGGCTGGCCTCGCAGATCGGCTCGGGGCTGACCGGCGTGATGTATGTGCTCGACGAGCCCAGCATCGGCCTGCACCAGCGCGACAACGACCGCCTGATCGGCACGCTCAAGCACCTGCGGGACATCGGCAACAGCGTGCTGGTGGTCGAGCATGACGAAGACATGATCCGCGCGGCCGACCATGTGATCGACATGGGGCCAGGCGCCGGCATTCACGGCGGGCGCGTGATGGCGCAGGGCACGTTTGAAGAAGTCAAGGCCAACCCGGACTCGCTGACCGGCCAATACCTGGCGCAGACCCTGAAGATTGCCGTGCCCACGCGCCGCACCCCCTGGCTGCCCACCGTGAAGGCGGTGGAGGCTGCCGAGAAAAAGAAGGTCTCGCGCTTTCCGCAAAGCCCCGCCGCAGAGCGCCGCGCCGCGCGCGAAGTCGTGCATCAGGCCACGCTGGGCGACATGCAGGCCTTGCGCGTCGTCAATGCCACGGGCCATAACCTGAAGGGCGTGAATGTCGAATTCCCCGTGGGCCTGCTCACCTGCGTCACCGGCGTCTCGGGCTCGGGCAAGTCCACGCTGGTCAACGACACGCTGTACGCCGCCGTGGCGCGCACGCTGTACCGGGCACACGAAGAGCCTGCAACCCACGACGCCATTGAAGGCATAGAGCACTTCGACAAGGTCATCAACGTCGACCAGTCACCGATTGGCCGCACGCCGCGCAGCAACCCGGCCACCTACACCGGCCTGTTCACGCCCATCCGCGAGCTGATGGCCGAAATGAACACGGCGCGCGAACGCGGCTACGGCGCCGGGCGCTTCAGCTTCAACGTTGCCGGCGGCCGCTGCGAAGCCTGCCAGGGCGACGGCGTGGTGAAGGTCGAGATGCACTTCCTGCCCGACGTCTATGTGCCCTGCGACGTCTGCAAGGGCATGCGCTACAACCGCGAAACGCTGGAAGTGCAATACAAGGGGAAAAACATCGCGCAGATCCTGGACCTCACGGTCGAGGTGGCCGCCGAATTTTTCAAAGCCGTCCCGACGATTGCGCGCAAGCTGCACACGCTGCTGGATGTGGGCCTGTCGTACATCAAGCTGGGCCAGGCCGCCACGACGCTGTCGGGCGGCGAGGCACAGCGCGTCAAGCTCGCGCTGGAGCTGAGCAAACGCGACACCGGCCGCACGCTGT
Source organism: Polaromonas sp. JS666 (assembly GCF_000013865.1). Classification (NCBI taxonomy): domain Bacteria; kingdom Pseudomonadati; phylum Pseudomonadota; class Betaproteobacteria; order Burkholderiales; family Comamonadaceae; genus Polaromonas; species Polaromonas sp. JS666. The sequence continues at coordinate 4,836,848 of NC_007948.1, forward strand.
ACATCCTGGACGAGCCGACCACCGGTCTGCACTTTGCCGATATTGATTTGCTGCTCAAGGTGCTGCACCAGCTGCGCGACGCGGGCAACACGATTGTGGTGATCGAGCACAACCTCGATGTCATCAAGACCGCCGACTGGCTGATCGACATGGGGCCTGAGGGAGGAGCCGGGGGTGGCACCGTGGTGGGCGTGGGCACGCCTGAAGCCATTGCGGCCAACCCGGAGAGCCACACCGGCCGCTATTTGAAACGCCTGCTTTGACCCGATCGATGTGTCGCCGCCAACCCGGGCCGGACGTGAATTTCACGCCACGAGCGGAGCCTTCGCGCGAGTTCAGGCGTTGAGTTTGCGGTAAAGCGTTTGCCGGCTGATCCCGAGGCGCCTGGCGGCTTGCGAGATATTGCCGCAACTGCTCTCCAGCGCCTGCCGGATGGCCGCGCGGGACAGTTCGTCGAGGTTTTGTGATGGGCCCCCTGCGCTCGGGGAGGTGACCGGTTGCGTCAAGGCGGCGAGTTCTTCCTTGATGTCATCTGGCAAGTGCTGCCAGTCGATACATTCCTCATGCGGGTCCAGCATGGCGCTGGCGGTGCGCAGCATACTGGCGTACTGGCGCAGGTTGCCAGGCCATGCATGCCGGCTCAATCGCGCCAACAGATCAGGTGCGAGGCGAATATCGCATTCGGGATTGAAGCTGGCCAGCAGGCGCTCGGTCAGCACCCCAAAATCGCTGCGTTCGCGCAGGGGCGGGAGATGGACAGTCAGGCCGTTGATGCGGTAGTAGAGATCGCTGCGGAAACTGCCCTTGTCGGCCGCTTCGCGCAGATTGCGGTGGGTGGCGCAGATCAGGGCGAAATCGACATCAACCGGCCGGCCGCCGCCGAGCGGGGTGACCTGCCGCTCCTGCAGCACGCGCAACAGGCGGGTCTGCATGCTCAGCGGCATGTCGCCGACTTCATCGAGAAAAAGCGTGCCGCCGTGGGCTTCACGCAGACGGCCCGCGCTGCCTTCACGCCGCGCGCCAGTAAACGCTCCTGGTGCATAGCCAAACAATTCTGCTTCGATCAGGTTTTCCGGCACGGCGGCGCAGTTGATGGCCACGAAGGGGCCGTCACGGCGGGGTCCGCTGTCGTGCGTGGCGCGGGCGAAAAGCTCCTTGCCCACCCCCGATTCACCCTGGATCAGCAGCGGGATGGGCTTACCGGCCACGCGCCGGGCTTTCTGGGCAGCGCTGAGCCAGCGCAGGTCGCCGGTGTCGAGGCGGGCCAGCGCATCGGGCTGCGTGGCGCCGACCTTGCCAGTGCCGGACGCCGGGGCGGCGACCAGTCCTGACGGCTCGGCATGCACCTGCACAAAGAGCGTGGTGCCGTCGTGCAGCTGCACCTGCGTCGGCTGGCCGGGACGGCGCTTGTGCCGGGACAGCAATTCGTCAAGGCGCACATCGATCGCGCGGGCCAGCGGCGTGGCGCCCAGATCAGACCATGCCAGATGAAGCAGGGCCAGACCCTTGCGGTTGGCGCCAACGATCCAGCCGTCGTCCGAGAGGGCGATGATGCCCTCGGCCACGCTGCCTATGCCCTCGAAGTGAGCGTGCAGGTGCAGGCGGATGTATTGCCGGCAGCTGGAAATGACCAGGCGGTTTTCGATCATGCACGCCGCCGTGCTGACCAGCCCCAGGGCAAACGGATGCCGGCTGCGCTGGCCGCCGGACAGGTCGAGAATGCCCATCAGCTCGCCGCTGGCCGACATGATGGGCGCGGCCGCGCAGGTGAGAAATCCGTTGCGCTCGAGAAAGTGCTCGCTGCCGTGAATTTCGACGCCGCTGCCTTCGGCCAGCGCGGTGCCAATGGCGTTGGTACCGCGGTGCTGCTCGTGCCACGAGGCGCCGGAGGTCAGCGCCGCGCGTTCGGCCTTGTCGAGAAAATCGGCATCGCCCAAGGTGTTGATCAGCGTGCCACGCGGGTCGGCCAGGACGACCATGCTCTGGCTGTGCCGCACCTGCTCGAAGAGGTATTCCATCACCGGCAGGGAATGTGCGAGCAGATCGTGGTTGAACGCCAGTGCGCGGCGCAGATTGCCGTCGCTGGCGTGTTCGGTGTCGGCCAGGCGGTCGGTGGGCGACAGGCCGGCTGCCAGGCTACGCCGCCACGAACGGGCAAGCCGGTCGTCGATGCCGGCTGACGGGCAGTCACCGTGTTCCAGCAGATGCAGCCGCGCCTGACGCAATGCCAACGCGGTTGATGTTGTTCGCACTTTGTCTCCTGGCCGAGTGTTGTCCGTTCCTGACCAAGTGTAGCGAGATGGCAGGCCGACGCAATGGCTGTGAATGACAGTGAAGGCTGCACGAACCAGGGCGGCCCAACTGTACCGTTTTGGTACGGGTGTTGCGATATGGAACGTTGCACGGCCCACGATGCGCCTTGCCCGGTTTGGCAAAAACTGTTTTGAATCAATGGTCTGGCATGCCTCAAGGTACTGGCACGGGACTTGAAGGGAAGCTTGGCCCGCAAGGGCAACTTTGATCAACGGCAAATAATCAGGAGACAAGATGCTTTACTCAGCCCCCGGCACCACTGGCGCCAACATCGCTTACAAGGCCCGCTACGACAACTTCATTGGCGGCGAATTCGTCGCCCCGGTCGAAGGTGAATACTTTGATGTCATCACCCCCATCACTGGCAAGCCTTACACCAAAGCGGCGCGCTCTGGCGCCAAAGACGTCGAACGGGCACTGGACGCGGCGCACGCCGCCGCCGACAAATGGGGCCGCACGTCGCCCACCGAGCGCTCCAACATACTGCTCAAAATCGCCGACCGCCTGGAAGCCAATCTGGAACTCCTGGCCTACGCCGAGACCGTGGACAACGGCAAGCCGATCCGCGAAACATTGAACGCCGACATCCCGCTCACCATCGACCACTTCCGCTACTTTGCCGGCTGCGTGCGCGCCCAGGAAGGTGGCCTCTCCGATATCGACGGAGACACCGTTGCCTACCACTTCCACGAGCCGCTGGGCGTGGTCGGCCAGATCATCCCCTGGAACTTCCCTATCCTGATGGCCGCCTGGAAACTGGCCCCTGCCCTTGGTGCCGGCAATTGCGTGGTGCTCAAGCCCGCCGAGTCAACGCCCATCAGTATCCTGATCATGGCCGAGCTGATCGCCGACCTGCTGCCGCCCGGCGTGCTCAACATCGTCAACGGCTTCGGTCGCGAAGCCGGCATGCCGCTCGCCAACAGCAAGCGCATCGCCAAAATCGCTTTCACCGGCTCCACGGCCACCGGCCGCCAGATTGCACAGGCAGCCGCCAGCAACCTGATTCCGGCCACGCTGGAACTGGGCGGCAAGTCGCCCAACATCTTCTTTGCCGATGTGATGGACAAAGACGACGGCTTCCTGGACAAAGCCATCGAAGGCATGGTGCTGTTTGCCTTCAACCAGGGCGAGGTTTGCACCTGCCCATCGCGCGCACTGATTCACGAATCCATCTACGACAGATTCATGGAGCGCGTGCTCAAACGTGTGGCGGCCATCACACAAGGCAATCCGCTGGACACCGACACCATGATGGGCGCGCAGGCTTCCAAAGAGCAGATGAGCAAGATCATGTCCTATATGGACGTGGGCAAGCAGGAAGGCGCGCAGTTGCTGATGGGTGGCAAGCAGGCGCGCCTGGGTGGCGATCTGGAAAGCGGCTACTACGTGCAGCCCACGCTGTTCAAGGGCCACAACAAAATGCGCATCTTCCAGGAAGAAATCTTCGGCCCGGTGCTGGCAGTGACCACCTTCAAGGATGAAGCTGACGCGCTGGCGATTGCCAATGACACGCTGTACGGGCTCGGTGCCGGCGTCTGGAGCCGTGACGGCAACGTGGCGTACCGCATGGGCCGCGCCATCAAGGCCGGTCGCGTCTGGACCAACTGCTACCACGCCTACCCGGCGCATGCCTCGTTCGGCGGCTACAAAGAGTCGGGCATCGGCCGCGAAACCCACAAGGTCATGCTCGATCACTACCAGCAGACCAAGAACCTGCTGGTCAGCTACAGCGAAAGCAAGCTCGGCTTCTTCTGATCCTGCGCAAAGAGGCGGTGGCCGCGAACGCGCTCAAGGATGCCTGCGGCCTGACCAATCCGCGCAAGGCCAGCCAGGCCGCTCTCGAAGTGGCCGTCTGACGCCATGCACGACAGCGTCATGCATGCCGGCCACCCCGGCTGCGCTGATGCTGGTCGGGCAGCTGCGGCGGCAACAGCACCGCCAACCGGTGAAGCCATCGTCATTGAAGGCCTCAACCCCTATCCGACGCGCGCAATCAGCTACATTTTTATAGCGACTGTCTAAAACCCGTACAGCTGTGCCGGGTTGTCCACCAGGATTTTCTGGCGCGCCGCGTCGCTGGCTGCCCAGGAAAACAGCAGGTCGTACATCGCAACATTCGACGGCGCGGGGTTGCGCCCCGGATGCGGCCAGTTGCTGGCCCAGAGGCAGCGCTCGGGAAACTTCTCGGCCAGGGTGCGCGCCAGCAGGCTGACATCGTCATAGCCGGGCGCGCCGGTTTGGGAAGTTTCGTAAGGCGCCGACAGCTTGATCCAGGCGCGGCCGGTATCGAGTATGCGCAGCAGCGACTGGAAGGAGGCATGGTCCGGACTGACGGGCTCGAGGAATTTGCCGTTGTGATCAATCACCACCTGGCAGGGCAGGCGTTTCAGCACCGCCTCATGGTCCGGCAGCTTGCGGCCATCGAGCTGCAGGTTGATCATCCAGCCGAAGTGCTCCAGCCGTGCCGCCATGGGCTCCAGCGATTCCCAGGGCAGCATGCCGCCCAGCATCATGAAACGCACGCCGCGCATGCCGCCGTCATGCAGCCGCTGGAACTCCGCGTCGGGCGCATCCGGCGCGACCAGCGCAATGCCGCGGGCAACGTCACCAAGCTGGGCCAGCGCATCCAGGGTGCAGCTGTTGTCAAAACCGTAGCCCGTGGGCTGCACGATGATGGCACGCGAAAGGCCCAGCGCCTGCTGCACCTCGCGGTAGCTTGAGACCGGCGAGTGCGGCGGAATCACCGCCACATTCGGGATCAGGGGGTACTTGTCTTCGTAAATGTGCACATGGCAGTCGCAGGCGCCGTCGTAGGTGGTGTTGTGGGTGGCTTGCATAAAAGTCTTCCGGGATTTGCGTGGAGGTCAAAAAAGTCTGACCGGCCGTGAGCGCCCGGGCTCAGGCTGGCTGCGTCGTGCCAAACGCCTGTTGCCAGCGGTGCGCCTGCGCCGCATTCACCGCGCCCTGGGGCACGCATCCCTGCAGGATGTCGGCGACCTGCGCCACCGTTTCCAGGGCCTGGTGCTCCACCGCCGGCGGCGTCAGGCCACCGATGTGCGGCGAGGCGATCACACGTGGATGCGCCGCCACCCGGGGCGAGGGCATCTGGTCAGGCGCGCGGCCCACGTCGACGGCGCAGCCAGCCATCGTGCCGGCGTCCAGCGCGGCCAGCAGCGCCGACTCATCGACCAGGTTGCCGCGCGAGGCGTTGATGAAAAACGCGCCGGGCTTCATCAGGGCAAAGGCCTGGGCGTTCATCAGGTTTTCGGTGGCCTCGGTCGCAGCGGCCAGGCAGACCACATAGTCGGCTTCCGCCAGCAGCGGTGCGAGGCCGGTCTGCACCAGTTCCTGGCGGCCGGTGCGGGTGTAAGGGTCGTGCACCACGATGCGCATGCCCAGGGCCAGCGCCACATCGCACAGATAGCGGCTGATCTGGCCATAGCCAATGACGCCCAGCGTGGCGCCGCGCAACTCGCGCCCCATCAGCGGCGCCACCGGGCGGCCCGCATGGTAGAGCGCAGCCGAGGCGCTGATGTGCCGGCTCAGGTCAATCATCACGCCGATGATCCACTCGGACACCGAGGCAATAAAGCCGGCGCTGGCCTGTGTCACCAGGACGCCGTGGCGGCTGGCGGCGGGGACATCGATATTGCGGATGTCGATGGCGCAGCGGACAAAGGCCTTGAGTCGCGGCAGCGCGGCAAACAGCGCTTCATCGCCCTGCGTCTGCCGGTAGGAAATGATCACATCGCAGTCCTGCGCCAGCGCAGCCAGCTCCCGCGACGACAGGTCGGTGTCGCCGGGATTGAAGCGCACGTCGGCCAGCGCCTGCAATGCAGCGGTGGCGCGGGCGCCGAAATAGTGGCCCAGGCTGGTTCGGGGGTGGCTTACAAAAACCGTTGTCATTCCATGCCTTGTTCAATTGTTCAATCGTCAAAAGTTCACAAAAAATTCAATGCTCAAAAGGACTTCACTGTTCGGAGCTTCGGGCTGCCACGGAGCCCCTGACCACCAGGCTGGGCTGGAAGATGAACTCGCCGGTCGGCAGGCTGGGGGCGGCCAGCCGGCTCATCACGCGCTCGACGATGGTGTGGGCCATCTCCGGCACGGGCAGGCGCACCGTGGTCAGGGCCGGATGCATCAGCGCCGACAAAAACACATCGTCCATGCCCACCACCGACACGTCGGCCGGCACGGACAGCCCGGCCTCGCGAAAACCGGCCATCAGGCCCAGCGCCATCATGTCGTTGACCGCCACAACGCCGGTGGGCCGCTCCGCCGGGTCGCGTCCGGCGAGCTTTGCCGCCTCGATGCGGCCCAGCTCGCTCATCATCGAGTCGCCGTATTCATTGAGCGGCGTGCCCTCGATCACCTGCGCGCTGGCAACCAGGCCGGCGCTGGCCGCGGCCGCCATGAAACCGTTGATCTTTTCACGCCGGCTCATGGTGATGCCGGCGGCCGTCACAAAGGCCAGCCGCCTGTGGCCCTGCGCTATCAGGTGCTCGGTGGCGATGCGGGCCGCCTCGAAGTTGTCGACCGACACGTGGTCAATGCCCGACTCGACGCCAGGCGTGGCGCGGCGGTCATAACTGACCACCACCAGGCCGCGCTCGCCGGCGGATTCGAAGTGCTGCTCGTCGACGAGCGAGGAGATGATGATCACGCCGCGCACGCCATGCGCCATCAGGTCGTCGAAGAAGCGGGCTTCCTTGTCCTTGTCGCGATAGGTGTTGCCCATCATGATGCGAAAGCCGTAGCGCTCCTGTGCCTGGGTTTCGATCTCACGGGCAATGAAGCCGTACATGGGGTTGGCGATTGACGGCACCAGCAAACCCAGCATGGGCGTGTGGCCGGTCTTGAGCTGGCGCGCCGTGGTGTTGGGCCGGTACCGGAGCTCGGCAATCGCCGCCTCCACACGCGCCAGCGTCTCTTTGGCCATGCGGTTGCTCCGGCCATTGAGCACGTTGGACACCGTGCTGGTTGACACGCCAGCACGGCTGGCCACATCCTGAATCTTGCTCACGCGGTTTCTTTCCTATAAGCCCATGCGGGTGGGCAGCCACAGGGAAAACGCCGGCACCAGAACCAGCACCATCAGCGTCACAAACAAGACCACAAGATACTTCATCATGGGCCGGGCCACGTTTTTGACTTCGGTGCCGGTGATGGCGCAGGTGGCAAACAGCCCCAGGCCGATCGGTGGCGCGAACAGGCCAAAGCCCATGGCGATCACCATCACCGTGCCGAAGTGCAGCGGGTGCACGCCCAACTGGGCCGCAATCGGGGTGAGCAGCGGGCCAAAGATGATCAGCGCCGGTGCGCCTTCGAGCACCGCGCCAAACACGATCATGATCAGCACCGACAGCAGCACGAACATGGTGCTGCCGTAGTGATGCGCAAAGGTGATCATGAAGTCGGACAGGTACTGCGGAATCTGCTGGATGGTCAGCGCAAACGACACGCTGGAAGCGGCCGCGACGATGAACAAAATACCGCCCGCCATGGAGGCTGAACGCACGAAGAGCTGCGCCACCGAACGCATTGTCAGCTCACGAAACGCCAGCGCGCCCACCACCAGGGCATACATCACGGCGAAGGCCGACACCTCGGTGGAGGTGGCCACACCCGAGGTCACGCCCTTGCCGATCATCGCCACCATCACCAATGCCACCAGTGCGCCACCCAGCAGGCGGAGCATGGGCTTCTTCACATCGAAGGCTTCATCGGGGTTGATGCGGGTGCCCACATACACCGTCACCGCCGCCAGCGACAGCGCCAGCACCGCGGCCGGCACCAGCCCGGCCATGAACAGGCCGGCAATCGAGATGTTGGCGACAAAGCCCATGATGATCATGTTGATGCAGGGCGGAATGGTTTCGGCCATGACGGCCGTGCAGGCCAGCAGGCCGGCCGTTTCGTTCGGGTCCTGTCTGGTCTTGCGCACGGCGGGCATGATGATGCCGCCGACGGCCGCGATATCGGCCAGCTTGGAGCCGGAGACACCCGAAAAGAAGGCCGTGGCCGTGATGGTGATCAGGCCCAGCCCGCCGCGCACGCGGCCGAACATGCGCAGCAGCAGTTCAATCAGGCGCGACGACATGCCGTTGGACTCCATCAGCAGACCGGCCAGCACAAAGAAGGGAATGGCCAGCAGCACGAAGTGGTCCATGCCCGCCATGACCTGCTGCGAGTACACCAGCATCGGCAGCGACGGATCGGCCATGAAAAAAAGGGTTCTTCATCAATTTCACTGTGATTTTTTGCTCGCTGCGGGACAATCCAGTGATTCAAAATTACCAGCTTGAACATGAAAGATACGGCGCTGTATGAGCAGCTTCTTGGACTGAAGGCACCCTGGTCGGTCAAGAAGGTAGACCTTTCTTTGACAGACCAGCGCGTGGTGGTCGAAGTCGTGTTGAAGAAGGGTCAGGTATGGGCTGACTCCACCGATGCGACCAAGAGGGCTCACATCAATGGCTGGAGCGAGCGCCAATGGCGTCACCTTGATACATGCCAGTTTGAGACGATCATCAGGGCACGTATTCCCCAGCTCAAATTCAGTGACGGCACTGTCGAAGAGTTGATGGTGCCCTGGGCGGAGCGCTACAGCCGGGTCACCACCTTGATGGCTGCGTTCGTTATCAAACTGCTTGAAGCCTGTCCCACCACGCAAGCCGTATGTACGCTCACACGACTGTCCTGGAGCACGGTCAACGCCATCATGGTCAGCGCCGTGGCGCGAGGCATGCTGCGGCGTACCGAGGAAGAGATTTCGTACCTTGGCATCGATGAAAAGAGTTCGGAGAGAGGCCACACCTACGCCAGCATCCTGACCGACATTGACCGCTCGCGGGTGCTGGACTTGGTGCCAGACAGGAAGCTGGGAGCGGCCGTGAGCTTGCTGGAAACGCTTTCTCCGGCGCAACGCATGTCGGTCAAGGCGGTGGCCATGGATATGTGGCCGGCGTACATGAGTGCGGCCAGGCAATGCATGCCGCAGGCGGACATCGTGCATGACAAGTTTCACATCTCCAAGTACCTTGGTGAGGCAGTGGATGCTGTGAGAAAACAGGAGCACCGCAAGTTGTCCCAAGCAGGCACCTCGCCATTGGCAGGCAGCAAATGGGCGTGGTTGAGAAAGTATCCCGATGGCCGTAGCGCTGAAGCCGTCTCGTTTCGGGCCTTGAACCAGCTCAACTTGAAGACAAGCCGGGCCTGGTGCATCAAGGAGAACTTTACCCAGTTCTGGAGCTACAGCTACAAAGGAGCTGCCAAGCGCTTCTTCAAAGCCTGGTCGAATAACGCGATGAGGAGTCGCCTGGAGCCTGTGAAAAAGGTAGTCAGGATGCTCCGACGCCACGAGGAAGGACTGCTGAACTATAGCCAACATGGAATCAGCAACGCCTGTGCAGAAGGCTTCAATAGTGCCATCCAGCTCATCAAAGCCAATGCGCGCGGGTTTCGCAACTTCACCAACTACCGGGCAAGGATTCTGTTTCATTGTGGAAAGTTGAACTTGGCTATGGCCTAGGAAAAGCTCCCAGTGAATTCAACGAAGCTCCAAAAAAAGCAGCGAGGACAGCGCCAGTACAAAGGCGATCGGCACGCCCAGCATCAGCCCGCCGAAGAAGCCGACGGTCAGCAGCACCCACGGTTTGACGGCCTGCTCCGGCAGCAGCGTGTTCCACAGCGTGACGGCTGCCACCAGCCCGACGCCGACCGCCAGCGTGAGCCAGACGGTGCGGCGCGGGCCGCTCAGCGCGTTAGCCGCGCCAAACAGGGTCATGAAGAGGCTGCCGATCACCACCGGGTAAATGTAGATCCACTGCGGAAAGCCGATGGAGGTGGTCATGCCATTGGAGTCCACCAGCAAGGCGCACGACGACAGGAACAGGCTGAACGACACCCCCACGATGATCCAGCTGCCCGACTGCAACAGCGCAGGCTGCCACGAGTCGGGGAAGAAACCCCGGAACAGGTCGATGCCGACATGCTGGCTGCGCGCCAGCACCGTGGCCGCGCCAATGAACACCAGCACCACCATCAGCGCCCGGGCGACCTCTTCAGCCCAGTCAAAGGGGGCATGCAGAAAGTAGCGAAAGACCACCGAGGCAAATACCACCAGCACGTCCAGCGCCAGCACGGCACCGGCGAGGTATTCGGTCCAGCGCATCAGGGTGGCCAGCCAGCGCCCGGGCGCGCGGGCCACGCTGAAGCCGGTGACAGAAGGCAGGGGGATATGCGGCAGGTCCGGCGACAACTGGGCGCTCACGACTCACACCCTCGCCGCGGAGATCGCGGTGAACAGCGGCGCGGTGGCCGGATGCTCCTTGGCAAAGGAGGACCAGAGACGGGCCTCCATGTCCTTGCGCACGGCATCGCGCTCGGCTTTGGCCATCGGGTTGAACACCATGCCCAGCTTCGTTAGCGCGTCGATAGCCTGCGCGCCCTTGTCGGTGGCAATGGCGCGCTGCTGGGCGGTGGCGTCCGCCGCGGCCTTCAGGAAGGCCGGGCGCAGGTCTGCCGGGATCTTGTCCATGCCGCGCTTGCCCATCACCACCACCAGCGGGCTGAAGAGGTGTTCGGTCAGCCAGCAGTTTTTGGCAACTTCATTGAGCTTGCTGGCCAGCACGGTGGCGGCGTCATGCTCGAAGCCGTCCACCACACCGGTCTGCGCGGCCATGTAGAGCTCACCGAACGGGATCGGCGTCGGGATGGCGCCCATGATCTTGAAGGTTTCAATGAAGGCCGGCGTGGGCAGCACGCGCAGCTTGACGTTTTTCACCTCGGCGAGCGACTTGACCGGCTGCCGGGTGTACACGCTGCGCGCCCCAAAGTGCGAAGCCCAGGTGATGACCTGGCAGCCCGTGCTCTTTTGCAGGATGTCATTGAGTTTGGCGCCCACGCCCCCGTCCAGCGCCCTGGCCGCATGGGCATAGCTGTCAAACAGGTAACCGAGGTCCAGCATGCCGAACTGCGGCGCGGCCGTGGCCCAGATCGACGAGCCGGTGACCATCATGTCAATCGAGCCGACCTTGACCTGCTGCACCACATCGCTTTCCTTGCCGAGCTGGTTGTTGGGAAAGTAGTCGATCCGGATCCGGTCGCCGACGGCGGCCTTCAGGTTGGCGTCCAGGCGCTGGTACCAGACGTAGTGGGCCGAATTCTGGTCGGCGACCAGCGAGGACGAAAAGCGCAGCGCAACGGGCGCCTGCGCCCGCGCCAGGCTGGGCAAGCCGGAGGCAAGCGCCACGGAGGCGGCGGCGGTGGACTGGACAAAGCGGCGGCGGGAAAGTGAATGTGAATGCATGGTTGTCTCCTGATGACTTGACGTTGTAGGGATGCATTGGCGTGCATCGGTGGGGCGCTTGTATAACGATTTACTGTATCGTTACACCAATTCGCCGGTCAAGCCTGTTTGGCTAGGTGTTTTCCTCCGTAAACACAGGTTTCACTCATTTTTTGCCCATTTTTTGCCCGTTCGCGCCGTTTCCGGCCGAAATTTGCTGGCAGCGGCGACCGCCAGCAGACCGCCCCGACTGGCGATAATCAGGCCCTCACGCATAGCAAAGGAAATTCACCATGTCATCCATCACCCTGCGCTTTCTGGCCGAGCCCAGCACCGTCAACTTTGGCGGCAAGGTGCATGGCGGCACCGTCATGAAATGGATTGACGAAGCGGGTTACGCCTGCGCCACCAGCTGGGCCAAACGCTATTGCGTCACCGTGTCGGTAGGCACCATCCGCTTTCAGCGCCCCATCATGATCGGCGACCTGGTGGAAGTGCAGGCCCGCCTGGCCTACACCGGCAGGACCAGCATGAACATCTCGGTCGAAGTGCGGGCCGGCGACATGAAAACCGGCCATATGGAGGTCATCACCGACTGCCTGGTGGTCTTTGTGGCGGTGGACGCCGCTGGCCAGACCATTCCCGTGCCGACCTGGCAACCCGAAACACCCGGCGACATTGCGCTGGCCCAGCACGTCAAGGCCTACCTGGATGCGGCCCGGGCCATGCACCCCGGCGCCTGACCGGGCGGTGCCGGCGGCCTGCACGGGCGCCGTCCTGATGGATCGGTCTCAATCCACGTGCGGTCGCAGCGCACCGGGAATGCGCGGACGCTGCAGGCCGCCACTCTCAAGCCAGCGCCGGGTATTGTGCTCGGCCCGTTCAATCAGCTCACGGGCACGCGAAAAGTCGTAAGCCGATGCTGACAGCGGACACAGCGGCGGCACCGTCAGCACTTCGAAGCGATCCGCCAGCAACTCCAGGTCTCGCACCAGCTGGTGCGCAATCAGCATGTTCAGCGCATGCAGCGCGCTGGCGATGGCACTGACCGGCGGCGCGGTCAAGGCACAGGCATAGCCGGTGGGCAGCACGATCAGCCGGGTCGCACCCAGTGCGATCGCCGCCGTGACCGGCGTGTTGCTGGCAATGGCCCCGTCGATCAGGTACTCCTTGCCGACCAGCACCGGTGGAAAGATCGCCGGGATCGCACAACTGGCCAGGATCGCCTCCACGGCCGGACCGGACGACAGGCAGACCAGGTTGCCGTGCAACTGCTCGGTGGCGACCACATGGAGCGGCAGCGCCGCCTGCTCCAGCAGGCTGTAGGGCAAATGGGCTTCGATCAACGCGCGCAGCCCACTGGAGTCGACGAGCGACGGCGAACGTGAAAACAGGCCGGCGATGCGGCTGAAGGTCATCGGGAAGATCTCGCGGCGCTTCAGCTGGCACCAGAGCTGCTCGAGCTGCATGACACCGGCCAGCGTCGGATTGCCGGCGAAATACGCGCAATTGATCGCGCCCACCGAAGCGCCCACCACCAAATCAGGCAACACGCCATGGGCGAGCAGCGCATGCAGCATGCCGACCTGAATTGCGCCAAAACTGCCGCCGCCGGCAAATACAAAGGCGGTCTTGCCATTGGCCTTCGCGTTGGCCCTCGGTTCCATTTGCGCCTCCGTGCTGCCAGCACCGTCGCGGCTGTCCCTGCGTGCGGCAGATCACCCATCCATCTTACTGCCGCGTCTGCGTCACGCAAGGCACGGCAGGGCCGCCTGTAAATCCGACACCGGCCGCAGCCCGGAAAGACGACATTGCGGCATCGGCAACAGCGGCGGGAGCTGCGTCATGCCGAAGCAATTCGTCAGGAGTGAAAGGCAGTGGCAGTGTGCGCCGCAGCCGCGCCGCCCGCGTCGCCCGCGTCGCCCGCGTCGCCGAAGTACAGTGCCAGCACGTCCAGCGCATGGCGCACCTTGGCCGGCTGCTCACCGCGCCGCGGGGTCACCGCATACACCGGCAAGTCAGCCAGACGCCAGCCGGGCAGCACCGGCAACAGGCGCCCGTCCGCCAGCGCTTTCTGGTCGTCGTCGCTCACGCCCAGGCTGATGCCCCAGCCCGCCACACACAACGCGTGCAGGGCCGTCACCTGGGAAGCCTGCACCCGGCCCTCGAGCCGCAGCGTCTCGCGTTCGCCGGCAGGTCCTTGCAGCTCCAGCATGTCGGCGCCGGCGTTGGCCGGTTTGCTGCCGAGCCAGTCATGCTGCAGCAGATCACGCGGCTGCGCAGGCCAGCCGCGCTCGGCCAGGTAGGCCGGCGACGCACACAGCTGGCGCGCCATGCTGCCCAGCTTGCGCGCCACCAGGCCTGAATCGGCCAGCACGCCAATGCGAAGCGCGATATCCACGCGCTCCCCGATCAGGTCAATCAGTGCGTCATCGAGCAGCAGGCGCAGCGTGAGCCTGGGGTAGCCCCGCAGCGGCGCCAGCGCGGTGGCCAGGACGCTGCCAAAGCCGGCGGGCGCGGCCAGCCGCAATTCGCCTTCGGGCTCATCGCGCAGGCGCGCCAGGGCCTGCTCGGCCGAGCGCGCCGCCGCCACCATCGCGGCGCAGCCTGCGTGGTAGCGCTCGCCCGCCTCGGTCAGGGTGAGCCGCCGGGTGGAGCGGTGCAGCAGCGCCAGCCCCAGCGCCTGTTCCAGCTGGCGCAAATGCTGGCTCACCGCCGAGGGCGTCATGCCCAGTTGCCGCGCCGCCGCAGTCAGGGAGCCTGCCGCCACGACTTCGGCAAAGATGGCCATGCGCTTGAGTTGATCCATGGTTTAGAGGCCCATTAGTTAGCTGTACTTCACAGTGTTAGCCAATTAAGCCATCTATTCAGCAACTTGTGAAGCAATCAAACTGGAGCCTCTTCTACTTTTTTATATCTTTTTTATATCCTCAGGAGTTTTTGATGAACATCGCACTGATTGGCGCTACCGGTTTTGTCGGCTCGGCCATCCTTCCCGAACTGCTCGACCGGGGCCACCAGGTCACCGTGCTGGCCCGCACGCCCTCCAAACTGGCCCCACAAAGCGGTCTGCGCGTGGTGGCTGCCGATGTGCTGGACACGGCCCAGGTCGCCCAGGCCGTGGCCGGTCACGACGCGGTCATCAGCGCCTACAACCCCGGCTGGGGCGAGCCGAAGATTTACGAGTTGTTCCTGCAAGGCAGCCAGGCGATCGTTTCCGGCATGAAACAAGCCGGCGTCAAGCGCCTGCTGGTCGTCGGCGGCGCGGGCAGCCTGTTTGTGGCGCCCGGGCTGCAGCTGGTCGACACACCAGAGTTTCCGGCCCAGTACAAGCAGGGCGCGCTGGCGGCACGCGAACTGCTCGACCAGCTCAAGGCGGAGACGGCGCTGGACTGGAGTTTTATCTCGCCCCCCATCGGCCTGGCGCCCGGCGCACGCAGCGGCAAATACCGCTTGGGCACGGACGATCTCCTGTCTGGCCAGGGCGACCAGCCCGCCGGTATCTCGGTGCCCGACCTGGCTGTGGCCATCGTGGACGAGATTGAGCAACCGCGGCATGTGAAGCGCCGGTTTACTGCGGCGAACTGAGCGTTTCCTGCCCGGTGCCCGGGAGGGGCCGGGCCCTGGTGGCGCGGGTCATTCGCTATCCATTCAGCAGCTGTTCACGGCCGCCCAAGGGCCTCGTGGCCCTCGTGGCCCTCGCGGCCAGCGTCAAATCTCGATCTTGCTGCCCAGCTCCACCACGGAGTTATTGGGCAGGTTGAGAAAGTCCGCCGCCCCACTGGCGTTATGGTGCATCTGCGCAAACAGCTTCTCGCGCCAGGACGCCATGCCGCGGCCAATCGTCGGGACCACGGTGTCGCGCGAGAGGAAGTAACTGGTGGTCATGGACTCCAGCTCACAGCCCCGGCCCTTGATTTGCTGCAGGGCTTTTGGCAGGTCCAGGTCGTTCTTGAAGCCGTAATGAACAGTGACCTGCCAGCAGTCGTGGCCCAGCGATTCAATTTCGAGCCGTTTGTTCATGCCTATCCACGGCACCTCGTGGTAGCGCACGGTCACAAACAGATTCTGCTGGTGCAGCACCTTGTTGTGCTTGAGGTTGTGCAGCATCGCATTGGGCACGGTGCCCGGCTCGGCGGTCAGGAAAACAGCCGTGCCTTCCACCCGCGCCGGTGGGCTGACAAAGACGGCGTCGAGAAAGCTCGGCAGGTCGATGGCGTCGGAGCGCAACTTGTCATTGAGCAGGCCCCGGCCTTCCTTCCAGGTCATCATCAGGGTGAAGACCGCGCCGCCGATCAGCAGCGGGAACCAGCCGCCGGCAAAAAGCTTCATGAGGTTGGACGCAAAAAACGCAAGGTCCACCAGAAAGAAAACACCCGTGGCGGCAATACACAGGCTGAGCGGGTAATTCCAGCTGTAGCGAATGACAAAGAAGGTGAGGGTCGTCGTGATCAGCATGTCCAGCGTCACGGCGATACCGTAAGCGGCCGCCAGATTGCTGGACGAGCGGAACATCACCACCGCCAGCACAATGGCCACGAACAGGCTCCAGTTGACGAAGGTGATGTAGATCTGCCCCGTGTCTTTCACACTGGTGTGCTGAATGTTCAGGCGCGGCAAATAGCCCATTTGAACGGCCTGCTTGGTCACGCTGAAGGCGCCGGTGATCATGGCCTGCGAGGCAATCACGGTCGCCATGGTGGCCAGCCCCACCAGGGGCAGCAGCGCCCATTCGGGGGCCATCAAATAGAACGGATTCTTGACGGCGGCGGGGTTGTTGAGCAGCAGCGCGCCCTGGCCGAAGTAATTGAGCACCAGCGAGGGCATGACCACTGAAAACCAGGCCAGCCGGATCGGCCGCTTGCCGAAATGGCCCAGATCGGCATACAGCGCCTCGGCACCGGTCACGCAGAGCACCACGGCGCCCAGGATGATGAAGGTGGTGCCGGGGTTGTGCCACATGAACAGCAGCGCGTAATGCGGGCTGATCGCCTTCAGAATCGCCGGGTTGGTCACAATCTGGGAAATGCCCAGCAGGGCAATCACGACAAACCAGATCAGCGTGATCGGGCCGAAATACCGGCCGATGCCGGCGGTACCGTGCTTTTGAAGGGCAAAGAGGCAAAACAGGATGACCAGCGTGATCGGGATGACGCCCTCCTTGAAGGCGGGCGACACCACTTCCAGCCCCTCGACGGCCGACAGCACCGAGATGGCCGGGGTGATGACGCCGTCGCCGTAGAACAGCGAGGTGCCAAAAACACCCACGATCAGCAGGATGCGCCTGAGCTTCGGCTTGTCCTTGACTGCCGTGGAGGCCAGCGCCAGCATGGCGATCAGGCCTCCCTCGCCGTTGTTGTCGGCGCGCAGCACCAACACCACGTACTTGATGGAGACAATGACCGTCAGCGTCCAGAAGAAGATGGACAGGATGCCGTAAATGTTGCCTGGGGTGAAGGGAACATGCCCCGAGCCAAACACTTCCTTGATGGCATACAGGACGCTGGTTCCGATGTCGCCGTAGACGACACCGATGGCGCCCAATGTGAGCGCCGCAAGTGATGATTTTTTACTTGACACAAAAACTTCCCGCCTTGACCCTGACCGGGCCGGGCACGGTCAGGGGGTGGCGGGAATGGGTTACCTGGGGGAACGCTATTTTGCGCCCAGGCAGGGGGCTTGCGGGTCGGCGAACACCCCTAAATTGAACAAATCCGGATTTTGTTGCGATGCAACAACTTGTAACAAAAACTGGCTGATTTATCGGACCACCGCTCGGCCCGGCCACCCAATTGCTATTATTTTTATAGCCAACAATCTCCGCAGGTCAAGGGGTTCAATCCCCACAATCCAGCACCCCAGAGCACCCGTCAGTCGTAGACCTCGGCATCCGGATCGGTCGCTTCCAGTTCATAGCTGGCAGCCAGCATGGCCAGCCGGGCAATCACGCCATACATGTAGAAGCGGTTGGGGCTGCTGGAGCCCGGTTTTTCACCAGGCTGGGGCAGGCGGCCGCTTTCGGCAAAGGCCAGCGGCACAAAGCTGGCGCCGGGGGCGTTGAGGTTTTCATCGACGCCGCGCTCGGCATGCACGCGGTAGAAGCCGCCGACCACATAGCGGTCCATCATGTAGACCACCGGCTCGGCCACCGCATCGTTGACGCGCTCATTGGTCAGCACGCCTTCCTGGATGATGACTTCCGACAGCGTCTGGCCATCCTTGGTCACGCCCATCTTGTTTTTGGTCTTGCGGTTCAACACCTCAAGGTCTTTCACATCGCGCACCGTCATGATGCCCATGCCATAGGTGCCGTTGTCGGCCTTGACCACGACAAAGGGCTTTTCGTTGATGCCGTATTCCTTGTACTTTCGCTTGATTTTGGTCAGCAGCGCATCGACGTTGGTGGTGAGGCACTCCAGGCCCACGCCCTCGGCAAAGTTGATTTCACCGCATTGCGTGAACATCGGGTTGATGAGCCAGGGGTCGATGCCCAGCAGCTTGCCGAAGCGCTTGGAGACCTCTTCGTAGGCCTTGAAGTGCCTGGACTTGCGCCGTACCGACCAGCCGGCATGCAGCGGTGGCAGCAGGTACTGCTCGTGCAGGTCTTCCAGCATGCCGGGAATGCCCGCCGACAGATCGTTGTTCAGCAAGATCGTGCAAGGGTCGAAGTTTTTCAGGCCCAGCCGCCGGTCGGTGCGGATCAGCGGCTCGATCGTGATGGTCTCGCCGGTCGGCAGGTTCAGCGTGGTGGGCTCCTTGATCTCGGGACTGAGCGAGCCAAAGCGCACGTTGAGGCCCGCCTGGTGAAAGATGCGCTTGAGTTGCAGCACATTCGACAGGTAAAAGCTGTTGCGCGTGTGGTTCTCGGGCACCACCAGCAGGTTGCGGGCTTCGGGGCAGATTTTTTCAATCGCGGCCATCGCCGCCTGCACCGCCAGCGGCAGCATCTCGGGCGACAGGTTGTTCCAGCCGCCGGGATAGAGGTTGGTGTCCACCGGCGCGAGCTTGAAGCCCGCGTTGCGGATATCGACGGAGCTGTAAAAGGGCGGCGTGTGCTCCATCCACTCCAGCCGGAACCAGCGCTCGATCGCGGGCATGGAGTCAAGAATGCGCTGCTCAAGTTCGTTGATGGGGCCGTTCAGGGCGGTGATGAGATGCGGAACCATGCGGCCACTTTCAAAGGGGAGTTTTGTTATCAAATCCGGCAATATCTGACCGAATCCTAGGGATATTGGGATGCGCAGGGCGGTTACAAGGTGCACAGCCAAAATCTCAAAAGACGGATGGCAACCGCCGCTGGCCAGGGGTGCGGCGACTCAGGTCCGCACTTCCCCGTTGCCCAGCACCACATACTTGAGGGAGGTCAGGCCCTCAATGCCGACCGGCCCGCGGGCGTGGAACTTGTCGGTGCTGATGCCGATTTCTGCGCCCAGCCCGAACTCGAAACCATCCGCGAAGCGGGTGCTCGCATTCACCATGACGCTGGCTGAATCCACCTCGCGCAAAAATCGCTGGGCGTGCATGTGGTCGCGCGTCAGGATGGCGTCGGTGTGGTGGCTGGAGTACTGGTTGATGTGGGCGATCGCTTCGTCAATGCCGGCCACCACCTTGATGCTGATGATGGGTGCCAGATACTCCTCATACCAGTCCTGCTCGGACACGGGCTGGAGGTTGGCGCCCGCCACGCCGGCAAGAAGGGCCCGGGCTTCGGCATCGCAACGCATTTCCACACCCTTGGCCGCATAAACTGCGCCGATTTTTGGCAGGAAGCCGGCGGCCACGCCGCGCGCCACCAGCAAACCTTCGCTGGCGTTGCAGGGACTGTATTTCTGGGTCTTGGCGTTGTCGGCCACCCGGACCGCCATGTCGATGTCGCAGGGGTCGTCGACATACACATGGCAGTTGCCGTCCAGGTGCTTGATGACCGGCACCTTGGCCTCGCGGCTGATGCGTTCAATCAGGCCCTTGCCGCCGCGCGGAATGATGACGTCCACATACTGCGGCATCGCGATGAGCAGGCCCACGGCTTCGCGGTCGGTCGTCGGCACCAGTTGCACCGCGTCTGCCGGCAGCCCGGCGTCAAGCAGCGCCTGCTGCACCAGCGAGGCCAGCGCCTTGTTGGACTCGATGGCCTCGGAGCCGCCGCGCAAGATGCAGGCGTTGCCGCTCTTGATGGCCAGCGACGCCGCTTCAATCGTCACGTTGGGGCGGCTTTCATAAATCATGCCGAACACGCCGATGGGCACGCGCATCTGCCCGACGCGGATGCCGCTGGGCTGCTCTTTCATGCCGATGATCTCGCCAATCACGTCGGGCATGGCAGCAAGCTGCTCGCAGCCCAGGGCCACGGTCTCTATGTCTTTGGGGCTCAGCCTGAGCCGGTCCAGCAGGGGACCGGCCAGCCCGGCCGCCTGGGCGCGCGCCAGGTCACGCTGGTTGGCGTTATCCAGGGCCTTGACATTCTGGCGGAGCAAGGTGGCCAGCTTTGACAGCGCCCAGTTTTTAACAGCCGCTGACGCACGCGCCATGTGGGCTGACGCCACTTTTGCCCCGGAACCCATGCGCTGCATCAGGTCCGTGAGTTCGCTGCGGGCTGCCAGGGCGTTGGGGGAGTCGGGCGCGTTCATCCCGCTATTTTGCCTCTAATCAGGATCGCCAGAACATCGCTTGCCGCAAACCGCGGCCGCCACGGCATCAGGATGCGGCAAGTACGCCGCGGCGCTGCATCATGTCCCGGCTCATGGCCTGCAGGGCATCCGCCGCAAGCACCGCCTGCGCCGCGGGATAGGCCAGATGGTCTTCGTCCGCCAGATGCCGGCCATACAGCGCGGCAAAGCGGTTCAGGGCCTCGGTCTGGGGCGGCCCCAGCGGCGTCCAGTCCGCGGCAGGGCTTTTGGCGACAGCCTTCAGCACGCAGCGCGCCGCTGGCCAGGCCGCTTCCATGTCCCGGTGATCCTGCAGCAGCCGCTGGACCAGCGCACGCAGGCCGGCATCCGGCCCGGCCAGCAGCAGCGGAAACACGTGCAGCTCTTCATCCAGGTGATGCTGGGGCGCAGCCATGTCGAAATAACGCATCACATCGCGGGCGGCCTGGCGCGCGGAATCGTCGCAGCCGTGCTCCCGCAGGTGCTGCTGCAAGCGCCCGATGAGGGCCAGCATGCGCTCCACCCGCTCATGGCAGGCCGCCAGCATTTATGAAGGCCGGGCAGCGCCCCGGCGCGCGCTGTCCGGCGCACGATGCCCATGTCAGCCGATCTGCACCGGCTGCCCTTGCGGGTCAAACGGAATGAAACCGCCAATTCGCCCCTGCTTGATGGACTCGACCATGCGCTGCAACGGCTCCTCGGCGTCTGCGCTGGTCGGCGCACGGCTCACCGAGCCCGCCAGGGCGGCGGCAAACACCAGGCCCCAACGGCGTCCGAACTGGCCGGATTCCTGCACCAGCGCGGCAAACGAGGTCAGCTCTTCGGGACGCTTGTCCACACACATCAGCGGCACCAGCGCACCGCCCTGGCCGGCTTTAAAACGCTCCCGCTGCACGGGTGTGCTGTCCTCGGGCAGTTCCACACCGGCAAACACAAACAGCAGGCGCTGCGGCTCGGGCTGGGCCCGGGCCGCCTGCAGCAGGTCGTCAAAACTCAGGATGTCCATGGGTAGTTCCAGTCACAGGGAATAAAAAGAGTCCGCCGGGTCGCGACCCGGCGCAGCCCCCTCGGCAGCAAGGCAGGTCACAAAATTGCCGGGCACCGGGCGCAAGCGGGCGGGTTTGCGCGACTGCGCGGTGCCGATGCTGACAAAACACAGCGCCTGTTCGCCGTCTGCCAGGCCAAACAGCGCACGCAGTCCACTGGACTTCAGGGCCTTGCCGCTCGTCAGCGCCGAACCATAACCCAGCGCCGTGGCCATGAGCAGCATGTTCTGCACCGCACAGCCGGCAGAAACGATGCGTTCGGACAGGTCAACCGCTGCATCGCCGCGCCGGCCATCAACCACCACCAGCATCAGCAGAGGGGCGCGATGCGCCTTTTCGCGCGCCTGGCCGACCTGTTCGGGGGTGGCCTGTGCGTCACGCGCCATCAGCGCGGCACCAAACACCTCGGCGAGCCGGTCGCGCGCAGCATGGGGTACAAGCACAAAGCGCCAAGGCAGCAGCTGCCCGTGGTCGGGGGCGGTGGCCGCGGCATTGAGGATCATGCCGAGCTGTTTCGCATCGGGGCCGGGCGCCACCAGGCGTTTGGGCAAAATGGTTTGGCGCGATTGCATCAGCGCCGCCGCAAAGGCCGCCGCATCGTTGTCCGCCAGTGCGGACGCAACAAGCGGGAGCGGGACAGGGACAGCACGCAGGCTCATCAGGGCTCACCTCCGTCGGAGCATCCATCGGCACGCAGGCGGCCAACGCGCCAGCGACAGTCAACCTTCGCCTGGCCGCTCATCCGCAAACGCCCAGATGGCCGCACTGGGTGCAATAGTCGCAGCCATCCTTGCGGATCACGGCATGGGCGCCGCACTCGCTGCACTTCTTGCCCGCCATCACGGGCGGCGCAAGTGCGGGGTCGACCTGGGGCTCCACCACGGGTGTCGTGCCGGCAGCAGGCTGCCGGGCGCGCCGCGCGATGATATTTTGCACCGCATAGGCAATGGCCGCGACCTCGGAATCGTGCCACAGCGGTACCCGTGTACCGTCGGCCTTCTCATAGGTTCCCAGCCGCACCGGGCCACGGTCCCAGGCCACCTTGCGCATGTCGCTGAGTGCGCGCTCGAGAAAGCCGCCGCGCGCGGCCAGCGACAGCATGCGCATGCTGGAGGTGATCCACTGCTGCGACTCGCCGCTCTGGCCCACCGGCATGAAAAACTCGATGGCGCGCTCCACCGTGCCTTCCCCGCTGGCCGCTGGCACCGGCAAAAAGGACACCACGATGTACAGCGTCTTGTGGCCCTCCTGCGTCCAGTATTCGACCTTTTCAGCCACCGCCGACAGCGCGCCCTTGGGCCGGCTTTCGATCACCGTGCGCATCGGATCCACAGGTGTCGGCGCTGCCGGCGGCGTTGCTGCGGCGCTTGCATGGGTTTCCAGCACCGCGCCGAGGATCGCATTGGGCCGGTAGGTGGCCAGGCCCTTCAGCCGTGCGCGCCAGGCCTGCTGGTACAGGCCCTTGAAGTCGTCATAAGCGTAGTCCACCGGCACGTTGACGGTCTTGGAGATCGCCGTGTCCACAAAGGGCTGCACCGCTTCCATCATGGCGATATGGCTGGCCGCGGACATCTCAAGCGCCGAGACAAAGTAGCCGGGCAACCTGTCCACGTCGCCACCGAGCTCCCGGTACAGCCGCCAGGCGTGGTCTTCCACGGCGTAATCGGTGGTGCTGCCGTCGGACTCGCGCTTCCTGCGCCGGTACATCCACGAAAACGACGGCTCGATGCCGTTGGAAGCGTTGTCGGCAAAAGCCAGGCTCACGGTCCCGGTGGGCGCAATCGACAGCAGGTGGCTGTTGCGGATGCCGTGCGCGCGAATGGCCTGCTGCAACCCGGCCGGCAGCCGGTTGGCGAAGGTACCGGGTGCGAGGTAGCCCTCGGCGTCAAACTTCAGAAAAGCGCCTTTTTCCTTGGCCAGCGCCACCGACGCGGCGTAGGCGGCATCACGCATGCACACGGCAATGCGTGCAGCCATCTCGCGGCCCTCGGGCGCGTCGTAGCGCAGGCAGAGCATGACCAGGGCGTTACCCAGGCCGGTAAAACCGACGCCAATGCGCCGCTTGGCAGCCGACTCGGCCTGCTGTTGCGGCAGCGGCCAGAAGGTCAGGTCCAGCACGTTGTCGAGCGCCCGCACCTGCGTGGTCACCGACTTGCCGAAAGCGTCGAAATCGAAGTCCGGCACGCCATTGAAGCCGAAGGGGTTCCGCACAAAACGCGTGAGGATGATGGGCCCGAGGTCGCAGCAGCCGTAGGGCGGCAAGGGTTGCTCGCCGCAGTTGTGCACGTAGAGGCCGTTGGCGTCAAATGCATGGATGTCAGCCACAGTCACGTCGAAGACGTCCTCGGAGCCCTCCTCGGTCAGCGATTCGACCGTGACCGTGAAGCGCTCGCGGTTGAGGCTGCGGTTGTAACTGCCCAGGGCCTGGTCCAGCCGGTCAGCCTTGTCGGTATCTGCAAAACCGATGCGCTCTGCGTAGATCCGCAGGTTGTCCGCGCTGATGACCAGTTCGTGCTGCGAGGCCGTCTCATAAACCCTCAACCCGCCGCGTCCGTCGGGCAAAGGCCGCGCCTGTGCCAGGCGCCGGTTTGGGTAAATCGTCGAGGCGATGCCCAGGCGCAGCAACATGCGCTGCGCCGTCTGCAGCAAGCTCAGATCACTTTGCGACAGCCTCAGACTGACGCCTTTTTCCTGCGAGCCCTGCACAGATCCATCGGCATCAAACAGGCCACGCAAAAGCCCTTCGGTGAACACGGAAGAGGCTTTTTCCATCGCGGTGGTGATCGTCTTGTGCCCTGGACGCATGCCCATTTCATGGGCCAGGTGCCGCACAGCACCAGACGCCATGCGAGCCTCACCCCGTCCCGAGATGGAGCGCTGAAAACCCCGGAAGTCGACCCGATGCGACAAGGTGGCGGCCGCAGCCTCGGCGGCCTGCACGATACCGCCTGCACCTGTTTGCGCATACGCCACGGCACCACCGCCTGCCACTTTGAGCTCGGGCGCCCAGACCGAAATAACGGCTTTGTCACTCTTGAGTGTTCCATCGCCGATCAACAACCCAAGCAAATAGCCCTCAGCGTGCGTGCCGGCGCCCTCCCAGCCACCCAGTGCGCGATGATCATGCAACAGGATTTCGTCACCGGGCTGCAGCTGTCCGGCTTCGGTCCACTCGGCCTCCAGCGTGTAACGGGTTCTGCGGGCCACGCGACGCACCCGGTGGTCGGCCGTGAGGCGCAAAGCCGGCCCTTCTCGCGTGCGCAAAGCGAGCACGGGTTTGTGGCCCGTTCTGAAAAAGCCGTCGCTCGTCACGGCATACGCCTTGCCATCGACCACTGCGCTGAAAGACCGGCCCGTCAGCTCCGACACCTGCGCCGGCCCGGCTGTCGTCATCACCCACGTATCGGCGGTGACGCAGGGATTGGTCGCCTCGATCGACTCGCAGTAACGCAGGTTGTTGTCCTGATTGATGTGGTCCAGGAAAAGAATGCCGGGCTCGGCGAAATCGTAGGCCGAGCGCATCACGGTGTCCCACAGTTCGCTCGCAGCCAGGGTCTGATAGACCCACAGGCCGTCGGCTCGCTGGAATGCTCCTTGCGCGATGAGCCTGGCGCCGGGTTTGGCACGATGCACCAGCTCCCAGGGCTGGTCGTCTCCCAGGGCCTGCATGAAGGCGTCGGATACACCAACCGACACGTTGAAATTGTTCCAGCGCCCCGGGGTGCGTTTGGCGGTGATGAACTCGAACACGTCGGGGTGGTCAATGCGCAGCACGCCCATTTGCGCGCCACGCCGCGCACCGGCGCTCTCCACCGTCGAGCAGGACTGGTCGAACACATTGATGTAGCTGCACGGACCCGACGCCATGGAGGCCGTCGCCTTGACCTCGGCGCCGCGCGGCCGGATGCGTGAAAAGTCGTAGCCCACGCCGCCGCCGCGCCGCATGGTTTCAGCCGCCTCGCGCAGGGCCTCGTAAATGCCAGGGTAGCCGCCATCATCCATGCCCTGGATGCAATCGCCCACGGGTTGCACGAAGCAGTTGATCAGGGTGGCCTGGATGGACGTGCCGGCCGCGCTCATGATGCGGCCGGCGCCGATCGCACCGGCGTGCAGGTTCTCGAGGAACAGCGCCTCGTGTTCGGCGCGCGCGGCTTCCGGTTCGACCGAGGCCAGCGCCCGCGCCACGCGGCGGTACAGGTCTTCCACCCCGTTCTCGCCGGGCTTGAGGTATTTTTCCTTCAGGACATCGTGGCTGATGGGCTGCGTGGCTGTCACGTCGTGTGGCTGGCCAAAATGCTCGCGTTTCATGTCTGCGCTCCGGTGGTAAGCGCTGCGGGGCGAATGCCGCCCAGCAGCCACTGCAGCAATTCTTGCACCGAACGGATCTGGTTGCCAAACGGCAGGTGGCCGGCGCCCCGGAAAAAAAGGCCTTTGTGAATGTCGCCATCCAGCGCATGGCCGAGCTGCTTGTCGATGCAGAACTGGCCTATGCTGGCATCGCCATCGCGCAGCCCGCAGTGGGACAGGCAATCGAACGACATGTTGCATTTGGCCTTGACATGCGCCACGGCCTTGAGCCTGGGCTCCAGCCGGATGTATTTGTCCAGCCAGGGCGTGCGCACCGCACGGGCCGGCAGGCCAGCCACGCTGATGAACTCAATGAGGTCTTCGGGCTTTGCGTCGGCCAGCACCTTTTTGAAAGCCGGATCGGCATCACACTCCAGGGTGACAGCAAACGCCGTGCCCAGCTGCACAGCCGAGGCACCCAGGGCCTGCAGGCGCAGGATGTCGTCCCGGCAATTGATGCCCCCGGCCGCGATCAGCGGAATCTCGCGCTCGATGCCCGCGGTCTTGAAAAACTCCAGCACCTGCGGGATGACCACCTCGAAATCGAAACGCGCATCGTGCAGATCGGCAACTTTCGCGGCGCCCAGATGGCCGCCTGCCAGGCCGGGGTGCTCAATCACGATGGCATCGGGCAAGCGCCCTTTCTTTTGCCACTTGCGCACCAGCAATTGCACGCCGCGTGCATCGGAAAGAATGGGGATCAACGCGGTTTTGGGATAGTCACGCGCCAGTTCCGGCAAATCAAGCGGCAGGCCGGCACCCACCACCAGCGCATCGGCCCCGCTGGCAAGCGCCTGGCGCACACAGGCCTCGTAGGCACTGAGCGCCTTCATCACGTTGACGGCAATCAAACCGCGGCCCTGCGCGAGTTCTCGGGCCCGGCGGATTTCGCGGTCCAGGGCCTGCAGATTGGCCGCATCAATCAGCTGGCGCGCGTCGGGCTCCTTGTCAAGGTGGCCGGTCCGGGCCATCAGGTCGGGGTGCAGGCGCCGCAGATCCACCGAGGAAAGCGTGCCCACCCCGCCCAGGCGCGCCACGGCACCAGCCAGCCCGCCGGCAGAAACACCCACGCCCATGCCGCCCTGCACCACGGGAATCAGGCTCTTGTTGCCAAGCTGCCAGGGCCGCAGGCCCGAATCGCGCGAAAGCGCCTGCAAAGCGGCAGCCACCGCCGCTGCGTCGACACCGGCCGTCTCGGCCGGGTCAGCTGGAAAAGATTTGTCCATCGCGCTCCACATAAGGTTGGTACGGGCCAGTGCCGCTATTCGAGGCTACAGAAGCCGGCACAAAATTTCCTTGTCGTACATCAAAGGTATGGACTTCACCATCTTCAATCACGTAATGCCAGCCATGCAGCGTGAGCCTGCCGTTTTCCACCTCGCGCCTGACCATGGGATAGCCCATCAGGCGCTCCAGCTGCAGCACCACCGCGCGCTGCTCGGTGCGGCGCAAGGCCTCGGGGCTGGACTGCACGGGCAGCAGGGCTTCACGGGCCAGCTTGAGCCAGGCCTGTAGCGCCACCGCCTCCGCCGAAACCCCGTCGTAGGCAGCGCGGATGGCGCCGCAATGGCTGTGCCCACAGACGATGATGCGCTCCACATGCAGATTCAGCACCGCGAACTCAATCGCCGCCGTGGTGCCATGCAGGCCCACCCACTGCCGGGCGGCCTCCAGACGCGCACGCCCTCCCGGCGGGCAGCCGCCACCGGGCTCATGCGGGTCGGTGACGTAGCCGTCATAAGGGGGAATGAAGGCCCCCACGTTGCGCACAATGAACAGCTCCCCGGGGCCGGCACCGGTCAGCAGGTAAGGCACCAGACGCGAGTCCGAGCAGCCGATGAACAGCGTCTTGGGATGCTGTCCCTGGGCCACCAGGTCCTGGAAGCGCTGCTGGTGCAGCGGAAAATAGTCGGAGTGGAAACGCCGCAGACGCAACAGCAGTTCGTCCGCGGGGTCCGCGTTTTCATTCATTGCACCAGAGGCGAATCAGCCCCTTCCAGCGTGATGCCTTCGACCTCGGCCTCACCCACCAGCAGGCACATGTACTGGTGCAGCGCCCTGGCGCGCGACTGCATGGTCAGCAGCGCCGCAATGCGCTCGCGCACCTCCTCATAGGCGGGCTGCCTGCCGCTGCGGCGCTCCAGCACGTCGATGATGTGAAAGCCGAAGCGGGTGTGAAACAGGCGTGGATGCACACCCGTGCCGGTCTGCGCATGCTGGAGGTGAAACAGTTCCGTCGCCAGCTCGGGCGCACAGTCGTCCGGACCGATCCAGCCCAGGTCGCCGCCCTGCGCGCTGCTGGGACAGTTGGACAGTTCGGCGGCCAGTTGCGCAAAGCGCTCCGGGCGCACGCCCTTATGCGAGAGCTCCAGCAAGGCGCGCTCGGCATGCACCGTGAGCGCCTGGACATTCACGCCGGGGGTGACGGCAAACAGGATGTGCCGCACGTGCAGCGCCTGGCCCACGACAAACTGCGGCTTGTGGGCTTCGTAATAACGCCGGCCCTCTTCTTCAGTGGGCTGAGGGGTGGTCACTTCGCGGTCCACCATGGTTTCGATCACGGTGCGCTCGGCTTCGGTCAGCTCCGGTGCGCTGAGCGCGTCTGGCCCGGTATGACGCGGCAACAGACCTTGCCGAACCGCCTGCTGGCGCAGCAGTTCGGCGTAAGCCAGCTCGCGCAGCGTGGCCGTGTCCGGACACTGCCCGGGTGCATGCAGGGCGATGCCATTGACCAAAGCCTCCGGCACTGCGGGCTGGGCTGCGGTAGAAGCACACTGGCAGGAACCGCTGCCACAGCCCTGGGCGGCGGCGGGTGAAGAAAGCGTTTGTGTAGTCATGGAGGGAGCCTCGTTTCTTGCAGTGCGTACCTAGCGGCCGTCGGGCGACTTGGCCCCGGGAACGCCCAGGCGCCGGCTACGCACCACCTGGTAGGGACGAAGCAGATAGCCCACCGACGCGAACCCGCTCCAGACATGCACGAGGCGGCTGAACGGAAACAGCAGGAAAATCGTCATTCCGAACACGATGTGAAAAAGGTAAGGCCAGGGCAGACCGGCCAGCGCCGCAGAATCCACCGTCCGCAGCGTGAGGATGCGCTGCGCCCAGTCGGCCAGGATCAGCATCACGCTGCCATCCGAATGCGCCCACGAATACGGCAGGGTAATCAGCCCGACCACCAGCTGCACCCACAAAATCAGGAGGATGGCCAGGTCGGTTTTGTGGCTGGTGTAACGGATGCGCGGATCAAAGACGCGGCGATAGATCAGCATCGACAGGCCGATAAAACACAGGATGCCGAACGCACCGCCCGAGTAAATGGCGATCTTCTGCTTGACTGACGCTTCGAGAAAATGCGCGTAAAAGGCGTGCGGTGCCAGCAAACCC
Organism: Polaromonas sp. JS666; assembly: GCF_000013865.1. NCBI lineage: Bacteria > Pseudomonadati > Pseudomonadota > Betaproteobacteria > Burkholderiales > Comamonadaceae > Polaromonas > Polaromonas sp. JS666. The sequence goes on from NC_007948.1 coordinate 4,865,872, forward strand.
ACCAGATGGCCGAAAAACAGGAAAAGGATGCCGACATGGAACAGGTTGCTGCCCCAGCGCAGCAAGCCGCTGCGAAGCAGCTGCGAGGAATCGCTTTTCCAGGTGTACTGGTCGCGGTCAAAGCGGATCAGGCTGCCGAGCAGAAACACCGTCAGGCAGATGTAGGGGTAGACACCAAAAAGAAAACCGTGCAGCGTGGTCATGCTTGTACTCCTTGGGTGGGACGCACCTTGCGCACAATGTGAATCGGTTGCGCCTGGTCGGGCCGGGCCTGGCCTTTGGAAGAGCAGCCGTCAAAAACCACCGGCTCTTCCCAGACCGCATCTATCGGTTCCTCGGCTGCAACCTGAACCGGCTGGGCCTTTTCTCCGGCCAGCTCCAGCAACGCGCCCAGCACGCAGGCATAAGCACTGCCGCGCTGCTGCAGCGCCGAGAAGATCGCGTTGAAAATATGCGCCATCTCGGCCAGGAACTCGCGTGCCTCGCACGGCGGCTGCGTCGAGGTGAACTCGAGCACCACCGGCAAAAAGTCGGGCATCTCGCCTTCGGCCAGAAAAAGACCAGCCTTCTCGTAGGTCTGCGCCAGGTCAATCATGGCCGGCCCGCGGTCGCGCGAGTCGCCGTGCACATGCTCGAACAGGTGCAGCGAGGTGGCACGGCCGCGGTCGAAGAGCTCCACATAGGCGGCTTCGGTATCGAGCGGCGCGGCGAGCGCCAGCGAATCGATCAGCGCGTCAAGCTCTGCCAGGCGCTGCTGCGGCAAGGCACGCTCACCGTGCAGTGCCTCGCGCAGCGCTGCCAGGTCGCCGCGCAACCCGGCGTCGGGATAACCGAGCAGCCTGGCCAGCACGCGCAGGCTTCTCGAAGCCATAGTGGGGTTGTTAAAAAGTGCCATGGTTCAGACCTCCACCTTGATGGGAATAGTTCGTTTGCGGTTGCCGCCAAACAGGCTGACGTCGCTGGCGCCGTCGGAGCAGCCGTTGCCGAAGGTGAAGCCGCAGCCACCGCGCATGTCGAACGCGTTCTCGGCGTATTCGCGATGGGTGGTCGGAATCACGAAACGGTCTTCGTAGTTGGCAATCGCCATGATGTGGTACATCTCCTCGACCTCGGCCACCGAGAGCCCGGCCTGCTCCAGCACGGCCAGGTTCTGCACCTGGTCCACATGCTTGCTGCGCTGGTAGGAGCGCATGGCCAGCATGCGCTGCAGCGAACGGATCACCGGCGCAGTGTCGCCTGCCGTCAGCAGGTTGGCCAGGTACTGCACGGGAATGCGCATCTGCGCGATGTCGGGCAGTTCGCCATTGATGCCGATCTGTCCGGCATTGGCCGCCGAGGTGATAGGCGACAGCGGCGGCACATACCAGACCATGGGCAGCGTACGGTACTCGGGATGCAGCGGCAACGCCACCTTCCATTCCACAGCCATCTTGTAGACCGGACTGCGGCGGGCGCCTTCCAGCCAGGCTTCTGGAATGCCGTCCTTGCGCGCCTGTTCAATCACTTTCGGATCGTTCGGGTCCAGGAAGATGTCGAGCTGGGCCTGGTACAGGTCCTTGTCGTCTTCCACACTGGCCGCTTCCTGGATGCGGTCGGCGTCATACAGCACCACGCCGAGGTAACGGATGCGTCCGACGCAGGTTTCGCTGCACACGGTGGGTTGCCCGGCTTCGATGCGCGGATAGCAAAACGTGCACTTCTCGGCCTTGCCGCTTTTCCAGTTGTAGTAGATTTTTTTGTACGGGCAGCCCGACACACACATGCGCCAGCCGCGGCACTTGTCCTGGTCGATCAGCACGATGCCGTCTTCCTCGCGCTTGTAGATGGAGCCCGAAGGACAGGAGGCCACGCAGGCCGGGTTCAGGCAATGCTCGCACAGGCGCGGCAAATACATCATGAAGGTGTTTTCGAACTGACCCACCATGTCTTTCTGGACCTGGTCGAAGTTCGCCAGATTGGCGTCCTTGCTGCGCTTGGAGAATTCACCGCCCAGGATTTCCTCCCAGTTCGGGCCCCATTCGATTTTCTCCATGCGCTTGCCGGTGATCAGGCTGCGCGGGCGCGCCGTTGGTGCGGCCTTCATCTCGGGCGCCGACTGCAAATGGTCGTAGTCGAAGGTGAAGGGCTCGTAGTAGTCGTCGATCTGCGGCATGTTCGGGTTGGCAAAGATGCGCATCAGCAGCTTCCACTTGCCTCCCTGGCGCGGCTCAATCGAACCGTCGCTCTTGCGAATCCAGCCGCCGTTCCACTTGTCCTGGTTTTCCCACTCCTTCGGGTAACCGATGCCGGGCTTGGTTTCAACGTTGTTGAACCAGGCGTACTCCATGCCGGTCCGGCTGGTCCAGACGTTTTTGCAGGTGACTGAGCAGGTGTGGCAGCCAATGCACTTGTCCAGGTTCAGCACCATGCCGATTTGCGCGCGTACCTTCATGCTGCTTCTCCCAGTTGTTGCACGGCGAACGCACGCTCGTCATCGCGCGGCGTATCCAGCCAGTCCACCTTGTCCATCTTGCGCACCACGACGAATTCATCGCGGTTGGTGCCTATGGTCCCGTAGTAGTTGAAGCCCCAGGAAAGCTGCGCGTAGCCGCCAATCATGTGGGTCGGCTTGAGCACAATGCGCGTCACCGAGTTGTGGATGCCGCCACGCTGGCCGGTGATCTCCGAGCCCGGTGTGTTGACGATTTTTTCCTGCGCGTGGTACATCATCACCATGCCGGGCTTGACGCGCTGGCTGACCACCGCACGCGCGGAAATCGCGCCGTTGACGTTGTAAAGCTCGATCCAGTCGTTGTCTTCAACGCCGATCAGCCTGGCATCATCTTCACTGAGCCAGACGATCGGCCCGCCCCGGCTCAGGGTCAGCATGAGCAGGTTATCGGTATAGGTCGAATGGATGCCCCACTTCTGGTGCGGCGTGATGAAGTTCAGCAATATCTCGGTGTTGCCATTGGTACGGATGCCGTGCACGCCCGCTGTCGCCTTCAGGTTCACCGGTGGCCGGTAGCTGGCCAGGCCCTCGCCAAAAGCCAGCATCCACGGGTGGTCCTGGTAGAACTGCTGGCGGCCCGTGAGGGTACGCCAGGGGATCAACTCATGCACATTGGTGTAGCCGGCGTTGTACGACACGGTCTCCGATTCAATGCCGCTCCAGGTCGGCGAGCTGATGATCTTGCGCGGCTGCGCCTGGATGTCGCGGAAACGGATTTTTTCATCCTCGCGGTGCAGCGCCAGGTGCGCGTGCTCGCGGCCGGTCTGCTTGCCGAGCGCCGCCCAGGCTTTCACCGCCACATGGCCGTTGGTTTCCGGGGCGAGCTGCAGCACCATTTCGCAGGCGTCGATGTCGCTGTTGATGCGGGGCATGCCCTGCGTCACGCCGGGTTCGGTCACCAGGCCGTTGAGTTCACCGAGCTGTCGCACTTCGGTCTCGGTGTTCCAGGCGATGCCCTTGCCGCCGTTGCCCACCTTGTTGAGCAAGGGGCCGACCGCTGTGAAGCGTTTGTAGACATTGGGGTAGTCGCGTTCAACCACCTGCATTTGCGGCGCCGTCTTGCCGGGTACCAGGTCGCATTCACCACGCTTCCAGTCCTTGACTTCAAAGGGCTGGGCCAGCTCACCGGGCGAGTCGTGCATCAGCGGGGTCAGGACCACTTCCTTCTCGACACCGAGGTGACCCTCACACAGCTCGCTGAATTTTTTCGCGAAGCCCTTGTAGATTTCCCAGTCGCTTTTCGATTGCCACACCGGATCCACCGCCGTGGACAGCGGATGGATGAAGGGGTGCATATCGCTGGTGTTGAGGTCGTTCTTTTCATACCAGGTCGCCGTCGGCAGCACGATGTCGGAATACAGGCAGGTCGTGCTCATGCGGAAGTCGAGCGTGACCAGCAGGTCGAGCTTGCCTTCGGGCGCCTTGTCGTGCCAGACTACTTCCTCGGGTTTGCCTTGGCCGGCGCCGGGCCGCCCCAAGCCGGTCGTGCCCCCAGTGGGGGAGGCGCGCAGCGCTTCGGGGGCGTCCAGTTCTTCACCCAGGTCCTTGCCCTGCACGCCGTTGTCCGTACCGAGCAAATGCTTGAGGAAATACTCGTGCCCCTTGCCCGACGAACCGATGATGTTGGAACGCCAGACAAACATGTTGCGCGGCCAGTTATCCGGATGGTCCGGGTCCTCGCAGCTCATCTTGAGCGAGCCGTCCTTGAGCGACTTGACGACATAGTCTTTCGCATCCAGCCCCTGGGCCTGCGCGTCCTTCACCACCTGCATCGGATTGGTCTGCAGCTGCGGCGCGCTCGGCAGCCAGCCCATGCGTTCGGCACGCACGTTGTAGTCGATCATGCTGCCGCCGTAGAGCTTTTTGTCCGCCAGCGGCGACAGCACCTCGTCCACACCGAGCTTCTCGTAGCGCCACTGGTCCGTGTGCGCGTAGAAAAAGCTGGTCGAGTTCATCTGCCGCGGCGGTCGGATCCAGTCGAGCGCGAAGGCGAGCGGGGTCCAGCCGGTCTGCGGGCGCAGCTTTTCCTGGCCGACATAGTGCGCCCAGCCGCCACCGCTCTTGCCGATGCAGCCGCACATCATCAGCATGTTGATGACACTGCGGTAGTTCATGTCGCTGTGGTACCAGTGGTTCATGCCGGCGCCGATGATGATCATCGAGCGGCCTTCGGTCTTCTCGGCATTGTCGGCAAACTGGCGTGCGACGGTGATCACCTGATCGCGCGGTACACCGGTGATCTGTTCCTGCCAGGCCGGTGTATAGGGCGTGTTGTCGTTGAAATCAGCCGCTGCCAGCTCGCCGGGCAAGCCGCGGGGAATGCCATATTGCGCGGCCTGCAGGTCGAACACGGTCGCCACCAGGGCGGCACGCTCCTCGCCCGCCTTGCCGAGCGAAATGCGCTGCACCGGCACCGTGCGCACCAGCACATCACCCTGTTCGTTGTTCGGAAAGTGCTCGTGGTGGATGCCGCCGAAATACGGAAAGCCGACTTTGGCGCTGTCCTGGCTGGGCGCATCACCCTCCATCACCGACAGCTTGAGCCTGACCTCGTCGCCCTGGCGCGCCTCTCTGGATTCAAGGTTCCACTGGCCAGCGTCGGCCCGGCCGTCCGGGCCCCAGCGAAAGCCGATGGCACCGTGTGGCAACACGACCTTGCCCTGCGCGTCGAAGGCCACCGTTTTCCACTCGGGGTTGTTCGCCTGGCCGAGCTTGCCGTTGAAGTCTGACGCGCGCACATAGCGGTCTGGCACCATGACGGTCTCGCCATTTTCCAGCAGGTGCTCCTTGAGCATCACGAGCATGGGCAGGTCGGTGTAGCGGCGCGCGTAGTCGTCGAAATAGGCCGAGCGCGGCTTGCCGTTGCCGCCGAAATAGAAGTCTTTCAGAATCACATGCCCCATGGCCATGGCGACGGCGGCGTCGGTGCCCTGCTTGGGGTGCAGCCAGAGGTCGGAGAGCTTGGCGACCTCGGAATAGTCGGGCGTGATGGCGACGGTCTTGGTGCCCTTGTAGCGGACTTCGGTGAAAAAGTGTGCATCCGGGGTACGCGTCTGCGGCACGTTGGAGCCCCACGCGATGATGAAGCCCGAGTTGTACCAGTCGGCCGATTCCGGCACGTCGGTCTGCTCACCCCAGACCTGCGGACTCGACGGAGGCAGGTCGCAGTACCAGTCGTAAAAACTCATGCACACGCCGCCAATCAGCGACAGGTAGCGCGAGCCCGAGGCGTAGCTGACCATGGACATCGCCGGGATAGGCGAGAAGCCGATGATGCGGTCGGCGCCATGTTTCTTGATCGTGTGAATGTTGGAAGCGGCGATGATCTCGTTGACCTCGTCCCAGCTTGAGCGCACAAAACCGCCGAGGCCACGCACGCTCTGGTAGTCGCGCCGCCTGGCGTCGTCCTGCACCACCGCCGCCCAGGCCTCGACCGGCGCCAGCGTCAGGCGTGCTTCGCGCCAGTGCTTGAGCAGCCGGGCGCGCACCATGGGGTACTTGACCCGGTTGGCGCTGTACAGGTACCAGCTGTAGCTGGCGCCGCGCGAGCAGCCGCGCGGCTCGTGGTTGGGCATGTCCCAGCGCGTGCGCGGGTAGTCGGTCTGCTGGGTTTCCCAGGTCACGATGCCGCCCTTGACATAAATCTTCCACGAACACGATCCCGTGCAGTTGACGCCGTGGGTGCTGCGCACAATCTTGTCGTGCGCCCAGCGGTTGCGATAGGCGTCCTCCCAGGTGCGGTCTTCCGCGGTGGTGACACCGTGGCTGCCAGAAAAGGATTCCCGTGGATTTGAAAAGTGATTCAGTCGATCAAGAAAATGACTCATTTGGTTCTCCGGTAAGGCGGTAAAAAACGGATGGGCGGTGAGTCAGGGGTTCTTGATCTCGGCGCCGCGGCGCAGGTAGAACCACCAGTTGAGCACCAGGCACAGGGCATAGAAGATGGCAAAGCCATACATCGCGTTTTCCGGCGTGCCGGCCTTGATCTGTGCACCGATCACCACCGGGGCGATGAAGGCGCCGTAAGCGGCAATGGCCGAAGTCCAGCCGAGCACAGGGCCGGCCTGCTGGCGGTCGAAGATGACGCCAATGGTGCGGAAGGTGGAGCCGTTGCCGATGCCGCTGGCCGCAAACAGCACGACGAACAGCACCATGAAGAGCAGGAAGTACTGCTCGGGCGCGGCCGACTTGTAGGCCAGCAGCATGACGTAGCCGACCGCGGCCGAAGCGACGACCATGACAGCGGAAATGATTTGGGTCACGATGGAGCCGCCGACCTTGTCCGACACCCACCCTCCCACGGGCCGGATCAAGGCGCCGACAAAGGGGCCTATCCAGGCGAAGGTCAGTGCCGAGGGTGCGTTCGGATTTTTCAATGTGTGCTGAATGACGCCTGCCGCGTCCGGCACGTGGCTGATGCCGAAGATCACCGTGATGGCGAGCGGCAAGGCCATCGAAAAGCCGATGAACGAGCCGAAAGTCACGATGTACAGCAGGGTCAGCGACCAGGTGTGCTTGTTGCTGAAAATCGCGAACTGCTTGGCAATGTTTTCCTTCATCGGGCCAAAGGCCGTGACCTTCAGCACCATCAGGGTGCTGGCCACGATCAGGGGCATCGCAATCCACATGTTCAGCAGGCCCAGCCCGGTGGGCTTGGGCAGGTAGAGATACAGGCCGATGCCGGCCGGCACAAACGACAGCGTGTACAGCCAGATGATCTTGAGAAAGGCCGGGATCGTGCCGCCAATCGCGGGCGACACCGTCGTGAGGTTGTTCATGCCGAAGAAGCAGAGAATCGACAGCGGCACCAGCGACAGCAGCCAGGTGAAGCCGGCGTTCTGGATCCAGGTGGGCGTGCCGGCGACGATTTTTCCGAAAATCCAGCCGCTGTCCTTCACCAGGGTCATCGAATCTCCCCCGAAGCTGCCGAAGACGCTCAGCGTCATCACCAGCGGGATCACGACCTGCATGGCCGTGACACCGAAATTGCCCAGTCCCGCATTGAGCCCCAGCGCCGTGCCCTGCAAGCGCTTGGGGAAAAAGGTGCTGATGTTGGACATGGAGCTGGCGAAATTTCCGCCACCCACCCCCGACCACAGGGCCATCAGCTGGAAGGACCACAAGGGCCATTCGGGGTGCTGGAGCACGATGCCGGTGCCTATCGCTGGCGCCAGCAGCATGGAGGTCGTCAGGAAAATGGTGTTGCGCCCGCCGGCCAGCCGGATCAGGAAGGACGCCGGAATGCGCATGGTGGCGCCAGCCAGGCCCGCAATGGCCGTCAGCGTGAACAGCTCGGCCTGGGTGAATGGAAAGCCCAGGTTGAGCATCTGGACCGTGATGATGCCCCACATGCCCCAGACGGCAAAGCCGCACAGCAGGCTGGGCACGGAGATCCAGAGGTTGCGGTAGGCGATGCGTTTTCCCGTGCTCTCCCAGAACTGGTCGTCCTCGGGACGCCAGTCGATGATGTCAACACCGGAAACGGTGGAACTGGTGGAAGCGGTGCCGGAAATGGTTTTTGTATTCATGGTGATTTCTCGAAAAGGGTTCCGTTTCAGGCCTGAGCGCCAGCCGCGTTCCTGCCCATGACTTCAGTACCGCGGACTTCGGTCCAGTACATCCACATCAGTGAAACGCAGACCACGCCGTACATGAACATGAAGGCGCTGGAGCGGATGCCGGTCAGGTCCATCAGCCCACCGAAGATGATGGGCAGCACAAAGCCACCCAGGCCGCCTGCCAGGCCCACGATGCCGCTGATGCCGCCGATGTTCGCGCCGTAGTCTTCGCTGATGTACTTGAAAACACTGGCCTTGCCGAAGGCCCAGGCGATGCCCAGCGTGAACATCAGCGCGGTGAAGGTGTAGACGTTCAGCCCGATGTGAAAGCTTGCGGGTCCGTTGACCGTGAGGATGGTGAAGTCGGTCTGCGGGTAGGACAGCAGGAACAGGCAGACCCAGCTCACCCACATCACCCACCAGGTGACGCTGTGCGCGCCGTATCTGTCGGACAGCACGCCGCCGAAAGCGCGCAACACGCCGCCCGGCAGCGAGAAGCACGCCGCCAGCAAGGCCGCCACACGGATATCCAGGCCAAATTCACCGACGTAGTACTGAACCATCCAGAGCGACAGCGCCACATAGCCGCCGAACACGATGCTGTAGTACTGGCAGTACTTGATCACCTTGGGGTCTTTCAGCGCCTTGAGCTGGTCGCTGAACTTGACGTGGCTGGGCACCAGGTGCGAAGGGTCGCTGTAGCTGAACAGCCAGAACAGCACCAGCGCGCCCAGCATGATGACGGCATACACCTGCGGCACCATGGCCCAGCCGAAAGCCACCAGCAACACGGGCGCCACAAACTTGTTGACGGCAGCGCCCGAATTGCCGGCGCCATAGACGCCCATCGCCATGCCCTGGCGGTTTTTCGGAAACCAGCGCGCCACATAGGGCGTACCCACAGAGAACGAACCGCCGGCCAGGCCCACAAACAGGCCGATCACCAGAAAATGCCAGTACGCGGTGGCGTAACTCATGAGCCAGATCGCGGGGACCGTGACAGCCATCAGGATCGCCATGACCATGCGCCCGCCGTAGCGGTCGGTCCAGATACCCAGCGGAACGCGGATCAGGGAGCCCGTCAGCACGGGCGTGGCCGCAAGCAGGCCGAACTCCGTGGCGTTGAGGTTGAGCATCTTCTTGATCGGTATGCCGATGACGCCGAACATCATCCAGACCATGAAGCAAACGGTGAACGCCAGCGTGCTGACAATGAGCACCGACCACGCTTTTCTTGAATTACCCAGTTCAGAGGTCATGCATGTTTCTCCAGACACATGGCATGACTGTCGACCTTTCCCGCCCCCTTGAACATCCTCCTTTGGAACGTGCAGATCAGGCAGAAAAGGCGATGGCGGCCGGGCCGCCATCGTTCTGAAGAACTACTGCCGGATCAATCAGCCCCGGCGTTGATCTTTGTCAACCCAGGTCATGGGCGGCCGCGTATACGGCGGCCTGCACCCGCGAACTGAGCTGAAGCTTGCGCAGAATGTGCTGCACGTGAATCTTCACCGTGGTCTCCGCGATGTCGAGCTTGCGCGCAATCACCTTGTTGCTGTCACCGTGCGAGATCCGGGCCAGAACCTCGCGCTCACGCGCCGAAAGCAGCGCAATGGCCGAATCGTCCTGCCTGCCCGGTACCGGTGCTGCCTCGTCGTGGCCTTCCTCGTTCGCTGCGGTCTCGCCGGTTGCAGACGACAGCGCCCGGGACCGGAAGGCGGCCACCAGCTTGGTCATCATTTCCGGACTGACAACGGATTCACCGTCCAGGACCTTGATGATGGATTCGGACAGGCTGTCGAGTTCCACGGTTTTCAGCAGATAGCCGTCAGCGCCGGCCTGCAGCGCCGCAGCCAGATCGTCCTCGTTTTCGCTGACGGTCAACATCAGGATGCGGGTGCCCGGGGCCGCGTCCTTGAGCGCTGCGATGCCATCCACGCCAAGAACGCCCGGCAGGTGGTTGTCCAGCAGGATCAGGTCCGGCTTGCTGCGCTCCACGCAACGCAGCGCCTCGCCGATATCGCCGGCCTCGCCAGCGACTTCGAAGCGCCCATCCTGCGACAGCAGCGCAACGAGTCCGCGGCGAAACAGGGTGTGGTCGTCGACTACCAGCAATTCAACAGCTTTCATCGTGTTCATTCCTCAGTCGGCGGGTGCCGGATCCGGTATCTTCGTCGCCACACCGCCGCTCACCTCCGGATGCGGCGGCAGTGTCAGCGTCACCGTGGTTCCCTGACCCGCCGTGGAGACAATGTCCACCTCGGCACCGATGCGCCCGGCACGCTCGCGCATGATGTTGAGGCCGACATGCGACTCTCCCGGGTGCTTTCCGGTATCGAAACCGGCACCGTTGTCGCGCACCACAAAACGCCAGCGCGCGCCCTTGGCCACTTCCAGGTCGACCTGCGTGGCGCCGGCATGCTTGCGCACATTGGACAGCGCCTCCTGCACCACGTGCAGCACCTGCACCTGAACGTCGGACGGCAGCGGGAGACCCTGACCCTGGACCTGCAGCTGTGCAGGCAAAGCTGTCTGGCTCTGGAATTTCTGCAGCGTTTCCTGCAGCGCCTGCTCGATGTCGTCGGTGTTGGTGCGCGTGCGGAAATGCACCAGCAGTTCGCGAACGTCGCCAATGCTTTCGCGCAGCCCGAGGTCCAGTTCGTCGAGTGCGCCCTGCACCTGGGGCTCCTGCCCCTTCTGCACGGCTGTCCGCAGCAGCTGCACCTGGATCTTGAGAAATGCCAGCGACTGCGCAATCGAGTCATGCAGGTTGCGCGCCAGCAGCGCGCGCTCCTCCGCAACCGCCGCCTCCCGGTCCAGGGCGTCGGCGCGCAAACCTTCCAGCGAACTGGCCAGGTGGCTGGCCAGCGCATCCAGCAGTTCGATTTCGTCGGCGCTCAGCAGGACAGGCGCGCGAAAGAACAGGTTGAACTCGCCGAGCAGGCGCTGCTGCAGCCGTATCGGCACGCTGACCACGCTTTCGTAGCCCACCTTGGCGCAATGGCGAACGGGCGCTTCGTCGTGGCTGAGAATCGGAATCACGCGGGTGCGCGCGTCCGGCCGCAGGTTGCCGCAGGCACAGGCCCCGGCCAGCAGGCTGCGCTCTTCCTCCACCAGGTCCTGCGGAAAGCAGTCGGAAGCCAGCATCAGGTAACGCTGGTTGGCATCGTCAGACCAGCGGACCGCTGCCGCGTCGGCCTTCATCACGGCGCGCACGCGCTGGGCAAACCCGCGCGCCAGCTCGTCAATGCTCCCGGCCTGGGCCAGAAATGCGCTGACCTTGTAGAGCGCCTCGAGCCGGGCGTGTTGCGCCTCGATGCGCCGCGTCTTGGCCTCGACCTTGGCTTCCAGCCCTTCATAGAGCGACTGCAGGGTCGCCGCCATGTGGTTGAAGCCGGCCGCTACCTGGCCAAACTCGTCCACGGTGTCGACCTCGATACGCGTCCTGAAATCCCCGGACTCCAGCTTGCGCAAGCCCTGGCGAAGCTGCCCCAGGGGGTTGATCACATACATGTACCCGGTATAGAGCATGATGACCGCCCCACCAATGGCCAGTGCCAGCAGCAGGAGCTGAAACAGGTTCAGGATGGCGGTCAGCCGGGACTGGTGCTGCTCGATCACCAGCACCAGGCGGTCGCTGGCCGCCACAAACTCCTCCCCGGCCTTCTGCAGGACCTGCACCTGCGGAGCCGGTTCGGCCAGCCACAACGGCCGCTGATCGCGCCACAGGGACTCGACTTCGGCAAAACGCTGGCGCACCTGGTCGTCCCAGGGCACGAACAGCGGCCTGGAAGGGTCCCCCTCGCGCAGCACGGCCAGACTCTCATCGAACCGGACCACGAGGCCCTGCAGCTCGGCGCGCTCCACGCCGGCCTGCACCGCGCTGACCAGCCGCCAGGTCTGCATGCGCATGCGCCCGGCCTCATTGACGGCCGCTGCGCCTCCCTCGAGCTGCCACGTCACCCAAAGGGTCAGCCCGATGGAGATCAGCGAAACGACCAGCAGGCTGGCGCCTATGCGAACGAGTTTTTTGGAGAGCGAGGCCGTGTGCTGCATGCCTCTAGCCCCGTGCGATCTCCACCGGATTGCGCAACCCGCGAGGCGCAGCGGACGGTGCCGCGCACTCCCGGCAGACCATGCCGGCCAGCCGGTGCAGGGCCTGCCAGCCGTCGGCCGGCCAGTCGGGCTGCTTCAGGCCCTTGACGATGCCGTCGACCTTGTGCGCGGCATGCAGCAGGTTGGCCAGCGTGGTGTCGCCCATCTGGGGCAGCACACGTTCAAACAGTTTTTCCTTGATGCCCCAGACGCGGTTTTCGCGCAGGGCCATCGGCATGGGCCGGCCGGCCTGGATCGCGTCTTTCACCCGCTTCATGCTGCGGATGTCTTCACTCAGCGCCCAGTGCACCAGCACTTCAGACTCGCCCTCGGACTGCAGGCCGTCGAGCATGCGCGCCACGCGCACCGCCTGGCCGCCAAGCACGGCCTCCGACAGCTTGAACACGTCATAGCGCGCCACATTCAGCACCGCGTTTTCCACCTGGTCAAAACTGAGGATGCCGTCTTCCTGGGCGGGGTACAGCAAGCCCAGCTTCTGGATCTCCTGGTGCGCGGCCAGCAGGTTGCCTTCCACCCGGTCGGCAAAAAACTGCAGGGTGCGCTGGCCTTCTTCACCTGCCGCCACGCGCTGGCCCTGCTGTTGCAGGCGCTGGGCAATCCATTGCGGCAGGTTGCGCCGGTCAATCGGGTCGAACTTCACCGTGACGCCAAAGCTGTCGAGCGCGCCAAACCAGGCGCCCTTGGCGGTCATGCTGTCCAGCCGGGGCAGCAGCACCAGCGTGAGCGTGGAGTCGTCGCCCTGGGCGCGCTCGGCCAGCTGCTGCAGCGCGACCGACCCGTCCTTGCCGGGTTTGCCGCTGGGAATGCGGATCTCGACAATCTGCCTGTCGGCAAACAGGCTCAGCGAGCCGCCACTGGCCAGCACCTCGCTCCAGTCGAAATGCGCCCCGGCCACCGTGTGTACGGTGCGTTCGGTGTAGCCCTGCTCCCGGGCCGCCGCGCGCAGGGCATCGGCGAACTCCTGCACCAGCAAGGGCTCATCGCCATGCAGCGTGTAAAGGCTTTTCAAGCCGCGCTTGAGGTGCTCGGACAGTTGCGCGGGGGCCAGGTTGGAGGGTAGGGATACCATCTCTCGATGATATCCCCCCCATCGAACCGAGCTTGCGACTTTCACCGCACACGGCTCACGTACGACCACTGACTACACAGCTTCAACAGGTTGCATAACCTTCGACTGCTTCGCCAGATTAAAGTCCCCCGTACCGGGGACCGGCTTGATAACCTTCAAACCTAGGGCGTGGACACGCCTGTGACATACCGGATGTAACAGCACCCGGTTGGAGAGAGCATCACTCCCTCCAAACTGCCTATAGACGATATGGTGATCGTCCATGTTTTCATCAGCCAAGTCGATTTCTTGCTGACAGAGAGCGCATTTACCACCTTGGTCGAACCACAGAGAGGCCCTTTGAGCGCTCCAGATGATTTCACCCATCCTTCGTACTCGCAGTTTCTCTCCGTAGGCAACCCAGTCCGGGTGGAAGGGGTTGTAATCCCCCTTGACCTTGATGTGCCGGACAATTTTCATGTCCGACAGGAGATACAGCGGCAGCGGTATCCTTTCATCACTTCCGGACGGGTCATCCTGCAATCCCGCGAATTGTTTGCGTGAACCACACTGTTTCCAGTAATGGCCGTACACCCAGCCCGCCGTCTTGCGCGGATGCGTTCGCAAGCCCCAGCGCATCAGTCTCCAATAAATCAGAAAATCCATTTTGCTGAAAGTCTGTTTTGCAACCGTGCCCTTGTGGTACTGAGCCCAACCTTTGAGGATTGGGTTCAGGCGCTTTATCAACGTTTCTACCGGAACCTTCGATAGCGATTCAACGATTTCCTTTTTTACCTTGGCATAGAACGCTTTCACGTTTTTCTGGCTCGGTTTGATGAGTAGCTTGCCCCCGTATTTACGGAAGTTCCACCCCAGAAAATCAAAACCTTGGTCAATGTGCACAATGCGCGTCTTTTCCTGGTTCAGTGTCAACCCCCGCTCGCGCAGGAATTCAACAATCCAAGGTCGGACGGTCGTCTCAAGGAAGTCTTTTGAACTACCCGTTATCACGAAGTCATCTGCGTACCTTACCAAGTTCACCTTCACCTTTTCTGCCTGCTTGACGCCCAACTTTTCCCGGAGGAATTGCGTGAGCCCCGTTTCCAAACCATTCAGGGTGATGTTCGCTAACGCCGGCGAGATGACCCCGCCCTGCGGCGTACCGTCATCCGTGCGCTGGAGCTGACCCGCGTCAACGACTCCAGATTTCAACCACTTGCGCAGCATCACCTTGTCCATGTGGACGTGGTTCAGCAGCCACTCGTGGTTGATGTTGTCAAAGAACCCAGAGATGTCCGCATCCAATACCCATTGGGCCGAAGCCTTTTGGGATAGTGTTACGAACAGCTGGCTCCGCGCATCATGTGTTGATCGCCCTTTCCGAAAGCCGTAGCTGTTCGGGTCAGACGCACATTCCACAGCCGGTTCCAGCGCAAGCAGATAAAGTGCTTGCATCGCTCTGTCCTTCATAGTCGGCATGCCCAGGGGGCGTTCCTTTCCGCCGGCCTTCGGGATATAGACCCGCCTTAGGGGGCGAGCCCGATACCCTTTGGGGTTCAGACAACCTATCGCATTCCATTTCTTTGTTGGCGTGTCCCAAAGTACGTAATCGACGCCACTCGTTCGCTTCCCTTGGTTTTCCGTTACTCTCCTGACGGCCAATGCCTTGGCTTGCCAGGATCGAATCAAACCCCTTCCGAGTCTTGCGACTCGTCGGAAGTCCTTTTCTGCTTCTGCCTGCGCTATGCGCATCTGCGCCTTTCCTACGAATTGCATGACGGCTTTCCAATCGATGGAGTGCCATTCACTTGATTCGCCCGGAGACGCAGCATCCTTTCGGATGTGTTCCATACCATTCTCCAGTGAGGTTGACCCATTGAAGAAGGCACTGACCCAGAGGGTCAGATACCCTCTGGGTCGTTGACAAGTCGCAACGGCTTTACGCTGTCGCACCTGAGGCAAGTCTGCCGGCTTTCACCGCAGGTCATGAGCCCTATCCTGTCCATTACAGACAGGCATTTGCTTTTTGCCTCTTCCTCTACCCCCTCCACCATGGCCCTTGATTACTCGCAGGTTGCCAACCCCTTGCGGGGCTGGCGGTGAGTGGGGCTTACCTCGTTTCCCTCTGTGCCCAGTCTGGTGGCTGCCAGACCGATGGGGTTAGGGACTCTCTATCCACCGGAAGTCGTTTGGGAACGATGCGCAGTCCATGACAGGCGCATCCTGACTTCGTGCCTTTTGGCCGCAGCTCCTCCCTTGTGGGAGAGACAAGCGTTAGCTGCTCACTTCTAGCGATGGTTCGAACGAGAGTTCACATTACATTTCCCATACCCTATACCTCGGCAACCTTCCCGCGTCTTGTTCGTGGGATTGGGACTGACTCACGTCAGCCTTGTGTGCTTGCGCACGGGTTGTTTAACCGTAGCTCCGCACCCCCGGATTACTCCAGACGCACGTACGGTCGAGGTCACGTCGTTCCAGACGTGGTTTTGGTGGAAAACAAGACACAGAGAGCGGTAGCGCTCTCATTACCAGTACTTCCCATTGCAAAGTTATTTGCAACAAGAGGCAACAAAGCCTTTCCTTGCGGAAATATGTCTCTAATTGGCAACGAATTGCGTCCCTTAGGGACGCAATTCACCATTACCGCACCCTGAAAGCGCGGGCTGGAGCAGCCAAATTAGAGCCATTTGGCTGCTACAAAGTTAACCCTTTTGAGGGGGCTGAATGGAACCTCCTGAGAGGGAAACCATCCACTGATAAAGACGATCACAAGGATCGAATGAAGCGACTTCGAGTCGCACCATGGCTGAAGTTTAGCGCCCTCTGTCCGTGGGCCGGAATGGGTGGAACCCATCAAAATGACAATTTTTTCTGCCACTTTGATCGATTAACCGCTTAAATTGCAAGGTTTTCTGTCTTTTCTTTATCACCGCTCCTTCAGACAATGGAGCCTTGAACGGGTTTGAGGGGGCCTGAATGGGCGACATCCCCTGTTCCCGCCCGGGAAGCCGCCCGCCATCGACACCGCACAGGCGACACCGTGCAGACACAAGAAAGACAGACCATGGTTGACTATATTGGCATTGCAAACATCCAGAAAATGGTGGGCGCGCTGGGCCCCGCTGTATTCATTGAGGGCCTGGCCGCCGAAATCGAGGCCGACTACCGGCGCTGGGGGGAATTTGACAAGTCCGCCCGCCACGCCATTCATTCACCGGTGGGTGTCATCGAGTTGATGCCGACCAGCGACGGCCAGATGTACTCCTTCAAGTATGTCAACGGTCATCCCAAAAACACCGCGCTCGGCCTGCTCACAGTCACCGCCTTTGGTGTTCTGGCGGACGTCAAGACCGGCTACCCGCTGCTGCTGTCCGAGCTGACGGTCACCACCGCGTTGCGCACGGCGGCCATGTCGGCGCTGGCCGCGCGCTGGATGGCACGGCCGGACAGCCGCGTCATGGCGCTGATCGGCAATGGCGCGCAAAGCGAATTCCAGGCCATCGCGTTCCACCACATGCTGGGCATTCGGGAGATACGGCTCCATGACGTGGACCGCAAGGCAATGGACAAGCTGGCGCGCAACCTTCACGAACTGGGCCTGCGCGACCTGCAGGTCAGGCTGTGCAAGTCTGCCGCCGACGCCGTGCAGGGCGCCGACGTTGTCACCACCGTCACAGCCGACAAACGCAATGCCATCATCCTGACCCCCGAGATGATTGCGCCCGGCATGCATCTGAACGCCGTGGGAGGCGACTGCCCGGGCAAGACCGAGTTGCACGCCGACATCCTGCGGCGCACCGACGCACGCGTGATCGTGGAGTACGAGCCCCAGTCGCGCATTGAAGGCGAGATCCAGCAAATGCCGGCCGACTTTGCGGTGACGGAGTTTGCCCAGGTACTCAGCGGTGAGGCCGCCGGCCGCGCCTCGCCGGCTGAAGTGACGATTTTTGACTCGGTGGGCTTCGCGCTGGAGGATTACTCGGCCCTGCGCTATTTGTATAAACTGCAGCAGGTGCAAAGCCTGCGCCAGGAGATCGATTTGGTTCCCGATCTGGACAATCCGAAAAACCTGTTTGGCCTGTTGGCAGCCGCCCCCGGGGGCACAACCCAGGCGGCCCCGGGACTGGTCAAACCCTTCGCTGCCGAATTGACCTCGACATGACCAGACGCATCCGGCTGATTGGCGCCCCGACCGACATTGGCGCCAGTACCCGAGGCTCGTCCATGGGCCCAGAAGCGCTGCGCGTCGCGGGACTGCAGGCAACGCTGGAAGGCCACGGCCTGACCGTCGCGGACCAGGGCAATCTGGTGGGACCGGCCAACCCCTGGCAAGCATCCGTTAACGGCTACCGCCACCTGGCCGAAGTGGCTGCGTGGAACCGTTCGGTGCATGAGGCCGTGCATACCGCGCTCAGCGAAAACGACATGCCGATTTTGCTGGGAGGCGACCATTGCCTGGCCATTGGCTCCATCAGCGCGGTGGCGCGCCACTGCCGCAAGACCGGTCAGAACCTGCGCGTGCTGTGGCTGGACGCCCATGCCGACTTCAACACCAACGACCTGACGCCCACCGGCAACACGCACGGCATGCCGGTGGCCGTGCTGTGCGGCCACGGGCCTGCCGAGCTGACCGGCATAGGCGGCGTGGTGCCCGCCATCCAGCCCTCGGCCGTGCGGCAGATCGGCATCCGCAGCGTGGACCAGGGCGAAAAGCGCTTTGTCCGGGAATTGGGCCTCGAAGTGTTCGACATGCGTTACATCGACGAAATGGGCATGCGCCACACCATGCAGGCGGCACTGGCCGGCATGGACGACAACACCCACCTGCATGTGAGTTTTGATGTCGACTTTCTGGACGCCTCGTTTGCGCCCGGTGTGGGCACCGCCGTCAAGGGTGGGCCGACCTACCGCGAGGCCCAGCTGTGCATGGAGATGATTGCCGACACCGGCCGGCTGGCATCGCTGGATGTGATGGAGCTCAACCCGGCGCTGGATGTGCGCAACGGCACGGCCGAAGTGGCACTGGACCTGATGGAAAGCCTGTTCGGCAAGAGCACGCTGATGCGGCGCTAGTGCGAAGGGCCGGCGCCCGGTAGCGCCTAGATTTCCGTCACGGCCGCCAGGCGGCGCAGGACCTGCTGGACGATGTCGCTTTGCATGTCGCGGTAAAGCAGGTTCTCCTCCGCCTCCTTGGCCAGCACGGCGGACTCGTTGAAGCTGATGTCGCGCTGCTGCAGGATCTCGGTCTCCGGAATCAGCTCCTTGCCCGCCAGCGTGCGCAGCTTGAAACGAAAACGCATGCGCAACTGGAACTCGCGCACCTGGCCGGAGGCGTTGCGGCTGAGCACCTGCTTTTCCCGCTGGTCGCCCAGCACATCCAGAATGACCTGCGCATCCTTGATCTGCCGGCCGTCGGTGATCACCTTGACCTTGCGGGTGGACTCCAGCGAGCGCCGCAATTCCACGCCCAGCGGCGATGATTCGGGAAGGCCGCTGAACAGGGTTGTGAAGGCGTAGTCGGGCGCCTTGCGCAGCTGAAAACCACAGCCAGCCAGGCTCAGGGCGGCGGCGGAAGCCGTCAGTGACAGTAAAGCGCGACGCTGCATGGTTTGCCTTGTCTTGGGATTATCTTGGGACTATCTTGGGGTGATCTCAGACAACGATGTTGACCAGCCGGCCAGGCACCACGATGACCTTTTTGGCCGGCGCGCCGGCCGCCTGCTTGAGGAAAGCCTCCGACGCCAGCGCTGCGGCCTCGATGGTGGCCTTGTCGGCCCCGGCGGGAACCGTGACCGAACCCCGCAGCTTGCCATTGACCTGCAGCACCAGCTCGATCACATCCTGCTGCAGGGCGCCGCTGTCCACTTCAGGCCAGGGCGCATCCAGCAGATCGCCCTGCTGGGCCGCATAGCCCAGCTCTGACCACAGGGCGTGCGCCAGGTGCGGCGTGGCGGGGTAGAGACAGCGCAGCAGGATGCCGAAGCTTTCATGCAAAGCTTTATGGCTTCCAGCCGCACCGTCATTGGTGAAGTTTTCAAGCGCGTTGAGCAATTTCATGTTGCCCGATACCACCGTGTTGTATTGCATACGCTGGTAGTCGTAGTCGATCTGCTTGAGCACTGTGTGGATCTCACGGCGCAATTCTTTAGCTTCCTTGCCGTACTCGGCTACAAACCCTGCAGCCTGCGCAGCAGCTGCAGCAGTTTTGGCGGCACTCAGCTTGACTCCGAAATTCCAGACACGGCGCAAAAAGCGGTAAGAGCCTTCCACCGCCGCATCATTCCACTCCAGCGTGGCTTCGGGCGGTGCGGTGAACATGGTGTACAGGCGCGCGGTGTCGGCGCCGTATCGCTCGATCAGGTCCTGGGGGTCGACACCGTTGTTCTTGGATTTGCTCATGGTGCCCACGCCTTCGTAGTTCACCAGCAGGCCGTCGCTCTTGCGCTTCGCGCCGGTCACCTTGCCCGCGGCGTCATGGATGTCTTCCACTTCGCTGGGCCAGAAATATTCGATACCGCCTTTGTCACCCTTGCGCGAGTAGATGTGGTTGAGCACCATGCCCTGCGTCAGCAGCTTGGTAAAGGGCTCATCGATCTTCACCAGGCCCAGGTCGCGCATGACCTTGGTCCAGAAACGCGCATACAGCAGGTGCAGGATGGCATGCTCGATGCCGCCTATGTACTGGTCCATCGGCATCCAGTAGTCGGCCCCTCCGGCGACCATCTGCTGGTCGTTCTTCGGGTCGCAGTAGCGCATGTAGTACCACGATGAATCGACAAAGGTGTCCATGGTGTCGGTCTCGCGGCGCGCCGGCTTGCCGCACACCGGGCAGACGACACCCGCGTGAAAACCTTCGTGCCTGTGCAGCGGGTTGCCCGAGCCATCGGGCACGCAGTCCTGCGGCAGCACCACCGGCAGGTCTTTCTCGGGAACCGGCACGGCGCCGTGTTCATCGCAATGAATGATGGGGATGGGCGTACCCCAGTAGCGCTGGCGGCTGACGCCCCAGTCGCGCAGGCGCCAGGTGGTTTTCTTCTCGCCCAGGCCCTTGGCGGCCAGGTCGGCGGCCACGGCATCGACGCAGGCCTTCAAGCCCAGGCCGTCGTACTTGTCGGAGTTGATCGCCACGCCCTGCTGCTTGTCGCCGTACCAGTCCGCCCAGGCCTCCAGGCTGTAGGCCTGGCCTTTCACATCGGTCACCTGTTTGATGGGCAGGCCGTATTTTTTGGCGAACTCGAAATCACGTTCGTCATGCGCGGGCACGCCCATCACGGCGCCGTCGCCATAGCTCATGAGCACGTAGTTGCCGACCCAGACCTCGACCTGCTCGCCCGTCAGCGGGTGCGTCACAAAGAGGCCGGTGGGCTTGCCTTTTTTCTCCTGCGTGGCCAGCTCGGCCTCGGTGGTGCCGCCGGCCTTGCATTCCTCAATGAACGCGGCGAGCTGCGGATTCAGGGCGGCGGCATGCAGCGCCAGCGGGTGCTCGGGGGCGACCGCGCAGAAGGTGACGCCCATGATGGTGTCGGCTCGGGTGGTGAACACATACATCTTCCCGCCGCCGATCAGCGCGCCGGAGGCATCCCTGATGTCGTGCGTGAAGGCAAAGCGCACCCCTTCGCTTTTGCCGATCCAGTTTTCCTGCATCAGCCTGACACGCTCGGGCCAGCCCGGCAGCTGGTGCTGCACGTGGCCCAGCAGCTCTTCAGCGTAGTCGGTGATCTTCAGGTAGTAGCCGGGGATCTCGCGCTTTTCCACCGTCGCGCCGGTGCGCCAGCCCTTGCCGTCGATCACCTGCTCGTTGGCCAGCACGGTCTGGTCGACCGGGTCCCAGTTGACGACCTGGGTCTTGCGGTAGGCAATGCCTTTTTCCAGCATCTTCAAAAACAGCCACTGGTTCCACTTGTAGTAGCTTGGGTCACAGGTGGCCACCTCGCGGCTCCAGTCGATGGCCAGCCCCATCGCCTGCATCTGCTTTTTCATGTAGGCGATGTTGTCGTAGGTCCACTGCGCCGGTGGCACGCCGTTTTTCATCGCGGCGTTTTCGGCAGGCAGGCCGAAGGCATCCCAGCCCATGGGCATGAGCACGTTGTAGCCCTTCATGCGCAGGTAGCGCGTGAGCATGTCGTTGATGGTGTAGTTGCGCACATGGCCCATGTGCAGCTTGCCGCTCGGGTAGGGCAGCATGGAGCAGGCGTAGTACTTGCCCCTCGGCTTTTTGCCGCTGGTGTCTTCGGTGACGCGGTAGGCGTCCGCGGCGATCCATTGGGCTTGAGCGCTGCGCTCGACGTCGAGGTGGTTGTATTTGTCTTGCATGGGGATAGCGCCCGAAAGTTTGGCTTCCTTCGGTCGCACAATAAGTTCGGGCGGTAAAAGGGGCGGTTAACAACAGTGAAAAAAGCCGGGCAGCCCCGTCGCTTTTTCCAGATCTTCAGAAATGGTGGCTGGCCGTAATTTTACGGGCGCGCTGCGGGCTTGGGCTCGGCGACAAAACCGATGCGGCTGAGCCCGGCTTTTTGCGCCACACCCATCACCTCCACCACCCGGCCGTAGGGCACGGCCTCATCGGCGCGCAACTGCACCTCGGTATCGGGGTTGCGGCCCGCGGTTTGCGCCAGGTCCCGCGCCAGCTCGTCCAGCTTCACGGGCTTGTCGTTCAGAAAGACCTGGCCCGATTTGTCGACCACCAGCGTGACAAACCGGGGCACGTCACTCGACTGGGCCCCCTCGGCCTTGGGCAGGTCGAGCCGGATGGTGCTGGCCAGCAAGGGCGCCGTGATGATGAAAATGACCACCAGCACCAGCATCACGTCCACCAGCGGCGTGACATTGATATCGCTCATGGGCTGCGGGCCCTGGATGCGTTCGAGTCGGCCAAATCCCATGGTGCATGCGTTCCTGGTTTGAGGGCTCAGCCCCGATGGCCCGCCAGCAACTCCCGCAAATCGCGCGCAAACCCTTCCAGGTCGGCTTCGATGCGGCCAATGTGGCGGCCAAAGATGTTGTAGGCCAACACGGCGGGAATCGCGACCGCCAGGCCGGCGGCCGTCATGATGAGCGCCTCGCCCACCGGCCCCGAGACCTTGTCTATCGTGATCTGGCCAGCCGACGCGATGCCAATCAATGCATGGTAAATGCCCCAGACGGTGCCGAGCAGGCCCACGAACGGTGCAGTCGAGCCGACGGTAGCCAGCAAGACCTGGCCGAACTGCAGCTTGTGCAGGATGGCGTGCAGGGCATCGCGCAGCACGCGGGTTAGCTGCTGGGCGCGGTCGCCGGCAGCGCCCAGGGTGCCAATGGCCCTTAACTTCGTGGCATCAATCAAGGGCAACACCAACGCTTCACGGTCAAAAGCGGCAACTTTCTGGCTGGCCTCCTCGATCGACACCGACTGCCAGAAAACAGCGGTACTGCGCGCCACATCGCCCAGCGCGCGGTGCAGCAGCCAGGCCTTCCACAGGATCACCACCCAGCTGGCCACCGACATGGCCAGCAGCAGCACCGCGACCAGCTGGCTGACAACGCCGCCCTGGGTCATGAGGCTGAAGAAATTCATACCAGCCCTTCACGAGGAGATGGGGCTGAACTTGCTCGGGGCGGCCCTTCGCGGCGTTCGTTGGCCCCCACGCTTTTCACTGCGTGTAATGCGCTGCCCCCCAGGGGGGCTGAACTTGCTCGGGGCGGCCCTTCGCGGCGTTCGGCGGGGCTCATTTCAGGTTGAGGACGTCAAACATGTCAAACAGGCCGCTGGGCTGGCCGGCCAGGAAACGGGCGGCGCGCAGGCTGCCCTGCGCGTAGGTGGCCCGGCTCGATGACTTGTGGGTGATCTCGATGCGCTCGCCGGTGCCGGCAAACAGTACCGTGTGGTCACCCACGATGTCGCCGCCGCGGATGGTGGCAAAGCCGATGCTGGAGGGGTCGCGTTCGCCGGTGACGCCTTCGCGGGCGTAGACGGCGCAATCCTTCAGGTCGCGGCCCAGCGCGCCGGCAATCACTTCGCCCATCTTGAGGGCGGTGCCCGAGGGCGCATCCACCTTGTGGCGATGGTGGGCCTCAATGATTTCGATGTCGTAGCCTGTGGACAGCGCCCTGGCGGCCATCTCCAGCAGCTTGAGCGTGACGTTGACGCCCACGCTCATGTTGGGGGCCATGACGATGGCAATGTCTTTGGCGGCTGCGGCTATCTCGGCCTTCTGCGCTTCTGAAAAGCCGGTGGTGCCTATCACCAGCTTGACGCCGAGTTCACGGCACACCTTCAGGTGCGCCAGCGTGCCTTCGGGGCGGGTGAAATCGATCAGTACGCCAGCGTTTTGCAAACCCTGGCGGACATCGGCACTGATGGGAACACCGCTGGTCAGTCCGGAAAATGCCGCTGCATCCATACCGATGGCCGGGCTGGCGGCCACGTCGAGCGCGCCCGTCAGCAGGCAGTCGCTGCTGGCGCTCACCGCTTCAATCAGCATGTGGCCCATGCGGCCACTGGCGCCGGCTACCGCGATACGGTGGGGGCGAGCGTCCATCATGCCCCCGCTCACTGTTTCGGGCTTTCGAGCGGTGGGTAGACCGTGGTTTGCGGGCTTGCCGGCGGTGCGGCAACGGCGGCGGCAGACCCTGCGGCGGGCTTGGCAGCAGACGGCTTCTCGGCGGCCTTCAATTGCTCTTCGGTGGCTTCCAGCGGAGGGACTTTGCCCAGTTTGCGCTTGTTGTCCAGCTTGGCGATGAACTCCGCCTCGCTGGGCATGGCGTCGCCGGCAAAGCGCTCGAGCTGGTCACCGTTGAAGAACACGGTGTATTTGTAGGTCTGGGAGTCAACGCCTTGCCGCTTCAGCGTGAAGACATAGTCCCAGCGGTCGGCATGGAAAAGGCTCGCCATCAGGGGCGTACCGAGAACTGCCCGGACCTGGTCGCGGCTCATGCCGGGCCGCAGCTGCTCAACCTGCTCACTGGAGATGAAGTTGCCCTGGATCACATCCACCTTGTAGGGGGTCACCCAGTTGACCGGATTGATCGCGCTGCTGCAGGACGCCAGCACCGCGCATGCCAAGACGATGGAAGCTGTTTGGATGCTGTAATGATGATTTGCAGACATGGAATTGGGTGTAGCGATATGATTGATCATTGTAGCGGCTGGGTGCATCCCGACCCCGGATCCGGCCGCCAGGGGCCGTGCGCCCTGTCCCCGAAAGAGATTCCCATGAGCAACATTGACGAGTTAAAAAGCACCGGCCTCAAGGCCACCTTGCCGCGCCTGAAGATCCTGGAGATTTTTCAGGCTGGCAAGCAGCGCCACATGACGGCGGAAGACGTCTTCCGGGTACTGCTGGAAGACCGGTCGGATATCGGCCTAGCCACCGTCTACCGCGTGCTGACCCAGTTCGAGCAGGCGGGGCTGCTCAATCGCAGCAATTTCGAGTCGGGCAAGGCGGTCTACGAGATCAATGAAGGCCAGCACCACGACCACCTGGTGTGCCTGGATTGCGGCAAGGTTGAGGAGTTTTACGACGCCGAGATTGAAAAACGCCAGCATGCCGTGGCCAAGGCCAAGGGGTTTGCCATCGCCGACCACTCCCTCTCGATGTACGCCAATTGCACCAAGGACAACTGCCCCAACCGGGGAACCGCGCCCGTGCGCCATCACCACCACCACCTCTGAGTTTTCAGAGAAGAGGCCGTACCGGCCCAATCGGAACAGGCGCAGCCGGCTATTAATTCAGTGGCACATCAGCCCCCGAGGGGCTGGAGCCTGCGTGGGGGCTTTTCCCTCCAGCAGGGGCCGCGGAACCGGCTTAGCCGGGCCGCAGGCGCAGCGGCCCCCTCGGGGGGCAGCGAAGCACTCGCAGTGGCGGGCGTGGGGGCTCAATCATCCTGCTCCATCGCCTTGCGATGCCGCTCCACGAACTCCTGGTAGGTATTGATGCCGCGCAGCTGCAGGATGGCATTGCGCACGGCGGCCTCTACCAGCACGGCGATGTTGCGGCCGGCTTCCACCTGGATGATGACCTTGCGCACGGGAATCCCCAGCACGTCCTGGGTCAGCGGCTCGTAGGGGATGCGCTCGTAGTCGCGCTCCAGGGTCTCGCGGCGCACCAGGTGGACGATCATCTTCAGGCGCATCTTGCGGCGAACCGCCGTCTCGCCAAAAATTGCCTTGATGTCCAGCAGGCCAATCCCCCGCACTTCGAGCAGGTTTTGCAGCAACTCGGGGCAGCGCCCCTCAATCGTGGTCTGGTTGATGCGGTAAAGATCCACCGCGTCGTCAGCCACCAGGCCATGCCCCCGCGAAATCAGCTCCAGCCCCAGCTCGCTTTTGCCCAGACCGGACTCGCCGGTGATCATGACGCCCATGCCCAGAATGTCCATGAAGACACCGTGCATGGAGGTGCGGTCGGCAAAGTGCTTGGACAGGTAGGCCCGCAACACGTCAATCACGAAGGCGGCCGACTCCGGCGTGGCAAACATCGGCAGCTGTGCGCGCTCGCACATCGACAGCAAGGTGTCGGGCGCCGTCTGGTCGTCGGCCACCACCAGCACCGGCGGCTCCAGCGTGATGATGCGGGAGATGCGACGGGCACAGTCGTCGGGACTCTCGTTGGTCAGGTAAGCGACTTCGCGCTCGCCGAGGATCTGCACGCGGTAAGGGTGGATGTAGTTGAGGTAGCCCACCAGGTCGGCGCCGGAGCGCGCTGCGCGCACGGCCACTTCGTCAAAACGCCTTTCGGAGGCGCCCAGGCCAGCCACCCACTGCCACTTCAGGGCGGCGCGGTGGTCCTCAAACAGAACGTCTGCGCTGACAACGGTGGGCTTCATGCCGGCCTGTTACTCAAGATCACGACTCAAACCGCCCCAACCTAGGAGCTGACTTCATGGACAGAGTGCCACGATGCAATCAGGTGGTGTAGCGCCGCAGCATCCGTGCTCGTCTTGAGCTGCTCGCGCAGCGTGCTGTCACTGAGCAGCTCGGCAATTTCAGAGAGGATTTCAAGGTGTTTTTGCGTGGCGGCCTCCGGCACCAGCAGAAAAATCAGCAAACCGACGGGCTGCTCATCGGGCGCATCGAAACCGATGGGGGCCTGCAGCTGGAAAACTGCGGCCATCGGGGCCTTCAGGCCCTTGATGCGGCCATGCGGAATGGCCACGCCATGGCCAAGACCGGTCGAGCCCAGGCGCTCACGCGCGAACAGGCTGTCGGTGATCAGCGCGCGATTCAGACCGTGCTGGTTCTCAAACAACAGACCGGCTTCTTCAAAAGCACGCTTTTTGCTGGTTGCTTCAACACTGACCAGCACTTGAGAGGGGGGCAAAATTTGCGAAAGACGGTTCATAACGATCTTTTAGTCGCCGAATTATGCACTTTACAGCGGGTTTGAAGGCAGAAGGGGCATAAAAAAGCCGCTTGCGCGTACAAGCGGCTCGTCAGAACACACACTAACTTACCCAATGACACAAGGGGTGCCCGAAGGGCAGGGCCAAGTGCCAACGACGGGCTGCCTTTCGGCGCAACCCCGCGGGAGTCAGGCTTGTCGCTTGGCGGCAACGTGGTGGTGATCCTTGGTTTTGGTTTTGTAGCGCCCGACCTGACGGTCAAGCTTGTCAGTCAATTCATCAACGGCGGCGTAAAGATCAGCGTGAGAACTCTCGGCAAACAGATCGCGGCCCTTGACATGCACATTGCATTCGGCCCGCTGGCGTCTTTCCTTTTCCTTCATGTTGTCCACTGTCAACAGGACTTTTACATCTACTACCTGGTCGAAGTGCCGGGTAATTCGATCCAGCTTGCTTGTCACATAACCGCGCAGCGCGGGGGTAACTTCAAGATGGTGACCGCTGATCGTCAAGTTCATAAAGAGACTCCTTTTCCAAAGTTGGAGCTGGGTTGAAAACACCGCCCGACCGGAGAAGGCAGGACGGCAGACGGGGACAACTCTCTTGGATTCACTATGCGCCCGAAGCCCTGTAATTGCAAGCCAGCCTGGTAATAACCCGTGAAGCGCGCCCGCCGCCGACCGGACAGCCCCCAGACAGGCCCTGCACCGGGCCCAGCCACCTGGCGCCGCTCGCCGGGTCCAAGTCCTTGATTTGCCGGGATTTCCGAACAGAGCCGAACCGTGGCCGGCCACCCGACAGTTGTGCCGGACTTTCTCCCGCGATCAAGCGCGGACGGCAAAAGAAAGGTCGATAACCGCTGGATTTACTCAGGTTTTGAGGGACTGCAGCGTGATGCTGCTGTGGCCAGGACAAAACACTTGATTGGCCAGGTGAACAGCTGGCCTGCAATTTATCGTTTTCCACAGCCCGGGTGATGTAGGCTCCACGAAATGGTGCGTCATGGGATATTCGGGAATCACGCTTTATTGCACCCTCGCACGATGACAGTCGCACCGATCGGCTCAGCATGTCACTAGAATCCATCCTCTCCGGCCTGGCGGACCCCAAGGAAGAGCTCAATGCCCTGGTGCTGATGGGCGGGGGTGCGCGTACCGCCTATCAGGCGGGCGTCCTCCACGCCCTGTCCAGCATGCTGAGCCTTCAGGGCGACACGTTCAACGAGCGTTTTCCCTTCAAGATCCTGGTGGGAACGTCTGCCGGCGCGCTTAACGCCGCCTTCCTGGCCAGCCGCGCCGACGAAGGATTGCGGGCCTTTGGTCAGCTGGCCAGCTTCTGGACGACGCTGCGTTCGTCGCACGTGTACGATCTCAAAGTTCCAACCTGGATACGCTCGAACCGGATTGTGGCGGCCCTGTTTTTGTCGCAGCAGGTGCGCGCCCAGCAGTCGCTGCTGGACAACACGCCGCTGGTAGACACGCTGCACCGCAGCATTTCGCTGGAACGGATTGACCAGGCACTGCAGGACCGGACGCTGCACTCGCTGGCGATCTCCGCCTCCAGCTACAGCAGCGGGGTGCACTGGACGTTTTGCCAAATGGACCCGTACCGGCAGATCGATTTGTGGAGCCGGCCGGGCCGGCGCGCCGAGTTCCAGCCCATCACCATCGAGCATCTGATGGCCTCCAGCGCCCTTCCCTTCCTGTTTCCGTCCACACCGCTGTGGGTGGATGGCCATCGCGAGTTTTTTGGCGATGGCTCGATGCGCCAGAGTTCGCCGCTGTCGCCCGCCCTGCACCTGGGTGCCGGCAAGGTGCTGGTGATCGGGGTCGGGCAGCCCGAGCGCGCCAGCTTTGCCGGCAACAACGGTCAGAGCGTCAGCGGCCGGCCCACCTTGGGGGCGATTGCCGGCCATGCCATGGCCAGCGTGTTTCAGGACACGCTGCAGGCCGATGTGGAGCAGGCCCAGCGGGTGAGCAGAACCATGCGCCAGCTGCCACGGGAAATCGCCGCCCTGTTGCCTTACCGGCCGGTCGAGGTACTGGCGATGGCCCCTTCGCAGTCGCTCGATGCACTGGCGCAGGCACATGCCGGTGAGCTGCCCACCGGCGCATACAACGCACTGGCGGGCCTGGGCGCGCTCGGCGCCAAAGGCAGCCCGGGTGGCGCAGCCCTGGCTAGCTACCTGTTGTTCGAGCCGGGCTTCGTCAAGGCACTGATGGCGCTGGGCGAGCAGGATGCCTATGCCCGAAAAGACGAGTTGCTGGCTTTTTTCGGCCTGGCGGGCGCTAGATAAATCGGCCTTGAAATGCCATAATCGCCGCTGATTCATTACGGAGAAATCCTTGGAAAGCAGCCCTAGTCGCTAGCTTTCAACACCGCAGACTGACGTGAAGTGTCGTTGGGGGGTTGAAAGCGATAGCGCCATCCACCTCCCCTTGCCCAAGGCGCGCATGCTCCTTGCGCTGACCCTTGAACCGATAGGCAGTCAGTCATGCTCAATATTTTCACGCTCGCCAACGGGCGGCTGTTCCAGGAAGAAATCGAGTCCCTGGAAGAACTCTCCAAATTCCAGCCCATCTGGGTGGACCTTGAGGCTCCTACCCTGGAAGAAAAGCGCTGGATCAAGCAGTACTACGGCCTGTCCATCCCTGAAGACGCGATGGACGAGGACATCGAGGAGTCCGCGCGCTTTTACGAAGAAGACAACGGCGAGTTGCACATCCGCTCCGACTTCCTGATTGCCGACGACGCGGAACCGCGCACGGTGCGGGTGGCCTTCATCCTGAACCTGGTGAATGACGACCTGAAAAGCAAGGGCGTGCTGTTTTCCATCCACGACGAGGATGTGCCGGTGTTCCGGCTGCTGCGCATGCGCGCTCGCCGCGCGCCAGGGCTGATTGAAGACGCCAAGGAAGTGCTGCTCAAGCTGTTTGACGCCGACGCCGAATACTCCGCCGACACCCTGGAAGGCATTTATGTCGAGCTGGAAAAAGTCAGCACCCAGGTGCTGTCGGGCGATGTGACCGACGCCCTAGCCGGCGAAGTGCTGGGCGCCATTGCGCGCCACGAAGACTTGAACGGCCGCATCCGCCGCAACATGATGGACACGCGCCGCGCGGTCAGCTTCATGATGCGCAGCAAGATGCTCAATGCCGAGCAGTTCGAGGAGGCGCGGCAAATCCTGCGCGACATTGACTCGCTCGACTCGCACACCGCCTTCCTGTTCGACAAGATCAACTTCCTGATGGATGCCACGGTCGGTTTCATCAACATCAACCAGAACAAGATCATCAAGATCTTCTCGGTCGCCAGCGTTGCGCTGCTGCCGCCCACGCTGATTGCCAGCGTGTATGGCATGAACTTCAAGCTCATGCCCGAGCTTGACTGGGCGCTGGGCTACCCCTATGCAATCGGACTCATGGCGGCCAGCGCGGTGGTACCGATGTGGTATTTCCGCAAACGCGGCTGGCTGAAGTAGCCTGCCGGCCAGCAGCACTCGGCAATACCCATACGCTATCAATTCAATAGCAATTGACGCCCGTTTTCACTCGCCAAAACCCTTACACCGCTTTACACCTCAAGACGCGCCGCCTCCAGCACATTGCGCGTCCTCACCGCTTCACGCCGTGCCGCCTCCGCAAAATCCTCTGCCGAAGACGCATACAGGATCGCCCTGGAAGAGTTCACGATGATGGACGCACCGGGCCGCCAGCCGGCGCGCACCGTCGCCACCGCATCGCCGCCCTGCGCACCGACGCCGGGAATCAGCAGCGGCAGCGTGGGGGCCACGCTGCGCACGCGCTCGATTTCCGCCGGGTAGGTGGCGCCCACCACGAGGCCGAGCTGGCCATTGAGGTTCCACGGTCCCTGGGCCAGGCGGGCCACGTGTTCGTAGAGCAAGGGCTGGCCGTCGATGCTGGCCAGGCGCTGGTTCTGCAGGTCGTCGCCGCCGGGATTCGAGGTGCGGCACAGCAGGAAGGCGCCCTTGCCCTCGTATTTCAGGTAGGGCTGCACCGAATCAAACCCCATGAAGGGTGACAGCGTCACCGCGTCGGCGCCATAGCGCTCGAACGCTTCCCTGGCGTACTGCTCGGCCGTGCTGCCGATGTCGCCGCGCTTGGCGTCGAGGATGATGGGCACCTGCGGCGCCACCCGGCGCATGTGCTCCATCAGGCGTTCGAGCTGGCCCTCGGCGCGGTGCGCAGCAAAGTAGGCGATCTGCGGCTTGAAAGCGATCACCAGGTCGGCGGTGGCATCGACAATGGCGGCGCAAAAGTCGTAGATCTTGTTGGCGTCGCCCTTGAGCTTGCCGGGGAATCGGGTGGGCTCCGGGTCCAGGCCCACGCACAGCATGGAGTTGTTCTGGCGTTCTGCGGCGCCCAGCATGTCGAGGAAGGTCATGGGCTTATTGGAGGGTAGGGATACCATCTCTCGATGATATCCCCCCCATCGAACCGAGCTTGCGACTTTCACCGCACACGGCTCACGTACGACCACTGACTACACAGCTTCAACAGGTTGCATAACCTTCGACTGCTTCGCCAGATTAAAGTCCCCCGTACCGGGGACCGGCTTGATAACCTTCAAACCTAGGGCGTGGACACGCCTGTGACAGATCGGATGTAACAGCACCCGATTGGAAAGAGCATCACTCCCTCCTAGCTGCCGATAGACGATATGGTGGTCGTCCATGTTTTCCTCAGCCATGTCGATTTCTTGCTGACAGAGAGCGCATTTACCACCTTGGTCGAACCACAGAGAGGCCCTCTGAGCGCTCCAAATGGTTTCACCCATCCTTCGTACTCGTAGTTTCTCTCCATCGGCGACCCAATCCGGGTGGAAGGGGTTGTAATCCCCCTTGACCTTGATGTGCCGGACAATTTTCATGTCCGACAGGCGATACAGCGGCAGCGGTATCCTTTCATCACCTCCGGAGGGGTCATCCTGCAAGCCCGCGAACTGTTTGCGTGAGCCACACTGTTTCCAGTAATGTCCGTACACCCAGCCCGCCGTCTTGCGCGGGTGCGTCCGCATACCCCAGCGCATCAGTCTCCAATAAATCAGAGAATCCACTTTGCTGAAAATCTGCTTGGCAACCGTGCCCTTGTGGTACTGAGCCCAACCTTTGAGGATTGGGTTCAGGCGCTTTATCAACGTTTCTACTGGAACCTTCGATAGCGACCCAGCGATTTCCTCCTTCACCTTGGCGTAGAACGCTTTCACGTTCTTCTGACTCGGCTTGATGAGTAGTTTCCCTCCGTATTTACGGAAGTTCCACCCTAGGAAGTCAAAACCTTGGTCAATGTGCACAATGCGCGTCTTTTCCGTGGACAGTGTCAACCCCCGCTCGCGCAAGAATTCAACAATCCAAGGTCGGACAGTGGTCTCAAGGAAGTCTTTTGAACTACCCGTCACCACGAAGTCATCTGCGTACCTTACCAAGTTCACCTTCACCTTTCCTGCCTGATTGACGCCCAGCTTTTCCCGGAGGAATTGCATGAGCCCCGTTTCCAGACCATTCAGGGTGATATTCGCTAATGCCGGCGAGATGACGCCGCCCTGCGGCGTACCGTCATCCGTGCGCTGGAGCTGACCCGCGTCAACGACTCCAGATTTCAACCACTTGCGCAGCATCACCTTGTCCATGTGGACGTGGTTCAGCAACCACTCATGGTTGATGTTGTCAAAGAACCCCGCGATGTCCGCATCCAATACCCATTGGGCCGAAGCCTTTTTGGATAAGCATACAAACAACTGAGACCGCGCGTCATGTGTGGATCGTCCTTTCCGGAACCCATACGAGTTCGGATCGGACGCACATTCCACAGCCGGTTCCAGCGCAAGCAGATAAAGTGCTTGCATCGCTCGGTCCTTCATAGTCGGCATGCCCAGGGGGCGTTCCTTTCCGTCGGCCTTCGGGATATAGGCCCGCCTTAGGGGGCGAGCCCGATACCCTTTAGGGTTCAGACAACTGATCGCATTCCATTTCTTTGTTGGCGTGTCCCAAAGTACGCAATCGACGCCACTCGTTCGCTTCCCTTGGTTCTCCGTTACTCGCCTGACTGCCAATGCCTTGGCTTGCCAGGATCGGATGAGACTTCGTGTGAGTCTTGCAACTCGTCGGAAGCCCTTCTCCTGTTCTGCCTGCGCTATGCGCATCTGCGCCTTCCCGACGAACTCCATGACTAGCTTCCAATCAATCGAATGCCATTCACTTGGTCCGTCTGGAGACGCAGCATCGTTGCCGATGTGTTCCATACCTTCTCCAGTTTGGTTTGACCCATTGAAGATGGCACTGACCCAGAGGGTCAGATACCCTCTGGGTCATTGATAAGTCGCAACGGCTTTACGCTGTCGCACCTGAGGCAAGTCTGCTCGCTTTCGCTTAGGCATGACCTATCCGATCCATTACAGACCGGCATTCGCTTTTTGCCTCTTCCTTTACCCCCTCCACCATGGCCTTTGATTGCTCGCGGGTTGCCAGCCCCTTGCGGGGCTGGCGGTGAGTGGGGCTTACCTCGTTTCCCTCTGTGCCCAGTCTGGTGGCTACCAGACCGACGGGGTTAGGGACTCTCTATCCGCCGGAAGTCGTTTTGGGAACGATGCGAAGTCCATGACATGCGCATCCTGACTCCGTGCCTTTTGGCCGCAGCTCCTCCTTTGCGGGAGAGACAAGCGTAAGCTGCTCAATAGTCACGACGGTTCAAACGAGAGTTCACATTACATTTCCCATACCCTGTACCTTCGCGTCTCCGCACAGTCTTGTTCTGTGAGTCGGCCAAGCTCGCGCATGACCTGTGTGCCGGGGCACGGGACGTTTAACCACAGCTCCGCACCCCCCGATTACTCAGGACGCACGTGTGGTGAAGGTCACCCCGTTCCAGGGGTGGTTTTGGTGGAAAACAAGACACAGAGAGCGGTTACGCTCCCCTACCAGTACAACCTGCTACAGATAAATTTGCAGCAAGAGGTAACAAGGCCTTTCCTTACGGAAATATGTCTCTAATTGGCGACGAATTGCATCCCTTGGGAACGCAATTCACCATTCCCGCGCCCTGAGGGAGCGGGCTGGAGCAGCCAAATAGAGCCATTTGGCTGCTACAAAGTTAACCCCTTTTGAGGGGGGCAGGATGGGACCTCCGGAGAGGGAAACCATCCACTGATAAAGACGATCACACGGATCGAATGAAGCGACTTCGAGTCGCACCATGGGCTTATTGTAAGAAGTGTGGCCCCCACGTTCGCTCTACTAGCGTGTAGCTCTCTGCCCCCCGAGGGGGCCGCTGCGCCTGCGGCCCGGCTAAGCCGGTTCCGCGGCCCCGGCTGGGTTGGAGAGCTGCCACTTCCGGCTAGTAGGGCCTCCACCCCGATTCGCTTCGCGGAGCAGAACCACAGGCGCCCAGCACGTCTGCACACAAACCGGGACAATCCACACCCACCCATCCGACGTTCCTCAGCGCCGGCCCTCCAGTACACCGGCGCATCCGCATGCAACTCAATCGCCAGCAGCTCCTGCTCCTTTGCCTCCTGACGCTCGCCTGGGGCCTGAACTGGCCCGTGATGAAAGTGGGCGTGGCCGACTTTCCTCCGTTGACGTTTCGCGCCATCTCGCTGTGGCTGGGCATCCCGGTGCTGGGCCTGGCCATGGTGCACCTGAGAGTTCCTTTTCTGATACCGAAAGGCAACTACCGCGAGCTGTTCTGGCTGGCGTTTACCAACATGTTCGTCTGGCATGCGCTGATCATCCTGGCGGTGAAAAACCTGAGCAGCGGTCGCGCCGCGATCCTGGGCTACACCATGCCGATTTTCTCGGCGCTGCTGGGCGCCTGTTTTTTTGGCGCACGCCTGAAGGCGCGCCACTGGCTAGGTGTGGCGGCCGCCGCCCTCGGCGTGGCCCTGCTGCTGTGGACCGAGCTGACCCTCCTGTCGGGCCGGCCGCTGGGGGTGTTGTGCGCGCTGGTGGCCGCCGCCGTGTGGGCCTTCGGCACGCAGCAGCTGCGCAACACCACGATCGCGGTCGCCACCCTGACCCTTTCGTTCTGGATGACCGTGATGACAGCCGTGGTGATGACGGCCCTGGGCCTGGCGTTTGAACAGGCGCAGTGGCGGGCGCCGTCGCCGCAGACCTGGGCGGCGATTGCCTACAACGCCGTGCTGATATTCGGTTTTGCCCACGCCGCCTGGTTCACGCTGGCGCGTGCCCTGCCGCCGGTCGCGTCCAGCCTGAGCGTGATGATGATTCCCGTCCTGGGCGTTTTCTCGGGGGCGCTGGGCTTGGGCGAAGTGCTGCACTGGCAGGATTGGACTGCCGTGGTCTTGATGGTGGTCGCCATCGCGTCGGTGCTGGTACCCGGCCGCTCGTCCGAAGCCGAAAAAGCAGGCTGAGAAATCAGTTGTCAGGGGATGCCGAACTGCGGGCCAGGCGCATGGCCAGGCACAGGTCTTCCCAGGCCTTGGCTTTGTCGGCCGGGTTGCGCAGCAGGTAGGTGGCGTCGTAGGTCACGACGGTGTTCGCACCGAGCACGCTGTGTACCTGGCCCCGGAGCCGGCCCAGGGGCTCGGTGGACTGCAACACCGCCTGCGCCGCCAGGCGGCCCATCACCAGCACCACGTCGGGCAGCGCATGGGCAGCCAGATCCGCCAGCGCCGCCTGCAGGCCGGCCGCCGCCGAGCCGGAGGCCGCCAGCCGGACCAGCGGCGCCAGCAACACGACGCCGGCCTGGTTCAAGCGGGCCGCGCGCAGCATGTTGTCGAGCAGCTTGCCAGCATCGCCGAGGAAGGGGCTGAAGGGCTCGGCCTGCAGGGCCGCGGCTGGCGTTTCGGCGAGCACCAGCCAGCGTGCGCCATGCGCCTGGGCTCCTTCCGCGTACAGCGCCTGCGCGGCGCCGACGCGCCAGCCCACCGGCCCGCCGCCCGGCTGCGCCTCGGCCCGGGGCGCTGAGGGCGCTTGGGGTGCTTGCGCAGGCACGGGGCGCTCTCGCACCGCAACCGGCCTGTTTTCAGGGAAATGAACCGCAGCCCCCGCCAACCCGGCACCAGGGACTACCGCATCCATGGCAGATTCGACCTCGGCTTGCACCGTTACGGGCCGGTCTGGCGCTTGCGGCAGCCAGACCCGCACCCCCATTTCGCGCAGCATGGCGCGCTGGCGTTTGTCGAGGGTCAGGCTCATTGGAGGGCTTTCACCATGAGGACTCACAGCGCCAGACTCATGACAATGGCGTCTTCGCGCCGCGCCGCGCCGGCCGGGTAGTAGTTGCGACGCGTGCCGACATGGCGAAAACCATAGCGTTCATAAACGGCCTGGGCGCGCACGTTGCTCATGCGCACTTCCAGCCACAGCCACTGCGCGCCCTGCCCGCGCGACCACAGGGCCAGCGCGTCCAGCATGACCTGCGCCCACCCCTGGCGCTGATGGGCTGGGGCCACGGTGATGTTGAGCAGATGCACCTCGTCCACACCCTTCATGGCCACAAAATAGCCCAGCAACTCGTTGTACGGGGGGCCACCGGCAGTCGGGCCCGCGTGGTTGCCGCCCGTCAGCAGCTGCGCCTGGTAGCCGGCCTTGAGCGAATCGGCGAAATTGCCCTGCGTCCACGGATGCTCGTAGGCGCTTTGCTCCACCCGCACGACCGCCTCCAGCCACGCGGGTGTCATGGCTTCGAACTGGGCTTCGAGGGGTTTGAAAACAGCGTTCATGGAAGGATGGCCAGCGGCTTCAGGCGGAGTTGGCGGCCGACAGGGCTGCAAGCGCCGCCCGGGCCTTGACCTCGGCCCGTTCGTCGGTGGTCAGCGCTACTTTATCGCGAACATAGATCGGCAGGGCCCCGGCCGCGTCCACGCAATACCCGGCGGCGGCCAAGGCCGGGGCCAGGCGCAGCATGGCGGTGGCGGTGGGCAGGGCCTCCAGCCGGGTGAGCGACGCGAGCCCCATAGGCAGACGGTCGGCATACACGCCGAACACATTCCCGACCCACAAGCCGGCGCCCGGCTCCAGCACCAGGTTTTCCGGCCGTACCAGTTCACAGTCGCCCAAGGGCGCGCAGGCGTCACCCCGGAACTCATAGCGTTGCACATACATTTCATCCATGCGTGCATCGAGCAGCGCCGTCACTCGCAGGATAGAGGACGCGCCAGGAGGGTTGCCGGCAGCCTGATGCCGCTGGAAGCGGGCCTCCTCCGCCACGGCCATCAGCGTGTCGATGGGCAAGACCGGAATACCGGCCCCGCCGTTGGCGCCAAACGCCAGGCCTTGCGCCACCGCGCAGGCCGTACGCAAGCCGGTGAACGAGCCGGGGCCGCGACCAAACGCAATCGCATCCAGCTGGCCCAGCGCCAGGCCCGCATCGGCCAGCAGGGCCAGGATCGCAGGAATCAGGGTGGCCGAGGCCTGTGCGCCACCCGCGCCACTGTGCTGCCAGACGCGCACGCCGTCCGTCAGCGCAATCGACATGCGATCGGTGCTGGTGTCAAACGCGAGGAATTTCCGGATTTCAGGCATCAGGCAAGGCCCAGAGCCAAATATTGGGGGCAAAAGTAGCTATCAAAATCATAGTTAATATCGTTGCGCCTGTTCGGCCCTGGCACCTGCCAGCCTGGTTGGCAGGCCGCCGTCGGCGAACACGCATCCGTTGATTATCCGGCCTGGCGGCCCACCCGGGGTTTTGCAGGGTCGGACCAACGCAGATAATCACCCCATGCTTTTCCACTCACCCCGCGCCCGCTTGAAGGCGCACCTGGCCGCCGGCCTGCTGGCCGGGCTGATCAGTCTGACAAGCATCCCGGCCGCCGCCCAGACAGCGGCCCAGGCCCTGCCCCCCGAAGTGGCGGCCCTGCTGGCGCAAGCCAGGGTGCCGCGCGACGCACTGGCCGCCGTGGTGGTGGACGCCGCACCGGCCCTGAATGGCCAGTCCGCCCCCCTGCTGAGCTGGCGCGCCAGCGCCGCCATGAACCCGGCCTCGGTCATGAAGCTGGTGACCACTTACGCCGCCCTGGAGCTGCTGGGCCCGTCATTCACCTGGAACACACCGGTGTATGTCGACGGCACCGTCGCGGATGGTGTGCTGCAGGGCAACCTCATCATTCAGGGCAGGGGCGACCCCAAGCTGGTGCTGGAGCGGCTGTGGCTGCTGCTGCGCCGGGTGCAGGGCCTGGGCATCAAGAGCATCACCGGCGACATCCTGCTGGACCGCAGCGCGTTTGCCCTCACCGCGCAAAACTCGGGCGACTTTGACGGCGAACCGCTGCGGCCCTACAACGCGGCGCCCGATGCGCTGCTGATCAACTACAAATCGGTGGTGATGACCTTTGCGCCCCATCCCGGCAGCGGCATCGCCAGCGTGAGCTTTGAGCCGCCCCTGGCCAATGTGCAGATGCAGGCCAGCGTGCCGCTGTCGGCGGGCCAGGGTGCAGGCGCTTCGCTGCTGGAGTGCGGCGACTACCGGGGACGGCTGAAAGCCGACTTCAGCGACCCGTTTCGCATCACCTTCAGCGGTAGCTACCCGGCAGGCTGCGGCGAAAAGGTCTGGCCCGTGGCCTACATCGACCCGACGAGTTATGCGGAGCGGGCCGTGGCGGGCCTGTGGCAGGACATGGGCGGGCGCCTGGGCGGCCGGGTCCGCGAGGGCCGCGCGCCCCTGGGCGTGAAGCCGGCCTTCGAGGTGGTGTCGCCGACGCTGGCCGAGGTGATTCGCGACATCAACAAATACAGCAACAACGTGATGGCGCAGCAGCTGTTCCTGACCCTGAGCCTGGTGCCGGGCCAGCCACGCCCGGGTGGCCTGGACGATGCGGCCAGCAATGAGGCCTCGCGCGAGGTGGTGCGCAGCTGGTGGCGCGAGCGCCTGGGCGAACAGGACATGCCGGTGCTGGACAACGGCTCAGGCCTGTCGCGGCTGGAGCGTGCCACTCCGCAGGGGCTGGCGCGGCTGCTGCAGACCGCCTATGTCTCGGGCGCCATGCCGGAGCTGATGGCCTCGCTGCCGATCAGCGGCGTGGACGGCACGCTCCGGCGCAGCAAATCGCGCATGTCGCAGGGCTGGGCTCACCTGAAATCCGGCTCCCTGCGCGACGCCAATGCGCTGGCCGGCTATGTGCACACGCCAAGCGGCCGGCGCCTGGTGGTGGTGGCCATCGTCAACCATCCGAATGCGCCGGCAGCGCGGCCCGCCCTGGAAGCGCTGGTGAACTGGGCGCTGAAGGAGGGCAGCAAATGAGCCTGCCGATCGACCTGACCGACCTGGTGGGCACGCTGGCCGCCTGCCTGACCACCCTGAGCTTTTTGCCGCAGGCCTGGCTCACCTTCAAGACGCGCGACGTACGGGGCGTCTCACTGGGCATGTACAGCGTTTTTGCGATCGGGGTGGCCCTGTGGCTGGCCTACGGCCTGCTGCTGCGCGCTTGGCCCATCGTGATCGCCAATGCGGCGACGCTGGCCCTGGCGCTGGCCATCCTCGGCATGAAACTAAGGTACCGCCGGAACCCTTGAAGTTATTCCAGCCTGGTGTGGACAAGCCTGTTGATGACCGGCGCACAAGCAGGTCACAATGCCATTTGGCGCGGGTCGCGCCTGTGCTGCCTGAATTTCGGGCAGTCGGCGGACCTGCGAATCCGGCAAGGTCCCAGCTTATTCCAGGAGGCCAGGATGCCGCTTGACACGCAAACCGGAATACAGGGCGCGACGCCCTACTGCATCGTGCTGACCACCACGGCCGACCTGGCGCAGGCCGAAACCCTGGCCCGCCAGATCGTCGAGGCGCGGCTGGGCGCCTGCGTCCAGCTTCAGCCGATCGAGAGCTTCTATGTGTGGAAGGATGAGCTGTGCCGATCACCCGAATACCGGCTGTCCATCAAGACGCGCCAAGACAGGTTCGAGGCGCTGGCGCAGTTCATCCGCGCGCACCATGGCAATGAAACGCCCGAGATCGTGCAGATCCCCATCACCGCAGGCTCCACCGACTACCTGCAATGGGTGGACGCGGGGACGCAGGAGTAGGTCCGTGCTCCTTCAGCTGGCGGCAGCCCGTGCCAGCCGGTCGCGCACACCGTCCCACGCTGCCGTGGCGGGCAGGTGTTCAATCCAGATCAGTTTCACGCCCTGGGCGTCAAAGTCGCGCAGCACGGCAAACAGCTGCTGCGCGGTGGCCGCTGCGTCGTCCGGCATGCGCCGGTACAGCACCTGATCGGACTTGATGCGCACGATGCTGCGGGCATAGATCGCGATGTGGGCGGCGTCCGCGCCCAGTAAATCCAGCGCGGTCTGTATCGCGCCGGCATCCATCAGGCGCACCTTGGCATGGGGCGCGTAGTGCGCCTCCAGCGTGCCGGAGGCGCGCGGCGCATCACCCAGGCCGGCCGCTTCCCGCGCCAGTTCGTCCTTGTCCAGCACCGGCTCGCCGCACGCGGCCTCCAGCTGCGCGCGCGTGAGCACGCCGGGGCGCAGCAGCACCGGGCGGCCGCGCGTGCAATCGACAATGCTTGACTCGATGCCGACCTCGCACGGTCCGCCATCGAGCACCAGCAAGCTGTCCCCAAACTCCTGCTGCACATGCTGCGCCGTGGTGGGGCTGACGCGGCCAAAACGGTTGGCGCTCGGCCCGGCCACGCCGGTGGCGCACGCCCGCAAAAAAGCCAGCGCCACCGGATGCGCGGGGCAGCGCAGCCCGATCGAGCCCTGGCCACCGGCAGCGGCTGCGGCCACACCTTCCCGGCGCGGCAATATCACGGTGAGCGGCCCGGGCCAGAAGGCCTGCATCAGGCGGGCCGCAAACGGCGGCACGCTGCTCGCGTAATCGGCCACCTGCTGCGCATCGGCCACATGCACGATCAGCGGATGGTTTGCGGGACGGCCCTTGGCTGAAAAAATGCCGGCCACGGCCTGGTCGCTTGAGGCATCGGCGCCCAAGCCATACACCGTTTCGGTCGGAAAACCCACCAGCCCGCCGGCCTGGATGCGGCGGGCGGCTTCATGAATGGCTTGGGGGTCGGTGCCGGGCAGGATCATCAGTGGTCTTCGAGGCCCGGCAGGCCGAGGATGGCAGCCGCCTTGCGCGCCGTGGCCTGCACGCCCGCGACATCGGCACCCGTGATGTTGAGGTGGCCCATCTTGCGGCCCGCACGCGCGTGCAGCTTGCCGTACAGGTGCAGATGGGCACCGGGCAGCGCCAGCACGGCCTGCCAATCGGGTGTGTGCTCCTTGCCCTGGGCATCGAACCACAGGTCGCCCAACAGATTGAGCATGATGGCGGGCGAATGCTGACGCGGTTGCGGCAGGGGCAGGCCGGCCATCGCATGCACCTGCAAGTCAAACTGCGAGACATCGCAGGCGTCCAGCGTGTAATGGCCGCTGTTGTGCGGGCGCGGCGCCATTTCATTGACCACCAGCGCGCCATGCTCGCTGCCGTCGTCAATCACGAAAAACTCGACGCACAGGATGCCGACATAGCCCACATGATCCGCTATGGATTTGGTCGCCGCAAGCGCCTGTACGGCAAGAGCCGAAGACATGTTTGACGCATAGGCATGGGTCACGGCCAGAATGCCGTCGACATGCACATTGCGCTGCGGCGGGAAGCTGACGATGCTGCCGTCCCAGCCTCGTGCCACCAGCACCGAGCATTCGGCCTTGAGCGGCAGCAACTGTTCGAGCACGCAGGGCACCTGCTTGAGCGCCGTCCAGGCGGCCAGAAGTTCCTCGCGGGTCCTGATGCGCATCTGGCCCTTGCCGTCGTAGCCCAGGCGGGCGGTTTTCAAAATGCCGGGCAACAGGGCATCGGGCACCGCCTCGACCGCGGCCGCACTGTCGATCACCGCGAAGGGCGCGCAGCTCACGCCCGAAATGCCGGCGCAGGCCACGAAGTGGTCTTTTTCGGCGATGCGGTCCTGCGCAATCGCCACGGCGGCGGCACCCGGTGCCACCGGCCGCGTGGCGGCCAGCGCGGTCAGCGCCTGGGCGGGCACGTTTTCAAATTCGGTGGTGATGGCGTCGCACTGCGCGGCCAGCTGCGCCAGCCCGTCGGCATCGTCGTAGGCGGTTTGAATGAAGTGGTGGCTCACATAGCCAGCCGGGCTGTGCGGGTCCGGGTCGAGCACGGTAGTGAAGTAACCCAGCCGCTGGGCGGCATGCACAAACATGCGGCCCAGCTGGCCGCCACCCATCACGCCAAGCGTGGCCGGACGGCCGTCGGCCGACACCGTACCGGGAAGCACAGGCAACAACGGTGCCGCGCTCATGCGGGAGGCAGCGTCATGGCGCGCGCGGCGGCGGTCTGCTCGGCGCGGAAAGCCTGCAGCTTGTCGGCCAGGGATTTGTCGTTCGTCGCCAGCATGGCCACCGCAAACAGCGCCGCATTGGCCGCCCCGGCATTGCCGATGGCAAACGTCGCCACCGGCACTCCCCTGGGCATCTGCACGATGCTGTGCAGCGAATCAACGCCCTGCAGGTGGTTGCTGGCCACCGGCACGCCCAGGATGGGCACCGCGGTTTTGGCGGCCAGCATGCCGGGCAGGTGCGCCGCACCGCCGGCACCGGCAATGATGGCCCGCAGGCCGCGCCCGGCAGCCTGCTCGGCATAGGCAAACAGCTCGTCGGGCATGCGGTGGGCCGACACCACGCGGGCCTCGTGCGCCACGCCGAACTGCTGCAGGATTTGCACGGCATGCTGCATGGTGGTCCAGTCGCTGCTGGAGCCCATCACCACGCCCACGAGGGGGCCGACCGGATTGTGCGTTGTCATAGTGGACTTTCAAGCCAAGAATTCTGCAAGTTCTGCGGGCGACTGCGCGCCCGGAACCTTTGATTTTAAGGGCTCGGGCCATGCCGCGATGCATGCTATCGTCTGACCTGCCGTGGATGGCCCCCGCCCGGGTGCGCGCCACAAAGCATTTGACAAGCCGCCCGCCGGCTGAAAACATCCTTCTAACCCCCATTTTTTGCCGCATCATGATTGACGTCACCCTTGCCAACTTTGAAGCGGAAGTCGTTGCCGCTTCCATGACCACCCCCGTGCTGATTGATTTCTGGGCGCCCTGGTGCGGCCCCTGCAAGTCGCTCGGGCCCATCCTGGAAAAGGTCGAGGTGGCCTACGCCGGGCGCTTCAAGCTGGTGAAGATCGATTCCGACCAGGAGCAGCAACTCGGCGCGGCCTTCGGCATCCGCAGCATTCCCACCTGCATCCTGATGATGAACGGCCAGCCGGTGGATGGCTTTGCCGGCGCCCTGACCGAAGGCAAGGTCAAGGAG
The DNA here is from genome assembly GCF_000013865.1 of Polaromonas sp. JS666. Lineage (NCBI taxonomy): Bacteria > Pseudomonadati > Pseudomonadota > Betaproteobacteria > Burkholderiales > Comamonadaceae > Polaromonas > Polaromonas sp. JS666. Next base: position 4,908,651 of record NC_007948.1, read on the forward strand.
TTTCTGGACAAGCATTTGCCGCCGGCGGAGGAACAGCCTGAAGAGCAGGAGCTTCAACTTGAAGAAGAAAGCACAGACCCCGCCGCCATCCTCGAAAAACTGCAACATGCCGTGGCGACCGACCCCGCCGACCACAACGCCCGCTTCGACTACGTCAAGCTGCTGCTGACCCTGGGACACGAAGACGACGCCAAGGTGGCCTTTGCACCGGTGATTTCCCAAACGTCGGTGGTGCGGCGTTTTGACTCGCTCAAACGCTGGATGGATGCTATTGATTTTGTAGCCATTAATGCACTCGGAGAAAGCGCATCAGCCGGATTTGATGCAAAAATCGCCGCCAACAAGCGGGACTTTGAAGCCCGCTTTGACAAGGCCCGCTGGCTGATGACGCAACAGCACTGGACCGAGGCACTGGACGAGCTGCTGGAGATCCTGATGCGCGACAAAAGCTGGAACGAGGAGCTGGCGCGCAAGACCTACATCGCCGTGCTCGACATCATGGAAACGCCCAAACCCAAGGTGGCCGACGGGCAGATTCCGCCCGAGGACCCCACGGTGGCCACCTACCGGCGCCGCCTGAGCAGCGTGATCTTGAGTTAACCCCCGTGGAGGCCTTCGGCCTCCTCCCCCTCGCAGGGGGCGGCGCCTAGGGCCGGCAAAGCCGGACCCTGGCCCCCACTGGGTTTGATGTCTTGTTAAGCAGGGGCCGCGGAACGGGCTTCGCCCGGCCGCAGGCGCCGCCCCCCTTGGGGGGTTCCGGCTACACGAAGTGAGCCGAGACAGGGGGGCTCTTTAACCCGCCAAGCGGGTTAAAGCCTCCTGATATTTGGCCGCGGTTTTTGCCACCACATCGGGCGGTAGCTGCGGCGAGGGCGGGGTCTTGTCCCAGGGCTTGCCGTTGATGCGCACGGCCTCCAGCCAGTCGCGCACGAACTGCTTGTCATAGCTGGGCGGGTTCAGCCCGGCTGCATAGGCGGCTTCGTAGCCTTCGATGGGCCAGTAGCGTGACGAATCGGGTGTCAGCACCTCGTCCATCAGCGTCAGCGTGCCGTTTTCGTCCAGGCCGAACTCGAACTTGGTGTCGGCAATGATGATGCCCTTGGTCAGCGCAAAGGCCGCCGCGGTCTTGTAAATTTCGATGCTGATCTTCTTGATCTGCGCGGCAAGCTCGGGGCCCACCACCTTCTCCACCTGCTCGTAGCTGATGTTCTCGTCATGCTCGCCGACCTCGGCCTTGGCGGCCGGCGTGAAGATGGGCTCCGGCAATTTGCCGGCGTTTTTCAGACCGGCAGGCAGCGGTACGCCGCAGACGGACTGGCTCTCCTGGTATTCCTTCCAGCCGCTGCCAGCCAGGTAGCCGCGCACCACGGCTTCCACCGGCAAGGGCTTGAGGCGCTTGACCAGCATGGACCGGCCGGTGACCTGGGGCAGCTCCGCGGCCGTGACCACGCTCTCGGGCGCCTCGCCCGTGAGGTGGTTGGGGCAGAGGTGGCCCAGCTTGGCAAACCAGAACAGCGCCATCTGGGTGAGCAGCGCGCCCTTGCCGGGAATCGGCTCGCCCAGGATCACATCAAACGCGCTCAGGCGGTCGCTGGCCACCATCAGCAGCCGGTCTTGGCCCACGGCGTAGTTGTCGCGCACCTTGCCGCGGGCAAGCAGGGGCAGGGAAGTCAGAGCGGAGGTGTGGAGCGCAGCAGTCATTGCTTGGTGTCTTGGTGGGTGGAAAAGTGAAAAAGCCCGCGCGGCTCAAGGCATGCACGGGCTTTGAATTATCGCCAATCCGGAGAAGGCGGGAAAGCGGAAAAAGACGGAAAAGGGGCGAAAACAGGCAGCGACAGTTGCCTTAATGCACGACCTGGGCCAGTTCGCCCTTGGCGTATTTGGCCGCCACGACCGACAGGCTCTCGCCCTTGATCTTGCTGGCCTGGCCCTCGCAGCCGAACTCGATGTAACGCTGCTTGCAGATGGCCTTGGCGGCGGCGGTGGCCGGCTTGAGCCATTCGCGCGGGTCGAATTTGCTGGGGTTCTCGGCCATGAATTTGCGCGTGGCAGCTGTCATCGCCAGGCGGATGTCGGTGTCGATGTTGATCTTGCGCACGCCGAACTTGATGGCCTTCTGGATTTCTTCCACGGGCACGCCGTAGGTTTCCTTCATGTCGCCGCCGTAGTTGCGGATGATGGCCAGCAGGTCCTGCGGCACGCTGGACGAGCCGTGCATCACCAGGTGGGTGTTGGGGATGCGGCGGTGGATTTCCTTGATGCGCTCGATGGCCAGGATGTCACCGGTGGGCTTGCGCGTGAACTTGTAGGCGCCGTGACTGGTGCCGATGGCAATGGCCAGCGCATCCAGCTGGGTGCGCTTGACGAAATCGGCCGCCTGCTCGGGGTCGGTCAGCAGCTGGTCGTGCGTCATGACGGCATCGGTGCCATGGCCATCTTCCTTGTCGCCCTGCATGGTTTCCAGGCTGCCCAGGCAACCGAGCTCGCCCTCGACCGAGACGCCGGTCGCATGGGCCATTTCAACCACCTTGCGGGTGACATCGATGTTGTAGTCGTAGTCGGCAATGGTCTTGCCGTCGGCCATCAGCGAGCCGTCCATCATGACCGAGCTGAAGCCCAGCTTGATGGCGCCCAGGCACACATCGGGGCTCTGGCCATGGTCCTGGTGCATCACCACGGGGATGTGCGGAAAACTCTCGACAGCGGCCTGGATCAGGTGCTTCAGGAAACCTTCGCCGGCATACTTGCGCGCACCGGCGCTGGCCTGCATGATCACCGGGGCGTTGACTTCGTCCGCCGCCTGCATGATGGCGGTGACCTGCTCAAGGTTGTTGACGTTGAAAGCCGGAATGCCATACGTGTTGACTGCCGCATGGTCCAGCAGCTCGCGCATCGAAACGAGTGCCATGTTCGAATCCCCAGAAAGTTAAAACACTGTAAAAAACGGTGGGTCCTGCGGCCGCCAGACAGCGCAGGCGCTGTGTTCAGGGGCTGTAACCGCGAAGTAACCAAGGGCCTGATTCTACCGTTTGCCGGGGGTCGGCCTGTGTAGGTCAGGGACGACAAAAGTCAGGCGATAGCAGCGTCCGCCGGCCGTAGAAGGTGAGGAGGCGGGCGCCAGCGCAAAGCTGCCGCCATGGATATCCATGACGCGGCCCGCGATTTTATGCCCCAGCCCCAGCCGTTCGGTGGAGCGTGGCCGGGCACTCTGCCCGGTGCCGCCGCGGCCGGCGCCGTCATCACACACCTCCAGCCAAGCCTGCCCGGCTGCGGCACCCCACCGGACAGACACGGCGGTGCCACCCGGGGTGTGCTGCAGGGCGTTGTCGATCAGGTTGCGCAGCGCCAGTTCCAGCAACAGCGGGTGCGCAAGCACCTGCAGCCCCTCATCGCCGTGCACGCTCAGCTGGTGGCCGCTTTTCCAGGCCGCCTGCGCATAGCCGGCCACCACCTGGCGGGCCCATGCGCCCAGGTCCAGCAGGGTCATCTGCTGCTGCAGATCGGCCCGGCTGGCGCGCGCCAGCGCCAGCAGCTGGGTGATGACATGGCCGGCCCGCATGGCGTCAGCGCTGATTTGCTGCAGCGCCTCCTCATGGGCCTGCGCGGTCAGCGGTTTTCTGAGCGAAGCGGCCTGCAGCGCGATGGAGGACAGCGGTGTCCTCAATTCATGGGCAATTTCACTGGCAAGTTGCCGCTCCCGTTCCAGTGCCGCCTGCTGCTGGCCCACCAGCCGGTTGATGGACAGGACCACCGAATTGAATTCACGGTAGGGATGGCGTGCCTGCAGACGCTCCGCCTTGTCGACCTCCAACTCGGCGACATCGCGCGACAGGGCCTGCAGCGGGCGCAGACCGCGCCAGATGGCGGCGCCCAATGCCAGCGCCACCACCGGCAGCAGCCACAGCCCGGGTTCGGCGACCTGGCCCGCCAGGTCAGCGGCCAGCTCGTCACGTTCCTCGGCCTTCACCAGCACCATCACCTGCCGGCCACCGCTGCTGTCCCATTGCGAAAAGCTTCGCCAGGCCACAGCCGGCGTGCCCAGCTGCAGGTCCGCAAAACCGTCACGCCTGGCAAAGGGCGGCAGCGGCGCTTCCCCGGAGCGGCTCAGCAATCGCCCGCTGGCGTCCCAGGCGACAACACTCAGCGAGGGCTGGTAGTCGTGGCTTTTCAGTGCCGGACTGGCCGTCCGGTCCGTTTCGTGAGCCGTCTCGATGAACGGCGGCAGGTTCAAGTTGATCATCAGGGCCGCCGTGCCGACGAGGTTCCCGTCGGTCAGCTCGGCCGCTTCATGGATACCGGTGCGGTAGCCGACCACGATGAAGCTGCCCCAGACCAGGAACAGCGCTGCCAGCACCCACAGCAGCAGGCGACGCGTCAGCGAGGCCTGCCGGCTCGCCGTACGCTTCATGCCCGGTCATCCTGGGGTATGAAATAACCCACGCCGCGCAGGGTCTGGATCAGCCCCTCGCCCAGCTTGCGGCGCAAATGGTGGACATGCACCTCCACCGCATTGCTGCCAACCGCATCCTCCCAGTTGTACAGGCGCGCTTCGAGCTGCTGGCGCGACAACACCCGGCCGCGCGACTCCAGCAGGAGCAGCAGCAAGGTGAATTCACGGGGCGCCAGCTCGACCGCCTGGCCGGCGCGCAGCACGGTGCGGGCTGCGGGGTCAATCACCAGCTCGCCATGGACCAGCAAGGGATGGGCGCGGCCCGCGGCGCGGCGCAGCAGCGCGCGCATGCGGGCCTCCAGTTCATCCAGGTCAAAGGGCTTGACGAGGTAGTCGTCGGCGCCCAGGTTCAGCCCCGAAATACGGTCAGCCACCTGGTCGCGCGCCGTCATGATGAGCACCGGCGTCAGCGGATCCGGCAGCCGGCCATCGGCGCTTTTGACCTGCCGGATACGCTGCAACAGATCGCCGCCGTCCCCATCCGACAGGCCAAGGTCGAGCAGGACCAGGTCGAAAGGCTCGCTGCACAGGGCCATCCAGGCGGACGCTACCGTGTCGCACACATCGACCGCATAGCCGCGTTGCTGCAGATTGGTCCGCAGCCCCGCGGCAATACCGGCATCGTCTTCGACCACGAGAATTCGCATATTCCTATTGTCGACGCTCCGGCGCATTGCCGGCCGTCCGCATGCTTGGGTGCTTTGGTTGCTTCAAGTAGCTCATGTTGAGCTCATATTGGCTTGTCCAGCTTAAGGATTGGTTAAGGCGCCCCGGCTATCGTGCGGTCTCCGCCTGGCACTCAACCCCTGCATGACCCCCTCACCCCCCGCCCCACTTCCCGGTCGCCCCGCTGCGCCCCATCTTTTCCTCTGGTCCGTGTGCAGCCTCCTGTTGCTGATGCTCTGGGACTATTCGGGACTGGACCTGTGGCTGGCGCACTGGTTTGGGTCGGCCCGGGGATTTCCCCTGCAAGACCACTGGCTGTGGCGGGGACTGCTGCATGACGGCATTCGTCCCCTGCCGTGGCTGCTCGAGCTGGGCTTGCTGGCGGCCATTGTCTGGCCGGTGGTCGCCCTCAGGCAATTGGCACCCGAACGGCGGGCTCAGCTGGCCCTGACCACGCTGCTTGCATTGCTGGCGATTTCCGGCATGAAGCTGCACAGCCATACCAGTTGCCCCTGGGACCTGCAGCAATTTGGCGGCGTGGCCAAGCATGTGTCGCACTGGGCCTGGGGCGTTTCGGATGGCGGCGGCGGACACTGCTTTCCGGCGGGGCATGCCTCGGCGGGCTTTGCCTTTCTGGGCGGCTTTTTTGCCTTTCGGCATGCCCTGCCCGCTACGGCACGCCGCTGGCTGGCCGGCGCGATGCTGGCCGGTTTTGCGCTGGGCCTTGCACAGCAGGTGCGCGGCGCCCACTACATGAGCCACACCCTCTGGACCGCGTGGCTTTGCTGGGCCACGGCGGCCCTGGTGGAGAACATCGTCAGCCAGATGCTTTCACAAAGGCCGTCACCGGCTCGGGCACAGGCGCCCACGCTCGCAACATTGAAGCCATAGATCCCAGCAGGGGCCGCGGGACTGGCTTCGCCAGACCGCAGGCGCAGCGGCCCCCTCGGGGGGCAGCGACCCACACGAAGTGGGGGAGCGTGGGGGCTAAGCTACTCTGCAGATCTTGAGCATGTTGGTACCGCCGGGCGCACCCATCGGCTCACCGCAGGTGATGGCATACACGTCGCCACTCTGCACGATATTGCGGCGCAGCAGGTGGCCTTCGGCCTGTGCCAGAGCGGTGTCGCGGTCGGCGCTGGTGTCCATGAGCAGGGGACGCACATTGCGGTAAAGCGCCATCCTGCGCTGCGTGGCCAGGTGCGGGGTCAGGGCATAGATGGGTACGCGGATGTCATGGCGGCTCATCCAGAGAGGCGTGGAGCCGCTGTCCGTCAGCGCCACGATCGCCTTGGCCCCCAGGTGGTGGGCCGTGAACAGGGTGCCCATGGCAATCGATTGGTCGATACGGGTGAAGGTCTTGCCGGTGAAGTCCGCTTCCAGTTCCTTGTACTCGGCTTTCTCGGCTTCCTCGCAAATCTTGGCCATTTCCTCCACCGTCTCGAGCGGATATTTGCCGGCTGCGGTTTCGGCGCTGAGCATCACCGCGTCGCTGCCGTCGAGCACGGCATTGGCCACGTCGCTGACCTCGGCGCGCGTGGGTACCGGATTGACGATCATGCTTTCCATCATCTGCGTGGCAGTGATGACGACCTTGTCGAGCGCCCGGGCCATCTTGATCATGCGTTTTTGCAGGGCCGGCACTGCCGCGTTGCCCACTTCAATCGCCAGGTCGCCGCGGGCCACCATGATGGCGTCACTGACGCGCAGGATTTCTTCCAGCTTGGGAATGGCTTCGGCCCGCTCGATCTTGGCGATCAGGCCGGGCTTGTGCTTGTAGGGCGCGGCCGCCACATCGCACAGCTGGCGCGCCATTTCCATGTCGGTGGCATTTTTTGGAAAGCTCACGGCCACATAGTCGGCCCGAAAGCTCATCGCGGTCTTGATGTCTTCCATGTCCTTGGCCGTCAGCGCGGGGGCCGTCAGGCCGCCGCCCTGCTTGTTGATGCCCTTGTTGTTGGACAGGTCGCCGCCGAGCTTGACGATGGTGTGCACTTCCTCGCCGCGCACCGCCTCCACCGTCAGCACAATCAGGCCGTCGTTGAGCAGCAGCACATCGCCCGCCTTCACATCCCGCGGCAGCTCTTTGTAGTCCAGACCCACACCCTTGAGGTCGCCGGGTTCGGTGCGGGAGGCATCGAGGATGAATTTCTCGCCGGCCTCGAGCCGCACCTTGCCTTCGGCAAATTTGCCGACACGGATTTTCGGGCCCTGCAGGTCGGCCATGATGGCCACTTCACGGCCGGCGCGCTGGGCGGCTTCGCGCACCAGCTTTGCCCGGTCGACATGGTCCTGCGCCGTGCCATGGCTGAAATTCAGGCGCACCACATTGACACCTGCGCGAATCATTTTTTCCAGCAGGACAGGGTCGCTGGAAGCGGGCCCGAGGGTGACAACGATCTTGGTAGCGCGACTTGGCATGAATGTCTCCTGTAATTTAGTTCCCGATTTTCACACGAAAAAGTTACCAAACCGGTACCAACTGCGGCGCGCACGCGGGCTTGCGGGATCGCAGCCCCCTTCAGGCCGGTCGGTACAAGCCAACCATGCGGTGCAGAAAAAAGGGTGCCGAAGCACCCTTTTTTGGGAAGAAAAGATCGATGGCGCCCATTAAACCTTGGCTTATCGCTACCAAATCAGGAGCGCAAAGACTCTAGCCGGCGGCCCGCTTCTGCAGGATTTCGAAGGCTGGCAGCGTCTTGCCTTCCAGCACCTCCAGGAATGCGCCGCCCCCCGTGGAGATGTAGCCCACCTGTTTCTCGATGCCGTATTTGGCGATGGCAGCCAGCGTGTCGCCACCACCGGCAATCGAAAAGGCGCTGCTGTCGGCGATCGCCCGGGCAATGCCTTCGGTACCGCGCGAAAAAGCATCAAACTCGAACACGCCCACCGGGCCATTCCAGACAATGGTGCCAGCCGCCTTGAGCTGCGCCGCCAACCGGGCCGTGGTCTCGGGGCCGATGTCCAGGATCAGGTCGTCGTCTTCCACGTCGGTGGCGGCCTTGACGGTGGCCGTGGCATCGGCCGCGAAGGTCTTGGCCGTGACCACGTCGGTGGGGATGGGCACCGCAGCGCCGCGTGCCTTCATGGCCTCGATCACGGCACGGGCCTCGGGCAGCAGGTCGGCCTCCGCCAGGCTTTTGCCAATCTTCAGGCCGGCCGCCAGCATGAAGGTGTTGGCGATGCCGCCGCCCACGATCAGCTGGTCCACATTGCTGGCCAGGGACTTGAGGATGGTCAGCTTGGTCGAGACCTTGCTGCCCGCGACGATCGCGACCAGCGGCCTGCGCGGGTTGGACAGCGCCGTCGAAATCGCGTCCATCTCGGCGGCCAGCAGCGGCCCGGCGCTCGCTACCTTGGCGTATTGCGCAATGCCATAGGTCGAGGCCTCGGCGCGGTGGGCGGTGCCAAACGCGTCGTGCACAAAGATGTCGCACAGGGCGGCCATCTTGCGGGCCAGCGCTTCGCTGTTTTTCTTCTCGCCGGGGTTGAGGCGGCAGTTCTCCAGCAACACCAGCTGCCCGGGCTGGACGTCCACGCCGTCCACCCACTGGGTGACCAGCGGAATCTCGCGCTTCATCAGCTCGCCCAGGCGTTTGGCCACCGGGGCCAGCGAGTCGGCCGGCTTGAATTCGCCCTCCACCGGACGCCCGAGGTGGGAGGTCACCATCACGGCCGCACCCGCGTCCAGCGCCATTTGCAGGCAGGGAATGGAGGCACGTATGCGCGTGTCTTCGGTGATGGCGCCGCTGTCATCCTGCGGCACGTTCAGGTCGGCACGGATGAAAACGCGCTGGCCGGCGGCCTTGCCGCTGGCACACAGGTCGGAAAAACGGATGAAATTCATGGATCGCTCGCAAGTGAAATAAGCTGGCCAACACGGCCGAAGCCTTAAATTGTAGGTCGGTGTATAGGCCCACCCCCGTCCAGTCTCACTTCGTGTAGCCTGTTCCCCCCTCAGGGGGCGGCGCCTGCGGTCTGGCAAAGCCAGTCCCGCGGCCCCTGCTGGCGTGAAATCGGGCGACGGCTGAAGTTAGGGACTCTTCAACCAAGCATGAGCCCCGGAACCGGCTTTGCCGGGCCGGAGGGCGGGCGGCCCCCTCGGGGGGCAGGGAGCTACACGCAGTGAGCGACCGTGGGGGTCATCCTCACCAGCCCATCCCCATGTGCAGCGGCAGGTAAACCGCCATGCCGGCGAGGATGGTGCCCAGCACGCCGTGGCGCCAGTAGTACCAGGCGGTGCCGGCCACCACGGCAAACAGTCTGGCGTCTTTCCAGCTGGCGATCAGGTGGCCTTGGGTCATAACCATTTCGGGCACGATCACCGCCGCCAGCGCTGCGATGGGCGCATAGTGCAGCCCACGCTGCGCCCAGGCGGGCAAAGTCCAGGGTTTGCTGGAGAGAAAAAAGAAGGAGCGGGTGATCACGGTCATCAGCGCCATGCCGACGATGGTGGCCACGGTCCAGAGATCGGTCTTGCTCATACCGCTCCTCCCGTTTCACCAGCTTCACCCGATTTCGCGGGCTTGGGCGAGGCAGTCCGGGCCCGCACCGGCTTTTCCAGCATCAGGCAGACCGCCACCGCCGCCGCGATGGCCACCAGGATGTTGAGCTTGAGCGGCAGGGCAAAAGCCGCGACGGCAGCCGCACCAGCCACCCCGGCAGACACGACGCGCAGCCGCGTGGTGGCCAGCGAACACAGGATGCCGAGCAGCGCCAGGATGCCGGCAAAGCCCAGCCCCCACGACAGCGGAATGGCGTTGGCCAGCGCAATGCCGAGCAGGCTGGCGCCCACCCAGCTGGCCCAGTTGATGGCCGAGTTACCGGCCAGGTACGCCTCCTGCGCACGCCGGGCGACCGGATCCGTCGTGGGATGCGGAAAGCGCCTGGTGAACAGCACATAGCTGAGATCGGCCGTCAGGTAGCCGCTGAGCATGCGGCGCCAGATGTTCTGGTGCATCACGTAGGGGCGCAGGTGCGCGCTGAACACCACAAAACGCAGGTTGACGCAAAACGCCGTGGCCAGGATGACCCACATGGGCGCACCGACGGCAATCAGGGGAACGGCCGCCAGCTGCGAACTCCCGGCAAAAACCAGTACCCCCATGAGCAGTGCTTCGGTCAGGCTCAGGCCCGACTTGATCATCGCCACCCCGGTCATCAGTCCCCAGGCGGCAATACCGGGCGCGACTGGAGCCAGGTCGCGCACACCCACCCGAAACTCCGGGTGCTTGAACAATGAACTCACAAAAACCTCATTCCGTCTGAGTGGGATTGAACACCATGCCGGGACGGATCTCGAACCCGCGCAGAAAATCGGCCGCCTCCAGCGCCTTGCCGCCCGCTTTTTGCAGGCGGGTCACACGCACCAGGGCATCGGCAGCGCAGATGTCGATACCCTCGGGGCCGGCGGCGACCACCTGGCCGGGCAGCACGCCCACCGGCCGCAGCGCACCGGCCGGCACCGCCGCGCGCCAGAATTTGATGGTTTCGCCGTCCAGCACACCGGCGGCGCCGGGGAAAGGATTGAAAGCGCGAATGCGGCGCTCCAGCGCGGCTGCGCTGCGGGTCCAGTCCAGCAGGGCCTCGTTTTTTTCGATCTTGTGGGCGTATGTGATGCCTTCGGAGGGCTGGACAAGGGGCCGGAGCGCGCCGCCTGCGGCTAGTTCCAGGGCGTTCACAATCAGTCGCCCACCCAGCCCGGCCAGCCTGTCGTGCAGCGATGCCGTCGTGTCCTCCGGGCCAATGGTCAGCTTCTCCAGCAGCAGCATGTCACCCGTGTCGAGGCCGGCATCCATCTGCATGATGGTGACGCCGGTCTGTGCGTCACCGGCTTCGATGGCCCGGTGAATCGGTGCGGCGCCGCGCCAGCGCGGCAGCAGTGATGCGTGGATATTCAGGCAGCCGAGCCGGGGTGCATCAAGCACCCATTGCGGCAGGATCAGTCCGTAGGCTGCGACCACCATCACGTCGGCGCGCGCCGCCTCGATGGCAGTTCTGGCGGCCGCCGCATCGTCGGGGTATTTGCCGTCCAACCGCAGGCTGCGGGGCTGCGCTACCGGGACCTGATGGCTCTGCGCCCACTGCTTCACGGCTGACGCCTGCAGCTTCATGCCGCGCCCGGCGGGCCGGTCGGGCTGCGTCAGCACGAGCGGGATGTCAAAACCGGCGGCCTGCAGACTTGCCAGTGCCACGCGGGCAAACTCAGGGGTACCGGCAAAAATGACGCGCATGAAGCAGGATTCTAAAGACTCACCGGGGAAAACCCGGAGGGACGCCTGCAAAGCCCCGGCAATACGGTCCCCCGGGCAGATCCCGGCCGGGAACATAACCAGCGGAAGGCCCCTTGGCGGTACCGCGGTGGCGCGTCAGCGGGCGGACTCCCGCTCCTCGTCTTTTTTCTGCTTGATCATCTTGGTCTTGATGCGGTTGCGCTTCAAGGGAGACAGGTATTCCACGAACACCTTGCCCATCAGGTGATCCATCTCATGCTGGATACAGACCGCCAGCATGCCCTCGGCGGCATGAACCTGCAGCTTGCCGTCCAGATCCAGCGCCTGCACCTTGACCGCGACCGAGCGCTCGACGCCGTCATAAATGCCGGGCACCGACAGGCAGCCCTCGTCGCCCACCCGGGTTTCGGGGCTGGCCCACAGGATCTCGGGGTTGATCAGGACCAGGGGTTGGTCGCGGTCTTCGCTCACGTCGATCACAATCAGGCGCTCGTGCACATCGACCTGCGTGGCTGCCAGGCCGATGCCTGCCGCTTCATACATGGTGTCAAACATGTCGCTGGCAAGCTGGCGCAGGCGGGCATCTACGGCGCCCACGGGTTTGGCAATCGTGTGTAAACGCGGGTCGGGATAACGGAGGATGGTCAATTGAGTCATGGATGCAAATGGTCAGGTGTCGCTATTTTCGCCACTTTTCCCTGTTTTTGCGCATTCCGATATTCCCAGAATCGCGTAATCGTTGCTTAATCAAGGGCTTAGGTACAGAATCGTTAGTAATTTATCAAGATAAGAACACGGCTTTTTTCATCCAGGGAGAACCGTGCCAGCCTGGTTTTAGCGCTTAAGGCCTTCAAGATGCAAACTATTTTTGGTCGTTTCAGTCATATTTCAATAGCCGCCTCCCTGGTCGGCACGGCCCTCTGGGGTGTCACCCCCGGCCTTCAGGCGCAGAATTTCCCCATCACCCCCGGCCAGAAGGCCACGGCCACCCAGGTTGCCGAGGCCGGCGTTCCCCTCAGCGAGCTGGCACCCAATGCGCCGGACGAGTACACCGTCAAGCGGGGCGACACGCTATGGGCCATTTCGGGCATGTTCCTGAAAAGCCCATGGCGCTGGCCCGAACTCTGGGGCATGAACCTGCAGGACATCCGGAATCCGCACCGTATTTACCCCGGCCAGCAGCTTTACCTGGACAAGACCGGCGGACGTGCCACGCTGCGCGCACGCCAGGCGGCAGACGGCCCGCCCACCGATACCATCCGTGTCTCGCCCCGGACCCGCTCCGAAGCACTGGCTGACGCGGCGATCCCGACCTTGCCGGCCAATGTGATCGAGCCCTTCCTGGCCGAACCCCTGATTGTGGATGCAGCCACCTTCGCCACCGCTCCGCGCATTGTGGCCGCCCAGGAAGGCCGCGTCCTGCTGAGTCGGGGCGACCGCGCCTACGCACGCGGCGCTTACAGCGATGGCGTCACCGGCAAAACCCTGAGTGATGCCAAAGGCGAACCGCTGGACTACCGCGTGTTTCGCAATGCCACGCCCCTCAAAGACCCCACCACCAAGGAAATCCTGGGCTACGAAGCCCAGTTTGTCGGCAAAGCCGAACTGGTTCGCGGCGAATCGAGCCACAGCGCCAGCAGCGACGGCAAGACGCCCGCCGAAATCGTGCCTGCCACCATCGACATCGTGGTTGCCAAGGAAGAAATGCGGGTGGGCGATCGCCTGATTGCCGAGCCGCCGCGTGAACTGCTCAGTTACGTGCCCCATGCGCCCGTCCTGCCGATGGAGGGCCAGATCGTCTCTGTCTATGGCAGCGCAGTCCAGTACGCCGCAGAAAACCAGGTGGTGGTCATCAACCGGGGCATCCAGGACGGGCTGGAGCGCGGCAATGTGATGGCCATCCTCAAGAATGGCGAGCGCCTGACCGATCGCACCGATCAGGCCAAGCCCCAGATCAAGCTGCCCAACGAGCGCAACGGCCTGCTGATGGTTTTCAAGACCTTCGACAAGCTGTCCTACGCGCTGGTGCTGCAAATCGTTGACGGCGTCAAGGTAGGTGACCGTTTCGTCAACCCCAACTGAGCACCGACCCCGACCCAGCCTCCACAGCGGAATCCTGCAGCGTCCAGTGGCCTGAGCGGCCATTGACGCCACTTTGCTGGCCGGACGGGTTTACTTTCCTTGGACACACAAGAACTCCGCGCCTGGTTGCGCCTGACCCTGACGCCCGGTGTTGGCAACGAGACCGCGCGCCAGCTGCTGGCCACGTTCGGATCTGCCCAGGCGGTTTTCGGTCAGACCACGGCCACCTTGCGGGCGCTGGGCTCCGAGCGGCTCGCCAGCGCCATTCAGACGGAACCCGCGCAACTGGGCAAGCTGCTGCAGACCACACTGGACTGGCTGCAACAGGCCGACGACCGCCGTGTAGCCACCCTGGGGGATGCCGGCTACCCGTCGGCCCTGCTCAACATCGAAGACCCCCCTTTGATGCTCTACATGATGGGCAGCCTGGTCAGATCGTCGCAGGCAGCCGCACAGGGCATGGCAAACAACCTGGCCATCGTCGGCAGCCGCAATCCCACGCCGCAGGGCGAGGCGAATGCCCGGCAGTTTGCAAAAGCACTGAGCGGCGCAGGCCTGTGCATCGTGTCCGGTCTGGCGCTGGGCATAGACGGCGCCGCTCATGACGGGGCCCTGCTCGGAGGCGGGCAGACGATTGCCGTGGTGGGCACCGGACTCGACCGGGTTTATCCGAAGCGGCACCTGGCCCTGGCGCACCGCATTGCGCAGCAAGGGATGCTCATCAGCGAATTCCCGCTGGGCACGCCGCCGCTGACGCCCAACTTTCCGAAGCGCAACCGCATCATCTCCGGGCTGTCCCGGGGGACGCTGGTGGTGGAAGCGGCGCTGCAATCGGGCTCGCTGATCACGGCGCGGCTGGCGGCAGAGCAGGGCAAAGAGGTTTTTGCCATTCCCGGCTCGATTCATTCGCCCCAGTCTCGCGGTTGCCATGCGCTGATCAAGCAGGGCGCCAAGCTGGTCGAGGTGGCACAAGATATCCTCGAAGAGTTGAATCTGCCACTGCCCGGCGCGGCCACCAGCCGACACACGTCCGGGCAGACGGTGGACGATGCCGAAGACCCGCTCATGACTGCGCTGGGCTTTGACGCCGTCAGCCTGGACGCCCTGCAGGCCAGGACCGGGCTGGACACTGCCCGGCTTCAGGCGGACCTGCTGGAGCTTGAGCTCAGCGGCCAGGTCACACGCCTGCCAGGGGGCTTGTTCCAGCGCATGGCGGCTAGCTAGTGCAGTTGCACGCTATCTGGAACATAAAACCGCGTGGTTTGCGCCTTGCCCTGACTCAAAATCCATCGCTTTTATTGGTTCCATCAAGCATGCAACACTGCACTAGTCGGGCAATTCCCCCACCATCCAACGAGGGTTGACACCGGCGCACGTATCTGCGTTATATTGAGGCATATGTTTGAAGTACTGGTGTACGTTTACGAGAATTACTGGCAAGGTGATGCCTGCCCCGAACTTCAAAAACTGGGGCGCAAACTCACCGCGGCAGGATTCGATGCCGAAGAGATCCAGGCGGCCCTGGTATGGCTTGAGGGCCTGAATACGGCGGCCCAAGGCACGCAGATCAACCTTCCCGCCAAGACTTCTTCCGGCCTTGCTGACGTCACGATTGCTGCCTCTGCCCTCTTTCAGCCGCAGTCGGCCAACAGCCTGCGAATTTTTTCGGTGTCCGAGCAGATGCATCTGGGTGCCCAATGCCTGGGATTCATCAATTTCCTGGAGACCTCGGGCGTTCTGCCTCCGCACATGCGGGAGATTGTCATTGACCGCGCGATGGCAGCTCCGGGTGACCCGGTCACGCTGGATGACCTGAAAATTATCGTCCTGATGGTGTACTGGAGTTTTGGCGAGGAGCCCGATGCACTGGTTCTTGACGAATTGTGCGACGACACGGAAGGTCGGCTTGCGCACTGAGTGGCTGAGGCCCCCACGGTTGCTCACTGCGTGTAGCTCCCTGCCCCCCCGAGGGGGCCGCTGCGCCTGCGGCCCGGCTAAGCCGGTTCCGCGGCCCCTGCTGGGTTGGAGTGCCCCCCAACGCTCGCTCACTGCGTGTAGCTCCCGAGGCCTTGCAGGCAGCGGCTCGCGGGACGCTTCGCCTCCGTCGTTTGATTGGAGCCGCAGGCTCCAGCCCCTCGGGGGGCTGAACTTGCTTGTTGGGGCGGCCCTTCGCTGCGTTCGGCCTGAGACCCCACCCCTGCTGCAATGGGTTCATCCTGAGGCATCCGAAAAGAGCGCCCAGGCGTTTTAGCTGAGAAGGCGCTCCGGATTGGCGTCCAGCTTGGCCAGGGCATCGCGCGTGGCGCGCACTGTGAGCGCCTCTTCTTCGGTTGGCACCAGCAAACCAGCTTGCATGTAGGCGGCCAGGCGACGCGCCTGGATCAGGAAGTTGCGGCCATCGGACGCCGCAAACAAATGCAGCTGCTTGCGATCACTGCACCAGGCAAACTGAACATGGCTGATTTTTCCGCTGTGGTCCAGACTGAACCAGCTTCCCAGTTGCAGTTCCTGGACCCAGGCGCGCATCGCTTCCGTGGGCTGGCTGCCGCCATCGGTGATCACCTCGATATCGGCCGCATCAATGCCGATCATGGTGACCAGGCTCTCGGTGTCGAGCGGCAGATCACCGACATCCTCGTCCGACAAATAGTCCTCCAGATTGGCCAGGCGCTTGGCCATGGCATCGATCCGCTCCATCGAAATCGCGTCGGTTTTCGACATGAACGCATCGGCCAGCGTGTCGCTGATGACCTTCAGATGCTGATCCTGGTCAGGCGTCGCCAGGCCAAGCATGGACATGCCCAGGCGCAGGAGTTGCAGCAGCTTGGGCAAGTCGGCAATCACACGGGCACGGTCGTTGCGGTTTGGCTTGGCGCTGGCGGCCCAGACCAGATCAGCCGCGGCCTGCTTGAGCGTGATGGTTTCGGTGTGCTGGGGGCCGTTTTTCATCGCCGCAATGGCCAGGACTTCAGCCCAGACCTTGAACAGGAATTCGCGGATTTCACTGCGGACCGGCATGTCATTGAGCATGCTGCGCATCTCAATGGTGTACTGGATGACCATGGTCTCTTTTTGCTCGACCTGCTGGGCTACGCTCACCACGCGCGCGGCACTTCCCTGTTCCGATAGAAATTTGGACAGGAACTTCTCGAACTCGTCATAGACCAGCTGAAACACCCGCCGCCCGGTTTCGGGATACTGCTCGATCACCTGCACGACCCGCCGGATCTCCGCCTCCATGGCGCCGCCGGACACCGTGACGTCGAACCCCAGCACGCAGGAGCCCATGCGGTCAATCAGCCGGCGCGTGGGATGTTGCAGGGAGCCAAAAAACTCCGGCTCGGAAATTGCGACCCGCAGCACAGGCATTTGAAGCCGCGCAAACCAGACACGTATTGCGGGCGGAATCCGGTCCTCGGCCAGGATGCTCTGGAACATCAAGGCGACGATTTCAATCGTCGCCTTTTCCGATGAAGTAGATGCGGCCTGCTTCAGTGCGCTGGTACGTTCCCGCAGTACGCCAGCTGCACGGTCGACATGCGTCTGGTCATACACCTGGCCCGGCGCATCCAGCAGCAAGGTGCGCTCATGGCTGCTTTCTTCCGCCCGTTGCACTGTGGCCATGGCCTGGGCCAGTCGCGGGGAGGCCTGGTGGGACCGCGTGTCATCAAAACCGGCCACCTGATCGGACAGCAGACGCTTGAGGTGCCCCATCACGCCCTGAGCCCGCATACGCGCTCTGGCCAAGGGCGTGGTCGCGGTCTGCATACGCGTTTCTTCATGGATTTGGTGGCCCGAGGTCGAAGTCTCCGCTCCCCGTGCTGCACCGCCCCTGCCTTGGCCGCCGCTGCCGCTGCCGCTGCCGCTGCCGCTGCCGCTGCCGCTGCCGCTGCCGCTGCCGCTGCCGCTGCCGCTGCCGCTGCCGCTGCCGCTGCCGCTGCCGCTGCCGCTGCCGCTGCCGCCAGATTGTTCATGACTCCTGGCCTGCTCAGCAGCTGTTTCTGAGGGCGCATTCGTCCCCGGGGCAGAAGGTGTGCGTTTGACGAGTCCCCGCAGATCGATTTCAGCCATCACACCCTGCTGAACCAGGAACTCGTTGGTGGCGCGATAGGTCTCGAGCAAATGCGCAGCCAGGTTTTTCTGGATGAGGTCCTGAACCGTCAGCCACAGGTCCCGCGGCAAAAGCGCCTGGCCCCACTGTTCAACCAGGTGCTGCGCCAGTACTTCGGGCCGCAGGATGTCCTGCTTGTGCAGCTCGGCAATACCTTCGAGGTTCTGCACCCGCAGGCGGAGATCGTTGAGCTCCCAGCTCGCAACATCGAGCAGGCGCAGGGCCAGGCGAGAGGCGAGAATCTTGTCCTCCATCACCTCATTGCCCATGAGCTCAAATTTGATGCTGCTGTTCGTGAATTTTGCCTGGCCACCCGCATGCGGGACGGATTGGGCTTCGGTCCATGCGCGCGTGGTGCCGCGGACCCAGGCTGAACTGCTTTTCTGGAAGGCCTGCCAGGCTTCGCGCCGGTCCTGCATTTCGCGGGCGCCACCCGGTTCGTCCCTCAATGCCGCCAGCCGGTTTTGAATGGCTTTGGCCAGCTCGGGCAATATTCCTGCGGCACGCTCCGTGAACAAAGCACGTGCCTGCTCGACCAGAAGAGTGTTCTTTTTGTTACTTGGAGCCACGACCGCCCTGAATAATTAGCCTATAGCTTACACCGTGGCACCTGCGTTGGGGTCGTTGGGATCTTCTTCTTTTTTTGCCGGCCCCTTGACCAGATCTTCACGCCGGATGCCCAGCCACATGGCGATGGCGGCGGCCACGAACACGGAGGAGTAAATGCCGAACAAAATGCCGATGGTCAGCGCCAGGGCGAAGTAAAACAGGGTCGGCCCGCCAAACAGCAGCATGGACAGCACCATGATCTGCGTTGAGCCGTGGGTGATGATGGTACGGCTGATGGTCGAGGTGATCGCGTTGTCGATGATCTGCACCGTGTTCATCTTCCGGTAGCGGCGAAAGTTCTCGCGGATCCGGTCAAAGATCACCACGGACTCATTGACGGAATAGCCCAGTACCGCCAGCACGGCGGCCAGTACCGCGAGGGAAAACTCCCACTGGAAGAACGCGAAAAAACCGAGAATGATGACGACGTCATGCAGGTTGGCAATGATGGCCGCCACCGCATACTTCCACTCAAAGCGGAAGGCGAGGTAGACCATGATGCCGAACACCACCATGGCCAGGGCCTTCAGGCCATCGTGGGCCAGCTCCTCCCCGACCTGCGGGCCGACAAACTCCGTGCGGCGCAGTGTCACATCGCTGCTGGCCGCCTTCAGCGCCACCAGCACTTTTTCGCTTTGCTGCGCGGTGCTGACACCCTTCTGGGCCGGCAAACGGATCATCACATCACGCGACGTTCCGAAGTTTTGCACTTGCACATCGGTCAGCCCCAGCCCTGCCACGGTCGCCCGGATTTTCCCCACATCTGCCGCCTGGGCGTAATTGACCTCCATCAGCGTGCCGCCAGTGAACTCCACTGACAGGTGCAGGCCGCGTGAGAACAGGAAAAACACCGCCAGCGCAAACGTTGCAAAGCTGATGACATTGAAGATCAGGGCGTGCCGCATGAACGGAATGTCACGCCGGATTTTGAAAAATTCCATCGAGGGTCCTTGGGAAGCTCAGAAACAAGAAGCCGGGGTCATTTCGCCACAGCGCCGGACGCGTCGGGCCGCCACACCGTGCCGATGGACACCGTCTTGAGCTTTTTCTGCCGGCCATACCAGAGATTGACCAGGCCACGCGAGAAAAATACCGCAGAGAACATGCTGGTCAAAATGCCGATGCAGTGCACCACCGCAAAACCGCGTACCGGGCCGGAACCAAAGGCCAGCAATGCCAGGCCCACAATCAGGGTCGAGGTGTTGGAGTCCAGGATGGTGGCCCAGGCCCGCTCATACCCCGCATGAATGGCCGCCTGGGCCGAGGCGCCATTGCGCAATTCCTCGCGCACGCGCTCATTGATCAGCACGTTGGAGTCGATGGCCATGCCCAGTGCCAGTGCCATGGCCGCCATGCCGGGCAAGGTCAGGGTCGCCTGCAGCATGGAAAGCACCGCGACGAGCAGCAGCAGGTTCACCGCCAGCGCCAGGCCGGAGATCAGGCCGAACAGCATGTAGTAGGCCGCCATGAAGGCCACGATCACGACAAAACCCCAGGACACGCTGTGAAAGCCCTTGGAAATATTGTCGGCACCCAGCGTCGGGCCGATGGTGCGCTCTTCAATGATTTCCATGGGCGCGGCGAGGGAGCCCGCGCGCAGCAGCAAGGCCAGGTCATTGGCTTCGCTCACACTCATGGAGCCGGAAATCTGGAAGCGGTTGCCGAGTTCACTCTGGATGACCGGCGCGGTCAGGACCTCGCCCTTGCCTTTTTCAAACAGCAGGATGGCCATGCGTTTCTTCAGGTTCTCGCGGCTGGTGTCGCGCATGATGCGGCCGCCCTTGGCATCGACCGTCAGATCCACTTTGGGCTGCTGGTTCTGCGAGTCAAAGCCGGGCTGGGCATCCGTCAGGTTCTCGCCGGTCAGGATCACCTGTTTCTTGACAATCACCGCCTGCCCGTTGCGCTCGAAAAAGCGCTCGGTGCCAAACGGCACGGCACCGGTGTTGTTTTCCGCAGCGCGCGCCTCGGCGCTGTCTTCCACGAGACGCATCTCCAGTGTCGCTGTACGCCCCAGGATGTCCTTGGCCTTGGCCGTATCCTGAACACCCGGCAATTGCACCACGATACGGTCCAGGCCCTGCTGCTGAATCACCGGCTCGGCCACGCCCAGCTCGTTGATCCGGTTGTGCAGCGTGACCATGTTCTGCTTGAGCGCCTGATCCTGGATCCGGCGCGCCGCCTCGGGCTTGATGCTGGCCGTCAGCTTGTACTCCGTGCCCTCCGGGACATCGACGGTCTGCAGGTCCGGAAACTGATCCTGGATCAGCGCCTTGGCAGAGGCCAGGGTCTCGCTGTCGCGAACCTTGATGTCAATGGCCTGGGCATTGCGGCTGATGCCACCATGGCGGATATTTTTTTCGCGCAGCGACAGGCGAATGTCGCCCGACAGGGACTCGGCCCGTTTGGTCAGCGCCGCCTGCATGTCCACCTGCAGCATGAAATGCACGCCGCCACGCAGGTCCAGCCCCAGGTACATGGGAAACGCGTGCAGCGAAGTCAGCCAGGCGGGTGAGCGCGACAGCAGGTTGAGCGCGACCACATACGACGGATTCGCGGGATCGGGCGACAGCGCCTTCTGGACGGCGTCTTTCGCCTTGAGCTGGGTATCGGTATCGCCAAAGCGTGCCTTGACCGAAGTACCCTCCAGGGCGATGACATCCGCCGTGATGCCCACATCCTTGAGCGCCTGTTCCACCCTCGCCATCGTCGTCGTGTCAATCTTGACCGTGGACTTGCCGCTGGAAATCTGCACTGCCGGCGCTTCGCCAAAAAAGTTGGGCAGCGTGTACAGGGCTGCGATCAATAGCGCGACCACAATAATGGCGTACTTCCAGGCCGGATAACGATTCATGAGGGGGCTGTTCCTGGTGGACGGATGAACAAAGTGAGGCCCTGCGGGCCTCAGGGGGTCAGCAAGACCTTACTTCGCGGCGCCGATAGCGCCCTTGGGCAGCACCTGGATGATGGCGCTGCGCTGCAGTTGCACTTCAACGCCGGGCGCGAGCTCCAGGGACAGGTACACATCACCGAGCTTGGTCACCTTGCCAAGCAAGCCGCCTGCGGTAGCGACTTCATCGCCTTTGGCCAGCGCGTCGATCATGGCACGATGTTCTTTTTGCTTTTTCATCTGTGGACGGATCATCACGAAATACAGCACCACAAACATCAGCACCAGGGGAAGCATGCCCGTCAGCGACGACAACATGTCGCCTCCCGCGGCGGCGGCAGGAGCGGTTTGGGCAAAAGCAGAAGAAATGAACACGGCAAACTCCACAACGATTTAAGGAAACACTGGCAGGCGCTCCGGCCGACAGGCCAGAGCGCACAGTCCGTGATTGTATGCGGCGGGCGGCCGACAGGAAGGTGTACCCGGCAGCTTGCCGGGCATTTTCAGGCCATACCGGCAAGCAGAAGCCGCCCGTTGAGGGGCTACCGCGCCTTCCGGCGGCAACGGCCCGGGCGGTTGCCGTGCTCGTCCGGCGCGGCGCGGCGTGCCTAGGCGGCCTGCTGCGCGGTGGCTGCCGGCTGGCGGAAGGACTGCATCAGTGCCGCCCATTGCGGCCGCGCGGTTTGCAGGTGGCGCTCCTTGACGTGGCCGTAGCCCTTGATCAGCTCGGGAATCCGGGCAATTTCCACGGCCATGGAGTGGTTTTGGGCGGTCAGACCGGCCAGCACTTCCTCCAGGCTGGCGCGGTACTCGTCAATCAATGCGCGCTCCATTCTGCGCTCCTCGCTGCGGCCAAACACATCCAGCGGCGTGCCGCGCAAACCCTTGAGCCGGGCCAGCACCTTGAAGCCGGCCAGCATCCAGGGGCCGAACTGCTGCTTTTGCAGCTCGCCCTTGTCGTTTTTGGACGCGATCAGCGGGGGCGCCAGGTGGTAGTTGAGCTTGAAGTCGCCCTCAAACATGGCATTGACCTTGCCGAGAAATCCGGCATCGGTGTGCAGCCGCGCCACTTCATACTCGTCCTTGTAGGCCATCAGCTTGAACAGGTACCGGGCCACGGCCTCGGTCAGCATGGTCTTGCCGAGGGGCGCTTCCGCCAGCCGCACCTTGTCCACAAACGCCTGGTAGGTCCGGGCGTAAGCGGCGTTCTGGTAGGCCGTCAGGAAATCCACCCGCTTGGCCAGCATCTCGGCCAGGGAGGGCTTTTTCACAAACTCGATCACCTGCGCCGCCTTGAACAAAGCCTGTACCGCGGCCAGGTCATGCGCGCAGCGACGGCCCCATTCAAAGGCCGCCCGGTTGTTCTCGACCTGCACGCCGTTGAGTTCAATGGCCCGCATCAGCGAGGCATGGGACAGCGGCACCCGGCCTTTTTGCCAGGCAAAGCCCAGCATCAGGGGGTTGGTGTAAATCGAATCGCCAATCATCTGCACGGCCACCTGCTCCGCATCGAAGCTGCCCAGCAAGTCAGCGCCCACTGCGGCCGTCACGGCACTTGCGCAATTGCCGCCCGGAAATTGCCAGTCGGGGTTCGTCACAAAGGCCGCCGTCGGCGTGCCGTGCGAGTTCATCGCCACGTAGGTGCGGCCCGGCTGCATGACCGTAAGTGTGTACTTGCTGGCCGCCACGATCGGATCGCAGCCGATCACCAGGTCGGCCTTGGCGGTGTCCACCTTGGTGGTGTAAATCGCCTCGGGCCGGTTGGCGATCTGGATATGACTCCAGGTGGCGCCGCCCTTTTGCGCCAGCCCGCCGGCATCCTGCGTGACCACCCCTTTGCCCTCGAGGTGGGCAGCCATGCCCAGCAACTGGCCAATCGTGATGACACCGGTGCCGCCGACGCCTCCCACCACGATGCCCCAGGCGTTTTCAGCCACGGGCAGCACCGGTTCGGGAATCGCGGGCAGGCTGCTCAGGCCGCCCTTTTTTTCCTTCTTCGGCTTTTTCAGCTGGCCGCCTTCCACCGTGACAAAGCTGGGGCAGAAACCCTTGACGCAGGAGTAGTCCTTGTTGCAGGTGTTCTGGTTGATGCGGCGCTTGCGGCCAAATTCGGTTTCGAGCGGCTCCACCGACAGGCAATTGGACTGCACCGAGCAGTCACCACAGCCTTCGCAGACCAGCTCGTTGATGACCACGCGCTTTTCCGGATCCGCCAGGGTGCCGCGCTTGCGGCGCCGGCGCTTTTCCGTCGCGCAGGTCTGGTCGTAAATGATGGCGGTCGTACCCTTGAGCTCGCGGAATTCGCGCTGGATGCGGTCGAGTTCGTCGCGGTGATGCACCGTCACCCCTTCGAGTAACCTGGCGCCCTGGTACTTTTGCGGCTCGTCGGTGACGATCACCAGTTTGGCCACGCCTTCGGCGAGCAGGCTCTGCATGATCTGCAGCACGGAATGGCCCTCGGGCCGCTCTCCCACCTGCTGGCCGCCGGTCATGGCGACCGCATCGTTGTAGAGGACCTTGTAGGTGATGTTCACCCCGGAAGCGATGGCCTGGCGGATCGCCAGCAGGCCGCTGTGAAAGTAGGTGCCGTCGCCCAGATTGGCAAACACATGCTGGTCGGTCGTGAACGCCGCCTGGCCGACCCAGGTCACGCCTTCACCGCCCATCTGGGTGAAGGTGGAGGTGGAACGGTCCATCCAGGTCGCCATGTAGTGGCAGCCAATGCCGGCCACGGCGCGCGAACCTTCGGGCACGCGGGTGCTGGTGTTGTGCGGGCAGCCGCTGCAAAACCAGGGGGCCCGCTCGCCGGTGTCGACTTTGACTTCGGTCAGCGCGCGCTCCCGCGCCTCGATGACGGCCAGGCGCGCATCCATGCGCGAGATGATGTCGGCGGGCACGCCCAGCTTCTTCAGGCGTTTGGCAATCGCCTTGGCGATGATGGCCGGCGTCAGGTCGACCTTGGCGCGCAGCAGCCAGTTGTCGCTCGGGTTGGAACGGCTCCATTCGCCGCCGGACTGGTCGCCCTCCGGCTCGTCAAACTTGCCCAGCACATTCGGCCGCACGTCGGCGCGCCAGTTGTAGAGCTCTTCCTTGATCTGGTATTCAATGACCTGGCGCTTTTCCTCGACCACCAGGATTTCCTGCAGGCCTTCGGCAAAGTCACGCGTGATGGTGGCCTCCAGCGGCCACACCACATTGACCTTGTGCAGGCGAATGCCGAGCTGGTGGCAGGTCTCCTCGTCCAGGCCCAGGTCGGCCAGCGCCTGGCGTGTGTCGTTGAAGGCCTTGCCGCTGGCGATCACCCCGAAACGGTCTTTCGGCCCGGCAATGACGTTGTAATTGAGCTTGTTGGCCCGGATGTAGGCAAGCGCGGCATACCACTTGAAGTCCATCAGGCGCGCCTCCTGCTCCAGCGGCGGGTCGGGCCACCGGATGTGCAGGCCGCCCGGCGGCATCTGGAAATCTTCGGGGATGACGATCTTCACGCGGTCCGGATCGACCAGCACCGAGCTGGACGACTCCACCACCTCCTGGATGGTCTTCATGCCCGACCAGACGCCCGAAAAACGGCTCATGGCAAAAGCATGCAGCCCCATGTCGAGGATGTCCTGCACGCTGGACGGAAAAAACACCGGCAGGCCGCAGGCCTTGAAGATGTGGTCGCTCTGGTGCGCCGCCGTCGAGCTCTTGGACACATGGTCGTCGCCCGCAATGGCGATCACGCCACCGTGTTTGGCGGTGCCGGCCATGTTGGCATGCTTGAACACGTCCGAGCAGCGGTCCACGCCCGGCCCCTTGCCGTACCAGATGCCGAACACGCCGTCGAATTTCTTGCTTTGCGGATACAGGTCCAGCTGCTGCGTGCCCCAGACCGCGGTGGCGCCCAGTTCTTCATTGACGCCGGGCTGGAACACGATGTTTTGCGCTGCCAGATGCTTTTTGGCCGCCCACAGCGCTTGGTCATAGCCGCCCAGCGGCGAGCCGCGGTAGCCGCTGATAAAGCCGCCGGTGTTCAGGCCGGCGATAGCGTCGCGCGTGCGCTGCAGCATGGGCAGGCGAACCAGCGCCTGCACGCCGCTCATGAAGGCGCGGCCGTGCTCCAGGCTGTATTTGTCGTCCAGCGTGACGGTTTCCAGCGCCTTGCGAATGTGTTCAGGAAGTGGGGCGTTCATTCGGCAACTCCCGTACGAACAAGCTCGACGACAAATACAGCACAGCTGGCTTCGCCACCTGTGTATTTGTGCCTTCGGCGAAACCCGCTTTGCGGGTTTTCATCCAGCGTGCCCATCTCGAGGGCCTTGCGAATGTGCTCGGGAAGCGGGGCGTTCATGTGGGGTCTCCTGGCTGTGGGTAATGCCGCCTCATGGGCAGGTCTGGACAAGGCAGGGCCCGGATAGGGTCATGCCTCTAACTGTCTGCAAAGTGTAGGGCGGGCGGCCAGATATGTCTTTGCTTTCTTTGCCTGATTTAGGGTGTACAAAGAAAGGATCTTGCTGGAAAATACGATAAATGGAACATTTAGACAAGTTTGACATTGCCATACTGAATGAGTTGCAGCGTGAGGCGCGTCTGACCAATACCGAACTCGCGTCCCGCGTCGGCCTGTCGGCTGCACCCTGCTGGCGGCGCGTGCGGGCGCTGGAGGAAGCCGGGTTCATCACCGGCTATCGAGCCGAGATCAACCGCCACAAGATCGGTTTGGGCGTGCTGGCCTTTGTCCGGCTGGACGCGGACCGCAACAGCGGGGACGCCACGCGGCAACTGGAAGAAGCCATCAAGAAACTGCCTGAAGTCATCGCCTGCCACTACATCAGCGGCACCGGAACCTTCGAGCTGCAGGTGGTGGCCCAGGACCTTGAAGCTTTCAGCAAGTTTGCGCTGCAGAGCCTGATCAACCTGCCCAATGTGAAAGACCTGCACACCAGTTTCTCGCTGGGGGAGGTCAAGGCCAGCAGTTCGCTGCCGCTGGGGCATCTGGCACGCACGGCACCTTCATCATAAAAATACCCGTTAGCCCCTATATTGACCGGATCACAAGCTACTAATTTCATAGCAAAATATCCTGAACCGACACCTTCTCGCGCCAACCCACCGCAGCGCTACTCACGGCGCGACTCCCATGACCCACGCCCCACATCCTTCCCGGCTTTCCTTCCTCATGCGGTTTTTCCTCGCGTTCCTGACGCTGCTGGGCCCCGCCCTGCATGCGCAGCCCGCGGGGTATTCGAACACGAACCCGGATCCCCTGCCGATGCGCAACCTGCAGATCGAGGTGCGTCAGGTACGGGGCGGCAGCCAGGCCCAGGGCATGGTGGGCGCCCAGGGCGGCGTGCTGCTGCAACCGGGCCATTCCGGCGCCACAGTCAACATCACCGCGCAAAGCAGCCAGCGCAGCGACGCGCGCGACCTGGTGCAGCGGGTGCTGGTGCTCAACGGCCGTCCCGTCGCCATCAACCTGGGCAACACCACGCCGCTGCGGCTGACGCAGGCCTTTGTGCAGAACGGCGTGTTGCGCTACGTGGGAAGCACCGTGCTGATCGACACCAACAGCGGCTTTTCAGCACGGCCCGTCTGGCGCGGCGGCAGCAGCGCGGAGCTTGAGCTGGCCGCCATGCAATCGCGTCCTGGCACGGCCGGGGCAGTGCCGTCTTCGTCGTCCGCCAGCACCTCGGTGGCCTTGGTGCTGGGTGAATGGGTCACCGTGGCGCAATCGGATGATGCGGCGACGGCCAACAGCAGCGGCGTGGCCGGCGCTGGGCAGACTTCAGGCCAGGAGGCCCTGACAGTCGAGGTGCGGATCTCCGTGCGCTAGGCGCCCCACGTCAAGCGCCCTGGGGCTCAATCCCGCACACAGCGCGCGGCCAGCGGCAACAGCGGATAGCGCAGCACGGCCTCGCGCCCGCTGGCGCCCAACCCGAACTCGGCCCGCATTCGCGGGTTGCTGTAGACCGTCTGCTGCGGACTCTGGCCACCGGCATCACGGTACAGCACGTCATAGCCGCGCGTGCCATCCAGCACCGCCGTGTCGTCGATGAACCGGGCCGTGAACTCAATGCCTTGCTCGCAGCGGTACAGCGGCACCGGCGACTGCCAGCCCTGCCCCGCGCAGGCCGCCAGCACGGACAGCCCAGCCACCACCATCAGCCCCGCGATCCGCCTGCCTGCACGCTTGTTCATGATGCGCATCCTGTGCCCCCTGTCCTCTGTGTGTGTCCGGCGTGGCAACTCTTTGGCCTGTTTGACCATTCTGGCTATTTTGGCCAGAGCACCCAAAGCCGCAGCGGCTGGTTGAACCGCGCGGCCAATTCGCCGGCTTCGGCGCCGGTCCCCGCAAAATAGTCGGCGCGCACCGCGCCCACGATGGCACTCCCGGTATCTTGCGCAAACACCAGCTTCTGCAACTGGGCCGCGCTACCGCGGGACGCCAGCCACACCGGTGTGCCATAAGGAATGCTGCCCGGATCGACTGCAATCGAGCGGCCCGCCGTCAACGCCACACCCTGGGCGCCCTTCGGCCCGAATGCGGCGTCCAGATCGCTCAGGGGCTGCTCCTGGAAAAACGTGTAGCGCGGATTGCTCCACAGCATCTGCTGCACGCGCTGCGGATTTCGCGCCGCCCACGCCTTGGTGGACTCCATCCAGGGCGCCGTCATCCGGCCCTCGCCCTGATCCTGGAGCCATTGGGTTACGCTGCGAAAGGGTTGCTCGTTGGATCCGGCATACGCCACCCGCACGACCCGCTGCGAACCATCCGCTTCCGTGATGTTCAACCGGCCCGAGCCCTGGATGTGCAGCGACATCGCCTCGATCGGATCTGCCAGCCAGGCAATTTCCCGGCCCCTCAGGGCAACACGGGCCTCCGGCAGCGTATCGATTTCATGCCGCGAGAACCAGGGCTTGCGGCTGCCCAGCGACGCCGGCACCCGGTACAAGGGCACCTCGTAACCACTGCCCGGCTGACGGCTGGCCTTGAGCACCGGTTCGTAATAACTGGTCAGCAAACCTTCGGCACCGCCCTGAAGTGTTTCGACCCGGTAAGGCTGCAATCGAGCGACCATCCAGGCACGCTGGTCTTCGGCCCGGGCAATGCTCAGGCGCCGCACCTCGCCGCACAGCGGGGCAAATGCCGGCCCCGGCCGCTCGCAGCTTTTGAGCCAGGCGTTCCAGGCCTCGAACAGCGCGTCCTCGTCAAACCCCGGCAGGTCCGCCCAGCGAACGGCAACCCAGCGGCTTTTGCCCTGCACCATGGGCTCCGGCAACGCCCCGGTATCACCCGGACGGGGCCCCGCAGCCGAAGTGGCAGGCGCTGCGGCCGGTGGCATGGGCGAGGGCGATGAGGGCGGCGGCGTGCGGTAGGGCGGACTGGCACAGGACGCCAGCAGCATGATGATGGCGGCGGCTGTGGCGATAATTGACCTGAATCGCACCGGCTCCCGCGAAACGGTGTTTGCAATCCAAGGAAATGTCATGGCCCTACTTTTGCTCGAAGCCCTGGGGGCGTTGCTGCTGCTGGTGTTCATTGTGTGGTGGACGATGTTTTCAGGCCGAAAAAATGGCGAACTGAAAGCCGATTCGGTGCCCCCTGCATCAGACGCCGGCGCCGACAAGGAATAAACCCAACCCGCTACAGGTTTCGTAGCAGGTTCGCAAGCTCTACCGCCGACTTGACTCCCATTTTGTCAAAAACGCGGGCACGGTGAACTTCCACCGTCCGCACACTGATGTCGAGCTGGTCGGCCACCAGCTTGTTGGGCAGGCCGCCCACCACCAGCCGCATCACATCCCGCTCGCGGTCGGTCAGCCCGTCCAGCCGCGCCTGCCGGCTGATCGATTCGCTGTGCTGGGCCAGCGCCGCCGCGGAAAACTTGAGCGCCTGCTCGATGCGGTCGACGAGTGCGTTGTCCGAAAACGGCTTCTCGCAGAAATCAAAGGCGCCACGCTTGACCGCATCGACGGCCGTCGGCACATCCGCATGGCCCGTCAGGAAAATCACCGGCAGGGTCGGCAGCAGGCCGTAGCCAATCAGTTTCTCAAACATGGCCAGACCACTCAGGCCCGCCATCCGCACGTCCAGCAGGACGCAGGAAGGCGACTTCACCTCAAACTGCTGCGACACCCGCGCATCGAAGGCCTCGGCGCTGTCGAAGGTCTCACTGGGCAGACGACGCGACCGCAACAGCCAGGCCAGCGCATCGCGTACGCTGGCGTCATCGTCGACGATATAAACCGTGGCATTTTGAATGGGTTCCATGGTGCGTACTCTAGGCCATTTCCTTGGCGGTACCAGCGGCATCGACATCGGCATGGCCATCCCGCGCCAGCGCCACCGGCAAGGTGAAACTGAAAATCGTGCCACGCGGCTGCGCTGCTTCAAATCCCAGGAATCCGCCATGCTGCTCTATCACCGTGCGGCACAGGCTCAGGCCCAGGCCCATGCCTTCCTCCTTGGTCGTGAAGAAGGGCGTGAAAAGCTGGTCCGCCACCTCACGGGGAATGCCCTCACCGCGGTCAATCACCGCAAATTCAACCCAGCGGCTGTGCGCATTGGAGGCTGCCGGCCGGATACGCAAGGTGAGCACTCTGGCCTGCTGGTTGGGCGCCTGCGTTTCGTCTATACCCTGCATGGCCTGCATGGCCTGCATGCCATTGCGCGACAGGTTGAGCAGCACCTGCTCGACCATGGTGCGGTCGCACAGCACCGGCTCGCAGGCCGCGTCCACCTCGATCACCACGCGCACGCCCAGCTTGCGGGCCTGCAGGCTGACGAGCGGCATGATGGCGTCCAGCAAGGCCCGCGGCTCCACGGCTTCGCGTACCTGGTCGCGCCGCCGGACAAAATCGTGCACGCTCTTGATCACCTTGCCGGCCCGTTCGGCCTGCTCGGCAATGCGCCGCATCGCCAGTTGCAGGTCTTCGGACAGGGGCGGTGCCGTCGGGCCTGCATCCGGCCCGCCCGGGGAAGACGTCGCGGCAGGCGCCATTTCGCCCTGCAGCAGGTTGAGCGAGCCGGTGGCATAGCTCGAAATGGCCGCCAGCGGCTGGTTGAGTTCGTGGCTGAGCAGCGATGCCATCTCTCCCACCATCGCCAGCCTCGCCGTGGCCTGCAGGCGGTCCTGGCTGGCGCGCGAGAGCTCTTCAATGCGGCGCTGTTCGCTGACATCCAGAATGGCGCTCATCCAGCCGGTGTGCTTGCCGACCGCGTTGATCAGCGGCGCCTCCATGATGAGCACCGGAAACCGTGTGCCGTCCTGCCGCATGAACACGGACTCATGGCCCTCACGCGGCAGGTTGCTGCCGGACAGGCGGATTTCCTGGCGCTGCTGGTACATGGCTGCGAGCTCGGGCGGCCAGTAGGGCGCAGGGACGCTCTGGTTGAGCAGGTCCTTGGCATCCACCCCCACCATCTTGCAGAACGCCGGATTGACGTAAGTGATGCGCCCCTGCAGGTCCCGCGCCCGCAGGCCCGTCAGGACCGAGTCTTCCATGGCCTTGCGAAAGGCCAGGGCCTCGCCCAGGTCGTGCTCCACCTTGAGGCGCCGCCGCATGTCGCGGGCCAGCAGGAACAGCACGGCCAGCAAGGCCACCGACATGGCTGTGACCAGCGCCGTCAGCACATTGGGGAACAGCGCGGGGGTGCCGAGCCGGCTTTCCATCCTGACGACCAGCGTGTTGCCCGGCAGGTCGAGCAATTGCTGGGCGACGTAAACCCGGCTGCCGCGCGACACCACGCCATGCAGCGCCAGGCGCGTGCCATCGGCCTCCGTGAACGAGAGGCCGACGCCGCGGGCCAGCTGTTTGCCCACCAGTTCGCCCAGAATGTCCTGCAGGGAATAGGTGGCCACCACATAGCCCATCAGTCGGCCCGCCGCCACAATCGGCAAGCACATGTCCATGACTTCCAGACCCAGGCCATCGTTTTGCGGCATGAAGTAACTGGTGGAATAGGCCGACCCGCTCAGGCGGCGAGCCGTGGTGCAGGTCAGGTTGACATCGGCCTCCATGCCGTGACGACCCAGGCGCTCAAACACCGAGGACCGGTAGGGCGTCTCGACAAATCCCAGCACCTCCAGCGTCTCGCTGCGCCACTCCAGCCGCATGATCTCGCGATGCTCGCGCAGCAGCTCGGCGGCGGGTGCATGCCAGGCGGCGGGCGGGCGCTCCGTGGACTGCAAGGCCTGGAACGTCTGGATGTTGCGGGTCAGCCCCGAACGGATGTCCGTGACGGTCTCTCCCGCATCGTGCTCCAGCCGGCTTTGCACCATGCTGGACTCGTAGCGGCCCGACAGCCAGACAAGAATCGCCAGCAGCGTCACCACCAGCGCCAGCAGCAGGGCCCAGAGCGACCAGCGCCGGCTGGCCCAGCTGACACCGTTCAGAAGAGGAAATTTCACGCCAGCCGCTTTCACAACACGCCGTGGCGCAAGGCGGGCAAGCGGCTGCGCACGCCCTCCAGGCCGGCGCGGAGAACCTCGGCCATCACCACGGCCGCGCCCTCGGCATGCTGGGCCAGAACCTGGCCCCACGGGTCGACCACCATGCTGTGGCCCCAGGTTTGGCGGCCGTTGTCGTGCGTGCCGCCCTGCGCCGCAGCCACCACATAAGCCTGATTCTCGATCGCGCGCGCGCGCAGCAGCACCTCCCAGTGCGCCTGCCCGGTGGTGTAGGTGAACGCACTGGGCACCAGCAGCACATCCGCCTTCAGCGCGCGGTACAGCTCCGGAAACCGCAGGTCGTAGCAAACGCTCATGCCAATGGTGTAGGCATGGCCGTCCCGCGAGGCCAGCTCAAAACGGACCGGGGCAGTGCCCGGCTCGAGGACGCGGGTTTCGTCGTAGTCTTCCTTGCCGTGTGCAAAACGGAACAGGTGGATCTTGTCGTAGCGCGCCACGCATTCCCCCGAGGGGGCGTAAGCCAGTGAGCAGTTGCGGGCACGGCGCGGATCGGTGGTCGCCATCGGAAGCGTGCCGCCGACGATCCACATGCCGAGTTCGCGCGCAGAGTGGCTCAGGAAATCCTGGATCAGCCCCTGGCCGGCGGTCTCCTGAACCTGGAGCTTGTCGGTGTCCTTCAAGCCCATAATGCAGAAGTATTCGGGCAGAACCGCCAGTTCGGCGCCCTGTGCGGCGGCCTGGCCCAGCAACTGACCGGCCATGTCCAGGTTGTCCTGCAGCTGGACGCCTGAAACCATCTGGATGGCTGCGACTTTCATGATCAGCGGGTCTCCGTGGAGGTGTCGCCAGCCTTGCTGTCCGCCGCGGCCTTGCGTTCAAGCTTGGTGATTTTGGGATCGGACCAGGTGCCGTGGATGTGGAATTCCTGGGTGGCGGCCTGCATCAGGGGACGGCGCAGGAACATCTGTGCCAGGAAGCTGCCCAGGCCTATGGCCGGATTGATGGCCGTGGCGATCAGCGAGGCCGTCCCGGCGTTGAGTTCAGGCACGACGACCACCTTGATGTCCTGCGTCTCGCGGGCGATGTCGGCGCTGCCCTCCATCAGCACTGCGGCATTCACGCCACTCATCTGCAGGTTGTTGGTGTGGGCCAGTCCCTGGTTGATATTGACGTCGCCGCGGACAAAATCAAAGGCAAAACCTTCGGAGAAGACATCGCGGAAATCCAGCGTCAGGCGCCGGGGCAGGGCCTGCAGGCTCAGCACGCCCAGCAGCTTGGCGATGCCCGGATCCGCCTTGACAAACTGCCCCGATTCGACATTCACGTTGAACTGCCCGCTCATGCTCGGATAGTCAAAGCTCAGCGGCGAGCCTATCCAGGCTACCTGGCCTTCCAGCTTGCCCTTGCCGCGGCGTATCACTTCACCCATGCCAAAGCGCTTGAGCAACTCACCCGAATCGGCAATGTCCAGCCGGAAGTTCATCACCGTGCGGCGACGCTCCGCGCTGGCCCGCGCGGCGCGCGGCGCGCCTGCCGCAGTCGGCGCGGTGCCGGCCGGTGCGCTCACCGCCGCCCAGTTGCCTGTCGCCGTGAACACGGCTTCGGGCAGGGTCACATTGAACTTGTTCAAACGCCACTCACGGGTGCCGTCGCGGACTGCGGCGGAGGCTCCCCGGTTGACCGCATCAATTTCAACCCGTCCCAGCTTCTTGCCGCGCAGCTCCAGATCCTCCACCACGATATCCAGCGCCGGGATGTTGGCCGGCTGCTCATTCAGGATGGCCTCCACGTCGCTGGCCGTGCCCGGCGCCAGGCTCAGCCGCGCCAGCCTCGCAAAGACACGACCCGGGCCACCCCCGCCAGGCTGGCGGTATTCGACATAGCCATTGAGCTCGGACGCATCGATATTGGCGCGCCAGGTCAGGCCTTCGCGCGACCCGCCCACCACCACATTGTTCAGCTTGCGGCCTTCCACCAGCAGCTCCCTGGCGCGTATCGCCATCACGGTGGGCAGGTAAGCCTGGCCGGTACTTCCGATAGCCTGATTGGCGGTCCCTGTGGCTGATGTGGGTGTGGATGTAGATGTGGGTGGAGTCGCCGCCTCGCCGCCACTCGCTGAGCTGACAAGGATTTTCTGCCAGGCATCGAGATCGACCCGGGCCAGGCTGATGTTGGCCAGCACGCCGGTGTCCGGCAGGGGAGCCGTTTCACCGGCGTCCAGCCCCACACCGATGGCGCCGCGTATCACGCGGGGTTCAGCGCCACTCACGTCGCGAACATAGCTGATGGACGCGAGCCGCCCGATAGTGACTGACAGCTGGTCCTGCAGCTTTTGCCCCGGGTTCAGGGAATCGCGCAGCAGGACATTTTCAAAACGCAGTGGCAACTCGGCATCGGCTGTTTTGCCCAGAGGTGCCGGCAAATTCAGGGCCAGGCCCTGAAGATTGCTGGAGACCGCGACCTCGGCGACGCCTCGCCTGAAACCCAGTGAGGCGGAATAAGCCGTTGCGCCACTGGCATTTTCCGCCAGGCGTGAGACAAAACCCAGGTCATGCGCCTGCCGCAGCCCCTCGGCCGAGAGCGTGCCCTGGGCCTTGAAGATCGCACCGCTTTCGGCCTCGGCACTACCCGCAACAGGACGTGCGCCGCCCCGCGTGCCACCGTCGAAGCGGATGTCGCCGCCCAGCAGGCGAGCCTGGGCTCCCGTCACCGCGAAACCGCGTTCGCTCACGGTCACCGAGCCCCGGAGTTTCGTCAGCAGGGGCGTGGCCGGCGAGAACTGCACGTCATTGCCAGGCAGGATGACGGTGCCCTCTACCCGCGACTTGTCGATCGAATTGATGGGCAGACTCAGGCGGAAGCGGTAGTCGCCCACGCCGGTTCCCGTGGCCTTGGCCAGCGCCTGGTCCGTCATGTCCCCCACGGGTGAGGTGTTGACAAAGCCCAGCGCGTCGGACAGGGCCCCCTTGAGATCGATTGCCACTTCGACCATGGCGTCTTTCATCAGGTCAGGAATCCGCGCCGCGCCCTTGACCAGTTGCAGGCCCGGCAGGCCGGCCACCCGGCCGGTAGCGCCGTTCACCTCCAGCGCCGCCCGGTTGAAAACCAGTTCGCCATTGAGCTCGGTGAGCGCCGGCCAGGCGGGCGCGTTCGGCCCCTGCAGGGATTTCGGTACATAGGCAAAGTGCCCATTGCGCACCTTGGCGGACACCCGGAAGTCTCCCTGGGCGGGGTTGGCGAACGGCAGGTGATTGACCGGCCCCCGGACCTTGAATTTGACATCGCTGACCTGGCCCTGCACCACGGCATCCCGCACATAGTGCCGCACCGGCGCGGACAGCACCAGCGGCAAATACCGATGGACCCGCGCGCCGTCGCCGCGGCTCAGGCTGCCCTGCAGATCCAGTACGCCCGGAAACCGGTGGTCGGTGCCAGTCGCTGTCCCCGCGGCTGCCGCGCGCGGTGCCGCATCGCCGGTATGCCAATGGACTTGCGCTTCGCCCTGTGCATCCGCATTGGCAAACTGCAGGTTGCGCAATTGCACGTCGATTTTCGGGCCTGAGAATTTCCACTGGGAATCCACCGACAGCTGGTCCAGCTGCACCAGCGACTCCTCAAATACGCCCGGCAGGTCCAGCGCGCCCTGGAGTATTTTCACCCGGGCCTGCCCACCCTCGTGCGTCAGGTCGAAGTCGACGGCTGCGCCACTGATGCCGGGCCGGCCCGGCACCGGCGACAGCGCGCCGCCTGCCGGCCCAGCGGCTGCCGGCAAGGCGTCAAGGCTCAGCCCTGTCACGCGGCCTCTCGCGGCAAAGCTGACGGGCGCCTCCAGCGGCCCCTGCCAACGGGCTTCCACCGCTTCAACCAGTCCCCGCGGCGCAAAAGACGCGATGAGCGCATGCGTTGCGCTGTCCAGCGGCAGACGGTTGGCAATCTGGGCCAGCGCGGCCAGGTCAAGCTTGTCGGCCTTGAGCTGGCTATGCGCTGGCGCCCCCGCTTCTGCGCCGGTATGCACCAGCGCCATGTTGCCGCCCGGCCACTGCACGCCGTCCCGGGTGCGAAAGCGCAGGCCCTCGGTGTTGAAATCAAAGCCGTTGACCCGCTGCCTGCCGCCAAAGCGCCCGGCCACCGAGTCGAATGCCAGGGGCTCAAGCTTGCGCCCCAGCCGGGCATCCACGTCCTGCAGGGCCACATCGGCCGTTCCGCCGGTGATCTGCCCCTTGCTGACCTCGGCCCAGGCACGAAGGGCACCGTGACCCCGTGTCAGATCCAGGCCTATCGATTCGAGGCCTGCATACTGCTTGATGCGCGAGAGGTCGACCCGGCCGGACTCGGCATACAGCTGCCCCGCCCAGGCACTGAAGTCGCCCGCGTCGCGCGACAACAGTGACTGCCGGAAGATGCCCCGAAGGGTAAAGCGGTCGCCCCACCCGGCGGGCGGCGTGGCGTCCAGCCGCATCAGATGCCGGTGCCGGGCGTTTTTCATGACCCAGTCCACCTGCGTCAGGGCCAGCGGCGGGGCCTGGCGCAATTCGTCGGTCCAGCGCACGGTGCCACCCCGTATGACGAACTCGGTCTGGGAGAAAAACCAGTCGGCCATGGCACGATTGCCGGCCGTCTGATCGCGGGAGACGTCCAGCCCGCCCACGTAGATCTTGCCGTCGGCAGTGCGCAGGATCTCCAGCTCGGGCTTGTCGATGTATAGCTGCTCGAAACCCAGCCCCAGCAGGGAAGTCGGCGACAGGGTTCCCAGCAGGCGCGGCAGCCGCAAGGCCTCGCGCCCCTGCGCATCCAGCAGCGCCACGCCCTGAAGTTCAAACGAGGGAATCATCCCCTGCGAGTGGGCCGTGATCTGGCCAATCCGCACGGGCACCCCCAGCGCCTTGCTGGCCTCTAGTTCCAGCCGCGGACGGAATTCTCCAATTCGCGGCACAATCCAGCCATGCAACACCAACCAGCTCAGGCCAAAGAGCAGCCAGGCCGACGCGACCAGCCACAGCGAGAAGCGCGTGAACAGAGCGATCCATCGCAGGCGTCGGGACGACAAGACTGGCGGGGCGGACGGGCTGGGTATGGTGGACTCCATTGACATGAGAATTATGACCGCCGGTGCCATGGTTCGCCCGGCAGCGCGGTGGAAGACCATGAAGTTTTGTGAACTAGTGTGATGACCGTCGCTTCAACCGCCCGCCCGGAAACCCCCGCCGACCCCGAGTCGCCAGCCTCGGCTTATTCCCGATTTGTCCAGCGCATTCGCCGCCGCTACGCAGAGCAGATGCACCTGCTGCCCGACGGCGCCCCGGTGCGTTCCACCATGCAGGTCGCCCTGGATGCGCTGCTGGCCAGCGGCCTGGAGACCGGCGCGGCACTGCGCGTGCTGCGGCAACTGGTGATGGAAAGGCTGGTGGTGCTCGACTGCGATGGTCAGATGGCCCCCACGCTCCCCACTGTGTGTGGTTCGCTGCCCCCCGAGGGGGCTGGCCTTGCTTGGGGCGGCCCGGCGCTGGCGGCCGTTGCCACCGCGAGTACCCC
The DNA here is from genome assembly GCF_000013865.1 of Polaromonas sp. JS666. Taxonomy (NCBI): domain Bacteria; kingdom Pseudomonadati; phylum Pseudomonadota; class Betaproteobacteria; order Burkholderiales; family Comamonadaceae; genus Polaromonas; species Polaromonas sp. JS666. The sequence continues at coordinate 4,945,615 of NC_007948.1, forward strand.
CGGCGTTGCGCTGCACGTCGTGACCCGGGCCATGACCGAACTGGCAGAACTGGCGCTCGACGTGGCCATGCGGGACTCCGCCGACATGCTGGACGCCCTGCACGGTGCGCCGCAAACCCCCGAAGGCGGCCGCGCCCACATGTGGGTGGTGGGCATGGGCAAGCTGGGAGCGCGGGAGCTCAATGTCTCCAGCGACATCGACCTGATTTACGTGTATGACCAGGACGGCGAAACAAGCGGCCGCAGCGACGGCCGCGGCCAGATATCGAACCACGAATATTTTGCGCGCCAGGTGAAGGCCGTCTTCGGCCTGATCGGCGATGCCACCGAACATGGCTTCGTGTTCCGCGTGGATCTGGCACTGCGGCCCAATGGCAATTCCGGGCCGGCGGCCGTCTCGCTCAGCGCGCTGGAAGAATATTTCCAGGCCCAGGGGCGCGAATGGGAACGCTTTGCCTGGCTCAAAAGCCGGGTGGTCGCGCCCCTGGAATGCATCCAGAGCGGCTCGGCGCAGGCCCTGCGCGGTTCCGTGTTGCCTTTTGTCTTCCGGCGCTACCTGGACTACAACGTGTTTGATGCGCTGCGCATCCTGCACCGGCAGATTCGCGAGCACGCGGCCAAGCGCTGCGCCGGCCACCCCGAGCGCGCCAACGATGTGAAGATATCGCGCGGCGGCATCCGTGAAATTGAATTTACCGTGCAGCTGCTGCAGGTCGTGCGGGGCGGGCAGTTCCCCGAACTACGCACCCGTCCCACCGTCGACGCGCTGCAGCGCGTCGCACGCGCCGGTCTGATGCCCCAGGAGACGGCCGATGCGCTGGCGCGGGCGTATGACTTCCTGCGCCGCGTCGAGCACCGCATCCAGTATCTGGACGACCAGCAAACCCACGTCCTGCCGACCCGCGACGACGATCTGGGCTGGATTGCGCACACCCTGGGTTACAGCAACTGCTGCCCGTTTCTCAGCGAACTGGATGCCCACCGCGAGCTGGTTGCCGGGGAGTTTGACAAATTGCTGGGCGGCAAGCCCGACTGCAAGGGCTGCGGCAAGGCGGCCGGAACCAACGGGTCAGCGCCGCAGCAGCTCGACGAACTGCTTGAGCAGCTGTCAGAGCAGTGGCCGGAACAGTTTCGCGCCCGTCTGGCGCTGTGGCGCCAGCACCCCAGGGTGCTGGCCTTGCGCGAGGAGTCACGTGCCCGCCTGGTGCGCCTGGTGCAGCGCACCGCGCTGTGGCTGCGCGAAGGCAGCGTGACGGAGGAAGCCGCCATCCGCATCATCGACTGGATAGAGCCCCTGCTCCGGCGGGAAAGCTATCTTGCGCTGCTGCTGGAGCGCCCGGCGGTGCATGAGCGCCTGCTGCGGCTGCTGGGTGCCGCCAAATGGCCCGCCCGCTACCTGCTGCGGCACCCGGGCGTGATTGACGAGCTGGCCAGCGATGCGCTGCTGCACGAGCGCTTCGACAGCACGGCCTTCATGCAGGAGTTGCAGCAGCGGCTGGCCGCGCTCAGGCGCACCGGCGAAGACGATGAGGAAACCTGCCTGAACCTGCTGCGCCGCGCCCACCATGCCGAGGTTTTCCGCACGCTGGCACGCGATGTGGAAGGGGTGCTCACGGTCGAGCAGGTGGCCGACGATTTAAGCGCGCTGGCCGAGGCCGTGCTGGCAGTCACGGCGGACTGGTGCTGGCAGCGCCTCAAGAACAGGCACCGCGAAACGCCGCAGTTTGCCATCATTGCCTACGGCAAGCTGGGCGGCAAGGAGCTCGGCTATGGCAGCGACCTGGACATTGTGTTTGTCTACGAAGATGAGGCCGAGCAGGCGCCCGAGGTCTATGCCGCGTTTGTGCGCAAACTGATCAACTGGCTGACCATCAAGACCGCAGAGGGTGACCTGTTCGAGATCGACACCGCCCTGCGCCCCAACGGCAACTCGGGGCTGCTGGTCACCAGCTTTGAAGCCTATGCCAGGTACCAGCAGCAGCGCGGCAGCAACACCGCCTGGACCTGGGAACACCAGGCCATGACACGTGCCCGTTTTGTGCTGGGGGATATGGCCCCCACGCTTTTCACTTCGTGTAATGCGCTGCCCCCCGAGGGGGCTGAACTTGCTCGGGGCGGCCCTTCGCTGCGTTCGATGCCCCCCACGCCTGCCACTGCGTGTGCTGCGCTGCCCCCCGAGGGGGCGCCCGCTTGCTCGGGGCGGCCCAGCGCGGCGCGCTCCCTGCGCCAGCGCTTCGACCAGGTTCGCGAGGCGGTGATCACCGCACCGCGTGACGCCCATGCCTTGCGCCATGAAATCATGGCCATGCGCGAGAAAGTGCGCGCCGCGCATCCGGTCAAGAAAGACAAATTCGACGTCAAGCACAGCGCCAGCGGCATGGTCGACGCCGAATTTGCGGTGCAGTTTCTGGTGCTCTCCGAATCTGCGCGGCACCCGGAACTGATTGACAACGTCGGCAACATCGCCCTGTTGCAGCGGGCGGAAGCCGCCGGCCTGCTGCCGCCGGGTGTGGGCCAGCGCGCCGCCAGTGCCTACCGCGAGCTCAGGCGCATCCAGCACCGCGCCCGCCTCAACGAGGAACCGACGCAGGTCACGCCGCCTGCGCTGCAGGCCGAGCGCGCTGCCATACAGCAGCTCTGGAGCGCCATCTTTCCATCCGCCGACTGATCAAGGTGTAGTATCCGGTCAGGGGGCTGACCGGATTTTCTTGACCAGGGCCGTCGTGGAGTAGCCATCCACAAAAGGAATTGCCAGGGCCTTGCCGCCGTAGGCTTTCACCACGGCGGTTTCGGCCAGCGTGTCCATGTCGTAGTCGCCGCCCTTGACCAGCAGGTCGGGCTGGAGTTCGGTGATCAGCTCCAGCGGCGTGTCTTCGTCAAACCAGGTCACCAGGCTGACCGATTCGAGCGCCGCCATCATGACCGCGCGGTCTTCTTCGTTGTTCAGGGGGCGGTCGGGGCCTTTGCCCAGGCGTTTGGCCGAGGCATCGGTATTGAGCGCCAGCACCAGGCTGCCGCCCAGTTCGCGGGCGCGCGCCAGGTAAGTGGCGTGACCGCGGTGCAGCACGTCGAACACGCCATTGGTGAACACGACCGGCCGGGGCAGCATGGCCACCCGGGCCGCGGCATCCTGGCGCGAAACGATTTTGTCCAGAAAGGCAGGCTGGCTCACACTGGTTGCGGCTTGCCGTCCGGCGTGATGACGGCAGCCAGTTCCTTGCCGATTTCCTTGCGGTAGCGGTTCAGCTCCTGGACGCTCTTGAAGCTCTGGTTCATCAGCAGGCTCAGGTTGTGCAGGATGCGCTCGACCACCTTGCCCTCCCACACCGCGTCAAACTTGATCTGTGTGTCGAGCCAGTGCTCCAGCCATTCGGGGTTGGGCAGGCGGCTCTGGATGGTGTCGCGCGGAAACAGGCTTTTGTTGACATGCAGGTTGGTCGGGTGCAGGGCCTGCGCCGTCCGGCGGGCACTGGCCATCAGCACGCCTACCTTGGTAAAGGCTGCCTTGGCTTCGTTGCCGAAATTGTTGATAGCGCGTTTCATGTAGCGCAGGTAAGCGCCGCCATGGCGCGCTTCATCCTGGCTGAGCTGGGTGTAAATCTGCTTGATGACCGGCTCGGTGTGCCACTCGCTGGCCCGGCGGTACCAGTGGTTCAGGCGAATCTCGCCGCAAAAATGCAGCATCAGGGTTTCCAGCGCGGGCGCCGGCTCGAACTCGAAACGCACCTCATGCAGCTCCTCTTCGGTGGGGGCCAGGTCGGGCCGAAATCGCTTCAGGTATTCCATCAGCACCAGCGAGTGCTTTTGCTCCTCAAAGAACCAGATCGACATGAAAGCGGAAAAATCACTGTCGTCCTTGTTGTCCCGCAGGAACATCTCCGTGGCGGGCAAGGCCGCCCATTCGGTGATGGCATTCATCTTGATGGTCTGGGCCTGCTCATCGGACAGTTTGGAGGCGTCGAAGCTGGCCCAGGGAATGTCTTTGTCCATGTCCCAGCGGACGGATTCGAGTTGTTTGAACAGTTCAGGGTAAAGCATGTGAACTCCTTGGCCAGCGAATACGCAGACAAATCTGCCCTGGATGTCTCTTGCATCCGGTATCCCGCGATTTTAGGCGGCGAATGTGACAAGTAGTGACTTACCGGCCATTTGGCAGCAAATCGGGATGATTTCCGGCCGGATGGCGGGCTATTTGCTGTCAAAAGACCTTTCATTTGAAGACGCCCTGAATCTGGCGGGTCAACCGCCGCGTACCCCGACGGCATGTGCCAGGTGCGAGCCGTGCTGGATGGCTACCGCGAACGCCAATAGCGCCATAATTGTTTGACTCCAAAGGAATTTCTGGCATGCACAACCTGTGGACTCCCCTCTCCCGGCCACTGCCGCGAATTGCCCTGCTGACCGGCCTTGCGCTCTCGACAATCGCCGCGAACTCGGCAGCGCCGGCTCCGTCGGCATCGGTTGCCGGATCCGTTGCCGCAGACGCGTCGGCCTGCCCAGGCCTGTTGCAGCACAACTTCCTGCGACTGCAGGATGAAAAACCGCAATCGCTTTGCCAGTACCAGGGCAAGGTCGTGGTGGCGGTCAATACCGCCAGCTTTTGCGGTTTTACGTCCCAATACCAGGGCCTGGAAGAGCTTTATGCGAAATACAAGGACCGTGGGCTGGTGGTCCTGGGCTTTCCCTCCAACGACTTTTCGCAGGAAACCGGCAGCAACAAGGAGATTGCCGACTTTTGCGAAAACACCTTCGGCGTGAAATTCCCGATGTTCGCCAAAACCAGCGTCAGCGGCAAGGACGCCAACCCCCTTTTCAGGCAGCTGGCCGCCAAAACCGGCACCACACCACGCTGGAACTTTTACAAGTATGTGATTGCGCGGGACGGCACCAGTGTCGCCAGCTTCAACTCCCTGACCGCCCCAGGAAGCCGCCAGTTCGTCAAAGAAATCGAAAAGCAGCTGGCCCGCCCCTGAGCCCTTGGGTCGGTCAACCCTGACATAAAAATTACCATCTGGTCTCAATTTTGACTATGTGGTAATTTAACCCTTATGATGGGGGAATGCGCAGACTTTGTTGCCCCCCACCCCCTGCCCCCGCCTTTCTGCGGATGTCCCGCCTGCAGCGCGGAATTCGCCCTGCCCGGCTTTACGCGGGCCGCGGCGTGCGGCCAGGCGCCATTTCGTTAACAAAAATTTACCAGGCGGAACCTCCCCCGGCCGGGAACTACCGGTGCACTGGCGTCCTCTTACACAGGTAAGTGCAGTCTGGAACTCCCAGCAGCGCCAGCAAAATAACAGTTTCACTGTTGCGAAGCCTTCCGGATCGATCTGGTCCGCCTGCAATCCCGGTGCGCCCCTCCTCCTCCCTCCCTCCCTCGTTCGCACCGGGGCGCTTCGCAGCATTTTTATCTTCCGGGCGCCGGCATGAGCAGCGCCTCCGTCCTGCGAGCCATGGGGTGGACACCGGTTTTCTGGTGTTTAACGAGCACACCTCCCCCAACCTCATCAAACCTGTTTGCGGCGGTTCGCACCTGAAGTTCATGGCCAGCGGCCTGATTGATTTTCACCGGGACTATTGGGATGCCTCCTAGGAGCTTTATGAAAAGCTGCCCTGGATCGGCGGCCTGATGCGCCGGCTGAAGCAACGCGCCCGGCAGTGAGCGCGGGTGACCGTCGCCGGATTTCCCCGGGAGCCGTGTTGCACGAGGCGAAAAAAAGCCCGGGAGGCCGGGCTTCTGTCAGATTCAGGTGGAATTTCAGCCCGGCTGGGTTTCCGTGAAGCTGGGACGTAGAACCAGTTTTTCCTGCAATTTGGCCAGATTGGGATAGCTCTCGCGCCAGTTCACCTGGGCAAACCGCAGATCCAGATAGCCCAGCGCACAGCCCACCGCGACATCCGACAGGCTGAAATGGATGCCACTGCAAAAAGCCTTCTCGCCAAGCCCCGTGCTCATGGCCTTGAGGGCGGCCTCGATTTTGCCCATCTGCCGCTGTATCCACGCGTCGCTGCGCTCATGGGCGCTGCGGCCTGCCCAGGTGGCCTCCAGCCGGGCCAGGATGGCCGCATCCACCAGGCCGTCGGCCAGGGCTTCCCAGGTTTTGACCTCGGCACGCTCGCGGCCCTGGGTGGGAATGAGCTTGCCCACGGGTGAGAGGGTATCCAGGTATTCGACAATCACGCGGGAATCAAACACGGCCTCGCCGCCCTCCATGACCAGGCAGGGCACCTTGCCCAGCGGGTTCGAGGCGGTGATGGTGGTATTGGCCGCCCAGACATCTTCCAGCACCATCTGGTAGTCGAGCTTTTTCTCAGCCATCACGATACGTACCTTGCGTACGTAGGGGCTGGTGGCGGATCCGATGAGTTTCATAGCGTGTGTAAATCGTGGTGCGTGGAAAAGCCATTCTATCGAGTAAGCACCCGCTCCGGCCGACACGGCCCGAAGGCGAGCAAATCTGCCAGGTTTTGGGCACCCCCGCTGCCACCGCGCGACCGGGCCATTCCCCGGGCGACCAGCCTACAATTGCGGCATGAGCTTTTCTACCATCAACGCCTTGTCTCCGCTGGACGGCCGCTACGCCGGCAAACTCAGCCAGTTACGTCCCCTGATGTCCGAGCAAGGCTATATGCACCGCCGGGTCCAGGTGGAAGTGGCCTGGTTCATCGCCCTTTCGGACGCGAAGTTTGCCGAATTCAAGCCGCTCAGCCCCGGGGCGCGCACTTACCTGCTGGGCCTCGTCAAGAATTTCTCGGAAAACGATGCGGTGGCCATCAAGGAGATTGAAAAAACCACCAACCACGACGTCAAGGCCGTGGAGTACTGGATCAAGTCCAAATTCGAAGCGCGGCCGGAATTGCAGGCGGCCGGTGAGTTTGTGCATTTCGCCTGCACCAGCGAAGACATCAACAACACCAGCCATGCGCTGCAGCTCAAAAGCAGCCGCGAGCTGGTACTGCTGCCGGCCCTGGACAAGGTGATTGCGCAGATGCGCAAGATGGCGCACACCTACGCGGCGGAGCCCATGCTCAGCCGCACCCACGGCCAGACCGCCAGTCCGACCACGGTAGGCAAGGAAATCGCCAACGTGGTGGTGCGCCTGCAGGCGGCGCGCGAGAAAATCGCCGGCATCAGGCTGATGGCCAAAATGAACGGCGCCGTAGGCAACTACAACGCCCATCTGTCGGCCTGGCCCGACTTTGACTGGGAAGCCTTCAGCCGCAACGTGATTGAAACGCCCGAGCCACTGGGCCTGGGCCTGACCTTCCAGCCCTACAGCATCCAGATCGAGCCGCATGACTACATGGCCGAGCTGTTTGACGCCGTCGCCCGCACCAACACCATCCTGATCGACTTTGCGCGGGACGTCTGGGGTTATGTGAGCGTGGGCTATTTCAAGCAGCGCCTCAAGGAGGGCGAAATCGGCTCCTCCACCATGCCGCACAAGGTGAACCCTATCGACTTTGAAAACGCCGAAGGCAACCTGGGCCTGGCCAATGCGCTGCTCAGGCACCTGAGCGAAAAGCTGCCGGTGTCCCGCTGGCAGCGCGACCTGACCGACTCGACCGTGCTGCGCAACATGGGCGTGGCGCTGGGTTACGCCGTGCTGGCCTACAACTCACTGGGCGTGGGGCTGGGCAAGCTGGAACTCAACCGGGAAGCGCTGCAGGAGGACCTGGACAGCTCGTGGGAGGTGCTGGCCGAACCGATACAGACCGTCATGCGCCGCTACGGCGTGCAGGGCGCCTACGAAAAGCTCAAGGAAGTAACGCGCGGTAAAACCGTCAAGGCTGAAGACCTGCATGCCCTGATCCGGTCCCTGCAAATTCCTGATGCAGAAAAACAGCGCCTGCTGGCCATGACACCGGCCAGCTACGTCGGCCTGGCTGCCACCCTGGCCAGACGGGTTTAACGCCCCTTGTCGTTGTTGTCGCTGCTGCAGCGGCAGCGCTAAACCGGCATGGCTGCACCGCAATGCCAGCACTGCTCGAACCCGCCTTCGACGGTTTCCCCGCAGGCGCACAGCCAGCGCCGCTGCGGCAGATTTTGCAGGGTGTGCAGCAACTCGCGTGCCCGGGGCTCATCCTCATCATGGGTGAGCCACACCTCGGGCAGGCACTGGTCGGGCGGCAGCTCACCGGCGACGCCACCCAGGTAGTAACGCTGCACACTGGCAGCCACACCCGCCTGCTGCAGGGCGTCAGCCCACAGCGCGGCAATTGCAATATTGGGAGCACGGGTCAACCGGAGCATGCGCCAGTGTACCCCGTTTTGCTATGAACTTGATAGCTACCCCTCTTCATCCTTCAGGGGGAAAAGCGCCGAAATCATACAAAGGTTCAGCCCTTTTCCGGCACGGGTGCCACCTCTTTTTCAAGCGCCCGGTCCGCATAACGGCCAAAGCGCCACGCCGTGGCTTCCAGCGTAATGCGCCTCCAGGTGCTGCGTTTTTCGGCCGGTGTCATCTCAGGCCAGCGCTGCACTTCCTCGAAGGTCCGGCCACATCCCTTGCACAGCGAGTCGCCCTGGCTGGTCGAACAGATCGCGATGCAGGGCGTATCGGCCGTGGTGTCATACCAGGTGCGCCAGGCTGCCTGCGCTTTTGGCGGAAAGCTCTTTTCGTCGGCCTCATCCTCATGGTAGAAAACCATCAGGGCATAAACCTCGGCCAGCGCGCGCAGCTCAGGCGCCAGCGTCACGCCATCGGGTGATGGCTTTTTGTCACGCCAGTAGTTGATGGCGGCTTCGATGTCAGTGATGTGGATGCCGGGCATGAAGAAAGAAGAAAAAACGAAGGCTGCTTCTGCCTGGTGGGCTACGAGCGAGGCCGAGCTGTTCATTATCAGCCACAGACAAAACACCTCATTCCTCGTTGGATAAGGCTGGGGCTTGCCAAAAATCTTTTTTTATTGTCCAATCGCCTTAAGAAGGGGAGTAACTCCCTCGTTTTGCTGACATATTCGATAACAGACACCACAGCAAAATCGCTAACAGCAAGTCGTCATTCCGAAGTTCGCACTTCCGGCTTGCTGGGTATGCAGCGACACTGCATATCGAGCCAGACCTTCGATTGAAACCTGTACAGGTTTGATCGAGGCGTTTGCGGCATAACCCTATCCGCACCACTCACATACCTGTCCGGTTTGAACGAAGCCGGAAATCCGCGCGTCGGATTTCCATGTCCGAACTTGATATGGAGTGTGAAAATTGGAACTATTTACAGCCCCCTGGTGGTCGGCCCTGCTGGCGATCATTCTCATTGACCTGGTGCTTGCCGGCGATAACGCCATCGTGATTGCGCTGGCCGCTCGCAATCTGCCACCCAACCTTCAGAAAAGAGCGATTGTCTGGGGTACGGTCGGGGCCATCGTGGTGCGCTCCGCCATGACGGTGGGCGTCGTGTGGCTGCTCAAGATCCCCGGCCTGATGCTGGTGGGCGGCCTGGGCCTGCTGTGGATCGCCTACAAGCTGCTGGCTGACGAGGGCGGCGGAGAACACCAGGGCCCTGTCGCGACCACATTCTGGGGCGCGATGAAAACCATCGTCGTGGCCGACGCCCTGATGGGTATTGACAACGTTCTGGGTGTGGCCGGCGCCGCGCACGGTGCCTTTGACCTGGTCATCATCGGCCTGCTGGTGAGCGTGCCTATCGTGGTTTTCGGCAGCACGATGGTGCTCAAACTGGTGTCGCGTTTCCCCATCATCATCAACCTCGGGGCGGCCGTTCTGGCGATTACCGCAGCCAACATGATCATCGGCGAACAACTGCTTGACCCGATCTACGGCGGCCCGAGTGCTTTGCCGTCTGCCGAGACCCTGCACACCGCAGCTCAATGGGTTACCTATGCGTTCGCTGTAGCGGGTGTGCTGGGCGCGGGCTGGAGGGCCACCCGACGCAACAAGTCCGAACACTATGCAAACGAGAAAGACCTGATTGCACATTGAAAGTGAAAGGCATCACCGAAGGCCACTGGGAGGTCCAGGGCTTTTTGTTTCACCCAGCGAAGCTTCTATAACCACGATAACTGAAGGAGAACTTTATGGACAACATCATTGTTTATATTGACGATGCCGGCTATGCCCTGCACATGCTGCAACCCATGCTGCCAGAGGGCAACGCGCGCAGTCCGACCCGCTGGATTCTGGTGGCCTGCGCACCGCGCGTGACGCACCATGCCAGCAAATGGGTAACACACAGTGCGCGGGAGAGTTGGCGCGGCAAATGGGCGGCGAAAGTATTTGCGCAACTGGTGCCTCTCCTGCAAAAAGAGGGCAATACCGTGGTGACACGGATGGCCCAGACCACATTGACCACCCAGACGGAAGCCTTGATCAAGGAACATGGCGTTGCACGTGTGCTGGACGCCCGCCGACCCAAATTTGGCCAGGACCTGCAACCCGTCACGACCGAGCAGGCCCAGGAACACCACGGCGTGCTGGGCTATGCCGCAGCGCTGGCAAGCGCAGGGCTGCTGGTTGCGACAGATTGAGCATTAAGCAAGGCTCCCGCGCCTCTCGCTTCATATGATGCACGGCCCCCGTAAGGGGGCTTTTTTCTGGGAGAAGCCCGGCTGAAGGCACTCGCCCCCGTCGGTCCGGGTTTACCGTCCTCCGGGGCGTATCCGTCGAAAGATCGAAGCCCCTGTCGAACGCCCGCGGCCAGTTCCCAGGCTCGATCAACCCCGGGGAGTTGCCCCCCGGGACGGGAGCAGGAAGCCTCTTTGCAAGTGGTATTCTCGAGCGATGAAACTCATCATCAACTGGCTTTGCAGCGCTGTCGCCTTGCTGGCGGTAGCTTATCTTTATTCCGGCGTGGTGGTGACCAGCTTCACCGGGGCGCTGATTGCGGCGGCCGTCCTCGGCGCACTGAACATGGTGGTGCGTCCTGTTCTGGTGTTGTTGACCCTGCCCGTGACGGTGGTGACGCTCGGCCTCTTTCTGTTCATCGTGAATGCGCTCATGTTCTGGGCCGCCGCCAGTCTGGTCAGCGGCCTGAACGTCAAGGGTTTTGGTGCCGCACTGATAGGCTCCCTGATTTATTCAGTGCTGCAACTAGCGATCGACTTTGTCCTGGAGCGCCTGCTCTTTAAGGACTAGCTCGATCTGGCGGGCACGGGAGTCGATGATCGAGCCTTCCACGTAATCGGCGCTGGCCGGGTTGCTGCGCATGAATGCCTGCGCGGCCTTCAGGCGATCCAGAGCCGCCGCGTAATCAAGCTGCGCCGCCCGGCTTTCCGCTTCCGCGCGAATCGAACGGACTGTCTGGTTCTGGTTACCGTAGGCCGCGGCGAGCAATTGCCAGGCCGCCGCATCTTTCGGATGGCTGGCTACCCAGGTTTGCAGCCTGCCAGACACCTCTCGCGCCCGTCGAGCGGCCATCAACGCCCGACCCTGGGTCAGCACATCGGCCCGCGCGGTAGCCTTGGCCATGTCAAAGGATGATGCCGAGGGCGGCACCATCCCCGCCAGCAGATCAATCTCGATGGACAGCAAGTCCAGCGCATGGCTGGCGGGCGGGATTTCGGCAACGGCAGGTTTGAGCCGGGCCAGAAAGGTTCGCGCACCTGCAAAATCACGCAGCTGGGCCGCCGCCAATGCACCGCCATACAGGGCGCCCGCATCGCGAATGTTCGCCGCCGTGGCGGGGGACTCCAGCAGCGGCAACGAGGTAGGTCGCCGCTGGGCTTCGGCCACCATGGCACGCAGCGCATCGACCCCCGGGCCCGCCAGGATTCGGGCGCGCAGGGCCATCATGGCATGCAACACACGCGCCTTGCCGGCGTCGGACTCGCTTTGCCTGGAGGGCTTGGCGCTTGCCCTGGCGTCCAGCTGCAGGCGGGACTGTGCTTCGGCTATTCGCTCGGTGGTCAGCGGGTGTGACCGCAAATAGGGAAAAGACCCGTTGTCGTTCAACTGCGAGGCCTGCTGCAGCTTCTCAAACATGCTCGCCACGCCACGGCTTGCAAAGCCGGCATCAGTCATGACACCAAAACCCACCCGATCGGCTTCCCGCTCCATGTCCCGGGAAAAGTTGAGCTGGTTCTGCACTGCGACAGCCTGTCCACCGACGATGGCCGCACTGGCAGCGTTGGGGTTCTTGCTGGCGGCCAGGGCCCCCAGAACCATGGCGGCAATCATCCACGGAGCCTGCCGGTTCTGTTGCGTCATCAATCGGGAGATATGCCGCTGTGTGACATGGCTGAGCTCATGGGCCAGGACAGCGGCGAGTTCGTCCGCGCTTCCCACCGCGCCAATCAAACCCAGATGCACGCCAAAGTAACCCCCAGGCAAGGCAAAGGCGTTGACGCTTCGGTCGCGGACCAGAAAAACCTCCCAGGCAAAACGCTCATCCAGTTCGGCATTGAGCTCGCCACGCGCCCGCGCGGCGGCCATCAGGGGCTGCCAGATGTGCTGCAGGTAATCCCCGAGCACCGGGTCATCGAGATAGTCCGGATCACGGTAAATGCTGACGGCGATGCGGTCCCCGATGCGGCGCTCCGCAGCGGCCGACAGCTCGGAGTTGTCACCCAGAGACGGCAAGCTGCCAGTCGCCGCGCCCGGTGCCTGTGCCAGCGACAAACTGGCAGCCGTGGCCATAAAAACCACGGTTGCCAGCGTCAATGGGTAAGTCCTAGAACGAATCGATGGGAACAAAAGCAATCACCTCCGTGGTGTTGGTATCGATGAGGACGGTCCAGAAAGTGCTTCGACTCGCCAGGGGGACATAGCCCACCGAGGTGGTGGCCCGGACCGTGGAAGACGCAGACTTCAGGGCTTGGTCAATTTCGGCGGCACGGCCGGGAAAGCGGCTTTTCAGCTCGCTCACGGGGCGCGCGCGTGCCTTGATTTGCGGTTTCGCCTGTTCGTAGCTTTGCCACAAATCAGGCCGGGCGCCGAGTGCCACGCCTTGTATCGCCGCCATGGTGGTCTCAAAGCTTTCCTGGGCGCTCTTGAACTCACGCACAGAAAGCTGTGTGGGCCCCGCCAGCGGCAGGTGCCGCAACTCTGCTGGCGCGCGGTCCAATAATTCCGGTGGAACGTCAATCGCATGCACCACCCGAAAACGGTCAATTTCAAACACCAGATGCACCGGCCGAGCCACCGCTACGGTCCACAGGCCGTAGGCCAGCGCTGCCAGTTGCAACAAACCGATGACAGCCAGGTCAAGGCGCAGCTCGTTGAGCGGCTTGCTGCGGTTGAAGACGGCCAATGTCAGCAGCGGGCCCATGATCACGTCGACGGTAATCACCAGCAAAAACAGGCTGCGCCCGCCGGAAATTTCGCGGTAAGGGTAGGGGTACCAGACGGCAAACACCAGCAGTGCCGCCAAACCGGCCACCAGCAGGCTGAGGCCCAAATGAATGCCCGAGGCATAGAGGCGATGGCCCCAGGAAGATGAACGTGAAAGCATGCTCGTATGATGAGGGATGGTTGTAAAGGTTTCGTAACAGGATGACAACGACTTCTCCGCTGACTCACTTCGACGCGCAAGGCCAGGCCCATATGGTCGACGTGGCCGGCAAGGCCGCAACGCACCGTGTTGCCGTTGCCCAGGGTCGCATCACCATGAATCCTGCCACATTGAATCTCATCGTGGAAGGCACGGCAAAAAAAGGCGACGTACTGGGCGTGGCCAGACTAGCAGGCATCATGGCTGCGAAAAAAACCAGCGAGCTGATCCCCCTGTGCCATCCGCTGGCGCTCACGCGCGTGGCGCTTGATTTCAGGGTCGACGCCGCAAGCGCCAGCGTCACCTGCGAGGCGACTGTGGAAACCGTCGGCCCGACCGGTGTGGAAATGGAAGCATTGACCGCGGTGCAGGTGGCCTTGCTGACGATTTACGACATGTGCAAGGCGGCGGACCGGGCGATGATCATGACCGATGTGCGCGTGCTTGAAAAGCATGGCGGCAAATCGGGAAGCTTTGTCAACCCCTGAGCCGCGTCACTTCAGGTGCTGAAGACGCTCCGGCGCCGCCGCAGCTTCTTGCGCCCAGCGCGCATGCTCCACTGGAAAGGCCGCCCGATAGCGCGCCAGATGCATCAATGCCTCGTCATCCCGGCCGAGCATGACCGCGCTCTCAATCACCTTTTCGATGATGCGAGGCTCCGGTGAGTAGTGCAGCAGCGCCCTCGCCGTGTCGAAGGTCCATTGCGCATTGTCACGCGTGAGCGGCGTGATGGTCAGTTCTGCAAAGCGCACCTGGTCGCGAAACAGCCAGGAGCCGCGAATCTTGGGGAGGGTATCGTCCCGGTATGCCGCGTCGCGATCTTCGGGCGTCAGGTAAATCTGACTGATGCGGTGATAGTCCCAGCCGGCATAGCCCACGATAGCTATCAGAATAGTAGCGGCCAAGGCTTGAAAAATAGACACGGGTGACTCCTCCGGCGGAGATTCCAGCGGGCTCGCCTGCGCCCTGCGGCTTCCCCAGAGCAGGCCCAGGGACAGGCCAAACGCCATCTGGAACGGGCCGTACCATAGGGGGTATTCCAGCATGCTGTGCAAAAGAATGACGGCGAGTACACCCCACGCCATCTGGCGGGTCGGGTCGGTCTCGCGCCAGGGCCGTTGCCGGAAGACCCACCAGACGAAGCCTCCACATACTGCCAACGCCACCGGAATGCCCAGCTCCACCGCCAGGTGCAGCGGCAGGTTGTGCGCGTTGTCCAGGATCTCGCAAAAGCGGGGACCATCGTAAAGTATGCTGTAGTGCGCATAGTCGAGTTCGCCCCAGCCCCAGCCCAGCCATGGCTTTTGGGCAATCAGGTGCAGCACGTTAGACCAGAGCGTGAGGCGACTGCTGCATATCTGGTCCCCGGCACGCAAGCGGGCGAACATGCCGTGCGCAGACGGATCCAACCCGGCCAGCCAGGGCAGCGCCAACGTTGCCAGCGCGTAGGCCACCACCGCCGTCAAGAGCACGCGGCGAACAGCGGGCTGGCGCCACCCTAGCCATACCCAGACCATCAAACACAGCAAACCGATCTGCAGCAGCCCCGTCCGTGACGAGGAAGCAGCATTACCCGCCGCGAGGAGGCCCGCCGCGGCCAACGCCAGCCACTGGCCGCGCCCGATGAAGCGGCCAGTCGCCCCGAGCCAAAGCAGGGCCGCCAGGGACGTATTGATCAAGGTCGCGAACTGATTGCGCTGACGCAGATTGGCAAACGCCTCTCCCATTTCAGTCTGGTTCATCCAGGGAGAAAAGTTGCCGGCCGCACCAAAGTACTGGCACAAGCCAATCACGCTGCTGAGCAGTCCGGCACTCAGCCAGGCCCACGCGATGGCAGGCATCAAGCGCCCAACCCACAACCGGCCGGGCACACGAGCGCATACGCCAAGCAAAGCTGCAGCGCAAGCCCACGAGAACAGCAGCGGCACGACGGCAGGCGTTGGCCCCGGGGCGAATGGATTGAGCCAAGGCAGTGCTATGAGCAAAAAAACAGCAATGAAGTGCACAAGTAAGAAGAGTGAGCGAACGACGCGCTACGGTTAAGGGTTACGGACCAAGCCCCTTATAGCCATTTGGGTCTGTTCATTGTGGTGTAAGCCACACTGAGCGAACGAAAATTTGAGTCGGACTCCAATTACCGGGATGCACGCTCAGGGTGTCACTACCTTGGAAAGTTCCGGATATTTTTCTTGCTGTACCGCTCGCAATACGCTCACTGCGGCCTGGTAATAATATTCACCGTACATGCCACGAACAACCGCCATCTGGCGAGTCGCACCCGCCGGATCCCCGTTGAGCCCTAATGCCAGGGCATAACGCAAGCCAAGGCTACCATAGGGAAAGCGCAACGATGCCTTGCGAAGATTCTCCAGATCGTCCGGTTTCATGCCGGGCAGCGCCTGCTGGCGTCCCGCCTTTAGCATGGACGCCATATGCGAAAAAACCCAGACATCTGGCACCTTGTATTCCGCCGGAGTCTGACCTATGCGCAAATTTTCGAAACGGACTACGCGAAAGTCTTCCTCGATTAATAGGTATTCATAAACCATGTAACTGCCAAGCACAAACCAGACAGCCAATGCACAACCAACCCAACGCAGGTTGAGCCTGATGGTATGAATCCCGCGATGGGATGCCTCGACTATGCCCACCATCAGCCCCGCGGTGAGCAGAAAGTAAGAATAGGCAAACGGATATTCCACCATGCTGTGTACAGCAATAGGCAACAAGCAAGCCATTGCGTAAATCGCACTGGACCGCATTGCACCGTGCATGCGCGACACAAACCAGTAGGCGCATGCCGCAGTCAACACCAAGCCCAGCGGCACCCCATTCCATGCCAGAATATCCAGCACGATGTTGTGTGCATTGGTATATGTCATGGAACCGGGTACCGCCAAACTGCCAGCTGCGTGGGCGGTGGGAGTCTGGTTCCATCCATAGCCCAGCCATGGAGACTGGCCTATGCCGCTAAGCATCTGCTTCCAAATAGTGACACGCGCGCTATCAACCCCCAGATTCATACTGCGACCGCCTCCCATCAGCAGAAAATCCTGGAAATATGGAAGCATTTGCACCGCAGCGCCATACGCCAGCAGCCAGGCAAACACATACCTTGGCGCTATCCGTTCTGGCGCTGCGTTGTTCTTCCAGATCAGAAAAATTGCCCCCACAAGCGCGCTCAACATTCCCGCGCGCGACTGGGCAAGGACCAGAGCCACCGACATAAAAGCGATGCCAACGATCAGCCCCAAACGCCCGATGCGCTTGCGCTCAAAAGTCCATGCCAAGGCAGCCATGCCCATCAGCAGCAAAGTCGCCAATTGATTAGGCTGGCCCAAGTTGCCCATGGCACGGTCACCGGCGTCGGTTTGCACCACGTACATGGCCAGAGGACCCTGCAAATTCAGCCACTGCAGCAAGCCTATTGCCGCCGATACCAGGGCGGCAAACCAGAGCATATAAAACACTGAGGTTAATGCTGCATCCTTTTCAGGCGGAGCCACTACATAGCTGTAACCGAGCCAAATAGCTGCGCCGAGACCGCTGAGGTACAGCGATGCGAGAAGCGCATCCCCTGCAAACAAGCTGATGCCCATTGCATATTGAAGCCATGGCAGGAGCCCTGCGGCCATTACCCACCAAACTATGCGAGGCGCTGCTTCGGCGTCCAGGCAACTGCGAACCAGGCAGCGGCTGGCCACCAGCAAGCCTATGCCTAGCAGCGCCAGCGCCTCTGAATGAAAGTTCACCCAGGGACGGTAATGGTCATACGCCAGCCAGGCCCACGCAAGACAAAGAACCCCGAAGGCATGGAAACGTGAAGCTGTCATAAAAAAAAGCGGCCGGAGCCGCTTTTTGAATCATCCGAGCTTATTGGCCGGTGCGGCAAGAACCAGGCAAGAACTTGGGATTAACACCACCAGACGCTGCAGGACCGCAAACCCAGCTATTAACCGTCGAAGCCAACGCAGGTTGCAAGCAGGTTCCAAAAGTTGTAGCAGCCGTGCTGCAAGGCGCCAAAGACACCCCGCCATTTGCATCGGAAGCAATGTTTTGGGCAGTCACGGTAATCATCGCGCCGCCGGCAGCACCAGGATTATTAGCCGTGGTTTCCATAGAGGCGACATACTTGGTACCCGAACCTGTAGACACCTCGCAACCCCAGCCATTCGCAGCGATGGTACTGCCAGAGGCCGCAGACTGGATGGTTTCAGTAATACTGGTACGGCAGGAAGAAGCCGCCAAAATCACTTCAGACATCTTGGCGCGCTTCGTGTAATCCTGGTAAGCAGGCAAAGCCACGGCAGCCAGAATACCGATAATCGCCACAACGATCATCAACTCGATCAGGGTGAAACCCTTTTGCATGGAACGCTTCATTGAAAACTCCTTGGTTGAAAAAGCAATGAAATAGAGCAGGTTTCGGGCCAGCTCGCCAAAGCCTCCAATTCGAGAACTTTTTCCTGCTTTTTAACCAGTCCCCGTCAGCACGACCGCTCTTTTTTGGCACGAAGCGCCCTCTCTCGCGACATTTTTGTCACTTGATGCAGACGGATCGCACCCGCTTGAGGACCGTCACGCCCATCAGGACTTCTCCATGCCGTCCATTTTCAGGGTGCGCATGCTGCTGCTGACAGCGCAAGAGAATCGCATTCCTTCGACCACCCGGCCGTCGTATCTGGTCGCCCTAAGGGCTCGTTCGGGAATAGGTTGTGCATTTGGCCGTCGGATTCGGGATGCGCTGCCAGGCGCGGGGAGCGCCGTGTGGCCAGGCCACACAAGCGAGTCGCAACAACGCAGCGCGCCCGAAGCTGGCGAGTCAAATGTGCAAGTTATTCCCGAACGAGCCCTAAACAAGGACTTTCACAGTTCAAACTCCTGACCCGCCCGCAGCCACCGGATGTCATGCGAAATGTGGCGCGCCAGGGTGCGCGTCTGGTCGAAGCGCTGGATCTCGGCCATGATGAGCTCTGTCTCGGCGGGCTTGGTGTGGGTGATGTAGATGGGATAGCTCTTGCCGCTTGCAATGCAGTCAAGTTCGCTGGCAAGCGCATGGGGCGCCAGATGCAGGCTGCGTTTGGCCAGGTCACGCTCGCGGTTGCTGAAGGCGGTCTCGATGACCAGCATCGCGACGTCCAGCTGGTTAATGCGGGCCCACAGCGCAGGATTGCGCTCGGTGTCGCCGGTAAACACCCAGCAGCCCTTGCCGGCGCTCACCGCATATCCGACGGCTGGCACCGTGTGCACGGCGGGAAGCACTTCAATATGCTTGCCGGCCAACTCCAGGGTTTGACCCAGCTCCAGCGGATGAAAACTGATGAAAGGTGTTGCCGGATCTGGAATTCTTGAGAAATCGGGCCAGATCGTGTTGTTGAAAATGTGGGCCTTCAGCGCGTCGATCGTGCCTTGCAGGGCATGGATCTGTATCGGCCTGGTTTTCTGACCGGCGATCGCGTCCACCATCAGCGGCAGCGCGGCCACGTGATCCAGATGGGAATGTGTCAGCAGGACGTGGTCAATGCCACGCATTTCATCGAGGGTGAGATCCCCGACACCCGTACCCGCGTCGACCAGCAAATCATGGTCCAGCAAAAAAGACGTGGTGCGGCAGTCCCTGGCAATGGCTCCCGAACAGCCCAATACACGTACTTTCATGAGGTTTCCACCCTGGCTTGAGGTTACATGGTTTCGAAACTGGTTGCGCCATCCCGCTTGGGGTCAAAAAACAGCCAGCTCGTGGAGACTACACGCTTCACACAGGCGCGGTAAAGGAACTTTTTGGCGTTTATCCCCGGCAAATTGAGCAACTGAGCAATTGAGCGTCGCGTGGATACCGGGTGGCGCACGTCCAGCCCCCCCCGGAGGACGCGTCGGATGCGGTCATCCGAAGACGCACCACGTCGATGTCATCACGGCTTTGCCATCGCACATGAAGGCAGCGTATGCCGCAGTCATCCATCAACGCAGACACCCGCGGGATCAACACGCCACGGATGAGGCCCCTGTCCGGGCAAGCGCTTCACCGGAGCTTTGTGATGAAGAAGCCCATCATCTGGTCTCCCGCTGGCGGCGGGCAAGAACATGGCTCAGAGGCTGAGAGTTTTTTGGTCGTGCCCGAGTAGCGCGTCAAAACGTGCCCAATCGAGGCGCAAAGCACAGCCATAGCTCGGGCTATGGCGCGCATTTGCAACAACGAGTGGGTGCGTTTTGGCGTGATAAGCGGGTATGAACAAAAGACTCTCAGCCTCTCAGTGCTGCACGAACTGCATCTGCGTGCCGGCCAGTTCAAGCATGTCGCCATTTTTCAGACTGACAGGTTCGGCGCCAATGGGAACGCCATTGAGCGTGGGCTTGCCGGCGCCCTCCACATGGGCCACCACAAAACCCTGAGGCCTTTTGGTAATGGCCGCTACGGCCACGCCGGGCTTGCCGATGGTGGTCACGACTTTGACCAGGGCCACTTCCCGGCCGGCGGCCGCGCCGGACATGACCTTGATCGCCCCTTGCAGACCCACGCTGGCCGCATCTGCCGTCGCGGGGGCCGCCGCAGGAGCACCGGCGGCACCAGCGGCAGCCAGTGCCGCGAGCGCTGCGGATGCCGGCTTGATGATCATTGTTTTCTCGTAATCAGGCGCCGCCGCTTCGTTCACATACTTGATTTTGTACTTGCCGATTTCGACCAGATCACTGTTTTGCAGCAGCCGCTTCTTGACAGCCTTGCCGTTGACATAGGTGCCGTTGGTGCTGTTGAGGTCTTCGAGGTACACCTCGTTGCCGGACATTTGCAAAACCGCGTGCTCACCGCTGACAGCCAGGTTGTCAATGACGATATCGTTGTAGGGCCTGCGACCCAAAGATGTCCGGTCTTTCGTCAACTGGACTTCCTTGATCACGACGCCATCGATAGAGACGATCATTTTCGGCATGGCCGACTCCTGTGTAGTATTTCAGTCACCGTTTCATTTTCCCAGTATTCTGGACAGAAGACCGCGCTTGGCCGAGTCTTCTTTCGCGTGCGCCAGCACGACTGAAATATTATCGCGCCCGCCACCTTCATTGGCCGCGACCACCAGTTGCCTGGCCTTGTGCTCCAGCGTTCCGGCGCCGAGCAGGATGGCAGCGATGGCTTCATCAGCCACCATGTCCGACAGGCCATCCGAGCACATCAGGTAAGTGTCGTCGGCCTCCACGCGGAACTCGTTGACATCAACCAAAACCGTGTCTTCAACGCCAAGGGCGCGTGTGACCAGGTTCTTGTTCAACGAAGTAAGGGCCTGCTCCGGGGTGATCAGGCCGGCGTCAAGCTGCTCCTGCAGCAGGGAGTGATCCTTGGTGAGTTGCCGGAGCTCCCGGCCACGCAAGCGATAGCAGCGCGAATCGCCAATATGTCCCAGCATCAGGCGGCTGTCCTGAAAAACACCCACCACCAGCGTCGTGCCCATGCCGGTGTATTGCGGGTTGGAGTTGGCGGCATTAAAAATCGAGTGGTTCGCATTCTCCACGCAAATCTCCATGGCCCGGCGTACTTCCTTGGCATTGGCGTAACGGCCGGCCTGGGACAGCCAGCGCCCCATCTCGGACTTGATGAAGGCTGCAGCCATGCCGCTGGCAATTTCACCGGCGTTATAGCCACCCATCCCGTCGGCCAGGATACAAAGCCCCGTCAGGGCATCCACGGCCACGGCATCTTCATTGTTGTCCCGCGTCAAACCTGGGTCTGTTTGAGTACAAATCTCGTAAATCATCTTTTTCGTGTTATCGCTTGGAATTTCAGTCGTCAGCGCAAGCCGGGGTAGCGGATATTTTCAGATCCCTGCACGGGCGTGGACCGTCATAACCTGGACTTGCATCATAGGCCCTTGACCCCCAGACCACGGTCGCAACCAGCAAAGAGCGGATGACGGAGTATGAAATTGGGTCACGGTCACCCCTTGTCAGGCCAGCCATTGGCCCGGTAGCGGCGGGCACCGGCCAACCAGGCACGCAAGAAAGGCAGCAGACACCCGGCCCGAGCCCACCCATCCGGCAATGCCAATGATGGCATCCCTTGCCGGAGGATTGGGCCGCCTCCCATTGCTTGCCCTGATTTGCCGTTGATAGACATAGCCCGCTTTTATCGCTTGTTCTTTGCGCGCCTGCAGATTCCCACCAACCAACTGTATCAGCCAGCTTACAAGTCGCCCTGAAGCTGACATTAACAGACGGGGTGCGGCCGGACAAGGCACTTTTACACGCCAGCGGCACTTACTGTTGCAAATTGGTGTTTTTTGGCAAGGCGCGACAGCGCGGCCATTCGCGGCGCAAGTGGCGGGAGATCCGCCACGCCGGCTATTTGAGGGCCGATTGACAAGCCCCCGACCCGTCAGCTGAACAGCGAACGGGCCAGGTCATCCCCTGAACTCAGGTGGCAGAGTGCTTGCTTTGCTGGCGCTTGGTCAGGTAAGTCCCCAGCGCCACGACCAGGATAGCCCCGAGGATGCCGCCAAACGTCACCATTTGCTCGCCGACGGCGCCAAATTGGGCCGTGACAGCCGGATCGGTCAGCAGCATCTCACCTGCCAGGAATCCCAGCAGTGCCGCACCAATGGTGATGATGATCGGAAAGCGCTCCATGACCTTGGTCAGCAGCGTCGCGCCGAAAATAATCAGCGGAATGCTCACCAGCAGGCCCAGTACCAGCAACGGCAGGTTGCCCTTGGCGGCTGCGGCCACGGCCAGCACGTTGTCCAGGCTCATCACCAGGTCGGCAATCAGGATGGTACGGATGGCGGCCATCATGCCGTTGATTTCATGGCCCGCACCGTCTTCGTCTTCCTCGCCCTTGAGCAGGTCCACGCCAATGTAGACCAGCAGGACGGCGCCAATCATCTTCAGGTAGGGCAGGGTCAGCAACTGGATGGCAACAATCGTCAGGACGATACGCATCACGATGGCTGCGGCACTGCCCCAGAAAATGGCTTTGCTGCGCTGATGCGGCTCCAGCGTCCTGGCTGCCATGGCGATCACCACAGCGTTGTCGCCCGACAGGACAATGTTGGCAATCATGATGGAGCCGAAGGCGCTCCAGAAAAGAGGGGAAGCTAAGTCGAGGCCGAAAAACATGGGATCTCCTGTTATGAATTAAAAAAGCGCCTGGAAAGCGCTTTTTTGTTTTTGTGAGTCTAAGCCCCATTGGGGCTTACCACGATGCGTATTACTGCTTACGCGCTTGACCGTGGTCAAGTTTCCCGAATCGAGTTGGGCGTAAACAGCTTGCCAGCCCTAGAGCAGCGCCTTGAGCAGCTTGGCCATCTCGGAAGGATTGCGCGTCACCGTGAAGCCGCACTCTTCCATGATGGCCAGCTTGGCGTCGGCCGTGTCGGCGCCACCGGAGATCAGCGCACCTGCATGGCCCATGCGTTTGCCGGCCGGTGCCGTCACACCAGCGATGAAGCCGACGATGGGCTTTTTCATGTTGGCCTTGCACCAGACAGCCGCTTCGGCTTCATCGGGGCCACCAATCTCGCCAATCATGATGACGGCATCGGTGTCAGGGTCGTCGTTGAAGGCTTTCATCACGTCGATGTGCTTCAGGCCATTGATCGGGTCGCCACCAATGCCGACAGCGCTGGACTGGCCCAGGCCGATTTCGGTCAGCTGTGCCACGGCTTCATAGGTCAGCGTGCCGGAGCGGCTGACCACGCCAATGCGGCCCTTGCGGTGGATGTGGCCGGGCATGATGCCGATCTTGATCTCTTCGGGTGTGATGAGACCCGGGCAGTTGGGGCCCAGCAGCAGCGTCCGCTTGCCGCCAGCGGCTTCCTTGGCCTTCATGCGGTTGCGCACTTCCAGCATGTCCCGCACGGGAATGCCTTCGGTGATGCAGATCGCCAGATCGAGGTTGGCTTCCACGGCTTCCCAGATGGCGGCTGCCGCGCCGGCGGGCGGCACATAAATCACCGACACCGTCGCACCGGTGGCCTGGGCGGCTTCGGTGACGTTGGCATAAATCGGGATGCCTTCGAAGTCTTCGCCGGCTTTCTTCGGGTTCACGCCAGCGACGAAGCACTCTTTGCCGTTGGCGTAGTCGCGGCACATGCGGGTGTGGAACTGCCCGGTCTTGCCGGTGATGCCTTGCGTGATGACTTTGGTGTGTTGGTTGATGTAAATGCTCATGCTGTCCTCACAAGGTGAATGCTATTGTCAAGTGACCGCAGCGGAACCGGCTTTGCCGGGCCGCATGTGGTCGCCCCCTTGAAGGGGGAGCGCCAAAGGCGCTTCGGGGGTGGTTCATTTGACGGCGGCGACGATTTTGGTCGCGGCTTCGGCCATGGTGTCTGCGGCAATGATGGGCAGACCGGAGTCGGCCAGCATTTTCTTGCCCAGGTCTTCGTTGGTGCCCTTCATGCGCACGACCAGCGGAACCGACAGGTTCACGGCCTTGCAGGCGGTGATGACGCCGTCGGCGATGGTGTCGCACTTCATGATGCCGCCGAAGATATTGACCAGGATGCCCTTGACCTCGGGGTTCTTCAGCATGATCTTGAAGGCTTCGGTGACTTTCTCGGCGGTGGCGCCGCCGCCCACGTCCAGGAAGTTGGCCGGCTCGCCGCCGAACAGCTTGATGGTGTCCATGGTGGCCATGGCCAGACCGGCGCCATTGACCAGGCAGCCGATGTTGCCGTCCAGGCTGATGTAGGCCAGGTCGAACTTGCTGGCTTCAACTTCGGCAGGATCTTCCTCGTCCAGGTCGCGGTAGGCCACGATTTCAGGGTGGCGGAACAGCGCGTTGGCGTCGAAGTTGAACTTCGCGTCCAGGGCCATGATTTCGCCCTTGCTGTTGCGGTTCAGGGGGTTGATTTCAACCAGCGACGCGTCGGTCTCCATGTAACACTTGTAGAGCTTTTGCAGGACGTCGACGGTCTGCGCCACGGAGTCGGCAGGCATGCCGATGCCGGCGGCGACTTCCTTCGCCTGGGCGTCTGTCATGCCGACCAGCGGGTCGACAAACACCTTGATGATTTTTTCAGGGTTGGAATGGGCCACCTCTTCGATATCCATGCCGCCTTCGCTGGAAGCGATGAAAGCCACCTTTTGCGACTCGCGGTCGGTCACGGCCGACACGTAGTATTCCTTCTGGATATCGGCGCCGTCTTCAATATAGAGGCGGCGGACTTTCTGGCCTTCAGGGCCGGTCTGGTGGGTTTTCAGCTGCATGCCGAGGATTTCACCGGCAATGCGCTTGACGTCGTCGATGGTTTTGGCAACCTTCACGCCGCCGCCCTTGCCGCGGCCTCCCGCATGGATCTGCGCCTTGACCACCCAGACCGGGCCGCCGAGCTTTTGTGCGGCTTCGACCGCTTCCTGCACGGTGAACGCAGGAATTCCCCGCGGCACTGGCACACCAAAATTGCGCAAGATTTCCTTGCCTTGGTACTCGTGAATTTTCATGAAAAACCTTCAGAATTCAGTAAAAGAGGAGTGCAACAGGAATTTGGAAAGAGACTGTTGAAAATAGGAAACAGGCCCCAAAACGCCATGTTAGCGGTCACTGCAGGCAGCAATATGGAACTGTATCATGCTGCGATGCACAATCATTGTGCGGTTCCTACTTAGCAATTTAGACCCCGACAGGCGCTCCCGGGCAGTCACCGGTAACCCGTCCGTCCCCCTGAAAGTTCTTATGCCCAAAGTTTTTATTGATGGAGAAGCCGGCACCACCGGCCTGCAAATCCGCGAACGGCTGCAAGCCATGCCCCAAATCGAACTGGTCAGCATCGCACCCGAACTGCGCAAGGATGCGGCGGCCAAGCGCGACCTGATGGCACAGGTGGACCTGGTGATCCTGTGCCTGCACGACGACGCGGCACGCGAATCAGTGGCCATGATAGACGCACTGCCAGGCAATGGAGGCAAAAAACCCAAGATCATCGACGCCTCCACCGCCCACCGCACCACGCCAGGCTGGGTCTATGGCTTTCCGGAACTCACCGCCGCACAGCGCGCCGCCGTGGTGGCGGCGGATCGCGTCGGCAACCCGGGGTGCTACGCGACCGGCGCGATTGCATTGATCCGGCCGCTGGTGGATGCCGGCCTGATCCCGGCCGACTTCCCCCTGAGCCTTCCCTCGGTGAGCGGCTATTCCGGCGGCGGACGGCAGATGATCGAGGCTTATGAGGCCGGCACTGCGCCTTTGTTCGAGGTGTACGGTCTGGGCCTGGAACACAAGCACCTGCCTGAAATCATGAAATACACCGGCCTGTCGCGCCGCCCGGTGTTCATCCCGTCGGTTGGCAACTTCAAGCAAGGCATGCTGGTGCAGCTGCCGCTGCACCTCGACCTGCTGCCCGGCAAACCAACGGCCGCGCAGTTGCACGACGTGCTGGCCCGGCATTACGCCGGCAGCGAATGGGTCTCGGTAGAGGCCGCGCCCGCCTCGGGCAAGCTGGATGCGCTGGCGCTCAATGACACCAACAAGATGGAGTTGCGCGTGTTCGGCAATGAAACCTATCGCCATGCGGTGCTGATTGCGCGACTGGACAACCTCGGCAAGGGCGCCTCCGGCGCGGCGGTACAAAACCTCAAGCTGATGCTGGGGATATAGAGCCCCCACGCTTTTCACTGCGTGTAATGCGCTGCCCCCCGAGGGGGCGCTGCGCCTGCGGTCTGGCAAAGCCAGTCCCGCGGCCCCGGCTGGAGGGGGATGGCCCCACGTTCGCTCACTGAACTCCGTTCGTCCTGAGCCTGTCGAAGGATGCCCCCGAGGGGGCGCTCTGCGCCTGCGGCCCCGGCCGGGGGGCAGAGAGAGTCTCACGTTTGCTATTAATTCAGTAGCTGCTTACCCTCGTGTTGATTGGGCTAGCTCATTTTTTCTTATCGGGTAGGGGTTCAAGGGCGCCTTAGTCCTCGTCCGCCTGCGACACCACGCGGCGAATGACCTCGCCGCCAAAGCCCCGCGCCGCCAGAAAGCGCATCTGCTTGGCTCGCCCGGCCGCGTCGGGCGCCGGCCCCTCAAACTTTTTGCGCCAGATGTCGCGGGCGCGCTCCAGCTCGCTGCCTTTGAGGCTGTCCATCGCCCCGGCCACCACCTCCGCGCCCAGCCCCTTGTTCAGCAGCTCGTGGCGTATGCGTGCCGCGCCGTAGCGGCTGGCGCGCCGGTTGATCACCGACTCGACCACCCGCGCTTCGCTGATGAAGTCTTTGGCCTGCAGGTCATCGAGGACCTGAGCCAGCTGGCCCGGCGTTTCTTCGTGGGGTGCCAGCTTGCGTTCCAGCTCGGCCCGCGAATGCTCGCGGGCCGCCAGCAAGCGCAGGGCGCGGCCCTTGAGCGACAGCTTGAAGCCCGCCGGGGCCACCGGTTTGGCTGAAGTCATGGGTCGGTGTCAGCAGGCGCAGCGCACAGGTGCCGCCGGGGGAGGGCGTCGACTTGCTACTATTTTCATAGCAACCAACCCCTTTCTCTTAAGATTCCGGGCGTGATTTTGTCCAGGTCCCGGGTCAGGCTGCGGCTTTGGCGGGTTTTTCGGACTTTTCGACCTTGGCAGCCTTGTCCGATTTTTCGCCCGTCTCGGCGGCCACGGCGATCAGCGGCACGCCCAGCGACTCGCGCACCTTGTTTTCGATTTCAATCGCGAGATCAGGGTTCTCCTTGAGGAATTCGCGCGAGTTGTCGCGGCCCTGGCCGATTTTTTCGCCGTTGAAGGCATACCAGGCGCCGGCTTTTTCGACGATGTGGCCGGCCACACCCAGGTCCAGGACCTCGCCCAGGCGGCTGATGCCTTCGCCATACAGGATGTCAAACTCCGCCGTCTTGAAGGGCGACGCCACCTTGTTCTTGACCACCTTGACCCGGGTTTCGTTGCCGATCACCTCCTCGCCCTTCTTGATGGAGCCGATGCGGCGGATGTCCAGGCGCACCGAGGCGTAGAACTTCAGCGCATTGCCGCCGGTGGTGGTTTCGGGCGAGCCAAACATCACACCGATCTTCATGCGGATCTGGTTGATGAAGATCACCATGCAGTTGGCCTTCTTGATGGTGGCGGTGAGCTTGCGCAACGCCTGGCTCATCAGGCGGGCCTGCAGGCCGGGCAGCGAATCACCCATTTCGCCTTCCAGTTCGGCCTTGGGCGTGAGCGCCGCCACCGAGTCGACCACGATCAGGTCCACCGCGCCGGAGCGGGTCAGCGAATCAACGATTTCCAGCGCCTGCTCGCCGGTGTCGGGCTGGCTGATCAGCAGGTCCTGCAGGTTGACGCCCAGCTTTTGCGCATACTGGATGTCCAGCGCGTGCTCGGCGTCGACGAAGGCGCAGGTGCCGCCCAGTTTTTGCATTTCGGCAATCACCTGCAGGGTCAGCGTGGTTTTGCCCGACGACTCCGGGCCGTAAATCTCCACCACCCGGCCGCGCGGCAGGCCGCCAACGCCCAGCGCAATGTCCAGGCCCAGCGAGCCGGTGGAGACCACCTGGATGTCCTCGATCACCTCGCCGGCACCCAGCTTCATGATGGTGCCCTTGCCAAACTGCTTCTCAATCTGGGCCAGCGCAGCCTGCAGGGCCTTGGCTTTTTCGGTGTTCAGGGCGGCGGTTTGCACAGGGTTTTGGGCGGGATTCAGCTTGCTGGTCAGTTCCATGAAAACTCCTTGAAAATCAACGATTTAAAACAATTCAAACTCTTTGCAGGGTTTCCAGTCGTCTCTGCTTTTAATCACAGCGCTGGATGCATGATCAGTACTTTATGGGCGCTATAAAAATAAGTAAACCCTATTTTTAGTCAGTTTGCCTGATTAACTGCCGCCCTGCGCTACCATCTCCGGATGCCCAACATGGATGCCCAGGCGATGACCAGCCCGCTTGGCGTTGCCGAACCTGGCTGGCGCCTCACCCACCTGGGGCGCCTCCTGGGCCACGCCCTGCGCCGATTTGACGAACGCGTGCTGTCCCTGATGGCCAGCAATGCGGACGTGCCGCTGGCCCTGTCCAACCTGGCGGCGCGCGACCAGGTGGGCGCAGCCCATATCCACATCACCCGGCACCTCGCCGTCGGCGGCTCGCGCCTGACAGACCTGGCGCTGAGCGCCGGCATGAGCAAACAGGCCATGGGCGACCTGGTCGACCAGTGCGAGGCCTGGGGACTGGTCACGCGCCAGCCCGATCCCCATGACAAACGGGCGCGCCGCGTGGTGTTCACCGAATCCGGCCTGCTCTGGCTGGATGCCTTCCAGCGCGCGGTGCGTCAGACCGAAGAGGAGTTCCGGCAGGCGGTGGGGGCCGATGTGGCGACGGTGGTGGCGCTGGGACTGGAGGCGTATGCGGGGGCGTGAGCGCCAAGCAGCGAATATCTGGAGTCAAGCTTTCCGCCGGACCGTACACACCAGCAGGGGCCGCGGAACCGGCTTTGCCGGGCCGCAGGCGCAGCGCCCCCTCGGGGGGCAGAGAGTTACACGCAGTGAACGAACGTGGGGGCTCTAACGTGGGGGCTCTATTTCGTAAGCAAACCCCTGACCGCAAAAGCCTAGAATTTGATAGAGAACAAAAAAATACCGTCTGCTGGCCCTGCCGCGGGCCAATATCTGGAGACAGCCATGCGTATTCTGATTGCCGAAGACGACCAGGTTCTGGCCGATGGCCTGTTGCGCACCCTGCGCGCGTCAGGCGCCGCGGCGGACCATGTAGCGAGCGGCACCGAGGCCGATGCCGCATTGCTCACCAACACGGAATTTGATTTGCTGATTCTCGACCTGGGCCTGCCGCGCATGCACGGGCTGGAAGTGCTGAAAAGGCTGCGCGCGCGCGGCTCGGCACTGCCGGTGCTGATACTCACCGCGGCCGACAGCGTGGAAGAACGCGTCAAGGGCCTGGACTACGGCGCGGACGACTACATGGCCAAACCGTTCTCGCTGCAGGAGCTCGAAGCGCGCGTGCGCGCCCTGATACGCCGCGGCATGGGCGGCGCCAGCAGCACCATCAAGCACGGGCCGCTGGTCTATGACCAGGCCGGGCGGGTCGCCACCATTGACGGCCAGATGCTGGAGCTGTCGGCGCGCGAGCTGGGCCTGCTCGAAGTGCTGCTGCAGCGCGCCGGCCGCCTGGTGAGCAAGGACCAGCTGGTCGAGCGCCTGTGCGAGTGGGGCGAGGAAGTCAGCAACAACGCCATCGAGGTCTATATCCACCGTCTGCGCAAGAAGATTGAAAAGGGGCCGATACGCATTGCGACGGTGCGCGGGCTGGGGTACTGCCTTGAAAAAATCCCGTGAATGTAGCCCCCACGCTTGCCACTTCGTGTGCTGCGCTGCCCCCCGAGGGGGCGCTGCGCCTGCGGCCCGGCAAAGCCGGTTCCGCGGCCCTGACTTGCAGGCCCATACTTATCCAACCGCGCGAATCCGCCTTCGCAAGCTCAAGCCGCAGGGCCGGCTTTGCCGGACTGCAGGCGGGCGGCCCCCTCGGGGGGCAGGAAGCTACACGCAGTGAGCGACCGTGGGGGCCCATTTGGCCCTGAGACTCTTCCAGCGCGAGCGGCGCAGCCTGTTTGGCGAGATCCTCGACTGGATGCTCACGCCGCTGCTGCTGCTGTGGCCGATCAGCCTGGCGCTGACCTGGCTGGTGGCGCAAAACATTGCCGGCAAGCCTTTTGACCGCGCGCTGGAATACAACGTGCAGGCGCTGGCCAAGCTGGTGGTGGTCAAGAACAACCAGGTGCAGTTCAACCTGACCGGGCCCGCACGCGAAATCTTGCGCGCCGATGACACCGACCTGGTGTATTACCAGGTGCTCGGAACGCACGGCGAATACCTGAGCGGCGAACACGATTTGCCGCTGCCGCCGGACGATGACAAGGCCATTGACGGCGAGGTGCGGCTGCGCGAGGGCTTCATTCAGGGCGAAGAGGTGCGTGTGGCCTACACCTGGATCAAGGTGGATGTGCAGGGCACCAGCAACACCGTGTTGGTTCAGGTCGCCGAAACGCTGGAAAAACGCAAAACCCTGGCCACCGAAATCGTCAAGGGCACGATGGTGCCGCAGTTCGTGACCCTGCCGCTGGCCGTGCTGCTGGTGTGGCTGGCGCTGGTACGCGGCATCAAGCCGCTGGCGCAGCTTGAAAAGCGCATCCGCGCGCGCAAGTCCGACGACATGAGCCCGCTCGACGAAACCGCTGTGCCGGAGGAGGTGGCGCCGCTGGTGTCCTCCATCAACGATTTGCTGAGCCGGCTCAAGGTCTCGCTCACCACGCAAAAACGCTTTCTGGCCGACGCAGCGCACCAGCTGAAAACGCCGCTGGCGGGCCTGCGCATGCAGGCCGACCTGGCGCAGCGCGAAACCGATACCGACGAGCTCAAAAAATCGCTCAAGCACATCGGCCGCGCCAGCATACGCGCCACCCACACCGTCAACCAGCTGCTGGCGCTGGCGCGCGCCGAGACCACCGGCCGCAGCCTGGCCAAGCAGCATGTGGACCTGGTGCTCATCGTCTCGGAAGTCATGGCCGACTCGGTACCGCGCGCACTGGAAAAGCAGATCGACCTCGGCTACGACGGCCCGCCCGCCGGCGAGCCCTCCTTCCAGCTCGAAGGCAACCCGACGCTGCTCAAGGAGCTGGTGCGTAACCTGCTGGACAACGCCATCAACTACACGCCCGAGAAAGGCCAGGTCACGGTGCGGCTGATGACCGACCGCTTCAGCGGCGTGCGGGTGCTGCTGGTGGAAGACTCGGGGCCCGGCATTCCGGAATCGGAACGCGAGCTGGTGTTCCAGCCCTTCTACCGCGCGCTTGGCACCAACGTGGATGGCTCGGGCCTCGGGCTGGCGATCGTGCTGGAGATCGCCAAGCAGCATGACGCCACCATCACCATTGAGGACGCGGCGCTCCCAGGCCACCCGCAGTCACCGGGCACGCGCGTCGCCGTGCGCTTTGTCGGCATGGACCTGCCCGAGGCCGGCTGACCAGTCGCCGGTAACCGGTGTGCGACTTGTCAGGCCAGCCGTATCGCCATCACGCCACCCACAATGACGCAGGTGCCGAGCAGCCGGCGCAGCGTGAACGCCTCCTTCAGCAGCCAGGTGCCCAGCAGCACGGCGAACAGCACCGAGGTTTCGCGCAAGGCCGCAACGGTGGCCACCGGCGCCCGCGTCATGGCCCACAGCGCAATGCCGTACGAGCCCAGCGAGGCCAGGGCGCCGACTGTGGCCAGCGGCCAGCGCTGCAGCGCATAGTGCCCCATGGCCCGGCCGCGCCGCGCCAGCATCAGGAGGCCAAACGGCCAGCCGTCCAGCAGGAACAGCGTCGCCACATACTGCAGGGCATTGCCCGAAGCGCGCACGCCCAGTGCATCGACCACCGTGTAAATGGCAATGATGACCGCGTTGGCGAGCGCAAACCCGACCGCCTTGCGCGCATGCAGCGCGTGCCGGCTCAGGCCCAGCACCAGCACGCCGCAGCAGATGCCGAGGATGCCGGCCCAGGCCAGCGGTGACAGGGTCTCGCCCAGCGTGAAGGTGGCCGACAGGGCCACCAGCAAGGGGGCCACGCCGCGCATCAGCGGGTAGGTCAGGCCCAGGTCGCCATGGTGGTAGGCCTGCGTGGTGGCGATGTAGTAGCCGATATGAATCACCACCGAGGCGGCGATGAACGGCCAGGCTTCCGGGCGCGGCCATCCCGCCAGCGCGACCAGCGGCACGGCCAGCACGGAGCCGATCAGGTGGATCACCGCCATGTCCAGCGCCTTGTCTGCGCTGGATTTGACCAGGGCGTTCCATCCGGCGTGTAGCAGGGCGCCGAACAACACGGCGCCCAGCACTGGCCAGGTCAGCGCCAGGATGTCAGAGGGCAACAGCGGGCCTTGATGGGGAAAGGGCACAGCGCTGCGCGCGCGCGAGGAAATGCGTCAACGGCGGGGTAATTCTGCTGGCGTCCTTCGCCAGGTCGTCCCAGAGGCGCAGCTTCGCCGCATCCACAGCGCCGGGCTGCTCAATGAAGCGCGCGGCTTCTTCGGCCGAGAAAATCCCCCCTTGCAGCAGCAGGCTGCGCTTGGAGTCCGCCGAGAGGCTGGCATGGTAGCCGGGGCGGGTGGCGCACAGGTAGCGCTTGGCGTCCACATGCAGCTTGATGGCGTCCAGCACCTCGTCGGGGAACAGGCCGCGCAGGAAGGGAAGGGCGCGGTACTGGTGCACGTCGTCCACGCCGCGCAGCGAAGGCGTCTCGCCGAGGTCGTGCAGCAAATGCCCCAGGTCGTGCAGCAGGGCGGCGGTCACCAGCGCGTCGCTGGCGCCTTCGGCCTCGCCGAGTGCAGCGGTCTGCAGCGCGTGCTGCAGCTGCGTGACCGGCTCGCCGCTGTACTGCTCGCCGCCGCGCTCGGCGAAGAGGTGTTCAATGTCGTCAAAGCTCAGCACACTGACTCCTCGTAGTGTGGATAAGGAAAGAAGCAAGCCAGTGGCCGCCGCGGAACCGGCTTAGCCGGGCCGCTGGTGGCCGCCCTTGGGGCTGAGGGCCGCGGCGCCAAGCCTGCCTTCGCAGGCTTGGACGGCCTCGAAGAGCTTCGGCCTCTGGCCGTTGCACGGGGCGCCGAAGGCGCTTCGGGGAGAGCGTCATGTTCGGAGAACTTTTACCCACTCCATGGGAGCGAATAAGTTTTCAGGTTGGTAAAACTCTTGATCGCTTCCTGCACGCCTTCCTTGTAGCCCAGCCCCGAGTCCTTGATGCCGCCGAAAGGGGTGAGTTCGAGCCGGTAGCCCGGCACTTCGCGGACATTGACCGTGCCCACCTGCAGTTCACTCACAAAGCGCGTGATGTAGTCCATGCGGTTGGTGCAGACCGCGCTCGACAGGCCGTAGGCGGTGCCGTTGGAGATCTGTATCGCTTCATCGATGTTTTTGAAGCGGATCACCGGCGACACCGGGCCAAAGGTTTCTTCCCGGGCCACCGTCATCTGCGGCAGGACATGGTCCAGCAGCGTGGGCGAATACAGCGCGCCGCGGCGCTGGTTGCCGGCCAGCAGCTTGGCGCCCTGCGCCACCGCCTCGTTGACGCGCGACTCGAACAGCATGGCGGCGGCCTCATCAATCACCGTGCCCATGTCGTTGGCCCGGTCGGTGGGGTCGCCGTATTTCCAGGCCAGGGTCTTGGCCAGCACCTGTTCCACAAACTGGCCGGCCACGGCCTCGTGCACCAACAGGCGTTTGATGGCCGTGCAGCGCTGGCCCGAGTTCTTGTACGAGCCCTGCACCGCCAGCGTGGACGCTTCGTCGATGTCGGCATCTTCCATCACGATGATCGGGTCGTTGCCGCCCAGCTCCAGCACCACGCGGCGGTAGCCGGCTTTGGACGCTATGTATTTGCCAATGGCCACGCCGCCGGTGAAGGTCACCAGGTCGACCAGCGGGTTCGTGATCAGCTCGTCGGCGATTTCGCGCGGGTCGCCGGTGACCACGCTGAGCATCTCGGGCGGCAGGCCGGCCTCGTACAGGATGTCGGCAAACAGGATGGCCGAGAAGGGCACTTTTTCGGAGGGTTTCAGCACCATGCGGTTGTTGCTCGCGATGCTGGGCACCACCTTGTGCGCCACCTGGTTCATCGGGTGGTTGAAGGGCGTGATGGCGGTGATGACGCCCAGCAGCGGCGAACGCTGCGTGTACACGCGGCGCTTCCTGCCGTGCGGCGTCAGGTCGCAGCTGAAAATCTGCCCGTCGTCCCGGAGCGCTTCGCTGGCGCCGAACAGCAGCACGTCGCTCACGCGCCCGGCTTCGTGCATCGAGTCCTTCAGGCACAGCCCGGACTCGGCGGTGATGAGATTCGCGACCTCATCCAGCCGCGACTGGATGATGGCTGCTGCACGGTTGAGAATCGCAGCGCGTTCGTAGCGGGTGAGTTGGGGCTTGTAGGCATGCGCCCTGGCGAAGGTCTCCCGCACCTCTTCGAGCGTGGCCTTGGGTACCGTACCGATCAGCGCTTCGGTGTAGGGGTTGAAGACCTGGATCGCGCGCTCGCCGCTCCGCTCGGCGCCGAGCTTGCGGCCGGCCAGGCGCATGGCATTGAGCTGGTGGTCTTGTACATATTCGCTTGTCACGCGGCACCCTTCGGTCTTTCTCCCTCTCCCTCTGGGAGAGGGCAGGGGTGAGGGCGGCCGGCGCCCGAAAGACACAGGCCTTCGGATGCGGGAACCGCCCTCACCCTAACCCTCTCCCAGAGGGAGAGGGGACAGGATTCAGCCTTGCGCATAGTTCAGGGCCAGTTCAAAGGCATCGAAGTTGCGGAACCGCCGGGCACGATCCAGCCCCGGCAGCTTGCGGTTCACGATCAGCGGCACGCGCTGCTCGCTGAGGCCACCGTGCGAGCGCAGCGGCACCTCCAGTGCGGAGAGGTCGTGGCGCGACGCCGACGTGCCGATCACGGTGAAGCGCTCCGAGACGGCCACGAGGTCGCCAATGCGGTCAGCCGGCAACTCAAAGCGCCGGGCGGCCTGTTCGCGGGTCAGCACGACTTCCATGCCCTTGAGCTGCGCCAGGCGTTCGCAGGCTGCGGCCACGTCCACACCATCCGGCAGGTAGACCGTGGCAAACGAGCCGAGCGCGCCATGGTGCATGACATACGGGTCGGTGATGGGCAGGATCACGCGCGCTTTCGCCGTGCCCAGCCAGGCGTCAAACCAGTCCTGCAGATAGATCACGTCGGGTGTGCCGTCCAGGGCGACCTTGGCATTCATGCCGTGGTCGGCGGTCAGCACGATCACGCAGCCCAGCGCATCCAGCTGGGCCAGGTAGCCGTCCATCATGCGGTAAAACGCGTTGGCGCCGTCGGTACCCGGCGCATGCTTGTGCTGCACATAGTCGGTGGTCGACAGGTACATCACGTCGGGGTGGTATTTCTGCATGATCTTCACGCCGGCGGCAAATACAAACTCGGACAGGTCTGCGCTGTAGACGTCCGGCAGCGGCCGCCCCACCAGCCCCAGCACGTCCTCAATCCCGTTTTCCGCCAGCGTCACCTGGTCGGCCTTCTCGGACGAAAAGCAGATGCCCTTCATCTGGTGGCCGAGCAGCTTGCGCAGCTTGTCCTTGGCCGTCACCACCACCAGCGACTGGCCCGCATCGGCCAGCGCGGCGAGCAGCGTGGGCGCGCGCAGCCACTTGGGGTCGTTCATCATGACCTCCGTGCCGGTTGCGGTGTCGAACAGGTAGTTGCCGCAAATGCCGTGCACGCTGGGCGGCGCGCCGGTGACGATGGACAGGTTGTTGGGATTGGTGAAGCTGGGCACCACGCAGTCGGCCATCAGGCCCGAACCCAGCGCGAGCGTGCGCTGCAACCAGGGCATGTGGCCCGTGGCGACGGCCTGGGCCAGGTAATCGGGCTCGCAGCCGTCGACGCACACCACCACCGTGGGCTGCGTCGGCAGCGCGTACGACCGGCCGTTCACATGCAGTTCAGCACGAACCTTATCGGTTACCACGTTTGGGCCTTTCTTTTTCGGTGCCCGGCGCGTCGGGCAGATGGATGGCCCTGGCCGCGCCCTGCCCCGCGCCCGTACCCGCGCCGCCACCCTGCAGCCGTGCCTGACGCCGCAAATCGTTTTCGATCGTGCGTTCCTTGCTTTCGATCACATGGTCGAACATGGCACGACCGGCAATATCCGCGTCGCCCGAGGCGATGGCCTTGACGATCTGCCGGTGCTCACTGGCCGAAATGGGCATGAGCCAGCCGTCGGCCAGGTTGAGACGGCGAAACAGCGACAACTCCTTGATCAGCTTGCGGTAAATCGCCGTGAGCTTGCGGTTGCCGGCCATCTCGACCAGCCGGTCGTGGAACTTGAGGTTCAGCAGGTGGTAGTTGTAGGCGTCTTCGGCCTTCACCGCCTTTTCCATCTCGTCGACCAGGCCCTTGATTTCCTTGAGCTGCGCCGGCGTGATGTTCCTGGCGAGCTGGCGGCCCACCAACTCGTCCATCGCCGCGCGCAGGTCAAAAATCTCTACCGCCTCGTCGATCGGTATGTCGCGCACAAAGACGCCGCGGTTTTTTTCGTTGCGCACCAGCCCCGCTTCCTCCAGCATGCGAAAGGCTTCACGCACCGGCCCGCGAGAGACACCCATCTTCTCGGCCAACGCCGCTTCAATCAGCTTGCTACCGGGTTCGTACTCGCCGACAAGAATGGCCCGCTCGATTTCCTGCTGCACTACCGTGGTGAGGGAACTGTTTTGGAGGAGCGCGATGGTGGGGTGAAAGACTGCATTCATGCCCTGCATTGAAGCACAAAACAAAAAAATGTCAACAATCTGCAAAAAACAATTGACAAGTAAAAAGGGTCGGCGTCCAATTCACCCGAGCTGGATCGATATGGCCTGAGCGCAGGTTGCGCCGTCACATGTCATCCCGCTGACACGATCAGGTCACAACATGGCAGGTTTTTCACAAAGGACGATGTATGCAGCTGGCTCTCCATTTCAAACCCCTCGGCAAGGCACTCGCCGCAGCAGGCCTGCTGGCCATCGCCGCGTCTGCCTCGGCGCAAAAAGCCCAGTTGCTGGTCTATACCGCCCTGGAAACCGACCAGCTCAAGGCCTACCAGGAAGGCTTCAACAAGGCGCATCCCGACATCGACATCAAGTGGGTGCGCGACTCGACCGGCGTGATCACCGCCAAGCTGCTCGCTGAAAAAGCCAACCCCCAGGCCGACGCGGTGATGGGCGTGGCGGCTTCCAGCCTGGCCCTGCTGGACAAGCAGGGCATGCTCGAGCCCTATGCGCCGCTCAACCTCGACGGCATCATGAGCCAGTACCGCGACAAGAAAAAAGTCCCGGCCTGGTTCGGCATGGACGTGTGGGGCGCCACCATCTGTTTCAACACGGTCGAAGCCCAGAAAAAGAACCTCCCCAAGCCCGAAACCTGGCAGGACCTCACCAAGCCCATCTACAAGGGCCAGATCGTCATGCCCAACCCCGCCTCCAGCGGCACGGGTTATTTCGACGTGACCGCCTGGCTCACGCTGTTTGGCGACAAGGACGGCAAGGGCGGTGGCTGGAAATACATGGATGGCCTGCATGAAAACATTGCGCAGTACACCCACTCCGGCTCCAAGCCCTGCAACATGGCTGCCGCCGGTGAGTTCCTGATGGGCATCTCGTTTGAATACCGCGGCAACGCCAACAAGGCCAAGGGCGCCCCCATCGACCTGGTCTTCCCGAAAGAGGGCCTGGGCTGGGACCTGGAGGCGTTTGCCATCCACAAGGGCACCAAAAAACTGGATGCCGCCAAAAAACTGGCCGACTGGGCTTCCAGCAAGGACGCCATGATGCTGTACGGCAAGAACTTCGCCATCACGGCGCAGCCCGGCCTGGCGCCGCCACTGGCCAACGTGCCCAAGGACTATGAAGCGCGCCTCGTGAAGATGGATTTCACCTGGGCCGCCGACAACCGCGAACGCATCCTGAACGAATGGACCCGGCGCTATAACAGCAAAACAGAGAAGAAGTGACACCCCTGTCTCGGCTCACTGCGTGTAGCCGGAACCCCCTCAAGGGGGCAACAGCTGTGGCCCGGCAGAGCCGGTTCCACGCTGTTTTGAGTTTCCCCCGTCTCGGCTCACTGCGTGTAGCCGGATCCCCCTCAAGGGGCAACACCTGCGGCCCGGCAAAGCCGGTTCCGCGGTGTTACTGGAAAGGTAATTTTTTGCGACGGTACTCCCACGAATGACCCACGACATTTTTCTTGCGCTGCGCCATATCCGCAAGGAATTCGGCGGTTTTACTGCGCTCCAGGACATCAACCTGGATATCCGCAAGGGTGAGTTCATCTGTTTCCTCGGGCCATCCGGCTGTGGCAAGACCACCTTGCTGCGCATCATTGCCGGCCTGGAAGTGCAGACCGCCGGCGAAGTGCACCAGGGCGGCCGCGACATTTCCCGCCTGCCGCCCGCGCTGCGCGACTACGGCATCGTGTTCCAGAGTTATGCGCTGTTTCCCAACCTCACGGTGGCCGACAACGTCGCCTATGGCCTGGTCAACCGCAAGACCCCGCGGGCCGAAGCCGCCAGACGGGTGAGCGAGCTGGTCAGGCTGGTGGGACTGCCGGGCAGCGAGGCCAAATACCCCAGCCAGCTGTCGGGCGGCCAGCAACAGCGCATTGCGCTGGCGCGGGCCCTGGCCACCTCACCGGGCCTGTTGCTGCTGGACGAGCCCCTGTCGGCCCTGGACGCGCTGGAACGCGTGCGGCTGCGCCAGGAGATCCGGGCACTGCAGCAAAAGCTGGGCGTGACCACCATCATGGTGACGCACGACCAGGAAGAAGCCCTCAGCGTGGCCGACCGCATTGTCGTGATGAACCAGGGGTTCATCGAGCAGGTAGGCACGCCGATGGAGATTTACCGCGAGCCGGCCTCGCCCTTCGTGGCCGATTTTGTCGGCAAGGTCAATGTGCTGCCGGCCCGTGTCAGCGGTGGCGAAATGAGGTTTGGCGCGCTCTGCCTGCCCTGCGATGGCGCCGACCGCGACGTCAAGGTCTACCTGCGGCCCGAGGACGTGCTGGCCCGTCCCATTGCGGAGGGCGACGCCCATGTGTTCAACGCCACCATCGAGAAAATCGAGTTTCTCGGGTCTTTTTGCCACGTGCATGTGACATCCCCCGCGCTGGACAAGCACAAGCTCACGGTGTACCTTTCGCTCAACTTCCTGTCCGAGCAGTCGCTGCAGATCGGCTCGACCCTGCCCCTGCGGCTGCTGCCCGAACGCATCAAGGTGTTTTGATGCCCCTGTCCACCGCCGCCAAACTCCCGCTGGTCAGGCAGCGCGTGCACTGGATTGACCACCTGGCCTACGCCGCACTGGCGCTGGTGGCGGTTATTTTGATAGCGTTTCTCGCGGCGCCGCTGATCACCATCCTGCAGCAGGCCGTGCAAGACAAGGCCGGCGATTTCGTCTGGTTGGACAACTTCATTGACTACGCGAAGACCCCGGCGCTGCTGGAAAGCCTGTGGAACAGCATCTGGGTGTCCGTCGCCGTCACCGTGATCACCGTGCCGCTGGCTTTCGGCTTTGCCTATGCGCTGGCGCGCTCGTGCATGCCTTACAAGGCGCTGTTTCGCGGCATCACGCTGATCCCGCTGCTGGCCCCGTCGCTGCTGTCGGCCATTTCCCTGATTTACTGGTTCGGCAACCAGGGCGTGCTCAAGGGCTGGTTGCAAGGCCTGGGGATAGAGCAGATCTACGGCGCGCCCGGCATCGTGATTGCGGAATGCTTTGCCGTGTTCCCGCACGCGCTGATGATTCTGCTCACCGCGCTGAGCCTGGCGGATGCACGGCTGTATGAGGCGGCCAATGCCATGGGCACCAGCGCCCGCCGCAAGTTCTTCACCATCACGCTGCCGGGCGCCAAGTACGGCCTGATCTCGGCGGCCCTCGTCACCTTCACCCTGGTCATCACCGACTTCGGCATTCCCAAGGTCATCGGCGGCAACTTCAATGTGCTGGCCACCGACGTCTTCAAGCTGGTGATCGGCCAGCAGGACTTTGCCAAGGGCGCCGTGGTGGCGATTTTGCTGCTCGCACCGGCCGTGCTGACCTTCGCCGTCGACAACTACGTGAGCAAGCGGCAGACCGCGATGCTCACCGCGCGTGCGGTGCCCTACCGCCCCACGCCCGCGCGCGGCTACGACGCCCTCATGACGCTGTATTGCTGCGCGATCGCCTTGCTGGTGCTGGCCATGCTGGCCATGGCCGTGTTTGCCTCGTTCGCCAGCTTCTGGCCCTACAACCTCACACCCAGCCTGCGCCACTACACGCTGGGCCTGGTCGATGCGGAAGTGGGCGTGGGTTTCATCAACAGCCTGAAGATGTCGGCCGGCACGGCCCTCTTCGGCACGGCGCTGGTCTTTTGCACCGCCTACCTGCTGGAAAAAACCAAGGGCATGGACAGCCTGCGCGGCTTCGTGCGCATGCTGGCCATGCTGCCCATGGCCGTGCCCGGCCTGGTGCTGGGCCTGGGCTATATCTTCTTTTTCAATGCGCCAGACAATCCCCTGGGCGGCCTGTACCACACGCTGACCCTGCTCACGCTGTGCACCATCGTGCATTTCTACACCACCGGCCACCTCACCGCGGTGACGGCGCTAAAGAGCCTGGACAGCGAATTCGAGGCGGTCAGCGCCTCGCTCAAGGTGCCGTTCTTCAAGACCTTCTGGCGCGTGACCTTGCCCATCTGCACGCCGGCGCTGGTGGACATTGCGCGCTACTTCTTCATCAACGCCATGACCACCATTTCGGCCGTGGTGTTTTTGTATTCACCCGAAACCAAGGTGGCGTCGATTGCCATCCTGAACCTGGACGAAGCCGGCGAAATGGGCGCTGCTGCGGCCATGGCCGTGCTGATTGGTATTGCGTCAACCATCGCCACCCTGCTGTTCATGGCCCTTGCCTGGTGGATCAACCACCGTACGCAAGCATGGAGGAAATAGTGCCCCCACGCTTTTCACTTCGTGTAATGCGCTGCCCCCCGAGGGGGCGCTGCGCCTGCGGTCTGGCGGAGCCAGTCCCGCGGCCCCTGCTGGTGAAGACCACTATCCCCCACGCTCGCTCTGTGCGTGTAGCTCCCTGCCCCCCGAGGGGGCGCTGCGCCTGCGGTCTGGCGGAGCCAGTCCCGCGGCCCCTGCTGGTGAAGACCACTATCCCCCACGCTCGCTCTGTGCGTGTAGCTCCCTGCCCCCGAGGGGGCGCTGCGCCTGCGGTCTGGCGGAGCCAGTCCCGCGGCCCCTGCTGGTGAAGACCACTATCCCCCACGTTCTCTCATTGCCTGAGGTCAACACTGGAACCGAAAGTTAGAAATGGACAGAGACAAAATCCTCCTCACTCCCGGCCCCCTCACCACCACGCTGCGCACCAAGCTGGCCATGCTGAAGGACTGGGGCTCGTGGGACACCGACTTCAACGCCGTGACGGCCAGCGTGCGGCGCAGCCTGCTGGACATCATTCATGGCCACGATTCGCATGTGGTGGTGCCGTTGCAGGGCAGCGGCACCTTCAGCGTCGAAGCCGCCGTCGCCACCCTGGTGCCGCATGACGGCCATGTGCTGGTGCTGGACAACGGTGCCTATTGCAAACGTGCGGTGCGGCTCACCCAACTGATGGGCCGCCGCTGCACCGTGCTGCCGTTCGACGAGGCGGCGCCGGTGTCTGCCGCCGCGCTGGCCGACCAGCTCAAGGCCGATGCCAGCATCAGCCATGTGATCCTGATCCACTGCGAAACCGGCGCCGGCGTGCTCAACCCGCTGCAGGAAGTGGCCGACGTGTGCGCCGCCCACGGCAAGGGTTTGATCGTCGATGCCATGAGCTCCTTTGCCGCGCTGGAAATCGACGCGCGCAAGGTGCGCTTCGACGCGCTGGTGGCGGCCAGCGGCAAATGCCTGGAAGGCGTGCCCGGCATGGGCTTTGTCTTTATCCGCAAGGCCATCCTGGAGGGCTGCGCCGGCCGCAGCCAGTCGCTGGCCATGGACCTGTACGACCAGTACATCTACATGGAGAAGACCACGCAATGGCGTTTCACGCCCCCCACGCACGTCGTGGTAGCGCTGGCCGAGGCGATTGCCCAGTTCGAGGAGGAGGGCGGCCAGCCCGCCCGCCTGGCGCGCTACCAGCGCAACTACAGCACGCTCATCACCGGCATGGCCCGGCTCGGCTTCAGGCCCTTTCTGGATCCGGCCATCCAGGCGCCCATCATCGTGACCTTTCACGCGCCGGCCGATAGCCGCTATGAATTCAAGAGGTTCTATGCCTCCGCGCGCGAACGCGGCTTTGTCCTATACCCCGGCAAACTCACCCAGGTGGAAACTTTCCGTGTAGGCTGTATTGGTGCGATCGGCCCGCGGGAAATGGAGCAGGCGGTCCATGCGATCGCCGGGGCGCTGCAGGACATGGGCATTTCCTCCGCCGCGCCAGCGCATTGAGCGCACTGAACGCACCGATAAAAAACCAGGAGTCAGCATGGCCAGCAAAGCATCCGGCAAGACCCACCCCGCTGTAGAGGCGGTTCGGAAATCAGGTGCGACCAAGGTCAAGGTGGCCGTCAGCGACATCGACGGCGTCCTGCGCGGCAAGTACCTGCACCGCGACAAGTTTCTGGGCACCGCCGAGCCCTACCCGGCGGGCGGCTTCGGCTTTTGCGACGTGGTGCTGGGCTGGGACATGACGGACAGCTGCTACGACAACACCACGGTCACCGGCTGGCAGCACGGCTTTCCCGATGCGCTGGCCAGGCTGGACCTGAACACCGCGCGCCATGTGCCCTGGGACGATGGCGTGCCCTTCTTTCTCGGCGAATTCGTCAACGCGGACGGCACACCGCATGCCGTCTGCCCGCGCCAGACGCTCAAGCGCGTGCTCAAGCGCGCCGAAAAAATGGGCTTCATGGTGATGACCGGCATGGAATTCGAGTGGTTCAATTTCCTGGAGACACCGCACAGCTGGGCCGCCAAAAAAGGCGTCGGGCCGGAGCAGCTGACGCCTGGCATGTTTGGCTATTCGGTGCTGCGCATGAACCAGAACCGCGAATTCTTCAAGGCCATCATGGATGAGATGCTGGCCTTTGACATCCCGATTGAAGGCCTGCACACCGAGACCGGGCCCGGCGTGTACGAGGCGGCTATCGGCTTCAGCGAAGCGCTGGCGCAGGCCGACCGCGCCATCCTGTTCAAGACCGGCACCCGGGAAATCGGTGCCCGCTTTGGCATCATGCCCAGCTTCATGGCCAAGCCCAACCAGCACCTACCCGGCTGCAGCGGGCATATCCACCAGAGCCTGTCCGACGGCAAAAACAACCTGTTCTACGACGCGAAAAACCCGCGCAAGATGAGCAAGCTGTTTGAAAGCTACGTGGCCGGGCAGGTCGCCTGCATGATGGATTTCGGCCCGATGATCTGGCCCACCATCAACAGCTACAAGCGCCTGGTCGACGGTTTCTGGGCGCCGGTCAAACCCACCTGGGGCATGGACAACCGCACCGCCAGCTTCCGCGTGATTGCCGGCAGCCCCAAGGCCACGCGGCTGGAAACCCGCTGCCCGGGCGCCGACGTGAACCCCTACCTCGCCATGGCGGCCGTGATTGCGGCCGGGCTGGACGGCGTTGAAAAAGGTCTCAAACTCACGACCCCGCCCATCACCGGCACCAACCAGGGCGCCGAGCACATTGCGCGCGCACCGCGCACCCTGATCGAAACCACCCGCATCTTCCAGCAGTCCAGCATTGCCCGCGACTGGCTGGGCGATACCTTTGTCGACCACTTCGCCGCTACCCGCGACTGGGAATGGCGGCAATGGCTTGACGGGGTGACCGACTGGGAATTAAAACGCTACTTCGAGATCATCTAGGCATGGCAGGCATGGAAATTCGACCACTTGAAATCTCCGATGCACCGGTCTACCGGGCCTTTCGGCTGCGCGGCCTGCGCGAGCACCCCGATGCCTTCACGTCGAGTTTTGAGGAAGAAACCCTGCGCCCCCTGGCCGACACCGAAAAACGGCTGGCCGCCAGCACCAGCGAAAAACTCTGGGGTGCTTTTGCAGACGGCGACCGGTCCGTCATGGCCGGCATGGTGGGGCTCAGCCGTGAAACCCGCCTGAAAAACCGCCACAAGGCCTCATTGGTGAGCATGTATGTGGCGGAGGAATACAGCGGCCAGGGTTTGGGCCGCGCACTGGTCGACACCGTGCTGCGAGCGGCAAAAACCTGGGGCGTGGAACTCGTCATCCTCACCGTCACTGACAGCAACCGGCAGGCCGTGGCGCTCTACGAAAGCGCCGGCTTTTCGTCCTTCGGCACGGAGCCCGACGCGATACGGGTCAACGGCAGCAGTCTGGGCAAAACCCATATGTACCGCCGGCTCACGCCCT
Organism: Polaromonas sp. JS666; assembly: GCF_000013865.1. NCBI lineage: Bacteria > Pseudomonadati > Pseudomonadota > Betaproteobacteria > Burkholderiales > Comamonadaceae > Polaromonas > Polaromonas sp. JS666. The sequence goes on from NC_007948.1 coordinate 4,989,901, forward strand.
CCCGACCTTCCCAACCCGCCTGGCCCTCCTTGACATCCGGACTCCCATGACCATCACCAGCTTTTCCTTTCCCACCGCCATCAAATTCGGCCCCGGCGCCCGCAAGCTGGTGGCCGAAACCCTGCTGGCGGCCGGCTGCAAGCGCCCGCTCATCGTGACCGACAAGGCCCTGGCGGCCCTGCCGGTGCTGGCCGAGTTCAGGACGCACCTGGCGGGGCTGGAGGTGGCGGTGTTCTCGGGTGTGTTCGGCAACCCGACCTGCAGCCAGGTGATGGATGGCGCGGCGGCCTACAAGGCGCACCGGGCCGACTGCGTGATCGGCTTTGGCGGCGGCGCGGCGCTGGACGTGGCCAAGGTGGTGGGCGTCGCGGCCACCCATGAGGGCGACATCCTCGAATACGTGTGGGACCATCCGCAGGTGCGCGCCATCACGGGCGAGCTGCCTTACTTCGTCGCCCTGCCCACCACGTCCGGCACCGGCTCCGAAGTCGGCCGCTCCAGCGTGGTCAGCGAAAACGACACCCACTTGAAACGCGTGGTGTTCAGCCCCAAAATCCTGGCCAAGGTGGTGTTTGCCGACCCCGAACTCACCTTGGGCCTGCCACCGCATGTGACCGCCGCCACCGGCATGGACGCGCTCACCCACAACATCGAAAGCTACCTGTCGCCCGCCTACCATCCGCTGTGCGACGGCATTGCGCTCGAAGGCACGCGCATCGCTGCCCGGGCCCTGCTCACCGCGGTGAAAGAGCCGGGCAACCTGCAGGCTAGAGGCGACATGATGATGGCCTCGATGATGGGCGCGATTGCCTTCCAGAAAGACCTGGGCGCCGTGCACTCATGTGCGCATGCGCTGGGCGCGGTGTGCGACCTGCACCATGGCCTGGCCAACGCGCTGATGATAGACACGGTGCTGGCCTGGAACTACGAAGCCGCACCGGCCAAATTTGACGAGCTGGCCCATGTCTGCGGCGTGGCCGGCGGCGGCCAGGCCTTTGTGCCTTGGCTGAAGGCGCTGAAGGCCAGCATCGGCATCACCGGCCCGCTATCGGCCCACGGCGTCAAGCGTGAACACCTGCCACGGCTGGTGGAAATCGCCACCGCCGACATTTGCCACCAGACCAATCCGCGACCGTGCAAGGCTGAGGACTTCCAGAAGTTATTCGAGGCAGCGTTATGAACGCCGGTATAACAACTCCCGCGATGGAGTCCACACTTCCAGCAGGGGCCGCGGAACCGGCTTTGCCGGGCCGCAGGCGCAGCGCCCCCGAGGGGCTGGAGCCTGCGGCTCCAAAGCTGCTTGAGCAGCTTTGGACAGGCGACAGAGGCGACGCGTCTCGCGAGCCGCGGCCTGCAAGGCCTCGCGCAGTACGCGAAGCGACAAGCGTGGGGGCCACATGACCGCCGCCAGCCGACTCAAGATTGGTCTGTCGGCCTGTTTCTCGCATGCCGACCCGGGCCGTTCCTTCTTCACCGGCAAGACCCTGCAGTATGTGGAGCAGTCCATCGCGCACTGGCTGATGTCCTCGGGCGCCATGGTCGTGATGGTGCCCTGCCCCACCGGCAGCACCCAGCGCGGCGACGTGACCTACGAGCATTACGCCCAGTGGCTGGACGGCCTGGTGCTGCATGGCGGCGCCGACGTCTGGCCCGGCAGCTATGGCGAGGCGCCGATGGAAGACAGATGGTCCGGCGACCGGGTACGCGACGAATACGACAAGGCGCTGGTCACCGCCTTCGAAACCATCGGCAAGCCCATCTTTGGCGTGTGCCGCGGCCTGCAGCTGCTCAATGTGGCTTTCGGCGGAACGCTCTACCAGGACATCCAGACCCAGGTGCCCGAATCCTTTCTTCACCGCGATGCCGCGACCTACGACCAGAATTTCCATAGCGTGGACATCGTGCCGGGTACCCGGCTTTCCGCGCTGTACCCGGGCGTGGAGCGGGTGCGCGTCAACAGCATCCACCACCAAGGCATCAAGGAGCTGTCGCCCGAATTTGAAGTCGAGGCCTACAGTGTCGGCGACGGCATTGTGGAAGCCATACGCCGCAAGGACCCCTCCAAAAGCTATATCGCCGCGCTGCAGTGGCATCCCGAATTCCACCAGCCCGGCTCCGAAACGATTGACGACGCCGCCGTGCTCGAAGACTTCCTGTCGGCCGTCGCTGCCGCCAAACACAACCATCACAACCATTCCCGAAAAAGCAGGCCATGACGCAGATCCCCGTCCACAACCCCGCAACCGGCGCCCTGATCACGGACCTGCCGGCCGATGACGCCGTCTCGGTGGCCACCAAGGCACAGCAGGCACGCGCCGCACAGCCTGGCTGGGCCCGGGTGCCACTGGCCGAACGCAAGGCCTGCATCACGCGGTTTCGCGCCGGCATCGTGGCCGAACTGGAGGCGCTCGCCACGACCATGACGCGCGAAACCGGCAAGCCCGTCAAGATGTCGCGCAGCGAACTCAACGGTTTGTTGCGGCGCATCGACTTCTTCCTGGCAGAACTCGATGCGGTCACCGCCACACAGACCGTCTACAACGAAGGCGGCATGACCGAGCAGATCGAGCACACGCCGCTCGGCGTGGTGGCCAATATCTCGGCCTGGAACTACCCCTGGTTCGTCGGCGGCAATGTGTTCATCCCCGCCCTGCTCACGGGCAATGCCGTGCTCTACAAGCCTTCCGAGTACGCCGCCATGACGGGCCTGGCCATCGCACGCCTGCTGCACGCCGCCGGCGTGCCGGCCGACGTGTTTGTGCCGCTGATCGGTGGCGGCGCCGTCGGCGCGGCCCTGCTGGAGCAGAAGGTCGACGGCGTCTTCTTCACCGGCTCCTACGCGACCGGCGCGCGGATTGCCCGTGCCATGGGCCCGCGCATGGTGAAGCTGCAGCTGGAGCTGGGCGGCAAGGACCCAACCTATGTCTGCGACGACGCCGATCCGCGCACCGCCGCGGAGTCGCTGGCGGACGGCGCGATGTACAACACCGGGCAGAGCTGCTGCTCGGTCGAGCGCATTTACGTGCACGAAAAGATTTACGACGCCTTCGTGGCCGCCTTCGTCGACACGGTCAAGACCTTCAAGGTCGGCGACCCGATGGCCGAGGACACCTACATCGGCGCCATCACGCGGGCACCCCAGCTGGATGTGCTGGACGCACAGGTGCGTGACGCCAAGGCCAAAGGCGCCACGCTGCTGGCCGGCGGCCAGCGCCTGCCGGGCCCTGGTAACTGGTACGCCCCCACCGTGTTTGCCAACGTCAACCACGGCATGGAGCTGATGCGGGAGGAAAGTTTCGGCCCCATCATCGGCATCCAGAAAGTGGCCGGCGACGAGGAGGCCGTCAGGCTCATGAACGACACGCGCTACGGCCTGACCGCGGGCGTTTTCAGTCCGGACGAGGCACGGGCCAGGGCACTGCTGGCGCAGGTGAATGCCGGCAGCGTCTACTGGAACTGCTGTGACCGCGTGAGCCCGCGCCTGCCCTGGAGCGGCTACGGCGACTCGGGCGTCGGCCTGACGCTGTCCACCTATGGCATCCAGACCTTCACCCGCCCCAAGGCCTGGCACCTGCGCCAACCCTAGAAATATGGCCCCCACGCTTGTCGCTTCGCGTACTACGCTGCCCCCCGAGGGGGCCGCTGCGCCTGCGGCCCGGCAAAGCCGGTTCCGCGGCCCCTGTTGGGTTAAGACCTCACCTTACCTTGATACCCCTCCACGCCTGTCGCTTCGCGTACTACGCTGCCCCCCGAGGGGGCCGCTGCGCCTGCGGCCCGGCAAAGCCGGTTCCGCGGCCCCTGTTGGGTTAAGACCTCACCTTACCTTGATATGCCCCCCGCGCCTGTCGCTTTGCAAACCACGCCGCTCGCCGGGGGCGGCCCATCGGGAGACTCACCATGCGCCTGACCCTTTTCGACCTCGACCACACGCTGCTCAACGGTGACAGCGATGTACTCTGGTGCGACTTCCTGATGGAAAAAGGCGTGCTCGACAAAGCGCATTTTGCGGCGCGCAATGCCGACATCGAAGCGCGCTACAAGGCCGGCACGGTGGACCTGAAGGAGTTTGCCGATTTTTATGTGGGAACACTGGCCGGGCGCACCGCGCGGGAATGGGAACCGATGCGGCAGGAATTCCTGTCGGAATGGATTGTGCCGCGCATCACGCCGCAGGCCGTCGCACTGGTCGACAAGCACCTGGAAGCCGGCGACCTGGTCGTCATGACCACGGCCACCAACCGCTTCCTCACCGAGCTGACGGCCATCTACCTGGACATCGAGCACCTGATTGCCACCGAGCCCGAAGTGCATGACAGCCGCTTTACCGGCAACACCACCGGTACGCTGAACATGCGCGCCGGCAAGGTCACGCGCCTGCATGACTGGCTCACGGCACGTGGCCTGCGCTTCAAGGACTACAAGACCACCGCGTACAGCGACTCCATCAATGACCTGCCGTTGCTGGAAGCGGTGAAGCACCCGGTGACGGTGAACGCCGACGCCCAGCTGGCCGCCATCGCGGCCCAGCGGGGCTGGTCAACGCTGAACCTGCGCCCTATCGGGTGAGACTGCCCCAAGAAGCCTGCTCAAGCATCAAATACGGCTCCAGCCCACTCAATACGGGCGCAAGAAGCCATCAAAGGGGTTCTTGCAAAGACGGAATCAGCGGGCAGGTAATCTCAAGCAAAAACAGACGTTTCAACACTACGCAGCCGGGAGCGTTCACTCGGGCTCGATGTTCGCTGCTTGAATGACCTTGCCCCACTTTTGCGCCTCAAGGAACTGAAATCGTGAAAGTTCCTCAGGCGTGGTGGTCCAAGACTCGGTGCCTGAAGTGCTAAAGAACGACTTGGCCTGAGCGCTGTTGACCGCGTCCACCAGGAGCTCACGCAGGCGACCTGCCACAGCCGGTGGTGTTGCCGCGGGGACATAGGCCGCGAACCAATAGCCTATGTCATAGCCCTTGATGCCCGCCTCTTCGATCGTGGGAACACTTGGGAGCACGGAAAGCCGCCTTGCGGTGGAGACCCCCAAAGGTCGAAGCTTGCCTGCTTCAATCTGAGGCAAGCCAGTAACTGTATTGTGGTGGTCTAATTTAAACAGACACAACGATAGGTTTTTTCAAACCTAAATGGCGCAAGACGTGAAAAATCAGAAATCCCGAAGAACCTTTGATGCGAGCTTCAAGCTCCAGGTGGTTCAGATGATCAAAGCTCAAGGACTGAGCATCGGCCAGGTCTGCAAGGACATGAATCTGGGGGAAAGCGCCGTCAGACGCTGGCTCACTCAGTTTGAAGCCGAGCAATCGGGCCAGAGTGGCATTGGCAAACCCATCACGGCAGAGCAACAGCGCATTCGTCAGCTGGAGTGCGAGAACAGGCAACTGCGAGGCGATGTCGAAATCTTAAAAAAAGCGTCGGCCTTCTTTGCCCGCGAACTCAAATGAGCTACCAGCTCGTTGAGGACTTGCAAAAGAAGGCTACCCCCCAAGTGCCCGTTAGCCAGACGTGCCGAATTCTCGAAATTAGCCGCTCCGGCTACTACGCGGCGCGTAAGCGCAGCCAGCAGGCACCCGTGGTGTGCGCAGCCAGCGTTCATTTGCAAGCCGCTTTCGCGGCCAGTGGCCGCGCTTACGGTAGCCGCAGATTGCGTGCTGCGCTGCACGCACGAGGCGTGACCGTGGGACGTCACCGGGTACGTAGCCTCATGCGTGCCCATGGGCTGCGCTCGGTCTGGAGGCGCAAGTTTGTGCACACCACGAACAGCAAGCACGGTCTGGCCGTCTCGCCGAACGTGCTGGACCGGCAGTTCGAGCAAACGGCACCTGATCGGGCTTGGGTTTGCGACATTACCTATATTCGCACGCGTAGTGGCTGGCTGTATCTGGCTGCAGTGCTGGACTTGCATTCGCGCAGGATCGTGGGCTGGGCTACTGCTGGAGATATGCAGGCTACGCTGGTGACGACGGCCTTGCAGATAGCCATTGCGCAGCGCAATCCCAGTCCTGGGCTAATCGTGCACTCAGACAGGGGCACGCAGTACGCGAGTAGCGCGCATCAGGCGCTGCTGAAAAAGCATGGGCTGGTAGGTAGCATGAGCCGAAAAGGCAACTGCTGGGATAACGCTGTGATGGAGCGTTTCTTCCTGAATTTGAAAATGGAACGGGTCTGGCAAAAAGACTACGCAAATCACAGTGAGGCCACAAACGACGTTGCTGACTACATCGTCGGCTTCTACAACTGTGAACGACTGCATTCAAAACTGGGCAATTTGTCACCCATTGCCTTCGAGCAAAAATCGGCAACTCAACAACCTATCGATGTGTCCGAAATAACTTGACCACCACAGTATCGATCACCATAAGGTCGATCTGGCCACCCAGGAGATCCGTCATTGCGTTGGGGTTACTTTTGTAGGGCACGTAGAGAATGTCCGTTTTACTCAACTGCTTAAACATCTCTCCTGCTACGCGGCTCGATGAATTTCCGGCGCCAAAGGTGAGCTTTCCCGGCTCCTTGCGCGCCAGGGCAACAAGGTCCGAGACGGTCTTGAGAGGAGACGCGGCCCGCACGACCAGTACCTGCCCGCCCCGGCCCAAAGCCGTTAGCGGGCGAAAGTCTTTCACTGGGTCATAGGGAAGCTTTTTGTAAAGGTGCAGATTCGCTGCCTGAGTCGTATTCGTGGTAATCAATACGGTGTAGCCATCAGGTGCGGCCTTCGCCACAGCCTGCGCTGCAATTATTCCGCTCGCACCAGCTTTGTTTTCGACGATTACCGGCTGCTTCGAGCGCTCCGTAACAGCCATTCCCAGCGCGCGGGCCAACTGATCCGTCGCACTGCCTGCGGAAAACGGAATGACGAATGTCACGGGCTTGTCTGGATAGTTGGTAGCCTGAGAAAATACGGGGCCCGCCAATGTGGCGATGGCCAAGGCGATTGCGGTAGTGCGGCGCGTCAATTTCATTTGGAGGTCTCCTGTGTCAAAGTTAGTGCGATTCAAGTGGTAGAAATCAGCTCTTTGGGGCAGCTTCCAGAAAGCGGTTCACGGCTCCCTTATGTTCTTCCCCACAAAGCAGGATCGCTTGCATGGAGGCTGCCAGTTCCAGAGCGGACGACAGGTCTGAACTGGCCGACGCCCGCACGAGTTGCTTGGCCATCCGAAGAGCGGTAGGGGGCGAGGACGCGATCCTTTCGGCCATTTCCGCGACGACTTGGTCAAGTTGCGCATCAGCAACGACTTTGGAGACGATCCCGTGCCTGAGCGCCGACTCGGCGTCCAGGAACTCACTCGTCAGCGTCATTTCCATGGCTTTCGAGGGACCAACAAGCCGGGTCAAAAACCAGGCGCCTCCGATGCCGGAAACCAGGCCAAGCCTGAGGAAGCTTTCCGCAAACTGGGCCCGTTCACTGGCGATCCTGATGTCACACATCAAGGCCAGGTCGCATCCCGCACCGATGGCCATCCCGTTGACGGCGGCAATCGTGGGAACTTCCACGGAATGCATCGCGCGTGTAATCCTGTGCAAGGTCGAGCGTAGCTTTTCACGGACATCCGCAACGGAGCCCTCCATGAGATCTTTGCCATCGCGCATATCCTTGACATTGCCACCCGTGCAGAAGTGCTTGCCGGTGCTTCTTAAAACAATGGAGTTCACTGCGGGCCAACCGTTGGCTTTCTCCAGGGCGTCTGCCAATTGGTCGGTCATAGCCACGGTGAGGGCGTTTCCCGCGGCAGGCGCGTCCATGGAAATCACAAGTACTGCGCCGCGCACTTCAGTGCGCACGAGGATGGGTGTTGTTTCGGTAGTTGTCATCAAATTGCCTCAGGTGTTGGTAAATGCAGGAGATCGCCTGGCCAGAAACGCGGCCATGCCTTCTTTCTGGTCTGACAAAGAGAAGCCGGCGTGAAAGAGACGGCGCTCGAACAGAAGCCCTTCAGCCAGAGATGATTCGAAAGAACGGTTCACGGCTTCTTTGATCGCGATCGCGACCGGTGAGGATTGCGACGCGACGGTCCTCGCGAGAATCAGCGCTTCGTCAAAGACCTTCTCCGCAGCAACCACGCGAGAGACAAGACCTGCCGCGTAGGCCCTCGCAGCGGTTATTGTTCCTCCAGTGAGGCACATTTCCATGGCCAGGGACTTTCCCACTGCGCGTGGCAGCCTCTGGGTCCCACCGGCGCCTGGCACGATGCCGAGCCTGATTTCAGGTTGGCCAAAAACTGCGGAGTCCGCTGCAACAACGATGTCGCACATCATCGCAAGCTCGCACCCGCCGCCCATGGCGAAACCACTCACTGCCGCAATGATCGGCTTGCGGTGGAGACGGATGCATTCCCAATTTCGTCCGATGTAGTCTGTCTTAAAGGCTTCGGCATATTCCATGCGGGACATGGCAACGATGTCGGCGCCGGCCGCAAACGCCTTATCTGAGCCGCGGATCGGCGAGCCTGACTCAGCGCCGTCCAAGGTGTCCATTCCAATTGCCGATATGGCCACCGGCTACCTGGCGACCATCACCATACTGGCCGCGCTCCAGCAAGTGTCACGGACACAGCTGGGGCAGCAACTGGACGTCAGTCTTTACAACTCGACGCTGATGCTGCAGCAAGTGGGTTTGTCGTCCTATTTCGCCACAGGCGAAGAGCCAGAGAAGTGCGGCAGCGCTGCCCCCTACGCAGCGCCCAATGAAGCATTTCCGACCCAAGACGGCTGGGTCATGGTTGCGGCATACCAGCCGCAGCGGTGGAGGAAACTTTGTGAAATGCTGGGTCTGGAAGGGCTTGCGTCGGATGAAAGATTTGCCAGTAATTCCCTGCGCGTGGCGAATCGGGCCGAGCTGAACGAGGTATTGGGTGCAGCTTTCAAGACGCGTACGACGCACACCTGGATTGGCACGCTGAGCGCACTCGACATTCTCTGCGCGCCCATCGCCACGTATCGGGAGGTCACGCGCTCGGCGCAGTATCGTCAAAGCGGCGTCGAAACCTATGTAGATCATCCGGTCGCTGGCCGGGTTCGAATGCCCGCATTTTCGATTGGCGATGCCCAGACAGCAGCAATGCCAAACTTGCCGCCTCCTCTCTTGGGCGAGCACTCGGCGACAGTATTGGCGGAGTATGGGCTTACGGCGGAAGAGATTGACACTCTTGTTTCACGCGGCGTAGTCAAGACTACAAGCCTGCCTATGCCAGACCTGGTTGGAGCCCGCTCATGACACGCCAGCATGTTGTGATGGAAGTCTTGCAAGAGGTGGCAGTCCTGACCTTAACCGGGCTCAACTCCCTCAATCCGCTCACGGACGAGCTGGTGGATGCGCTTGGCGATGCGCTCAAAAGCATCGAGGCCGATCCACTGCTTCATGTCACGGTGAGCGTACTCATCAAGCCCGTGACAGCCTGAATGACTCCATCAACGCCGGGCTTGTCCCGTTGGGGCCCCGTTTGTCCATAAGCGGAAATAGAGCAATAAATGATTCGCGGATTCGCCTCGGCAATGTCTTCATAAGCCAGCCCGAATCTCTGCATGACGCCCGGGCGAAAGCTTTCAATGATCACGTCCGCGCAGCTGGCCATGCGTAATACGGCATCGCGCCCCGCCGGGTCCTTGAGGTTGACGGCCAGACCGCGCTTGTTCCGGTTCACACTGAGTGCGACAACGCTTTCCCCGTTGAGCCACGGAGGGCCAATGGCTCGACCCAGCTCGCCCTCGGGGGATTCGATCTTGACGACGTCCGCGCCCAGATCCCCGAGCAGCATGCCGCAAACGGGACCGGCCACGACATGGGAAAAGTCGAGGACACGGATTTTCTTGAGACTGTCTCTCAGCATTCTGCGGCACCTTTACCCTGCTGCCTTTGACAGTCAGGGAGTAAGTTAAGTAGGTGCTAAGAATAGACAGTCAGGCACGCCATCACAAACGAGTTTTCTTGCGCTGAGGATTGACTTTTTGTTAACCACCTCGCGCCTGCTGCTGTAGTAACCGGCGAAAGTGAGAGCCGACCTCGGTGCAGTCAAACGTCTCCAATCACAGAGGCAAGCCACTGGGTGAATGCACGAAGCGCGTCAGACTCCGGTTTGGTGCTCGGCCACACAAAGTAGTACGTGTGTGCGCCACGATCCAGCACGAAATCGAAGGGCATGATGAGGGCACCCTCAGCAAGATCCCTTTCTACCAAGGCTTTCTGTGCGATCGCTACTCCGTGCCCTTCGGCTGCCGCTTGATAAGCGAGCAACGACGTCTCGTATTTCATTCCACGGTAGGCGTTGACGTCGGCGCTGCCTACAGCCTTGAGCCAGGAATGCCAGTCATCCGGGCGAGCCATTGAATGCAAAAGGGTTTCGTTGCCAAGCTGAGACGGCTTGGTCAGTTTGGTTTGGCCCGACTTTACGCGTGGGGCCATCACCGGGGTGAGCTCATTACGCACCAGGCGTTGCAGCTTGACTTTCGGCCAGTCCCCCCCTCCCAACTCGACTCCGGCGTCAATTTCTTCCCGCTCGAAGTTCAGGGGTGCAGGTGACGTGGAGAGCTGTACGTCAATGTCCGGATGCGCTTGGTGAAACGTAGCCAGACGGGGAATCAGCCAGCGGACCGCAAAGGTTGCAGGGGATCTGATCTTCAACACGTGCCGGCGATATGCGCCCCCCATCGCAATGTTCGTAGCCTCGCGCAAGGAAAGGAAGAGTGGGTGGATGTCTGAGAGATAGCGGGCGCCTGCCACAGTGAGTTCCAGGCCACCGGCAAGCCTCTTGAACAGGAGAACGCCGAGAAAATCCTCCAGCGCCTTGATCTGTCGGCTTACCGCCGCCGGCGTGACGTAGAGCTCTTGCGCAGCCTTGGAAACACTTAGGAGTCGGCCGGCGACCTCGAATGCTTTTAGCGGATTAAGCGGCGGCAGCGGATTCATTGGAGGGTTTTGGAGCAGTGGAAGTTTGAGCCGCCCGGTTTCAGACGTTTGCACGATAGACCGGCCCTCATTCGACCATGCACAAGCAGGAGGCCCGTCTGTTTGAATTCCTCGTCAGCACTTTCAAGGGGCAGCGCATTCAGCCTCAGTGGGCTATTTGACCTGGGTAGCTGCGAATTTTCTGCATCAAATAGGGCTACAACCCAATCAGCACGGGCAAAAACAGCTATCAAAACAATAGCGTTTGCAGCTTCACCAGCGTCAGCTCAAATGCTTGCCCACAATCCCGGCCAGTTCGAACATCGTCACCTGCGGCTTGCCGAACACCGGCAGCAGCTTGGCGTCGGCATTGATGGCGCGCTTGTTGGCGGCGTCCTGCAGGCCCTCGGCCTTGATGTAGTCCCACAGCTTCTTGATCACCTGGGTGCGAGCCACCGGTTCGGCGCCAATCACCGCGGCGAGCGAGTCGCTGGGCTTGAGGCCGGCCCCCGGCTTTGGAGTCGCGGCCTTGCGCGCCACCTTGGGTGCGGCCGTCTTGGCCGGCGCCTTTTTGGCGGCGACCTTTTTGGCCGCAGCTTTCTTCGCCGCCGGCGCCGCATCGCCCGCGGCCCCTTTGGCCGCCACCGTCTTGCCGAATGGCGTCTTCACGACCCCCGTCTTGGCGGCCGCCGGTTTGCGCGGCGGGAACTTGGACGGCGCGAACTCGAAGTTCACCTTGTCGGCCTCCTTGTCCCAGGCCAGCATGGCCTTGAACGGGCGGCGCGTGCGCATCGAGACAAACTTGTCCAGCAGGTCGGTCTTGCCGGTTTCCAGCAGCTTGTGCATTTGCTCGCGCTCGATGGGCTGCTGCAGAATCACCTGGCCGGTCTTGAAGGTGCAACTCGGCGTGGGCTGTTCCAGCGTGGGCACGGACTTTTCGCAGACGTAGTTCTTGCCGAGCTCGAACACCCGGGCGGCGCAGCGCGGGCAGGGGCCCAGCGACTGCTGATCGCCGAAGTCCACAATCTCGCCGGTCTCGCCGTTCTTGTCGTCACCAAAATCAAATTCGAGCTTGTAGTTCTTCGTTTCCTCGTCGAACTTGATCACCATCTCGGCGGTGAAGGGCCAGCCCGCCTTGGAGCGGAACCCCTCCAGCGGCCCGATCTTGCGGTCACGCAGGAACTGCTCGACCTCGGCCGTTTCAAAGGTGCGGCCGGCCGGCGTCTTGCCGAAGGAAAAGCCGCAACCATCGCCGCCGTTTTTGCCGGTGCAGGTGTAGCGGCGGTAGTTCTCCTTCACCACGCCGCCGCAATTGGGGCAGGGCGTTTGCAGCGTCGTGTAGTCGCCCGGGATGGTGTCCTTGTCGTAGCCCTTGGCCTTGTTGACCAGGTTTTCCGTCATGGCGGCAATTTCGGCCATGAAGGTTTCGCGGCTCAGCTTGCCGTGCTCCATCTGCGCCAGCTTGTATTCCCATTCGCCGGTCAGCTCGGCTTTGGAGAGCTCTTCCACGCCCAGGCCGCGCAGCAGCGTCATGAGCTGAAAGGCCTTGGCGGTCGGGATCAGTTCGCGCCCTTCGCGCAGCATGTACTTCTCGGCAATCAGGCCCTCGATGGTGGCGGCGCGCGTAGCCGGCGTGCCCAGGCCTTTTTCCTGCATGGCTTCACGCAGCTCGTCGTCGTCTATGGTCTTGCCGGCGCCTTCCATCGCGCCCAGCAGGGTGGCTTCGCTGTAGCGTGCCGGCGGCCGGGTCTTCAGACCCTTGGCCTCGACCACCTCGGCGCGTACCATTTCACCGGGCTTGACCGGCACCAGGCTCTGGCCCTTGTCGCCGTCCTTGGCATCGGCCACTTCATCGGCCGCTTCCTTGCCGTAAATTGCCAGCCAGCCGGGCTTGACCAGCACCTTGCCTTCGGTCTTGAAACTATAGCCCACGGCCTGGGAAATACGGGTCGTGACCAGGTATTCGGCGCTCGGGTAGAACACCGCCATGAAGCGGCGCACCACCAGGTCGTACAGCTTTTGCTCGGCCTCGCTCAGCCCACTGGGCGCCTGTGTGGTTGGGATAATAGCGAAGTGATCGCTCACCTTGGCGTTATCAAAAATCCGCTTGCTGGGCTTGATGTAGTTGCCTTTGATGGCCGTGGCCGCGTGCGGCGCCAGGTGGCGCATACCGCTGTCGGCCAGCATCTCAAAGGTCTGCTTCACCACCGGCAAATAGTCTTCGGGCAGCGCGCGCGAGTCGGTACGCGGGTAGGTCAGCGCCTTGTGGCGCTCGTACAGGCTTTGCGCAATCGACAGCGTGGTCTTGGCGGAAAAGCCGAACTTGCCGTTGGCTTCGCGCTGCAGCGAGGTCAAATCGAACAGCAGGCCGGCGGCCTGCGTGGTCGGCTTGGACTCTTCCGTGACCGTGGCGGCCTTGCCGCGCACCGCCTCGGCAATGGCCAGCGCTTCGCGCTCCGACCAGACGCGGTCGGCCCGCAGCTCGGCGTCGGGCTCGGCATTGTCGGCATTCGCCGCGGCCTTTTTCCATTTCGGGTCGAACCACTTGGCCGGGTATTCGCCGGCTTCGGCCAGGAAAGATGCATGGATCTCCCAGTAGTCGCGGCTGACAAATTTGCGGATTTTCTCTTCGCGCTCCACCACCACCGACAGCGTCGGCGTCTGCACGCGGCCCACGGTGGTCAGGAAGAAGCCGCCATCGCGTGAATTGAAGGCGGTCATGGCGCGGGTGCCGTTGATGCCGACCATCCAGTCGGCCTCGGAACGCGAGCGGGCGGCATCGGCCAGGCCCTGCATCTGTTTTTCGCTGCGCAGGCTGTCAAAGCCCTCGCGGATCGCGGCCGGCGTCATGGACTGCAGCCAGAGGCGCTTGACCGGGTGCTTGCTGTTGGCGTACTGCTGGATCAGCCGGAAGATCAGCTCGCCCTCACGCCCCGCGTCGCAGGCATTGACGATGGCGCCCACGTCCTTGCGCTTGGCCAGCTTGACGATGGCGTTGAGCCGCGTCCTGGTCTTGTCAATGGGCTTGACCTCAAAGTACGGCGGAATCACCGGCAGGTTGGCAAAGCTCCACTTGCCGCGCTTCACGTCAAACTCCTCGGGCGCCTGGATCTCCACCAGGTGTCCCACGGCCGAGGTGACCAGCCACTCGTCGCTCTCGAAGTACTCGTCGTGCTTCTCGAACTTGCCCGCAGTGGGCGTGATGGCACGCACAATGTCCTGTGCCACCGAGGGTTTTTCTGCAATCACCAGAGTTTTCATAAGTACTTCTTCAAACCTTCCACATCTTCGGAGAACATCTCTCCGCTTTCCGCAAATACGACTTTTCCATTCCGCCCGGTCACCTTCATGACCACCACGACCGGCAGACCCGCCGGCTTGGGCAGCAGTTTGCCGACCTCGGGGGTCAGCATTCCCGCGGGAAAACTGTAGCCTTTGGCTTTCAGGTAGCCGGCCGCCGCTGCAGGCTGCCTGTCAATCGACAAGGCCAGCACTTCCAGTCCCTGGTCCTTTTGCGCGCGCCACAAAGCCTCTATATGAGGCGACTGCAGCGCACAAAAAGGGCACCAGCTGGCCCACCAGTACACCACAAGCACCTTGCCCTGGGCATCGGCGGGGGTCCAGCGGCGACCATCCAGCAGCGTCAGGGACGGCAAAGGCAGCGTGCTGCCCACCTTCGGCAAAGGCCCTTCCGGCTCCCTGGCCCACGCCGGCAGGCCCACGCCCGGCGCGGCCAGCGCGGCCATGGACTGAATGACGTTTCGGCGCTTCAACACAGCAGACTCCCTGAATGCATCACTACAATAACCACTTCACGCGCAGGTACGCGCGCGGGTGCGCACGCACGCCTGTGCGCGCACATGCATGAATTAACCATACCAAAAAATTACCCCGTGTCAAAAAACCAGGCCGCTGCGAGCCCTTCCGCACTTTCTTCCCTGGCGCCCGAGGGCGCGTCTGGCGCCGACGGTCGCCGCATCCAGACCCGCCGCTCCGGCGTGCACGGCAAGGGCGTGTTTGCCCTGCAGGACCTGGCCGAAGGCGAGACGCTGATTGAATACGTCGGCGAGGTCGTGACCTGGAAGGAGGCCCTGCGGCGCCACCCGCACGACCCGAAAGACCCCAACCACACCTTTTACTTTCACATCGATGAAAAGCATGTGATCGACGCCAAGTACGGCGGCAATTCCTCGCGCTGGATCAACCACAGCTGCAAGCCCAACTGCGAGGCCGACGAAGACGAGGGGCGTGTCTTCATCAAGGCGCTGCGCAACATCAAGGCCGGCGAAGAGCTGTTTTACGACTACGGCCTGATCATCGATGCCAAGTACACCAAAAAGCTGAAGGCCGAATACCCCTGCTGGTGCGGCGCCAAAAACTGCCGTGGCACGCTGCTCGCGCCCAAAGACAAGGACAACGGCAAGAACGCTGCCAAGGACAAGCCGAAGGCAAAAGACAAGGCAAGCGACAGGGCTGACGGCAAGGCCAAAGCCAAAACCAAGCTCGACAGCAAGAAATCCCAGGCCAAAAAGAACAAAAAGAAGAAGGACTGAACCGGGCAGGCGGCTTCACCGTCACCTTCCCATTTCACCACTTCACCGTCTCACCGTTCCACCCTTCCCATCCTCCACGTTCAACCCCTCGCCGTGACCTCCTCCCCGACGGCCGCCCCGGCCTCCCCCCTCCTATGGCCCGCCGAGGCCATCTGGGAGGCTGTAGCCCCCACCTTGCCGGGGTTTACCGTGGAGGTCCTGCCGGAGATCGACTCGACCAACAGCGAGCTGATGCGGCGCTTTCGCGGCAGCGCCGGTGCGCCGCCCCGGCCCGAGCCCCTGCTGCTGGTGGCCGAACAGCAAACCGCCGGGCGCGGGCGATCCGGCCGCAGCTGGGAAAGCCGGCGTTCAGACAGCCTGACTTTTTCCCTGGGCCTGCCCTTGCAGCCGGCCGACTGGTCGGGCCTGTCGCTGGCCGTTGGCATCAGCCTGGCGGAAAGCCTGGATCCCCGGACCGCAGGCCCGCCGGCCATCGGCCTGAAATGGCCCAACGACCTCTGGCTGCGCAGCCAGGCTGGCGAGAGCGAGCGCAAACTGGCCGGCATTCTGGTCGAGACCGCCAGCTGGGGCGGTATTCGCTATGTGGTGATCGGGGTCGGCATTAATATCTTGCCGGTGCAGCTTTCCGCTCCCACCTCCGGTTCGCCTGCCACCATGGCCCCCGGCTGCCTGCAGGAGCTGCTGCCCGGCGTGGACGCCGGCGAAGCGCTGCTGCGCGCGCTGCCTCCGCTGGTGCAGGCCGTGCAGGCTTTCGAGCAGTTCGGCTTTGCGCCCTTCCAGGCGCGTTTTGCGGCGCGCGACGTGCTCGCCGGCCGCGCCGTGAAGCTGTCGGACGGCACCGAAGGCACGGCGCACGGCGTCAGCGAAAGCGGCGCCCTGCTGGTGCATACTGCGGCTGGCATGAAAGAAATCACCAGCTCCGAAGTCAGCGTTCGGCCGGTGTCGGCAGCGCAGGACAGCCGCCCATGCTGAGGCTGCTGGTGCTGGCGCTGCTTCTGGCCAACGCGGGCTACTTTGCCTATACCCAGGGTCTGCTGGCCGACTACGGATGGACCCCCGCCATTCAGGCCGAGCCCCAGCGCCTGGAGCAGCAGATCCGGCCGGAAGCCATGCAGCTGCTCAGCGCGGCTGAAACCCGGCAATATGAAAGCGCCGCGCCATCCGCTGCCGCCGAGTGCCTGCAGGCTGGCCTCTTCAGCGACGAGCAGGCCAGCACGCTCCGCCCACGCCTGCAGGCCAGCCTGCCCGCCGGCAGCTGGTCGCTCGAAAGCAGCGTCGAACCCGGCCGCTGGATCATCTACATGGGTAAATACAGCAGTGAAGAAGCCCTGGCCAAAAAGCGCGGCGAGCTGCGCCAGCGGGGCGTGTCTTTCGAGCCGCTGCTCAACCCGGCGCTCGGCCCCGGCCTCTCACTGGGCCACTTCGGCTCGCAGGCCGAAGCCGAACGCGAACTGGAGAGAGCCTCCTCCCGCGGCGTGCGCACTGCGCGGGTCGTGCTGGAACGGCCGGAAACCCGCGGCCAGTTGCTCAAGGTGGCCGCGGCCGACGCCACGCTGCGCGCCCAGCTGGAAACCCTCAAGCCCCAGCTGGAAGGCAAGGCCCTGCAGGCCTGCAGATAATAAAAGCCCCCACGCTCCCCACTTTGTGTGGTTCGCTGCCCCCCGAGGGGGCCGCTGCGCCTGCGGTCTGGCAAAGCCAGTCCCGCGGCCCCTGCTTGAAAATACAGGCCCCCACGCTCCCCACTTTGTGTGGTTCGCTGCCCCCCGAGGGGGCCGCTGCGCCTGCGGTCTGGCAAAGCCAGTCCCGCGGCCCCTGCTTGAAAATACAGGCCCCCACGCTCCCCACTTTGTGTGGTTCGCTGCCCCCCGAGGGGGCCGCTGCGCCTGCGGTCTGGCAAAGCCAGTCCCGCGGCCCCTGCTTGATTAAAGAGCTCTCACGGTTAGTCGCGGCGCAAAGCCATTGCTATTGATTTAGGAGCTTGTCACGCTCGTTTTGCGCGGCCTGCAGGCATTATTTGCTTAAGAAATGCCCCTGAGTCACGAGGGTTGTTTACACCGCCCGCCAGTGGCGCAGCGGCACGCAGGTCTGCAGCCGCGTCACGGCCTGATCCATCAGGGCCGGATGCAGCTCATGGCCCACGGAGGCCGCCACGTCCAGCGTGGCATCGGCGTTCAGGGCCATCAGTACCTCAAAACCCTCCCGCGCGCGGCTGACCGGCACCACCGGGTCGTTCTGGCCGTGCAGCAGGTGCAGCGTGGTGAGCGCGGGCGCCTTGTCGGGCCAGGCCTGGTAGCTGCCGCCAAACGCCAGCACGCGCCCCACCAGGCCATCGTGTGCGTCGCTGAAGGCCAGGGCCAGCGTGGCGCCGGCACCAAAGCCCACCAGCGCCGTGTCCGACTGCAGCACGTCAAAACGCTGCTGCTGGCCCCGCAGATAGGCCGCCAGGGCCTCCACCCGGGCCGCCAGGCTGCCGTGGCCGTTGCCCGTACCCTGCGGGCCCACCAGCCCCTCCGGAATCAACACGGCGGATTCGGCAAACGCATCGCCCAGCAGGTTGCCCATGACGAGCATGTCGGCGGCCACACCGCCTTCATCGTGCAGCAGCACAAACAACGGCCGGGGGGAGGCGGCCGCAGACAGCAGTTCGATGGCTTCAGTGTCCAGTGGATTCATGGCGTGGGCCGGCTCCTGTCCGGTGAGGTGTTGTTGAGCCGCTATTGTCAGACCCGACAGGCCCCGGCGTCCAGCGCCGGCTGGTAACCCATCATTGCTAAGATTACCCATTGACGCATGAAGCATCCAGCCCGATGCGGCGCCCTGAAGCTCCGAAAGCACCCACCATGAAAATCGAAAAAGACACCGCCGTCACCCTGAACTACAAAGTCGCTGACGCCCAAGGCAAGCTCATCGAGGAAAGCTCGGGGCCCATGGTCTACCTGCATGGCGGCTACGGCAACACCCTGCCCAAGATCGAGGAAGCGCTGGACGGCAAGGAACCCGGCTACCAGGTCACGCTGAACCTGCAGCCGGAGGACGCCTTCGGCCTGCGCGATGAAAGCCTGGTGCGCAGCATCCCCAAATCCCAGTTCCCGCCGGGCGTGAAGGTGGGCGGACAGCTGGAAGGCCGCGGCGACGATGGCCGCGAGCAGCTGTTCCATGTGATGAAGATCAAGGGCAACGTCGTCATGCTGGACGGCAATCACCCGCTGGCCGGCAAGGCGCTGCGCTTCACGCTGAAGGTCACCGACGTGCGCGCCGCGTCCGAAGAAGAGATTGCGCACCGCCACGTACATGGCGAGCACGGCCATCACCACTGACACCGACACTGACGCGCAAGGAAACGCGACCCGCGGAGACGGTACTTGACGGTCCCTGCAAGGCCTCGCGTGATCCGCAGCCGCGTTCTTTCGTCCCCGCTCGCTCTCTTTGGCTCGTTGCAATGCCGTGTCACCGATGCCGCGCATGCAAGAGATCGCCTCGCTGAAGTTCGTCGGCCATGCGGATACCGAGGAGGCTGCCAGGCGTCGGCTTGACGCCAACGGTGGCCGTTGGAGCCTGGCCATTGTTGGCCCTTTCCTCGCGGGGGCTCCTGCTTTGGCAGGCTGAAAGATTGCCACGCGCGCCAGCCCGGGCAAAAAACGGTTGTGCTCACAGCCCCCATTGAGCCAGACATCCCGCAGCACTGCAGGGAACCCGGCGCCGACTCGGTGTTCGACAAATCGCATGATGTGGACAAACTGGTGGACTTTTGCAAAGCCCATGCGGCAAGCCCGGGCGGCATGGCCCACCTCGCGCAATAAACCGGCCTCCAGCGACAGGCAGGCACCGCGTACCCCCCACCTGACTGCAGACGCCTTTTACATGGCGCTGGGCACACAGGCCGCTTGAGCACGCCTGAGCAATCAGGGCCTGTCGACCGGCCCAAAGAACCCCGGCCCGCGACGACCGTGCTTGATATGGATCAATAACACGCGGGGCTTCGATGGCTAGCATAGGTGCATCTCAAATACACCTTATAAACCCGCCATCGCTTCCCTTCAAACGGAGTATCCATGACACATACCGCTTCCCAAGCCAAGGTCGACGTCCGCCCGCTCCCGCCGCGCGAGCGCCATCCGCTGATCTTCTCGACATTCAAGCAGCTCGGCACCGGCCAGGCCATGGAATTGATCAACGACCACGACCCAAAGCCGCTGCATGACCGGTTCCTGGCCGAGCTGCCCGGCCAGTTCATCTGGGACTATCTCGAGCAGGGGCCCAACACCTGGCGCATCGCCATCACCAGGCTCCCGTCCGCTCACGCCAACGGGCAATGCTGCGGCTCCTGCGGCGGCGCCTGACTTCTTTCCCGGAATCCACAAGGAATATGCGATGAAAAACAACACCACGCTGTGGCGCTGGCTCGGCTTTATTTTCGTGCTGTCATTCGGCGCGCTCGGCCACCTCGGGTGGCAGATCTACCTCACAGCGCCGCCCATCCCCAAGGCTGTCGTCACCACGAGCGGCGACATGCTGTTCACCGGCGAACAGATCCAGCATGGCCAACAGGCCTGGTTATCGGCCGGCGGTCAGCAATTGGGCAGCGTCTGGGGCCATGGCGCCTATGTGGCGCCGGACTGGTCCGCCGACTGGCTGCACCGTGAAGCGCTGGCGCTGCAGGCGATCCGCACACAGGACCTGCGCAAAGACCCTGCCGCACTCACGGCCGCGGACCACGGCGCGATCAACGCGGCGCTCAAGGAAGAAATGCGCCGCAATACCTATGATGAAGCCAGCGGCGCCATCACGGTCTCGCCCGAGCGTGCCCAGGCCATCCGCGAAGTGGCGCACCACTACGAAGGCCTGTTCGGCAACGATGCTTCTCTCGACAAGTTGCGCGACCAGTACGCCATGGCCGAGGGCTCGCTGCCCGAACGCGCCGACCGCCAGGCACTCACCGCCTTCTTCTTCTGGACGTCCTGGGCCGCCACCACCGACCGGCCCGGCGAAGAGAACCTGTCTTAGAACCTATCCGTAAATTATGTTTACCTTGAGCGTCACTTTACGGAACGCGATGATGGCCGCGGCTATGTGGTTCAGCGCGACGAAGCTGCGTTCGAGCTTCTCGTATCGCACCAGCAGCTTGCGAAAGCGGTTGAACCAGCTGTGGCAGACCTCGACCACCCAGCGCCGAGCCTTCCTGGTCGGGTCGCGCCGCTTGGCATCGGCCTCCTTGGCGCGATCAACGACGTGAGGAATATAGCCATGCGATTCGATGATCTCCAACGCGCGCCGGCCTCGGTAACCGGCATCGGCGCACAGGTGCTTGCTGCGCCGCGTGCTGGGCGTCTTGCGCTTGACCATGATGGCCTGCAGCACAGCATCGAGTTGCGTCACGTCATGCTCATTGGCCCCGGTCACGACGAGCGACAACGGGACGCCACGGCCGTCCACCAGCAGGTGGCGCTTGCTCCCCTTTTTTCCCCCGATCGGTCGGGTTGCGTCCGACCGCCTCTTGCGCCAAGGGCGCCTTGAACATGGCCCCATCGATGCTCTGCCATCGCCAAGCGATGCCTTCCATCTGGTCGTACTCGGCAAGCCCGGCTTTCCAGATGGCCTCGAACACGCCCGCGGCCTCCCACTCCAGGAAGCGCTTGTGGACCGCGCTGGCACTGCCAAAGCGTTCCTTGGGCAGCGCCTTCCATTGGCAGCCCGTGCGCAAAACATATACGACTGCCTCGAACACCTGTCGTGCTGGCTTGGGTGGCCGCCCCGCTCCCGCCTTGCGCAGGTACGCCTTGTCCGCGCTGCGCTCGCGCACCGGAATCAACGGCTCAACACGCTGCCAGAATTCATCGGTCACCACCCACGATTCGACTCGCTTGCGTGTCGCCATACATTCGCCCCGACGCCGTGTGAAGTACGGCTCAGGACGAGAGTGTACTATTTACGGATAACTTCTTACACCAGCAACTGGCCGCATGAGCCCTTGGTCGGCAACAAGATGACCGACTCGGCCGCCATCTGGTCCATGGTCAGCATCGTGCTGCTGCTGGCCGCCATCGCCGCCATGCTGTGGCTGCACGGTGGCGGCAAGCACGAGCCCGAAGCGCAGCCGCCCAGGGCCGACCCGCTGCTGGGCGCCGTTGCCACGCCTTCGATGAAGGCCACGCGCAAGTATTTCTTCGCCGTGATCGGCCTGATGCTGCTGCAGATCGCCATGGGCGTGATCACAGCGCACTATGCCGTCGAGGGCCAGTCTTTCTTCGGCATGCCGCTGGCGCAGGTGCTGCCCTATGTGGTCAGCCGCACGGTGCACACGCAGGTGGGCATTTTCTGGATCGCCACCGCCTGGCTGGCCACCGGCCTGTACATCGCGCCGCTGCTGTCGGGGCGTGAACCCAGGCTGCAAAAGCTCGGCGTCGACGTGCTGTTCTGGGCGCTGATCGCCATCGTCGTCGGTTCCACGGTCACCGGCTGGCTGGGCACGCTGCAGCATCGCGGCGTCGACTTCAGCTTCTGGCTGGGCAACCAGGGCCTGGAATTCACCAGCATGGGCCGGGTGTGGCAACTGCTGCTGTTCGTGGGCCTGCTGTTCTGGGTCTTCCTGCTCGGCCGCGCGCTGTGGCCCGCGCTGAAGACGCCTTCGGAAACCCGCGGCCTGATCGCCATGGTGTTCCTGTCGGCCACCTGCATCGGCGGCTTCTACGCCACCTCGCTGACCTGGGGTCAGCACACCCACTATTCGATGGTCGAATACTGGCGCTGGTGGCTGGTCCACCTGTGGGTGGAAGGCTTCTTTGAAGTGTTCGCCACCGCCGTGGTGGCGCTGATCTTCACCCGCCTGGGTCTGGTACGCACCGCCAGCGCCAACCGCGCGATCATCGCCGAGACCATCGTCTTCCTGTTCGGTGGCATCCTGGGCACCCTGCACCACCTGTACTTCACCGGCACGCCGACCTCGGTGATCGCCGTCGGCGCGGTGTTCTCCGCGCTCGAAGTGGTGCCGCTGACCCTGATCGGCCTGGAAGCCCTGCAAACCTACCGGCGCTCCAAGGCCATGCCCTGGCTTGCCACGTACAAGTGGCCCGTCATGTGTTTCGTGGCCGTCGGCTTCTGGAACACCGTGGGAGCCGGCGTGCTCGGTTTCGCCCTCAACCCGCCGGCCTCGCTGTATTACGTGCAGGGCCTGAACATGACCGCTGCCCACGGCCATGCCGCCCTGTTCGGTGTCTACGGCATGCTGGGCATCGGCCTGATGCTGTTCTGCCTGCGCGGCCTGTATGCGCGCCACCTGCACGCCGACAATCTGCTCAAGCCCGCGTTCTGGAGCCTGAACATCGGCCTGGCGATGATGGTCTTCCTGTCGCTGCTGCCGGCCGGCATCTACCAGGCCTGGGCCAGCGTCAGCAAGGGCCTGTGGTACGCCCGCTCGCCGGAGATCGTCCACTCGCCCGTGATGGAAACGCTGGTCTGGATGCGGGTGCCCGGCGACATCCTGTTTGCCATCGGCGCCGTGTTCCTCTCCTGGTATGCCATGCGCCTGCTGCGTCGCCCTGCGGTGCAGCACACCAGCGGTATCGCAGCGACAGCAACGGCAACGGCAAGGCGCTGACCTCCCGCGAAGTGCCGGCCGGGCTGGCTCTTCGCTTTTTTGACACTGTTTTCAGGAGTCTTTTCATGAGCGATATCCAGCCACGCAACAACGTCCACGCCTTCGATGCACGCGGCGTGGCCAGGCGCTTGCGCCACGCGGCGATCTTCGGCGCCCTGCAAAGCCTCGATGCCGGCGAAACCATGCGCTTCGTCAATGACCACGACCCACTGCCCTTGCTCGCGCAATTGCGGCAGGCATTCGGCGAAGCGCTGGGCATCGACTATGTCCGGCGCGAGCCGGGAGAAATCGTCATCGACTTCCAGGTGCGCGGCTGAAACCTTACATTCACCCTTATGAAACTCACCGCCTTCACCGACTACAGCTTGCGTGTGCTGATCTACCTGGCCGCGCAGCCGCAGCAGCGCGCCACGATCGCCGAGATCGCAACGGCTTTCGATGTCTCCGAAAACCACCTGTCCAAGGTCGTGCACTGCCTCGGCAAGAACGGCTGGCTGGCCAATGTACGCGGCAAGGGCGGCGGACTGGAGCTGGCGATGCCGCCAGAGCTGATCGGCGTCGGTGCGGTGGTGCGCCAGACCGAGGGAGTGGCTGTGGTGGCCGAATGTTTTTCCGACAAGGGCAACCACTGCTCGATCACCCGCGTCTGCCGGCTGCGCGGCGTGCTGGGCGAAGCGGTCGAGGCCTTCCACGCCGTGCTGGACCGGTATACCCTGGCCGACCTTGTCCAGAACCGGCAATCGCTTGCGAGGGTTCTCTTCATCGACCGGGCGGCGCCCGCGCCCGTGGCAAAGCGCGCCGCGTGAGCGCGGGCCCCGTGGACACAGGAGTTGCAGCGATGGAATCCAGACCGCCATTTCCCTACAAGGGGCCCGAAGCGCTGCGCCAGGCCATTGTCGATGCGCTGACGCGGGTGGTCGACCCCGAAGTCGCCATGACCATCGTCGACGTCGGGCTGATCTACGGTGTCACCGTGACCGATGAAAAATTGCATGTGCTGCTGACGATGACTTCGGCCGCATGTCCTGTAACCGACCTCATCATCGAAGAGGTCGAGACCGAGCTGGACCGCGTCACGCCGCCCGAACTCCTGATCAAAGTCGAACTGGTATGGGAGCCGCCATGGTCCACCGATCGAATGAGCGAGCGCGCCAAGCGCTTCATGGGCTGGTGAACCCCTCGCGCCTGCGCCTGACTTCGCAGCGCAGGGGCGCGCCGTCCTGGGCCGCCGTTGTTGCGCGGCTGCTGCTGTTGGCGGTGGTGGCTCTGTCGCTGCTCGCCGGCATCGCCGGCGGCCTGCTGCGCCTGGGCGTGGCCCTGCCCGCAACGACCCATGCCGCATGGCTCGGCCACGCCGCCCTGGCCCATGCAGCGCTGATGATCTGCGGTTTCCTGGGCACCGTCATCGGTATCGAGCGGGCTGTGGCGGTCAAATTACGTGCCGCCTTTCTCGCCCCCCTCGCTTCGGGCCTGGGCGGCCTGTGCCTGCTGCTTGGGCTGGCCCAGGCGGGCGCCTGGCTGGGCGTGGCCGCGGCGGTCGCTTTTACTGCCGTCAATGTCGTGGTCGTGCGGCGCCAGCGGGCGGCCCACACGCTGTTGCTGCTTGTCGGCGCGCTGGCATGGCTCATCGGCAACCTGCTGTTCGCGCTCGGCCTCGACGGCGTCGCGATACTGCCGTGGTGGTTCGCCTTTCTTGTGATGACCATCGCGGCCGAGCGACTGGAGATGACACGGCTGATGCGCCGCCGCCCGGCAGCACAATGGTCGCTCTACGCCGTGCTGTCGGCGCTGCTTCTCGGTGCTGCCTGCTCGGCCGTAGCGCCTGCAGCCGGTGGCGTGTTGTACGGCACGGCGCTTGCGGCGCTGGCATTGTGGCTCGGGATATTCGACATCGCCCGCCGCACCGTGTTTTCCCACGGGCTCAGCCGCTACATGGCGGTGTGCCTGCTCGGCGGCTACGGCTGGCTGGCGGTGGCCGGCGCGGCGTGGGCAGCGACGGCGCTTGGCCTGGCCGCGCGCGACCTTGCCCTTCACGCGCTCGGGCTGGGTTTCATCATCAGCATGATGATGGGCCACGCACCGGTGATCCTGCCGGCCATCGCCCGCATCAAGCTGCAGTTCGGCGCCTTCTTCTACGTGCCGCTCGCGGCACTTCACCTGTCCCTCATCCTGCGGCTCGGTTTCGGGCTGCTCGACCCGCCGCTGCGCGCCGCCGGCGCCACCTTCAACGCCGTGGCCATCGCGCTGTTCGCTGCGACCATCGCCGGCGCCGCTGTCGCGTGGCATATCAACGACGACCCGCCGGACACCACGCAACCCGGAAAGGCTACGTAATGGCACAGCCCATCGAAATCAAAAAATCGCCTCGCCCAGTGGCGGCAACGCCGGGCTTCGCCCTCTGGCAGCTTGGCTTTCGCCCTTTCTACCTGCTCGCGAGCGTGTTCGCCGCACTGTCGATCGGCCTGTGGGCTCTGCAGTTCGCCGGCTGGCTGGGCCGGCCCTACCTGCAGGGGCCGATGTGGCATGCGCACGAGATGCTGTTCGGCTTCGCGCTGGCCGTGGTGGTGGGCTTCCTGTTCACGGCGGGGCGCAACTGGTCCAACCGCCCCACACCCACCGGCCTGCCCCTGGCCGCGCTGGCGGCGCTCTGGGTCGCCGGGCGCGTGCTCGTGCTCACGCCCTTTGGCTGGGCTGCGGCGGTGGTCAATGTCGCGTTTCCGCTGGCCGCGGCGATCGCGCTGGCGATTCCCTTCATCGCCGCGCGCAATCGCCGCAACTACTTCTTCATCGGCCTGCTGCTGCTGATGTCGGTGGCCGTGCTGGCGGTGCACCTTGCACAGCTTGGGGTGATGCAGCTCCCCGGCTGGATCGGCATCCAGCTCGCCCTCGACGTCATGCTCTTCATCATGGCCGTGATGGGCGGCCGCGTGATCCCCATGTTCACCAACAACGGCGTGCCGGGTGCCACCGCGACCCGCCGCCCTGCGCTGGAGAAAGCGGCGCTTGGCTCGGTGCTGGCGCTGCTGCTGGCCGATGCCCTGCAACTGCAGGGCGCGCCGCTGGCGGCACTGGCCGGCGTTTGCGCGGCCGCGCACCTCGCCCGCTGGACGCTGTGGCAGCCGTGGAAGACGGGGCGCGCGCCGCTGGTCTGGGTGCTGCATGCCGCTTACTTCTGGATTCCGGTGCATCTGGCGCTGCGCGGCCTGGCCGCGGCCGGATGGGTCGCGCCCTCGGCGGCGACCCATGCGTTGACGGTGGGCGCCATCGGCGGGCTCATCATCGGCATGATGACCCGCACCGCGCTCGGCCATACCGGCCGGCCGCTGCAGGCGGGCCGCACCGAGGTCGCCTGCTACGTGCTCATCCTCGCTGCTGCGCTGGTCCGCGTGTTCGTGCCGCTCATCGCCCCGGCCGAAACCATGCACGCCGTGCTGGGCTCGGCCGCGCTGTGGTCCGCCGGCTTCGCGCTGTACGCCGTGTGCTACTGGCCGGCACTGACGCGCGCGCGCCTGGACGGGCGCCCCGGCTAGTGCAGTGTTGCATGCTTGATGGAACCAATAAAAGCGATGGATTTTGGGTCAGGGCAAGGCGCAAACCACAGCGATACCCGCAGGTATCGCGCGGATTTGCAACGCCGCCATGGCGCAAAAGACGCGGTTTTATGTTCCAGATAGCGTGCAACACTGCACTAGGTTCCAAGCCATGGACTACCTCGCCCTCAAAACCGTCCACCAGGCCGCCGTCGCGCTGTCGCTGGCAGGCTTCTTCGCACGCGGCCTGGCTTCGCTGCTGGGCGCCGCCTGGGTGCGCGGCCGGCTCGCCAGGACGCTGCCCCACATCGTCGACTCGGTGCTGCTGGTCTCGGCCCTCCTGCTGGCCTGGAGGCTGCAGCTCACGCCGGGCGCCGCGCCCTGGCTGATGGCCAAGATCGCCGGGCTGCTGGTCTACATCGGGCTCGGCGTGGTGGCCCTGCGGCCTGGCCGGCCGGCGGCCGTGCGCGCCGCCGCCTGGGTCACCGCGCTGGCAACTTTTGGCTGGATCGTTTCAGTGGCGATCACCAAGAACCCGCTCGGTGTCCTGGCCTTCGTTTAGGGCCTGTTCACCTCGCGGGCAGCCGTGCGCGGCGCGCGCCCTACCGCGAAACAACCGCTACACCCGCTACAACTGGGCGGCATTGTGCCCATGGGTTGACCAGGATCAGAAATTGCGGCCGCAGTCTGGCGTATGGTTCCATGCAGTGCGATGGCTCCACTCAGCCCCACTCGGCTCCACTCAGCGGCCCGCACCAGAACAAAACCCTCACCGCATGAATACCTCAACCCCACTTGCCGCTGCCGCTGTTGACAGCGGCGCCAGCTGTGTTTTCCCGGGCCTGTGCGAAGCAGCCAATGCCCGCAATTTCGCCGGTCTCAACTTCGACGAAGCCGCCATCGCCGCAGGCATCCGCCATGCCCATGCGCGCGGCCGCAATGTGTTCATGGCGCTCAACACCTACCCGCAGGCCTGACTGCCATGTACCACGGCGAGCGGTTCAACAGCATCAGCCACCTCGTTGGTGCCGGGCTGGCCGTGGCCGGCTCAGCGCTGCTGATCGTGCTGGCGGCCCGTCTGGGCGATCCCTGGAAGATCGTGGGCTTCAGCGTCTACGGCGCCATGCTGGTGGCGCTGTACGTGTTCTCCACGCTGTACCACAGCGTGCGCGGCCGCGCCAAGGACGTGCTGCGCAAGTTCGACCACTGCGCCATCTACCTGCTGATCGCCGGCAGCTACACGCCGTTCACGCTGGTGTCGCTGCGCGGCGCCTGGGGCTGGTCGCTGCTGGGCGTGGTGTGGGGGCTGGCGCTGCTGGGCATCCTGCAGGAAATCTGGCTCGCCAAAGGCGCACGCGTGCTCTCGCTGCTCATCTATGTGCTCATGGGCTGGCTGGCGCTGGTGGCGGTGTCTCCGCTGTGGCTGGCGCTGACGCCCGCGGGCTTTGCCTGGCTGGCCGCGGGTGGTGCCTGCTACACCGTGGGCATTATTTTCTATGCCACCGACCACAAGCTGCGCCACGGCCACGGCCTGTGGCACCTGTTTGTGCTGGGCGGCAGCAGCTGCCATTTCTTCACTTTGCTGCTTTATGTGGCCTGACTGCCCGGGCCTGGCGCACCACCTGTACCGGCAAGCCTGCAACACCCCACTGGCAACGCGGTATTTTTCGGCCTAAACTGATTAAAGCCTGCACGGGCCGTTGCCCTGTTTGGTCCCGGAAGGTCTATTTATTCCAGGAGGCTGCCATGTCCATTTCTTCGAATCTAGCCAACTACCTCGACCAGCGCGGTGCGCGCTATGAGATTCTTGCGCACGCGCACACCCGCACCAGTGCGGAGACAGCCCGCAGCGCCAACGTCATACCCGATCACCTGGCGAAGTCGGTCGTCCTCGAAGACGACACCGGCAGCGTGATGATGGCCGTCATCCCCGCCGACAAGGCCGTGATGGTGGATGAGCTTGGGCGCATGCTCGGCCGCAAGTCATTGCGGCTGGCCGATGAAGAGCGCGTTGCCATGCTGTTCAAGGACTGTGAGCCCGGTGCCGTGCCCTCCATCGGCATGCCCTGGGGCATTGAAACGGTTGTCGATGACGAGCTTGAGGCGTGCGAGGCCGTGTACATGGAAGGCGGCGACCACGAACGCCTGCTGCGCATGTCGCACGACCAGTTCCACGCGCTGATGAGTTCGCAGCGGCACGGCCAGTTCAGCAAGGCCCCGGCGCATTGGGGCCGGGCAGCGAGTCTTTAATCAGCAACCGTCACCACATTGTTGGCAAAGGTGATCTGGTCGGCCACCGCCGGAACCGTTTTGATCGGTGGCACATTGGCCGGTGTGATCGGGTTGACCACCGCGCCCGTCAGCCCGCGCGGCACGGTGCGCACCACCTGGCTGGCCGGCAGCGCGGCGCCGGTTTTCAGGTTGGCGTACATCATGTCCATCGCCTGGATGAAATAACGGTGCGCCGGAACGAAGCGCTCGCCATAGCCCGGGAATGCCAGGAAAGCGTCGAAATGCTGGGCATTCGTCACTTCAATGTAGGACAGCCTGCTGTTGGCGCCTTCCACGATCTTGTTGCGGCCGAAATAAGGACGCGATGAAAAGGCCACGGGCACCTGCGCGTCCGCGCGGCCATGCACAATCAGCGCCGGCTTGCCCTGCAAATCACCGGTGCGCAACACCTCGTTGATGCCCTGCTGCACCTTCAACGCGTTCGCGCTGCTTCCCCCCAACAGCTCGCGCAGGCACAGCGCGCCGGCGATGTTGTAGTCCAGCACACTGCCGGCAGACAGCGAGGCGGCATCCAGCAAGGGGCCGCCCACGCTGTTGTTGTTGACGATGTTGATGCCCACCGTCGGCGGAATGCCGTTGCTGGCGCCAAACGAGGTGGCCAGCGCTGCGGCGGAAGCTGCTACCGGCGCATTCGGGGTGGCCGAGCCTGCCGCTCCGGTGGCCGCAAAACTGAAACCACAGAGGTTGTCCTTGACGCTGAAACGCCCATAGCTGTTGGCAAAGGTCACGGCCACCGCCGGTGTCGCAAAGGAGTAATGCGATGCCTGCAACACACTGCTTTCCGGCTGATGCCCTGCTGCCAGCAGTCTGGCCATGGCATCGGCTGCCAGTTCGGCTGTGGTGTTGCCGACAATGAGGCCGCTCGCCTGGAGCGCATTGCAGCGGTTGGTGGCAATGGTCGTATTGACCGTGTTGAACACATTCGTGGTGGGCGATGCCAGCGCCGCACAGGGTTGCAGCAGATTGCCCAGGCTGGCATAGTCAAACAGGCTTCTTCCGGTTCCGCCCAGCGTGCTTGCGCCACGCCTCACGCTCAGCCGGGTGTCAGGTACCACCTGGATCTGGGGTTCAGCCACCGCAACGCCGGTGATCAGGCCTTTCGTATCGAGTTCCGCCGCGGCCAGCGCCGCGCCCGCGCCGTTGGACGCACTTGACGCAATCACGATGGTATTGGCGGGTTTCAGTTTGACGAGGCGCGACACGCCGTCTTTCGCCGCGTCGCCATAGTTCTCATTCAGCACAAAGTAGGCGAACTCGACCGCTTGCAGCGTCCACTTGCCCCAGTCCTTTTCCGTGTTCTGCTGCGAATGCGCATGCTTGACGGCAAACCGGTTCGGCGTTGCCGTATTGAATGCGGCGCGCTCGGTGCTGGTCAGGCTGGCGGTGAAATTCGAGGCCTTGCCGGCCGCGGTGGCCGTCGCGCGCTCGCCACGTTGCAGGTTGACCGTGTCGTTCTGCAGGTCGTGGATGCCGGTGCCGGTGCCTTTGTCGGTATAGGCCACGGCACAGCCATTTTTAAGGCCCCATTCGCCGGAAGTTCCGATGGCGCCATACACCCCGCGCGACCCGCTCGATGTGCCGGTGACGATGCACGGGCTGGCTGGGTTGAACGTGG
The DNA here is from genome assembly GCF_000013865.1 of Polaromonas sp. JS666. Lineage (NCBI taxonomy): Bacteria > Pseudomonadati > Pseudomonadota > Betaproteobacteria > Burkholderiales > Comamonadaceae > Polaromonas > Polaromonas sp. JS666. The sequence goes on from NC_007948.1 coordinate 5,020,369, forward strand.
TTGGCACCTGCACCAGCATCGTGATGTTCTGGTTGCCGGTGCCGTCATCCGAGTAGGCCATGTACTCGGTGCCGGCAATCTTGCCTTCGCTGGTGGTGATGACGCCGCTGGCGTCCACATTGGGTCCATACAGGCTGCCGTAACCGCCGGCCACCGAGATGTCGAGCAGCGCGCGGTAATTGTTGAAGATGGCAATTCTCCGCAGCTCCGCCGCCGTCGGATTCAGGGGATCCGCCGCCACCGGCGCGGTTGCGCCCAGACCGGTTTTGCCGAGACCCGCGGTGAGCAAGTCATCGCTGGCGCCGTCGTAGTTGACCGACACCACCGTGCCCAGATAGGTCGGCTTGCGGTTGATGTTTTCACCTGCACTGCCACCCCCGCAGGCGCTGAGTACCAATACGGCTGCGACGGCTGCGGCTATAGACGTCAGCGTCAAACAGTTTTTGCTTGTAGTTGTCATGTCATCCCCGTTGTGTTGATCTGGCAATTCATCGAGTCATCACACACTCATCACACACACCGGTTCCAGGCCATCCCGTTATGTCGGCGAGTTTGTCACTCAAGCGTGCGAACCCTCAGCAGCCCGAAGCGCATCGCCCGGCTGATGGGGAGGGCCTGATGATGGGCGCTTAGCCTTGCGCCTTCAATTCAGTACAACTACCTACCGGGGCAATCGAGCTTGACATCGCGGAAAAACAGGATGCCGCGCGCGAAGCCACGGCCCTGCACTCACACGGCCTCCGCGCGCAGCGGCCGCCTGAACAGCTGCTGCACCAGCGCGCGCATCCACTGGTGCGCCGGATCGTTGTCGGTGCTGCTGTGCCAGACCAGGCGCACCTCATAAGACGGTGCGCCGGGAATCCCCCAGACCCGGAAGTCATAGCGCTGGCGCAGGTTGCGCGCATACATCTCGGGCACGATGGACAGCAGGTCGGTCGCCAGCGCCAGGTCGGGCAGCGCGCCGAAGTGACGGGCCCTGAGCACGATGCGGTCTTGCAGCTTCATGCGCACCAGCATCTGCTCGACGCTGCCGTGAAACGTCGCCGTGGGTGAGGCCACCACAAAGGCGGCTTCGGCCAGTTGCTGCGTGGTCAGGGTGCGGCCGCTGCGTCCGGATGCGGGCCGCCATTGGGGTGAGGCCACCGCCACATAGTTCTCGCGAAACAGCAGCTCGGTGCGTATGCCGCGCTGCCGCGGCTGCAGGATGCCAATGGCCAGGTCGATCTCGCGCGCCTCCAGCGCGGCCGCCACATCATTCGCCGCCACCGAGATATTCGACAGGCGCGCGCCCGGCGCCTGGCTGCGCAGCGCGCCCGCCAGCGCCGGCAGGAACAGCATCTCGCCCAGGTCCGACAGCGACAGGCGCCAGTGCATGTCGCTGTGGGCCGCCTCAAACTCTTCGTGGCCGGTGACCACGGTTTCCAGCGCCAGCAGCTGGGCCAGCACCGCGGGGGCAAGCTGCTCGCACAGGCGCGTGGGTTTGAGGCCCGAGGGCGCGCGCACAAACAGCTCGTCGCCGAAAAAGTCGCGCAGCCGGGCCAGCGCATTGCTGGTGGCGGGCTGCGACAGCGACAGCGCCTTGCCGGCGTGGGTGACCGAACCGGTGCGGTGAATGGCCGCCAGCACACGCAAGAGGTTGAGGTCGAGCTGGCGAAAGTTCATGGCGGCATCTCCAACAGGTTCGGCAAGGTCCCCAAAATGACGCTCAGGGTTCTCCCGGATTATTCACCAGATGGATGTGCTCCATCTGAACAATCCATTTGCCGGATGAATTAGACCTGCGTAAATTCCCGTCAATATACGGATGCCGCCAGCCGCAGACGGGCAGCCGGCCCCCAGTAGCACGGACGCAGAGACACACATATATCGAGACCCACGGTGACACGCATGCAGCAACAACCCACTCCTCCGGCGAACGCCGCACCCGGCGCCTTCCATGGCTGAGCGTTCATTCACCAACGAAGTCCAGAAACTGCGCCTGGGCGACGGCGACGAGTTTCGCGGCGAAGGCATCCTGGCCGTCACCAAGGCCCTGCTGCAGTCCGGCGTGTCGTATGTGGCCGGCTACCAGGGTGCGCCGATCTCGCACCTGATGGACGTGCTGACCGACGCCAACGACATCCTGCAGGAGCTGGGTGTGCGCTTTGAGCACAGCGCCTCGGAGGCCACCGCCACCGCCACGCTGGCCGCCTCCGTCAACTACCCGCTGCGCGGGGCCGTGACCTTCAAGTCCACCGTCGGCACCAACGTGGCCTCCGACGCGCTGGCCAACCTGGCGTCGGGCGGCGTGACCGGCGGCGCGATGCTGATCGTCGGCGAGGACTACGGCGAGGGCTCCAGCATCATGCAGGAACGCTCGCACGCCTTTGCGATGAAGTCGCAGGTCTGGCTGATAGACCCGCGGCCCAACCTCGAAAGCATTGTGCGGGCCGTGGAGATGGGCTTCGAGCTGTCTGAAGCCAGCCGCACGCCGGTGATGCTGGAGCTGCGCATACGCGCCTGCCATGTGCACGGGCGCTTTGCCACCAAGGCCAACAAGCGGCCGTCCTTCACGCTGAAGGACGCGATGGAAAACCCGCAGCGCGACGCCAGCCGCATCGTGCTGCCGCCCGCCAGCTACGCGCAGGAGCAGGAAAAGATCACCGAGCGCTGGCCGGCCGCCGTGAAGTTCATCCAGGAGCACCAGCTCAACGAGTTTTTTGCCGAAGGCGCCAAAGACTTCGGCATCGTCATGCAGGGCGGCCTGTACAACAGCGTGCTGCGCTCGCTGGAGCTGCTGGGCCTGGCCGATGCGTTTGGCAACTCACAGGTGCCGCTGTATGTGCTCAACCTCACCTACCCGCTGATCGACGACGAGTTCAAGCGCTTTTGCGCCGGCAAGCGCAGCATACTGCTGGTGGAAGAAGGCCAGCCGGACTTCATCGAGCAGAGCGTGAACTCGATGTTGCGCAAGGCCGATGTGCAGACGAAGGTGCACGGCAAGGACGTGCTGCCCATGGCCGGTGAGTACACCGGCGGCGTGGTGCTCAAGGGTGTGGCGCGCTTCATCGACATCTATGCGCCCGAATTGCTGCAGGGCCGCGAGTTGCCCGTGGCGGCGCGGCCCGCTTCCAGCGGCCTGGCGGTGCTGGACGGCAACCCCAAGGCCTTTGCCATCAAGGCCGCCTCCGACGAAGTGCAGGGCCGCCCGCCCTCGTTTTGCACCGGCTGCCCCGAGCGCCCCATCTTCACCGCGATGAAGCTGATCGAGCGCGAGCTCGGCAAGCACCACATCAGCTGCGACATCGGCTGCCACCTGTTTTCCATCCTGCCGCCCTTCAACATCGGCGCCACCACCATGGGCTACGGCCTGGGCTGGGCCGGTGCCTCGGCCTTCAACACCCCGGAAACCTCCAAGCGCACGATAGCCATGATGGGCGACGGCGGCTTCTGGCACAACGGCCTGACCAGCGGCGTGGGCAATGCGGTGTTCAACCAGACCGACAACGTGCTGCTGGTGGTGGACAACGGCTATTCGGCCGCCACCGGCGGGCAGGACGTGCTCTCGTCCAAGTCCAGCAACCCCTCACTTAAACCTGGCAGCACCAACAACCCGATTGAAAAGGCCGTGCGCGGCGTCGGCGTGAAGTGGGCCAAAACGGTGACCAACACCTACAGCCTCACGCAGATGAAGGACGTGCTGCGCGAGGCGCTGACCACCAAGGAAAAAGGCCCCAAGGTCATCGTGGCGCAAAGCGAATGCATGCTGAACCGCCAGCGCCGCGTCAAGCCGCAGATCCGCAAACGCATTGAAGGCGGCGAACGCGTGGTGCGCGAGCGCTTTGGCATAGACCCCGACACCTGCACCGGCGACCACTCGTGCATACGCCTGTCGGGCTGCCCTTCGCTGACCATCAAGCCCAACCCCGACCCGCTGCGGCGCGACCCGATTGCCACGGTGATCGACAGCTGCGTGGGCTGCGGCCTGTGCGGCGAAGTGGCGCATGCCGCGGTGCTGTGCCCCTCGTTTTACCGCGCCGAAATCATCAACAACCCGACCGCCTGGGACCGCTTCAAGCTGCGGCTGCGCACCGCCGTGATCAGCGCACTGCAAAACCGCATCGAGCGCCGGCTGGAAGGGATTGCCGCATGAACGCACCCATGAACAATGATCGCGCGATTACGATCGCCATCCTCGCCATGGGCGGCGAAGGTGGCGGCGTGCTGGCCGACTGGCTGGTCGACCTGGCCGAGCAGAACGGCTACTTTGCCCAGACCACCTCGGTGCCCGGCGTGGCGCAGCGCACCGGCGCCACGGTCTACTACCTGGAGCTGTTTCCCGAAGCCGGCGCACCGGCGGGCCGCCTGCCCGTGCTGGCGCTCGGCCCGGTGCCGGGCGAAGTCGACATCGTGATTGCGTCGGAACTGATGGAAGCCGGCCGTGCGCTGCAGCGCGGCCTGGTCTCGGCCCGGCGCACCACCTTTATCGCCTCCACCCACCGCGTGTATTCGATGACCGAGCGCACCGCGATGGGCGATGGCCGCGTCAGCTCCGCCAAGCTGCTCGAAGGTGGCCGTGCCGCTGCCCAACACTTCATCAGCGCCGACTTTGCCCAGCTGGCCGAAGACACCGGCAGCCTGATCAGCCCCACGCTGTACGGCGCGCTGGCCGCCACCGGGCGCCTGCCGTTTAGCCGTGCACAGTTTGAAGCCACCATCTCGCGCGGTGGTGTCGGCGTGAAGTCCAGCCTCAAGGCCTTTGCCGCCGGCTTTGCCGTGGCGCAACAGGCCATGACGCCACCGGCCGTTGCGGCGCCTCCCGTTCAGGCCGCGCCCCCCATGCCGCCGGTCGGTGCGCGGCTGGCGGCCCTGGCCCAGCGCATTCAAGACAGCTTTGCGCCGGCCAACCACGCCACGCTGGCCGCCGGCATTGTGCGCACGGCCGACTACCAGGACGTGGACTATGCCGCCAGCTACCTGGACCGCCTGCAGCCGCTCACGGCCTGCCTGCCCGCAGACCCCACGCTCGCCGCCGAGCTGCTGGATGAAACCGCACGCCACCTGGCGCTGTGGATGAGCTACGAAGACACGGTGCGTGTGGCCGACCTGAAGACCCGGCGCTCGCGCTTTGACCGCGTGGGCGGCGAGGTCAAGCTGAGCCAGGCGCAGCACCTGGGCATCCATGAGTTTTTGCATCCACGTGTGGAAGAGATTGCCGACACACTGCCGGCCGGCCTCGGCCGCTGGCTGCTGGCCACGCCCTGGGCGCGCGCCTGCGTGGAGCCCTTCACCCGCAAGGGTCGCATCGTGCAGACCAGCTCCATACGCGGCTACCTGCTGCTCTACACCATTGCCGCCCTGCGCCCGCTGCGCCCCAAGTCGCTGCGCTTCCAGGTGGAGCAGCAGCGCATCAGCGACTGGCTCGCCACCATCGCCCGACTGGCGCCCGCGCAACCGGCGCTGGCGCTGGAGGTGGCGCGCTCGCAGCGGCTGGTCAAAGGTTATGGTGACACGCATGCGCGCGGCTGGCGCAGTTTTCAGCGTGTAATGGCCAAGCTGCCGCAGTTGCAGGCCATGCCGCAGGGCGCGGCGCAACTGAAGGCGCTGAGCCAGGCCGCGCTGGCCGACGACACCGGCCAGGCGTTGGAGCACATGCTGGCGGCCACGGTGTAGTGCCATGCAGTGCCGCGCAGTGTGTAGTGATTAGCACGCATTGACGCGGCAGCATGCAGACCGGATCATCGATTTCAACCCGATCACAGGAGACAAGACCCATGAAAACACGAACGCTCAAAGTTCTCAAACCCACGTTGGCCCTGCTGCTGGCGGCCAGCTTTTCGGCCGGCGCGCTGGCGCAGGAGGTCACGCTGCGGCTCGTCAGCGCCTTCCCCGAGAACGGCATCTACGTGCAGCGCCTGCTGCCCTGGATCGCCAAGGTCAATGCCGAGGGCAAGGGCGTGCTGCAGATCAACTTTCTGGGCGGCCCCAAAGCCATTCCGACGTTTGAGGCCGGCAATGCGGTGAAAACCGGCGTAGTGGACATGGCGATGAACACAGGCGCGTTTTACACCAACGTCATGCCCGAGGCCGACTTCCTGAAGCTCACGCAGATCCCGGTGGCCGAGCAGCGCAAGAACGGCGCCTTTGACGCCATCAACAAGGTCTGGAATGAAAAGGGCAACACGCAATACCTGGCCCGCATGGTCGAAAACCAGCCCTTTCACATCTACACCAACAAGAAGATCGACAAGCCCGACCTGAGCGGCCAGAAGATCCGCATCTCGCCGGTGTACCGCGACTTCTTCCAGGCGCTCAACGCCAATGTGGTCACCACCCCGCCGGGCGAGGTCTACACCGCGCTGGAGCGCGGCGTGGTCGATGGCTACGGCTGGCCCATTGGCGGGATTTTTGACCTGAACTGGCAGGAGAAAACCAAGTTCCGCGTAGACCCCGGGTTTTATGACGCCGAGGTCTCACTCACCATGAACCTGCCGGCCTACAAAAAGCTCACCGATGCGCAGCGCAACTACCTGCAAAAGCAATTGCTGGTGCTGGAGGCCGAGAACACGTTCTGGACACGTTACGGCAATGTGGAAACCGCCCGCCAGGAGACCGCCGGCATCCAGACCATCAAGTTTGATGCCGCCACCTCCAAGGCCTTCCGCGAGAAGGCCTACGAAGTGGGCTGGGCCGGCGCCATGAAGCAAAGCCCCGAGGTGGCCGCGCGCTTTAAAACGCTGTTCTCCAAATAAGCACCGCGCCCCGTCGTGATAGACCCGTTGTCCGAGGCCTATGGCCGCTTCCTGGCCAGCCTCGCCCTGCTGGGCTGCGCCATCCTGATGGCCATGATGTTCATCATTGTGGGCGATGTGGCGCTGCGCAACATCCCCTTCCCCGGCCTGCCGCGCGGCCTGGCGTGGAGCAATGAGATCTCCGAGCTGATGCTCTACCTCATCACCATGTGCGTGGCGCCCTGGCTGCTGCGCCAGGGCCAGCACATCCGCGTCGATATCGTGCTGCAGGCGCTGCCGCCGCAGCTGGCCTGGAGCCTGGAATGGGTGGGCGACCTGATCGGTTTTGTTTGCTGCCTGGCGATCGCCTGGTTTGGCACGCAGGCGGCCTGGTCCAGCTATGTGTCGGGCGCCGTCAACATCAAGACCCTGGTCACGCCCGAGTGGTGGGCGCTGGCGCCGCTGCCGCTGGTATTTGTTTTGTTGGGAATTGAAATGATCTTTCGCATGATCCGGCTGCAGCGCGGCCCGCGCGGCCCGCGCCATGACGCGGTGAGTGCAGCATGAGCGGTTGGGGCATAGCCGCCTGGCTGATGCTGGGCGGCTCCACCGTGCTGCTGTTCATCGGCATGCCGGTGGCGCTGACCTTCATCACCATCAACATCATTGGCGCCTGGCTCTACATGGGCGGCGAGCCCGGCCTGGTGCAGCTGGCGCGCAGCAGCGTGAGCTCGGTCACGGCGTTTTCATTGACGCCAATTCCGCTGTTCGTGCTGATGGGCGAGATCCTGTTTCATACCGGCCTGGCCATCAAGGTCATCGAAGGCGTCGAGCGGCTGATCAAGCATGTGCCCGGCCGCCTGGCGGTGGTCGCCGTGGTGGCCGGCACGGTGTTTTCGGCCATCTCGGGCTCCACCATTGCCACCACCGCGATGCTCGGCTCGCTGATGCTGCCCATCATGCTGTCACGCGGCTACCACCCGACCCTGGCCACCGGGCCCATCATGGCCATTGGCGCGGTCGACATGCTGATACCGCCCTCGGCGCTGACCGTGCTGCTGGGCTCGCTGTCGGGCATCTCGATTTCCAAGCTGCTGATTGGCGGCGTGGTGCCCGGCGTGATCCTGTCCGTCGCCTTTGTGCTGTGGATCGTCATTCGCGTCACCATCAGCCCGCAGCTGGCCCCCGTCGACAAGGACGATGCGGTGCAGTACCGCGGCTGGGCGCGCTGGAGCCTGTTCTTTGGCTATGTGCTGCCCACGCTGTCGATCTTTGGCGTGGTGGTGGGCGCGCTGGCCGCCGGCTGGGCCACGCCCACCGAGTGCGCCGCGCTGGGCGCCTTTGCCACCATGCTGCTGGCGCTGTGCTACCGCGTCCTGACGCGGGACGCCGTGCTCAAGGCGCTCAAGGGCACGGCCGGCATCTCGGGCATGATTTTGTTCATCATCCTGGGCGCCACCACGTTTGCGCAAATCCTGTCGTTCTCGGGCGCCAGCAACGGCCTGGTGCAGTTCATCACCGGCCAGGGCCTGTCTACCGGCATGATCGTGGTCGGCATGATGCTGATGCTGATCTTCCTGGGCATCTTTGTCGACCAGGTCAGCATGATGATGATCACGCTGCCCATCTTCATGCCGGTGGTGCAGGCGCTGGGCATAGACCCGGTCTGGTTTGGCGTGATGTTTCTCATCTGCATGCAGCTGGGCCTGCTGCTGCCGCCGCACGGCCTGCTGCTGATGACCATGCGCGGCGTGGCCCCGCCGGCCGTCACCATGGGCCATATCTTCATGGCGGTGGTGCCCTATGTGGTGATGAGCCTGATACTGCTGGCCGCCGTGTTCTGGATTCCCGCGATTGCGACCTGGCTGCCCCGGATGATTGGGTAGGCGGGGAGGTTCGGCCGGGCAGGCGACGACCTCCGTTTCCGGCCCGCACCCCGGGGGAATCCCCTGCCGGGGGCGGGTGACTTGCGATCCGGCGCGCCAAGGCGCATAGTATGAAGTTGACGGGCACGAACGGCTTCATTGTTGACGCTGCTCTGACCATGGCCTGTCGCTTTTGCACCAGGAGGCTGTCATGTCGATTCCCTCACGTCTGTCCAGCTATCTCGATGAGCGCGGCGCGCGCTACGAAATCCACACACACCAGCCCAGCCACAGCAGCGCGGAAACCGCCCGCACGGCGCAGGTGCTGCCCCACCAGCTCGCCAAGTCGGTGATCCTTGAAGACGACACCGGCTACGTGATGGCCGTCATACCGGCCGACAAGACCGTCATGCTGGGCCATCTGTCCCTGCTGCTGGGCCGCAAGGAGTTGCGGCTGTCCGATGAAAGCCGCATCGCAAGCATGTTCCTGGACTGTGATCTCGGCGCCGTGCCGCCGGTCGGCATGGCCTGGGGCATGGAGACCGTCGTCGACGACGAACTCGAAGCCAGCGACGTGGTTTACATGGAAGGCGGCGACCACGAGCGCCTGCTGCGCATGTCGCACGACCAGTTTCACGACCTGATGAGCGTGGCGCAGCACGGGCACTTCTGCAAAGCGCCGTTGCATTGACTCCGAGACCCCGGAACACACGGCAACAAACCGCAACGCACCGCAAAACAGGAGCCCCTGATGGACGAAGAAACATTCAACCTCAGCACCCGCAAGTTTCTAAAAATGGTCGGTGTCAAGTCGCAGCACGAGATCGAGCAGGCCGTCGCGCGGGCTCAGGCGAGCGGGGCCATCAACGGCACCGAGACGCTGCCGGCCACGATGACGCTAGAAGTTGCCGGCGTGCAGCTCAAGGTCAAGTTTGACGGCGACATCTCGCTGCAGTAGGCAATAACCAATAACCAATAACCAATAAAACCAATAACTTGTCATGACGCAAGGCGAATTGCAGGCAACCATGCACGCCCTTGTGCAAAAGGGCAAGGGCATTCTTGCCGCCGACGAAAGCGGCCCGACCATCGCCAAACGATTCAAGACCATCAACGTGGAGTCGACCGAAGAGAACCGGCGCGCCTGGCGCAGCCTGCTCCTGACGACGCCCGGGCTTGGCGAGTTCGTCAGCGGTGTCATCCTGCATGAGGAAACGCTGGGCCAGGCCACTGACGACGGCACGCCTTTGCCGCAATGCGCCGCGCGGCAGGGCATCGTGGCCGGCATCAAGGTCGACGCGGGCAAGATCCCGCTGGCGGGCGCACCGGGGGACGAGATCACCCAGGGGCTGGACGGACTCGCAGGGCGCCTGGCCGCCTACCAGCGGCAGGGCGCGCGCTTTGCCAAATGGCGCGCCGTCTACAACGTCTCCGACACGTTGCCAAGCCGGTTGGCGCTCGAAGCCAACGCGGAAGCCCTGGCGCGTTACGCCGCGATCTGCCAGGAGCAGGGCATCGTGCCCATCGTCGAACCCGAGGTACTGATTGACGGGGACCACACGATGGCGCGTTGCGCCGAGGTGACCGAGGCCGCGCTGCACGAGGTCTTCCACGCGCTGCACAGGCACCGGGTCGTGCTTGAGCATATGCTGCTCAAGCCGAGCATGGTGGTGCCCGGCAAGACCCACGCGCATCAGGCGGCGCCGGCCGAGGTGGCGGTACAGACCGTCCGCATCCTGCGGCGCACAGTGCCAGCGGCGGTGCCGAGCATCAATTTCCTGTCGGGCGGCCAGACGCCCGAAGAGGCGACGGCCAATCTCGATGCGATGAACCTGCTCGGCCCCCAGCCGTGGCAGTTGAGCTTCTCGTACGGACGCGCGCTGCAGGAGCCCGCCCTGCAGGCCTGGAAGGGACAAGCCGCCCATGCGCGCAGCAGCCAGGACGCGCTGCTCAAACGCGCCCGACTGAACGGCGCGGCCTGCCGCGGGCGGTACAGCGCTGCAATGGAAGCGGCCGACTGACCGCACCCCGGTTGGCGTAACGCCAGCCTTCAAGGTAGAACAGCACGGGTGCCGCCCGGTTTTCCCCGAGCTACCCAGCCACCACCACCGTCCACCATCATCATCACGTGTAGGAAAGCACCTACCTCCGAAAGTGAACGGCGACCACCCGATCCCGGCTGCGCCTGCGGTAACTTCACACATTAGCCAAAGGGATGGAACAGGGAGCAAAGGAACTTCATGTTGATGAGCGTGTTTCTTGTGGAGGACATAGCCGCTATCCGCGACTCATTGATCGAGGGCATGGAAGAGCTTGCGCCGCTCCAATTCGTGGGCCAGGCGGGCGGTGAAACGGCGGCCAGGCAATGGTTTGACGCCAATCACGACAACTGGGACCTGGCCATTGTTGACCTCTTCCTGGCCGAAGGCTCGGGCTTTGGCGTGCTGAAGGTTTGCCAGGCGCGCCATCCCTGGCAGAAAGTGGTCGTACTCACCAGCCACAGCCAGAAGAACATCCTGGACCATTGTTGGGATCTCGGCGCAGACGAGGTGTTTCACAAAGCCGCCGACGTGGACAAGCTCGTCGACTTTTGCAGGGCCCACGCACAACACCTCGCCACCATTCCCCGGACCGTGCAGTAAACGGCTTCGGGCGGCGCCGTGGTGATCAGCAGGAAGTAAGACGCGGCAAGCCGCGGTTCGCCTTTGCTCCCTCTCCCCCTGGGAAATGGCAGGGGCTGAGCGCTGCGGCTCCAGATGCGCCCGCGCGCATTTGGACAGCGCGAAGAAGCCCAGGCTCTGACTGGGCTGCGGTCTGCAAGACAGGGCCAACAGCCTTCAAACACGCCCGGCGAAACATCAGGCGCTGCCCGTTGAGCAGAACAACCACCAGGGTGCGGCGCGTGCCGTGAAGCGTTGTCTTGCAGGTGCAGGGCAGCAGGTTCATTGACAAATGGATTGCTCGTTGCGACTATTTTCATAGCTGCATGCACCCGTGCTCTATGGGCTGGTGGCCATTTCCATGCTGAATAGCTCTCTGGCACATCGACACTGCCGACGCAGCTAGGCAACCATCTTTTGGTGAATATTCACACCAAATATTTTCACAAATGAATACCTTCGGGGTACCGCCTCCTCAATACTGACTAGAACCGACGCGCTTTCCCTGTGATGATGGTTGTCACAAAGTGTTCAATGAGTCAGCACTCCCCGGGCGGAGTGTACCGAGGAGGCCAGAAAAGAATGAGCTACGGACTTTTAGGGAGCATGCAACCGATTCATCCTGAGATCAGGCACAAGGTATTTGTGACCTATCACCATGGTGGCGACCAATCGTATTACGACGATTTTTCTAACGCGTTCCACGATATCTACGACGTTATCTACGACAACTCGCTAGAACGGCGAGTTGACAGTGACGACATCAACTATGTGATGCGGCGTATCCGCGAGAATCACATTGCCGGCAGTTCCTGCACGATCGTTCTCGTCGGCAAAGATACTTGGGGCCGCAAATACGTCGACTGGGAAATTATGGCAACGCTCGAAAAGGAGCATGCACTGATCGGAGTTCAATTGCCGACGGCGGCCCGATCTGACGAAAACCAGATCATCGTTCCTGGTCGGCTATATGACAACATTCAATCTGGATTCGCACTATGGCTAACCTGGCAGCAGATCACGGCTAGTGCCACCCAGCTCCAGCAATATGTTGCCGAGGCAAAAACTCGCGGCACGGGGCTTATCGACAATGCGCGCGACCGTCGCCTGCGCAACGCCTGAGGCCGACGATGCACGACCCAACCCGTCCATTCCTCGTCATTTACGTAGCTTGGCATCCTGACTTCGCTGGGGGTGCGGAAATCGCCGAGGCGCTCCGGGAACATTTTCGCCGCAAGCATTATGAGAACGTCGCTGGGGGTACCGGCCTGAGCATAATTTTCCGCTCAACCCCGGCGCATAACGCCAGTGCACCGATACCCATAGATTTGGACGAAGCAGAAACAACCGCTATCGTCGTCCTAGTGGAGTCGAATCTTTCCGCTGACACGAACTGGATTCACTATGTACGGGAATTAGAAGACCGGGCAGAAGCTGTAGGCCTCGGGTCGCGTGTATTTCCCGTAGCGCTGGAGGCGTCAGCAGTAAAGACAGGGATTAGCGCGCAGGCATTGCGCTGGGATAAGTGGAACGGAACACCAGCTGAACTTCGGCAGCGCCTCATTAGAGAGCTCACTTACCAGTTCTGCCGGATGTTGCGACATTACCTTGAACATCTGAAGCGGCCGGAGGAGGAAGACGCAGCGCTGGAGGCTTATTTGAAGAAGGTACAGGTATTCCTCAGCCACTCTAAACATGACGCCGACGGAGAGCGGATAGCGCATGCGATCAGAGACCGGCTACATGATGGACAAGGGGGAACTGGCTTGTCGAGCTTTTTCGACGTGCACGATATTCCTCCAGGCCTCCGCTTCCAAAAAGTATTGTTTCTTCAGGTGAAATTGAGCGCAGTCGTAGCGGTTCACACAGACTCCTACTCGTCACGAGAATGGTGCCGTCGGGAGATTATTGAGGCGAAGCGGTGGAACGTCCCGCTGGTGATTGCCAATTGCATTAGCAGTATGGATGAGCGCGGCTTTCCCTACATGGGTAACGTACCAGTCGTGCGCATGGACCCTCACGGCACGGGCCGTATCGACTTCGTGATCGGCCGCCTTCTCGACGAGGTGCTAAAGGATTTCCTGTGGCATTGCCGAATCGAGCTGACGGGCGCGGCCGCAGGTCCTGCAGTAATATTTCTTCCGCGGCCTCCGGAACTCATTTCGCTTGCGGGCTTGCCAGCGGCAACAGCCGTACCTGAACCCGTGATCGTATACCCCGATCCCCCATTGAGCGCAGAGGAAGAGCGCCTGTTCGAGGAAGTGGCTCCACACGTGCGTTTGCGAAGTCTGACTGAATGGCTAGCCGGAGCAACACTATGAGTTACAGGGAAGCGCTCAGCCAATGCACGGTTGCTATATCGATATCGGAAAGTCCGGATATGCCAGCCCTGGGATTAAGTAACGAGCATCTTCGTGACGCCATGACAGAAATCGCTCGCCATTTGCTCGCGCTGGGCGCTCGCCTCGTCTATGGTGGCGATCTGCGCGCTCACGGTTTCAGTGACTTGCTGTTCGAGTTGATCGCCCGCCACCGTCGCGATGCGAACGATGGCGACGATCGAACGGGCGTTACCAATTATCTGGCATGGCCTGTCCATATCAGTATGGCAGCACCCAATCTGAAGAAGATCTCCGCAGACCTCGTCGGTTCTGCAGAACTCATCTATCTCGCACTCAATGGTGACCTACTAACCCCCGCCGAGCGCCAGACCTTGGCGCTCGGTCAGCCTACGGAAGAAGAGTGGGCAATAGGACTAACCAGTATGCGTGACGTTATGCGCAACTCCACGGATGCTCGCGTAGTGCTAGGCGGCCGGGTGGACCAATATAAGGGCCTCATGCCTGGCATCGCAGAGGAAGCATTGATGTCGCTTCAGGTTGGGCAACCGATTTTTCTGCTGGGCGGCTTTGGCGGATGCACGCGCGACATTGCTGAGACTCTTGGTCTCGCGCCGCCTTGGGCCGCTTCGCGTCTGGCGTGGCCGGGTAGGCATGAGTTTGAAGCCTTCCAAGTATCCAATCTGAACAACGGACTTACTGCCCAGGAAAACACTACGCTCGCGCGCACTCCGCATGTCGATCAGGCTATCGCGCTTGTTCTTAGAGGATTGTTGCGCATCAGTGAATCTCCGGAATCCCACGTAATAACCAACTAAGGAGAAGAACTATGGCTGGACCTAGGAATATATTTATTAGCCACATACACGCGGATGACAGCAGATTGCAACCACTAAAAGACCTTTTGAATCAAAGTGGGTTCGAGGCGCGTGACGGATCCATCAACAGCAGCAACCCCAACAACGCTTCCAGTCCGGACTACATCAAGTCATCAATCCTTGCGCCCAGGATTCAGTGGGCTAGCGTGTTAGTTGTACTAATCTCGCAAAACACCCAACACAGCGAATATGTAAATTGGGAAATTGAGTACGCAGAAAAGCAAGGTAAACGCATCGTTGGCGTTTGGGACCATGGTGCTGGACAGTGCGACATACCAGAGGCATTGGATAAATATGCAGACGCCATAGTAGGCTGGCAGGGTGATCGAATCAAAGACGCCATCAACGGCGTTATCAACAACTTTGAGTCGCCCGAAGGCATGCCTCCCCCGCAGCGTCCCGTCCCACGCTACACCTGCTGATAGTTCCAATGCGATTGTTCTCATATGTCGTTGCGCGGGACTACGGCTTCGCGCCCAACCCCTTCGGAAAATCGTGCACGCTAGCAACATGCAAACCGCAGATACGGCAGAGCGCCGCAAAAGGGGATTGGATCATTGGTCTTTCAGCGAGGCAGGACAACCCGGATTTGAGCATCGTTTACGTCATGAGGGTCGATAACGTCGTTACCTACAACGAGTACTGGAGCGATGAGCAGTACAGCTATAAAAAGCCCAGCCGATCCGGCAGCTTGAAACAAGTATTCGGCGACAACATCTATCACCGAATCGAACCCGGGGGATGGCAGCAGGTTGACTCTCACCATAGCCTAGAGGATGGATCTCCTAACCCCCGCAATATCGCAAACGACACCCAATCCGAACACGTCTTGATCGGAGACAGATTTGCTTATTGGGGCAGTCGAGGCCCAAAGGTACCTTCCGCATTTTTGAACTTCAATGACTGCACGATTCAGGTTGGTAGAGGGCATAAGAACCGATTTCCTTCCGAGTTCGTCGACGAATTCGTTGCGTGGTTCGAAGCACAGCAAGAGCAGGGATACCTCGGACCCCCATATCGCTGGGGAAGGCAGAAAGCCAAGTGGTCCAAGCCTCCTACCTGAAACCGAAGTTGTCTTAATTTTTCCCTTGTAACACTCGAGAGAACACCTATGGCTTCAGCGATCGCTCAACACCCGGCACTAACGCTTGCCGATTACGCGTCTGCCGCGAATGAGACAGATCGCTTTGCAAAGGTACCTCAAAGGTACGACCAACTTCGATTCGGTTTTTTTGGCGAGGTGGGTGGACTACTCGCGGCATTGAAGAAAGTCAATCGTGACCAACTTAAAGAATCGGAAACCGAGGTGGCCGGCGAAGAGATCGGAGATGCGCTGTGGTACCTAGTCGCGGTAACCCATACTCAGGGTGTCAATCCAGAACAACTTGGAATCTCATGCCTTCGTACTTTACGGTCAAGATTTTCTGAACGTGATCGCGATAGCGTCGGACCTATAAACTTCCGGCAGTTCGATGGTATCGTCGCCCTTCACGGACACGAGTTGGAAGCTAAGCGAACAGAGCTCCTCGGCGAACTGGCTAACGCAAGCGGTGAATTTGTTGGTCATAGCATCGCCTCACAGCGAGGTATTAACGAATCTTCACTTCCCGATCTCTTCGGCGCTCTACTCGCTCTTCTTGCGCTGGTCTCCGCCTCATTTAACCTGAAACTTGAGGATGTGGCCCGCGATAATCTGGTCAAAATTCTTGGCCGTTGGCCGGGTCTTACCCCGCAATACGTCAGTCCCTTTGATGAGCAATTCGACGCCCATGAACAGCTGCCTAGAGAGTTTCGCATCGAGTTCATAGAACGGGGTGGGATTGAAGCCGGTCATGTTGTGCAGCGGCGCAACGGCGTCTTTATCGGAGATCGCTTGACCGATAACAGCAATGAGCCAGACGACTACCGCTTTCATGACGTGTTTCACCTCGCGTACGTCGCCCATCTCGGCTGGTCCCCTGTCATCCGAGCGCTTTTTAAGATGAAGCGCAAATCGAGGCCGGAGATAGACAAGAACGAAGACGGCGCGCGGGCAATGATCATTGAAGAAGGTATCGCCACTTGGATTTTCAATCACGCCAAGAAGCGCGGTTTCTATGAAGACATCCAGGTTGGCAAGCTTGACTACAGCCTCCTGAAACAGGTTCACAGCATGGTCAGCGGTTACGAAGTTCGCGAGTGTCCGATGTGGCAATGGGAGCAAGCGATACTTGAGGGTTTCCGGGTGTTCCGTGAACTGCGGCATCCCGATCATCGCGGCGGCGTGGTAATCGTAAATATGATTGCCCATAAGCTGTCTTTTGAGCGTACAGACAATACAACATGACTCCAAGCTCGTTCGTTAAAGATCTTGCAGCGATCTCGCTCTCGAACGTCTTTAATCCATACTCGGATATCTGTCCGATCCATGATCTGGCAGATGCTCCCGTTGCACGTCGCAGGAACCTCCGTACGTATTTGGCCGCAGCTGCAACGCTAGGCGTAGACACTATTTGGATGGGCCGGGACCTCGGGTACAGGGGCGGCAGGCGGACCGGACTGGCTCTGACGGATGAGTGCCATCTCGCTGAGCTTGGGAAACTTTTTCCTGGATCTCAGTTGTCACAAGCTACACGTGGGCAAGCTGTAGCAGAACGAACGGCTGCGGAAATTTGGGCACTACTTCGCGTATTACCTCTTCCTCCTCTGTTATGGAATGTCTTTCCGTTCCATCCCCATGAGGATGGCAATCCCCTTAGTAATCGCAAGTTCAGTGCGAGAGAGCTAAAAGAGGTCGACGAATTGAATGGGGCCTTAGTATCCTGGCTCAAGGTGAGGCGCATCATCGCAATTGGTCAGGATGCTGCTCAATACGCTACCCGTTTCGGGGTTGAGGTGACCACGGTGCGGCACCCGAGTTATGGCGGCGTGATGGAATTTAGGCAGGGAATTCGCAATCTGTATGGTCTTGCTGACGTTGGTGATTCCTCCCGACCTCAAGAATCGCTTTTTTAGGTTCGATGCCAATGTAAGCTATTGTTGCGCGTCCAAACCATCCGCATGACCCACGCCGTCTCCCGCCTGCGCACCGCGCGCCTGGCGCGTAGCTCCAAACCCTTTCTGGCCCGTGGCGGTCCGCGCGGGGAGCGCTGTGCCGGGTGCCGCCTGGTGCTTAGCCACTGCCTGTGTGCCTTGCGCCCGGCAGTGCCTGTGCGCGCGGGGGTGTGCCTGATCATGGCCGACATTGAGCCGCTCAAGCCCAGCAACACGGGCTGGCTGATTGCCGATGTGGTCTCTAGCACCTTTGCCTTTGGCTGGGCGCGCACCGAGGTGGACCCTGCGCTGCTGGCCCTGCTGGCCGACACGCAGTGGCAGCCGTATCTGGTGTTTCCAGGGGAGTTTGTGGCGGCCGGGCGGGTGGTGACAGAGGTGCCGCCCATCGAAGCCGAGGACGGCAACGAAGTTCGGCAGGGCAAGCGGCCACTGTTTGTGTTGCTGGACGCCACTTGGCCCGAGGCGCGCAAGATGTTTCGCAAGAGCCCTTACCTGGACCACCTGCCTGTGCTCAGCCTGCAGAGCGAGCAACTCTCTCGCTATAAGCTGCGCCGCTCGAAGCGCCAGATTGGGGAACAGAGCCACTTTTGCACTTCTGAAGTAGCCGCCCTGTGCCTGGAGCTGGCCGGTGAAACGCATGCGGCGCAGACGCTGGAGGCTTATCTGGATGTGTTTACCAACCACTACCTGAATGCCAAACAGCAGTTGCCGGTGGACATGGAGGGCGCTGCGCACCAGCGTTTGCGTGCCTTGCGCAACGTGTAGGGCGATGCGTGGCATGGATTGCGGGTCAGGCCCGCAATGACAGACGGGGTGGGTAACGCGCCTGCTTTGATAGCTGGTTGCGTCCGCTCGTAAAGCGGCTGGAGGCCGATTTTGCTTCAAGCCACGGCATGGCGGCCTCCTGCGTCGCGTGGGGGTGACGCGTTGCATGGATGGCGGGTCGGGGCCCGCCATGACAGGCAAGCGGTCAAGGCGCGACAATGGAGCCCAACACGCCCAGCCCCGATACCCGCACCGGGGGGCCAGGCGTCACCCCCACATCAAGAGCAGCACCATGACCGAAGACACGAACCGACAAAACGAATTGAAGAAGATGGAGCTGTGCGACTCGTGCGCCGGCATCCAGCGCAACTGGCGCAAGGCCCCCGGGCACCCGGAGCTGGTGCAGGGCAACAACCGGCAGGAAAAGCGTGGCGGCCATCTGGTCACCATCACCAAGTACCGCTGTGACCGCTGCGGCACCGCGTGGGAGTACGAGAACGACAAGGCCAACCTCAAGGCGGGTTGGTCGGTGGTGGGCCGATAAGCGGCGTTTACTGCAACGGCATCAGCCGCTGCACTTCATGTCGCTTTATGTCGCTTTATGTCGCTTTATGCTGCTTTAGCGTTGCAGCCCGGCGCGCTTGACGGCCTCGTCGCACGCCGAGCGAAGTGTCTGCAGCTTGCCTTTCTCGGCATGAAAGACCTGGTCATCCAGCGTACGGGTGGCCTTCATGCCGGAGAGCCCGGCGACGGCTGAGGCCTGTTCGAGCGCGCTTTTGCAGGCGCGGAATCTGTCTGACGGGTCCGGGCTGCCGTCGGCAACCGTGGGCCATTGCTTGTGCTGCCCGTCCAGGGCGGCCTTGGTCAATTTCAGGCGCTGGGCGTACTTCATGGCCTCCGGCTCCACTGCCCCGACTGAGTATTCGTTCAGGATTTGTTGCGACTTGATCGCCAGGGCCAGGGCGTCCTGCTCGCCCCTTGTCGCCTGGGCATGGACCAGCATGGAGGCCGAGAGCAGCAGAAGTGTTGGAAGGATTCGCATCACGCTGACCATACATCAGTTGAGGCCACGGCTCTCTTGCGGGTTGCTCGGTGGTGGGCCGATAGACGGCACACACTTTTCTGCCAGCCCTTTCGATTTTGAAGCGCCCATAAAAAAAGACAGGCCCGGCCTGTCTTTTTGAGAGTGGCAAGACGGCTTGCAGCCGTCGCGTGGCAATTACTTGCTGCCAGCCGCTTTCACGTCGGCCTTGGCTTCTGCCTTGACTGCGGTGGTTTCGGCGCTGGCGGTGGCCTTGTCGGCTGCAGCCTTGATGCGCACGGTGTCTACCTTGGTGTCGGCTTTGATGACGGCCTTGTCGGCTTTGACATCGGCATTGGCATCGGTCTTTTCAGCTTTGGCGGTGGCCTTGGTTTTGTCTTCAGCGCCGGCCTTGTCGGCTTTGGCCTGTGCCTTGGCTTTGGTCGTTGCGGATTTGGTCAGGGCTTTGGTTTTCTTTTCAGCCGCGTTCACTTCTGCCTTTTCAACCTTGACGTCAGCCTTGGCGTCCACCTTGGCTTCGCTGGTCACAGCCGCAGCTACAGACTTCTCGGCCTTGGCTTCTGCCTTGACGACAGCCGGGGTGGCAGGTGCCACGGGCGCAGGCGTCTGTGCAAATGCAGCGCCGGCAATCAGGGTGGTCATCAGGGTAGCGAGCAATTTGTTCATGAGGGTCCTTTGAATACAGTTGATAAATCACCATGGTTTTTGCATGGCTTCGTGTTCAACGGCGTATATCGGCACACTGTTGACCCGCCTCACACAACGTTGCACCCCATACCCAAGATTTACATTCAGCGCGGTCTTTTGCTGCACCCTATCAGCTATCCGCACGGCGGTGCCGGGCCACAATGGGTCAACGAAAGGCATGAATGAAACGAGGACTGTTGCTGACTTTGGCGATATGGATGGGCTTGGGCGGGGCCGGACTGTTGGCCCTGCCGCAGGAGGCGCGCGCCCAGCCGAAGTACACGGTGTCAAGCGAACAACTGCAGGAGGCCGTGGCGCAAAAATTCCCGATGCGTTACCCGGTCGGCGGGCTGCTGGACCTGACCCTGCAGACACCGCGCCTGCGCCTGCTGCCCGAGCAGAACCGCCTGGGCACCGAGATGGTTGTCGATGCGGCTGGCCCGGCATTGGCGAACAGCTCTACCGGCATCTTCGACGTGGACTTTGCACTGCGTTATGAGGCGAGCGACCAGTCGATACGCGCTCATAAGCTGCGCGTTAATTCACTGCGGCTGTCGGGCCTGCCGCCTGGGCCGGCTGCGCTGCTGGAGGCTTATGCGCCGGCCATTGCCGGGCAGACGCTGCTGGAGGTGGTGGTGCACCGGCTGCGCCCGCAGGATCTGATGCTGGCCGATGGCCTGGGGCTGGAGCCGGGCACGATTACCGTCACGGCCAAGGGGTTGGTGATTGGCTTTGTGACGAAGCAGCCGCGCTGAAAATGCGGGCTGTTGGCGCAGCTGCCGTCAGCGCGGCGCGGCATTCAAGAGTGCGGGCGCCACCGCGTGCAGTGCCGATCATCTCCTTCCCCCGCTGGGGGAAGGCCGGGATGGGGGCTCACGGTGTGGGCGTCGGGCCGCCGTGCTTGGCTGGTCGCCGCTGGCCCTCACCCCAACCCTCCCCCAGCGGGGGAGGGAGCTTCATGGGTCCTTGACTGAACCGTGTTGGGGCCAGAGGCAATACGGTTCAGTTAACACACCGCGTGCGGTGCTGATCATCTCCTTCCCCCGCTGGGGGAAGGCCAGGATGGGGGCTCACGGCGTGGGCGTCGGGCCGCCGTGCTTGGCTGGTCGCCGCTGGCCCTCACCCCAACCCTCCCCCAGCGGGGGAGGGAGCTTCACGTGCGCCCTGCACCGCCCGGCGCAGCGCCGCCCGCGCGAGCAGGCGCGTGGAGTCGAGCGTCGGCAGCGGAGAGTTGGCGTCGTTCATGATCAGCGGGATCTCGGTGCAGCCGAGGATGACGGCATCGCAACCCTCGGCCTTCATGCGCGCGATGACTTGCTGAAAATAGGCCGTGCCCTCGGGCTTGATGACGCCGCACACCAGCTCGCTCATGATGATGCGGTTGATCTCGTCTCGCTCAGCATGGTTCGGGCGCATATAGGACAGCCCGCGCGCGGTGAGCTTTTGCGGATAGACCTCGCTGTCGACGAGCCAGCGGGTGCCGGTGATGCCGAGGCGGCGAAAGCCGCGCCGGGCGGCCTCTGCGGCCACGACCTCGGCGATGTGCAGCCAGGGCAGCGGCGAGCGCGGCTCGACGTCGGCAAACGCCTGGTGGATGGTGTTGTCGGGGCAGATCAGAAAATCGGCGCCGGCCGCGGCGAGCTTGCGGGCCGAGGACAGCATCAACTCGCCCACGCCTTTCATGTCGCCTGCGTCGAGGCAAGTCACGTAGTCGGCCAGCGAGTGGGTGTGCATCGACACCTCGGGATGCGCGTGCGGGCCGAGCAGTTGCGCGCCTTCGATGCAGATGGTTTTATAACAAAGCGCTGCGCCTTCGGCGGAGCAACCGACGATTCCGATGTGTTGGGGCATGACGGTGGTGTTCCAGGACGTAGGGGGTAGCCGTTGCGCGGTTACCGGCGAAGGGTGGTGAGTGATGAGTGGCGAATCACCTGTGCTTTGGATTATTGTGGCGGACGGCGGGAGATTCAAGGCCGGCTCAGAGGCTGAGAGTTTTTCGAAGCGACGGCATTTCCTCCCTCGCCCCTTTGGGGAGAGGGTTGGGGTGAGGGGCTGTGCTCCAGCGTTGTGGCCACTCGCCGACCCTCACCCCCGCCCTCTCCCAGAGGGAGAGGGAGTGAAATCGAAAAACTCTCACTCTCTCAGTCGCGCACCAGCGTGGCCGACCGTGCGAAGGTGTAGGTCAGGCCGACGCCGACGCTGGTGCCCGCGGTTCTTTGCACCAGCGGGCTTGCCCTGTTGGCGGCGCCTGCAACGGAGTCGAACCAGGCAAAACCGAAGAGGCGCAGGTTGGGCGTCATGTCGCGCGACACATTGAGCCCAAGGCGCCAGTTGATCAGGCCGCTTTCGGCCGCGTAGGCCGGCCGGCCCGGCAGGGCATAGGCGGGCGCCACGCCGTAATAAGTGTCGGCCAGCCGCCGGTTGCCCATCACGGCGCCGACGTTGGTGCCGTAGCTCCAGCCGCCGCTGCCCTGCCACTCGTAGATCAGCCGGGGCTCGAAGGAGATGCCTTTGTGGCTGAGCCTGTCATCCAGGTCAAACACGCCGCGCAGCGCAAACTCGGCCCGCAGGCGGCCATTGGCCGGCCCCTGGCCCAGGTGCCACTTGAGGCGGGGCCCGAACTCCACCAGGGTGCCCAGGTCGGGCATGCCGCGGCGCGCGTCCACTTCGTCCGAGCGGGAGCCGAAAGCGGCGGCAAAACCCACATCGAGCTCAAACTGCGGCGTGCTGAAGGCGCGCAGGCCCACGCTCTCGCGGTCGGCGCGCAAGTACTTGCCGCGGTAGATCAGGTAAGGCAGCGCCAGGCCGCGGCTCACGTTCTGCGATGCGCCCGGGTAGGCCTGCTGCGACATGGCCAGGCCCACCCCGCCGATCTCCCACAGCGGCAGCAACGCAGGTGCCTGTTCCTGCGCCTGCCCGGCCGTGGGCGCGGCCAGCAACGCGGCAGCAAGCACGCAGCCGCAGAGGGGAAGCTTGACTTTCATGGGGACTCCTGGCTGGGCAAGGATGAAAGGACAACACACCGCGAGGCAAAGACAATCATACAGAGGGAGCCGCTGCAACTTCATTTCAGAAACTCCCTGTTTACCCCATTGCCAGCTGCTTGCGGGCGGCGCCACCGTGGGCGTGGCTTGCCGGTAGGATGATCACTATCTAACCAGGATGGGAGCAGTAAAAGATGAGCCAGGCAACGCAGAGAGTGGTCATCGCCGGTGGTGGCGTGATCGGCAGCGCACTCGCGTATTTCTTGGCAACGCACCCGCGCTTTCGCGGCGACGTCACCGTGGTGGAGCGCGACCCGACCTATGCGCAAGCCTCTTCGGCGCTGTCGGCCAGCTCCATACGCCAGCAGTTCTCGGCGCCGGTGAACATTGCGATCTCGCAGTTCGGCATTGAGTTTTTGCGCAACATCAAGCAGCACCTGGCGGTGGATGGCGACGTGCCCGATATCGGCCTGACAGAAAAGGGCTATTTGTATTTGGCCACTGAAGCCGGTGCGGCCACCTTGCGCGAGAACCACGCCACCCAGCGTGCGCATGGCGTGGAGGTGGCGCTGCTGGAGCCGGCCGTGCTGCAGCAACGCTTCCCCTGGCTGCAGGTGAGCGATCTGGCACTGGCCTCTTTGGGCTTGAATGGCGAAGGCTGGTTTGACGGCTACGGCCTGCTGATGGCCTTCAAGCAAAAGGCGCGCAGCCTGGGCGTGCAGTATGTGAAGGCGCAAGCCACCGGTTTTGCGCACAGCCAGGGCCGCGTGCATGCGGTGACGCTGGAAGGCGGCGCGCAACTGCCGTGCGACTGGGCCGTGAACGCGGCCGGCGCCTGGGCCCGGCCCCTGCTGGCTGGCACCGGGCTGGACTTGCCGGTGTATGGACGCAGGCGCTGTGTGTATGCGTTCACCAGCCCGGCCAGGACGCCCGATTGCCCGCTGGTGATTGACCCGAGCGGGCTGTGGTTTCGGCCTGAAGGCGACATCTGGATTTGCGGCCTGCCGCCGCCGCAAGACGACAACGACGCGCCGCTGGAAGTCGACTACGACTTGTTCGACCAGGCCTGGCTGGCGCTGGCGCACCGGGTGCCGGGCTTTGAGGCCGTGCGCCAGCAGCGCGCCTGGGCCGGCTACTACGAGTACAACACCCATGACCAGAATGCCCTGCTGGGGCCGCACCCGGCCCTGCCCAATCTGCTGCTGGCCAACGGCTTCAGCGGCCACGGCCTGCAACAGGCGCCGGCCGTGGGGCGCGGCCTGGCCGAATGGATAGCCGACGGCGCCTACACCAGCCTGGACTTGTCGCCGCTGTCGGTGCAGCGGCTGGTGGAGGGGCGGGCGTTGGTGGAAAAAAATGTGATTTGAGGTGCGCCTCTTGCTCTTGCTCTTGTTCGTGCTCCTTCCCGCCTTTGGGGGAAGGTGGGGATGGGGGCAACGCGGCCCGCAAGAATCGCTATTTATTTCATGGCAGCTTGCGCACATCTTTGTTGGGCTGGACCGGGATTAATAGCAATGCGGTTCAGTTCAGCCCCAAACCCCGTTCGCCCTGAACTCCGCCTGCCCTGAGCTTGTCGAAGGGTCGAAGGGTCGGGTCGCAGGCAGGCCAACAAGGCTTCGACAAGCTCAGCCCGAACGGGGTTTGGGGCTAATAGCGCGTTCGCACATGCTGCGGGGAGCCCTCATCCCCACCTTCCCCCACAGGCGGGAAGGAGTAGAGCGGGGGTCCTCAACTCACACGCCGCCGGCCTTTCGCGCGGGCCGGCTGCTCGCTGCCGGGGGCCTCAGTTTTCGGTCAAGCCATACCCCGTGCTCCGCCCGCCACCCTCCAGCTTGCGCAACACTCCGCGCGCCAGCAAATCGCTGATATCCCGTAGTGCGGTATCCGCAGAGCACTTGGCAATGGCCGCCCATTTGGCGGTGGTGAGTTTGCCCTCAAAACCGTCGAGCAGGCGGTTGATCAGTTTGATTTGCCGCTCGTTCATGGGCGTGCCCGCCCAGCGCTGCCAGAACTGTGCCTTGCCCAGCACATTGGCCAGGGTGTCCTCTGCGCCTTGCACGGCGCGCAGGAGGCAGCCGAGAAACCAGGCCAGCCAGGGGCTCACGTCCAGCGGGCCTTTTTGGGTGGCCTCGAGTTGGTCGTAATAGTCTTTGCGTTCGCGCTGGATTCGGGCACTGAGGCTGTAGAAACGCTGGTGGGTGCCCTCCGCGCGCGCCAGCGCCATGTCGCCCACGGCGCGTGAGATGCGGCCATTGCCGTCGTCAAACGGGTGCAGCGTGACCAGCCACAGGTGGGCCAGGCCGGCTTTGATGAGGGCATCGCCCGTTGCACTGGCGTTGAACCACTGCAAGAAGGTGTCGGTCAATGCGGCCAGCGTGTGGGCGGGAGGCGCTTCGTAGTGCACTTTTTGCCGGCCGATGGAACCCGAGACGACTTGCATGGGGCCGCTGGCATCATCGCGCCACGCGCCGACGCGGATGCGCGTCATGCCGCTGTAGCCGGTGGGAAACAGGGCGGCATGCCAGCCAAACAGGCGCTCAGCTGTCAGGGGCTCATCGAACCGGCTGGTGGCGTCCAGCACCATGTCCACCACGCCGTCCACCTGCCGGTCGCCAGGCGCCAGCGCACCGATGTCCACGCCCAGCCGGCGCGCGATGGACGAGCGCACGGCCTCCAGGTCAAGCCGCTCGCCTTCAATTTCACTGGTTTTGATGACCTCTTGCGTCAGCACCTGCAGGGTGGCCTGCTCGCGCTGCGCCAGCCCCAGCTCGGCCATGCGCCCCAGCAGATGGCCCTGTGCGCGGTGCACCTGCGCCAGCGGCTCAGCCAGGGCAGCGGCGTCAAAGCGCCAGTGCGGCCAGTCGGGTTGCTGCCAGATGTAGAGCGGCTCGGCATTGTGGGACATGCGGTGATTATGGCTTATTCACCGCAAATTGTGCGGCGAATATCCTGAATAATCACCGCATGACAACGGCCACGGCTTGCAGCCGAAAGAAATTTCTCTACTTTTTGATAGCTGCATGCGTTGCGAGGAGCAGGCCGACAGGAGAAGGCCGGTGGCCAGTAAAAAGACCGAAGCGTAGGTGCGCATGGTGTGGTTGGGATACGTTCAGCGGAGCAACGTGGACCACTCTAACCCAGGGTGATGGGCGCCATCCTTCATGGCGCAGCCAGCTCCGGCACATCACCGCGCTCTGCCAGGGCAGGCTTGGCAAATTCCAGCGCCAGGAAATCGATCAGCTCACGCACCGCCGGCAGCAGGCCGCGGCGCGACGGAAACACGGCGTGCACGATGGCCGCCCGCGGCCGCCACTGGGGCAGCAGGTCAACCAGCAGCCCCTGCGCCAGGTCTTGCCGCACCATCATCGTCGGCAGCTGCAACACGCCCACGCCTTGCAGCGCGGCCAGGCGCAAGGCCAGCCGGTCGTCGCTGATGAGGCGCGGCGTGTGGTGCACCACCGCGCTGGCGCCGTTGGGGCCCAACAGGTGCCAGGCATGCTCGCGGTGCGGCGGGCCTTCATCGAGGCTGGGCAGGTGGCCCAGGTCGGCCGGCAGCAGCGGCGCGACCAAGCCGCGGGCCTTGAGCAGCCCGGGGCTGGCCACCAGGCGCTGGGTGCTCTCGCCCAGCACGCGCATGACGAGGTCGGTGTCTTCGAGCGGCGGAAAGCGCACGCGAATGGCGATGTCAAAACCCTCGCCAATCACGTCGACGCGGCGGTTGGTGCTCTCCAGCTGCACCTGCACGCGGGGGCAGGCGGCCATGAAGCGCGCCAGCACGTCGCCGAGCTGGTAGTCGAGCAGGGCCGTGGGGCAGCTCATGCGCACGGTGCCCTGCGGCTCGGAACTGACGCGGTCAATCACCTCCTGCGCCGCGTTGGCCTCGACCAGCATGGCCAGGCAATGCCGGTAGTACTCCTGGCCGATCTCGGTGACGGCAAAGCGGCGGGTCGAGCGCTGGATCAGGCGCACGCCCAGGCGCTCTTCCAGCAGGGCGACGCGCCGGCTCAGCTTGGACTTCGGGCTACCCAGCGCACGGCCTGCGGGCGCAAAGCCCTGGTGCTCGACCACCTGCACAAAGTAATAAAGGTCGTTGAGGTCCTGCATGCTGTCATTGTTCCTTAAATAGAACGCTGATGGCAAATTTAGCCAACTACCGGATTCATCGTTCCGGAACTATCTTTCGTGCATGGCAGTTTTTTCTGCAGTCACTTTTTTAGGAGCAGGTCATGAAGAAGGTTCTGGGTATTTACAGCAGCCCCCGCCCGCACTGGGTGGGCAATGGTTTTCCGGTGCGTTCGCTCTTCAGCTACGACACGCTGGGCCAGCATGTGAGCCCGTTTTTGTTGCTCGACTACGCCGGTCCGGCGGAGTTCAAGCCCGCCAGCACGCCCGGCGAGCGGCGCGGTGTGGGCACGCACCCGCACCGGGGTTTTGAAACGGTGACCATCGTTTACAAAGGCGAGGTCGCGCACCAGGACTCCACCGGCAGCGGCGGCGTGATCGGCCCGGGTGATGTGCAGTGGATGACGGCGGCCTCGGGCATCCTGCATGAGGAATTTCATTCGCCCGCATTCACGCAGCAGGGCGGCACGCTGGAGATGGTGCAGCTGTGGGTCAACCTGCCCGCCAAAGACAAGATGGCCGCGCCGCGCTACCAGGGCATCGTGGATGAGCAGATCCCGTCAGTGGCCCTGCCCGATGCTGCGGGCAGCGTGCGTGTCATCGCCGGGCGTTACGAAGGCGCACAGGGACCCGCCCAGACCTTCACGCCCATCAATGTGTGGGATGTCCGGCTGGGAAGGGACCAGCAAGCCGAACTGACTTTGCCCCCAGGCCACACCGCCGCCGTGGTGGTGTTGCACGGCACGGTGCTGGTCAACGGCGAGGTGGTGCGCGAAGCGCAGATGGCGCTGCTGGAGCGCGAGGGCGATGGCTTGAGCCTGGAGGCGAACAGCGACGCCGTGCTGCTGGTGCTGAGCGGCGAGCCGATCAACGAGCCCATCGTGGGCCATGGCCCCTTCGTCATGAACACGCAGGCCGAAATCACCACCGCCATCAACGACTTCAACGCCGGCCGCTTCGGGCGGATCAGCCAGACGGCGCACTGAGCAAGCGGATCCGGCCCTGCGATGGGCCGGGCCACAGCCCCGCCTGCGGGCGGGTTTCCCCCGGGCATCTCGCCCATCGCCCAGCCGGGCTTTGTCACTTTGTCAATCAACCCTTGTTTATCACTTCAGGAGAATAGCCATGTCAAATCCATACCGTCGTCTCGACAAAAACCAGGCCGCCGTGCTGCTGGTCGATCACCAGGCCGGCCTGCTGTCGCTGGTGCGCGACATCGAGCCCGACAAGTTCAAGAACAACGTGCTGGCGGTGGCCGACATCGCCAGGTACTTCAAGCTGCCGACCGTGCTGACCACCAGCTTCGAGGACGGCCCCAACGGCCCCCTGGTGCCCGAGCTGAAGCAGACGCTGCCCGATGCGGCCTTCATTCCGCGGCCGGGCCAGATCAATGCGTGGGACAACGAAGACTTCGTGAAGGCGGTCAAGGCGACCGGTCGCAAGCAGCTCATCATCGCCGGCGTGGTAACCGAAGTCTGCGTGGCCTTCCCCGCGCTGTCGGCACTGGCCGAAGGCTTTGAAGTGTTCGTGGTGACCGATGCGTCGGGCACGTTCAACGAAGTCACTCGCCACTCGGCCTGGAACCGGATGTCGGAAGCCGGCGCACAGCTGATGACCTGGTTTGGCCTGGCCTGTGAGCTGCACCGCGACTGGCGCAACGATGTGGAAGGCCTGGGCACCCTGTTTGCCAACCACATTCCCGATTACCGCAACCTGATGACCAGCTACAGCGCTGTCAAGGCTCCACGGTAGAGCCCACCGCCAGGACCGCCAATGCGCGGGCCTCGGTAGTCTTTTCTAAACCATATTTTTGGCATGGGCAGGCAGAGCGACGGTGCGCTTGCCGCAACCAGCAAGGCCTGCTCCATCAGATCAAGGTCAAGGCCTCACGCAGCAAGTCGGCGGTGAGGGGCAAGCCACGTTTCTCGAACGCCGCAATCAACTCTTCTGCGGGCCGTACAGGATTCGTCCATCGGCTGCGCATTTTTTTGATGGCGCTTAGCGCAGATATCTTTTGCAACTGCAACTGATTCATCACGAACTCATCCGGGTGCTGCACTTCAATACCATAGGGCTGCAGAACGGCTTCAGGAAAGTCCTTGGTGTTGAACGTGACGATTGCGTCTGCATGGCCAACGATAGCGGCAGCAACCACATGCCGGTCGTCGGCGTCTGGCAATTCGATATTGTTTGCAAGCTGCTCGTAATTGGTCACCAGGCAGTCGGGAACGCTGGCATTCATCAACGCGATCACTGCCGGCAGCTTGGCGGCCAGGTCGGGACGATCTTTTGCGAGATTACGGGTCCACTCGTCGTGAATCGTGACACTCCATCGCGCGTGATACAGGCGCTCCACGGCCAGGCTCAGAAGCGTGTCACGAAGCAACTGGGGATAGAGAACATTGGCGTCGAGTATGGCCGTGTACCGCGATGAGCCCGCCAATTAAAACTCCAGCCCCAGATCTTCGGACAGTTTGGTAAGGGCTTGAAGCGCCTGTTCCGATTTCTGTTGCTGCTCAAGCTGGTAGCGACGCAGCTCTTCGAATTCAATGCGGCGGTGACGGTTGACCTTGCGGCACTTCAACCGATTCGCTTCGATCTCCTTGATGACGAAGGGACGCGACACGTTCAAAAAATTGGCCGCTTCCTGCGTCGTGAGTTCGTGTTTTTGGGGGACCAGCAACATCGGTTCGCGCTTTGCCATCTGGCGCAACACATCGGCAAAGAACTGCAGCGCGCGCGGCGGCAGTTTCAAAACAGGCGTCTCGTGCCTATGGTCGCCGTCCGGAGGCAGTTCGAGAATCACTTCGATCTGATCGGCCTTCGAGTGATCCAAGGCCGTGACAAGGCATTGATGAGCGACCGCCGCCATCTCAGCTTCGGCCTCGCTGGCCGGGTCAAGAACTTCTTGATCTCTCATGGGAATTTCCTTCGCGCAGTTGACTTTGCGGCTTGGAATTGATAGTAGCACTTATTCGAATTAAACGAAATATTCGAAATAAACGAATCCTGCTTGCAAATAAGGTCTTACACAGACTCGGCCAGGCTCGTGGCCAGCAAGCTTGCAGCCTGGAGACAAGTCCAAGCCACAGCAGGGCATCACTTGCCGTGTCTCTTAACGCTGCGCTGGATACGTCACCTGCCCATCAACCGCGGCGAACATGATGAAAGCACCCGCAAGCGCAACATTTTTGAAAAAATGCAGCAGCTGGTTGCGCTGGTCCTGCGGGATGGCGCTCCAGAAGGCGTGCGCCAGGAAGGCGTCCACCACCAGGAAGAGCGCCGCCGCCAGCGCCAGCCAGCGGACCTGCCATCCGAACATCAATGCCAGGCCGGCCGAGACCTCGACGGCGCCAATGGCGGCCTGGACATGGTTGCGTTGCCGCAGCGAATCGATGAGGTGGGCCGCACCGGGCCCGACGAAGGCCAGGGCCAGCAAGACCCGGCCGAGGATGAGGGTTGAGAGGGTGTTCATGGTGAGCTCGCCGTTGGGTTGATTTATTGCATTGCTGGGTTGTGGGGCAAGGCTAGCGGGCGGCAGCCCATGCCGCCGCCCCGAGGCCGAAGCGGATGGCTCAGGCCTGCTGCGCTTCCCGCAGCACGGTGGGCTTCAGCATGTCGGCGATCCCGATGCGGTGCGCAAACTCCTCGCGCACGCGTTCCGCCACCTCGGTCACGGCAGCGGCGCCGTCGTCGATGAAATCGATCACCGAGCGGAAGGGCCGGGTGCCGTGCGGCAGGCCCACGATGCGGGCGATCTCGTCGGCCACGGCTTGCGGGTCGGCATTGTCGGGCGTCAGCGCTGACAGCCGTTCGCCCACCTGGTCCATCACGCCGTCGTACCGCGCATAGGCGCCGGCCGTGGCGGCGTCGGCGGGTTTGCCGGCGTTGGGGAAGTGCGCCGTGCCGCGGGTGAAAGCGCCGGGGACGACGATGGAGGTCTCGATGCCGAAGCGGGCCAGCTCATAGGACATGGTGACCGCCATCGAATCCATGGCGGCCTTGGCGGCCGCATAAGGGCCGAGGAAGGGCGGAAAGCCGCCGCGCACCGTGGTGCTGCTGACCCACAGGACGAGGCCGGCTTCCTTCTGCCGCATGCCCGGCAACACGGCGCGGTTGACGCGCTGGCTGCCGAGGAAGTTGGTGTCCATGACCTTGATGATTTCTTCCGGCGTGAAGGCCTCGGTGGGGCCGACGACCAGGTGGCCGGCGTTGTGCACCACGACGTCGAGGCGGCCCTGCTCAGCCAGGATGTGGGCCACGGCGGCATCGGCCGAGGCCTGTGACAGCACGTCGAGTTCGACGGCGCGCAGGTCATGGCCGTTGGCAAAGCTCCAGTCGCGCAGCTCCCGCACCTTGGGTGCGTTGCGGCCTTCGGTGTCGCGCATGCTGGCATAGACCGTGTGGCCGGCCCGGGCCAGTGCGCGGGAGGTGAGGTGGCCAATGCCGGTGGAGGCGCCGGTGACGAGGATGACGGATTTCATGATGAGGATCTTTCTGAAAATTTACGTGATTGAAGTGATTGAAGTGATTGGAGGGAATCAGGCTGCACGGGTCATGCGGTGTTGCAGCGCATGGGCAATCCAGGCCGCCAGAGAGCCCAGAGCAACCGCGCTTGCCAGCTCCGCAAAGGCCGCCGGTGACGGTTGCAGGTGCGAGGCAAAGAAGGCAATCAGGCCAAGGAAGTAGCACAGGATGTTGTTGAACACCGGCGCGGCGCGCAGCGAGACGACCACCACCGCCACCGCGAACACCACCAGTGGCAAGGCCAGCGCACCCAGCGCGGGGCCCAATGCGCCCAGCCCCAGCGCAGCGGCCATGCCGAAGCCCAGGCCGAGCGCAACGCATAGGGCATTGACCGCGCCGTCCCGCGCACTGATGCCGCGCGTAAAAAACGCGACCCAGCCGATGAACATGGCCCAGACCGGCAGCGCCAGCATGGCGGTGAGCCCGGCAGCCAGTGCTGCCGTCACGGCCGCGGCGACGGTCAGCATCAGGAACAGCGCAGGCGACGGCGCGCGGCGCGCAGTGGAGGTAGAGGTAGATGTCATTGATAAGTCCTTGGTTGCGAGTGCTTGGTGTCGAGCGGTGACGAGAGGGCGTGAAGATTTCGTAGCGAGCGGGCCGAGGTCGGGTCGAGCACCGCAGCCGTACTCACGTACGGCGAGGAGCACAGGCCCGAGATCGGTCCGCGCAGTAGAAAGATTCATGTCCTCTCAGACCACGCCACCGTTGGCGCGCAGTGTCTGGCCGTTGACCCACCCGGCGTCTTCGCTGACCAGGAAAGCGACGGCGCTGGCGATGTCTTCGGGCGTGCCGAGGCGCTCGAGCGGCGCCATTTTGGACATGCGCTCAATCGTTTCGGGCGTCTTGCCGTCCAGGAAAAGCGCGGTGGCGGTGGGGCCGGGTGCGATGGCGTTGACGCGGATGTTCTTGCCGCGCAGCTCCTTGGCCATGATGTTGGTGAAGGTTTCCACCGCGCTCTTGGTGGCGCCGTACACCGCATAGCCGGGCAGCGCCAGGCCGATCACGCTGGTCGAGAAGTTAACGATGCGCCCGCCGTGCTGCAGGCGGGCGCCGGCTTCGCGCAGGGTGTTGAAGGTGCCCTTGACGTTGACAGCGAAGAGACGGTCAAAGGTGTCGTCGTCGGTGTCGGCCAGCTGCGGCAGGGTGGGCGGCATGATGCCGGCGTTGTTGATGAGCACGT
Source organism: Polaromonas sp. JS666 (assembly GCF_000013865.1). Lineage (NCBI taxonomy): Bacteria > Pseudomonadati > Pseudomonadota > Betaproteobacteria > Burkholderiales > Comamonadaceae > Polaromonas > Polaromonas sp. JS666. The sequence goes on from NC_007948.1 coordinate 5,053,161, forward strand.
CGACGCGGCCGAAGGCCTGGATGGTTTCGTCAAACAGGGCTTTGACGGCGGCGGAACTTGACACGTCGGCCTGCACGGCGACGGCTTGGCCGCCGGCGGACGTGATGGATTGCACCACGGCCTGGGCTTCGTCTGCCTTGCCGGCGTAGTTGACGACGACGGCGTAGCCTTCTTTGGCCAGGCGCTGGGCGATGGCAGCGCCGATGCCGCGCGAAGCGCCGGTGACGATGGCGGTTTGGGTGGCTTGGGTAACCTGATTTGCTGAAGCGGTCATTTGGAACTCCTGAGATTGATAAAGATTGGTTGGCTCTGATCGCCCGAGGCGCCTGGTGTGTTGTGCGCTTTTGGTGAGTCAGTGAAGGTATTGTTCTATTCAATCCACATGCGATAAATACCGTAAACTTGCCATCACTGTTCAATAAATACCAACAATTCGATGAACAAAATGATCGACAGAGCGCGCTCAGCCAACAGCCACCGGGAAGACCCGACATGCAAGCAGGGGCCGCGGAACCGGCTTCGCCGGGCCGCAGGCGCAGCGGCCCCCTCGGGGGGCAGGGCGCTACACGCAGTGAGCAACCGTGGGGGCGCTAGCTAGTGGACCGGTTTCATTCCATGCAGCTCTTCACCCGCATCGTGGAGCTGGGCAGTTTCACCAAGGCGGCCGACGACCTGCAGCTGCCGCGCGCCACGGTGACGCATGCGGTGCAGCAACTCGAAAAGCGCCTGGGCGCGCGGCTCTTGCATCGCACCACACGCCATGTGAGCCCCACGCAGGACGGCGCGGCTTACTACGAACGCTGCCTGCGCCTCCTGACCGATCTGGAAGAGGCCGAGTCGGCTTTCGTCAACGTGGGCAGCAAGCCCCGGGGCAAGCTGCGCGTGGACCTGCACGGCACGCTGGCCAAGCATTTTTTGCTGCCGGTCATTGGGCAATTCTTTGAGCGCTACCCGGACATCGAACTCGAAATCGGCATGGGCGACCGGCTGGTGGATCTGGTGCGCGAGGGCGTGGACTGCGTGCTGCGCGTGGGCGAGCTGACGGAGTCCAGCATGGTGGGGCGCCGCGTGGCTTTACTGGAGCAGGTCACCTGCGCCAGCCGCGAGTACCTGGCCCGGCACGGCACGCCCGACACGGTGGAGGCGCTGCGCGGGCACCGCGCCGTCAACTTCCTCTCGACCCGCACCGGCAAACCTTTGCCCTTTGACTTCCTCGTGGAGGGTGCTGAGCGCCAGCTGCAGCTCAAGGGCTCGGTGGCGGTGACCGACGCCGACGCTTATGCGGCCTGCTGCGCCGCGCACCTGGGCCTGATCCAGGTGCCGCGCTATCACGTGGCGGCGCGGCTGAAAGAAGGCACGCTGGTGGAGGTGCTGCCGGCCTTCAGGCCCGCGCCCATGCCGGTGTCGGTGCTGTACCCGCACTCGCGCCAGCTGTCGCCGCGCGTGCGGGTGTTTGTGGACTGGGTGGCGGATGTGATGGGGCGGGCGGGTTGACGGAGCGGCGACTTTGCCGGCGGCCCCAAACGCTCGGTGCGCGAGGCCAACCGGCGCGTGTATGCCGCGGCCTATGCGCAGGAAGGCGGCCTGCGCGCGAGTAAGAGGATCAGTGGGATCGGTAAGGGGAGAAAGACTTCTGCGCGGGCACTTGCTTGCGCCTCGCGTCGCTGGAGTCCCCTTACAAACCTTTTTCCACCATGTCCAGCAGGCGCTGGCCGATTTGCTGCATTTGCGGGCCGATGACGGGCCCTAGCGGGCCGTCAATGACCAGCATGGCCAGGCCGTGCACCGCCGACCACGCCAGGAACTCGGCGCCGGGGCGGCGTTCCGGAGGCAGCACGCCGGCGTCCACCAGTTTGTCGAGCGCGGCGCCCAGCAGCTCGAACGGGTCCAGGCCGCTCTGCCCGGACCGCTCGGCATCGGCAGGGCGGCCCTGGGCTCTTTCCTTCAGGTCGTCGGATGCGGCAAAGGCCGTGCGAAAGAGGCCTGTTTCGGCCTGCGCAAACCGCAGGTAGCCCGTGCCCACCGCGCGCACATTGGCGCGGGCGAATTCGGCCGGCGGCAAATCCTGCGGCAGCGCGGCCAGCTCGGCTTCCATCGCTCGGGCCACGGCCGCCAGCGCAGCCGAACGCACGGCCCGGAGCAAGGCCTGCCGGCTGTCGAAATGCCGGTAGGCGGCGTTGGGCGCCACCCCGGCGCGCCGCGTGGCTTCGCGCAGCACCACGGCCTCGGGCCCGCCCGCGCGCGCCAGCGCCACACCCGCCTCCAGCAGCGCGCGCCGCAGGTCGCCGTGGCGGTAGGTACTGCGTGCCGCAGGGGGCTTGGACGCGGTTGTCATGGCTTGTTACGCATTTATGTGGACAGCGTCCATTATCTTTGCTATTCTTTTGTGTACGGTGTACACAATACTTCCGTTTTACCCGCCACGCAACCCACGGCCAGCCCGAAAAACCAGGACACCAAGGAGCAGACCCATGCAGAAAATCACCCCCTTCCTGTGGTTTAACGACCAGGCCGAGGAAGCCATGAATTTCTATGTCTCCCTCTTCAGGAACTCGAAGATCACCATGCTGAGGCGCTATGGCGAGGAGGGCCCAGGGCCGAAGGGAACGGTGATGACCGGCACCTTCCAGCTCGAAGGGCAGGAGTTCATGGCGCTCAACGGTGGCCCGCACTTCAGTTTCACGCCGGCCATCTCGCTGTTCGTGAACTGCCAGACGCAGGAAGAAGTCGACGAGTTGTGGGACAAATTCTCCGAAGGCGGCGTGACCAACCAGTGCGGCTGGCTGCAAGACAAATACGGCGTGTCGTGGCAGATCATTCCCACCGCCCTGGGCGAGTTGTTGGGCGACAAGAACCCCGCCAAGGCGGGCGCCGTGATGAAAGCCATGCTGCAGATGCGCAAGATTGACATCAAACGCCTGCAGCAGGCCTATGAGCAGGCTTAAAGCAGTGAGCAGTCCGGATTCGTTAAAGCCGGGGCTCTTCAAAGGGAATTGACATGGGCGTCTTCGAATTACTCAAGTGGCAGTGGAGCGGGTACTCAAGGTACCACCGCTCGCGCGCAAACCTGCTTCTTCATATCGCCGTCGTACCACTGTTCCTGGCGGGCAATGCCGGGCTTGTTGCCTCGCTCGCTGAACGCTCATGGTTCTGGGGTCTGACTTCGCTTGCCGCAATGGTTGTCTCCGTTGCGCTCCAGGGTCGGGGGCATCGCCAGGAAGAAAATCCACCCGAACCATTCACAAGCGCTGCGAACGCGGTCTGTCGCATCTTCCTTGAGCAGTGGATCACCTTCCCACGGTTCGTTGTTTCCGGAGGCTGGCTTCGGGCATGGCGTCAGGGGTCGCCGGAGCGCACCGAACCCGGTGACTTCAAGAAGCTGAAAGGTTGAAAAGTGCGCCTTCGAAACGCGAACCCTGACCCCACTACGGTTCAGTCAAGCCCCTGCCCCTGGTTTGTCATCCCGGACCCCGGATCAAGTCCGGGGCAGGCCCGATCCGGGATCCATGGATTGCGGGTCAGGCCCGCAATGACAAGTCAAGGTTTTGATCATTCCGATTCAGGGTGAATAACTTGACTGAACCGTATTGACCCTAACCCTCAAAAAACTCAGAAGGGAGAACCCATGCCCATTTTCACCGAGCAGGCCGGCAAGACCGGGCTAACCGTTCGCCTGCGTTTCGCAACAGCCGCCAAGGTCACCCACTCACCACTAACCACTAACCACTAACCACTGACAAAGGAGATAGCCATGCTAGTCCAACCCTACCTGTTTTTTAACGGCCGCTGCGAAGAGGCGCTGGCGTTCTACCGCTCGGCGCTGGGCGCCGACGTGAAGATGATGATGCGCTTCAAGGAAAGCCCCGAGCCGCCCACCGCCGAGTGCGCCTCCATTCCCGGCGACAGCATCATGCACGCCAGCTTCCGGATTGGCGACACGGAGCTGATGGCTTCTGACGGCATGGCCGCGGGTCCGCTGGAGTTCAAAGGCTTTTCGCTGTCGCTCACGGCGCCGACGGACGCCGAGGCGCAGCGCCTGTTCAAGGCCCTGAGTGAAGGCGGGAAGGTACAGATGCCGCTCACCAAGACCTTTTACGCCTCGTCTTTCGGCATGGTGGCCGACCGCTTCGGCGTGTCGTGGATGGTGATCAAGCCTCTCCCCATGCCCTGACGTGGGCAGTACCGCATGCCACTGCTGATCATCTGCGGTTCAAAGGGTCGACGGGGTTAACGGGGTCAAAGGAGCCAGCCTTGAAGCTTTATTTTTCCGACACGCTGAACCCGCGCAAAGCCTGCGCCGTCGCGAAGCACCTGGCGCTGCCGGTGGAATTCATCTACGTCGAGCTGGGCAAGGGCGCACACATGACGCCGGTGTTCCGCGCGATGAACCCCAATGTCAAGGTACCCGTGCTGGTGGATGGCGGCATGACGCTGTGGGAGTCGAACGCGATCATGTGCCACCTGGCGGACAGGGCCGGCTCGGACCTGTGGCCGCGCGACGCGCGCCAGATCGAGGTGATGCGCTGGCTGATGTGGGACGCGACCGAGTTCGCGCCGCAGGCCTCCACGTTTTATTTCGAGTACATCATCAAGCCGCGTTTCAGCATGGGCGAGCCCGATCCGGTGGAAATCAGCAAGGCCACCGAGGGCTTCATGCGCTACGCCGCTGTGCTGGAAGGCCATCTGCGCGGGCGCAGCTACCTGGTGGGCGAGGCCTTGAGCGTGGCCGACTTTGCGGTGGCGATCACACTGCCCTACGCGCAGAAGGCCAGGCTGCCGCTGGAAGGGTTTCCGGAAATCCGGCGCTGGCACGCGCGCCTCAATGAACTGGAGGCCTGGCGCGAGCCTTTCCCTACCCTGCAGGCGGCGTAATTCACGGCGTAGTTCAACTTCAATCATCAAGGAGAGTTTGATGAAAACAGAACCGCAAAAGGAACACCAGTGGCTACAGCAGCTGCGGGGCGACTGGACTTATGAGGCCGAGATGCAGATGGGCCCGGATCAGCCGCCGACGAAAAGCAGGGGCCAGGAAAGCGTGCGCACCCTCGGCGGCCTGTGGCTGCTGTGCGATGGCAGCGGCACCATGCCGGGCCTTGAAGGAATCGGCACCACGTTGATGACGCTGGGCTACGACACGCAAAAGCAGGCGTTCGTCGGCAGCTGGGTCGGCTCGATGATGGCCAACATGTGGATCTACCGGGGCCAGCTCGACCCTGCGCAAAAAGTGCTGACGCTAGACACCGAGGGGCCGAGCTTTGCCGGCGACGGCAAGCTGGCCAGGTACCAGGACGTGATCACCCTCAAAAACAGCCAGGAGCGCGAGCTGAGCTCCCAGGTGCTGCAAGGCGACGGGACATGGAAGCGCTTCATGACGGCGAGATACCGGCGCGTGAAGTAGCGCCTGGAGACCGGGTAGCGCAGGAGTCCGGCAGGCGGCGGCGAGGAGCGGTTGAAAGACGGCGGAGCCGCCTTAGCTGTATTCTTTGCATTCCAGACTGAAAGGCCGCTCATGTCCAGTCCCATCCTCCAGCTCAAGCCCCTCGGTTTTCCGTGGGAAACCATAGACCCTTTCCTCTTCTGCGCCTACCACGACGACGCCTACCCCGAGGCGAATGCGCAGATGGGCCCGGCCAGCTCGCTGGCGGGCCGCGACATCGGGCAGGACTTCAGCCGCAAGGACGGCTGGAGCATGTACCACGGCAGCACGGTGCCGGGCTTCCCGCCGCATCCGCACCGCGGCTTTGAAACCGTGACCATCGTGCGCAAGGGCCTGATTGACCATTCCGATTCGCTGGGTGCCACGGCGCGCTTCGGCCAGGGCGACGTGCAGTGGCTCACGGCCGGCCGGGGCGTGGTGCATTCCGAGATGTTCCCGCTGCTCAATCAGGACAGCCCCAACCCGCTGGAGCTGTTCCAGATCTGGCTGAACCTGCCGGCGCGCAGCAAGATGTCGGACCCGCACTTCACCATGTTCTGGTCGCAGGACATTCCGCGCCTGACCGCCACCGATGCCGGAGGCCATCGCACCGAAGTGGCCGTGGTCGCCGGGCGGCTGGGCCAGGAGGGCAGCGCCGCGGCTGCACCGCTGGAGCCGCCGCCCGACTCATGGGCCGCGCAGGCCGACGCCGACGTGGCGATCTGGACGATTCGCGTGGCGCCCGGCGGGCACTGGACGCTGCCCGCCGCCACCGGACAGGGCACGCGGCGCAGCCTGTATTTCTTCAAGGGCGCGCGGGTGTCCGTGGCCGGGCAGCCCATGGCCGACCATGCGGCGCTCGAATTGCGCGCGGCCGATCCCGTCGAGCTGGTCAACGGCGGCAGCGAGGCTGCCGAGTTTTTGCTGCTGCAGGGCAAGCCCATCGGCGAGCCGGTGGCGCAGTACGGCCCGTTTGTGATGAACACGCAGGCCGAGATTGCGCAAACCCTGGACGACTACCGGCGCACGCAGTTCGGCGGCTGGTCGTTTGCCGACGACGCGCCGGTGCATGGCCGCGACCCGGCGCGCTTTGCGAACCACCCGGGCGGACGCGAAGAACGGCCAACGAGCGGTGACGATCACGCTGCAGCCCCTGCCGCAGACGACGACGTCGACGTCGAGTAACCCTGGAAACGGCAGTTGGATGCGTCCGAGTGCGCCGTGATCGGCGTGGCAGGCAAGGCGTGACAACGCAGTGGGCTTGTGCCCACAAGGCGGAGCAACGCCGCATGGCGCGTCGAGCACGGTGCAATCGGACGCATAGCGCTGTTACCCAGAAGGTGAACGCAATCGAAGAGGGGAAAGTCAATGGGCATGTGGCTTTCCTGAAGTTTGCGAGCGGTCAACTGCTGTTTCCAGGGTAAAACACCCACGGAATCTCGGCGCATTGCCAGCGCGGGTAGTTGAACCCTACACTACCCAAGCAACCGTCATGGCGGCAGTTCAGTTCCACCAGGTTTACCTGCCGCAAAGGGAGGTCTCATGGTCTTCGCGCGCCTTTCGCACGCCCTTGGTACGCTGTCTCCGGCAGACAAGCGCCGGTCATTCAGCGACGCACATTCACACGCGCCAGCGCACGTTTTGGCCATGTCATGAAGAAAACCCTGCTGCTCATCGCATCCTATGCCGTGGCGGTTGCCGCGGGCTTCGCTCTTGGCATCTACGCGTTGCCCATCCTCACGGCGCCACCGGCACCCACCGCCGCCGAGATCGCCTCCCAGACAAGCCTGGCCAGGTATACGGGCCAGTTTCGCCGGGACCTCAAGGACAGCGACCCGCTTCACTGGGGCGAAGGTACGGTCTCGGTCAGCCCGCAAAGCATTGCCCTGTCGGGAAAGCTTGCGCCGGGGCCGGACTACAAGCTGTATCTGTCGCCCGAGTTCGTCGAAACAGAGGCGGACTTTGCGCGCCTGAAGGCACGCATGACGCGCGTCGGGGACGTCAAGACCTTCGAGAACTTCGTGGTTCGGGTCCCGGAGTCGGTCGACATCTCACGCTACAACACGGTGATCGTCTGGTGTGAGTCTTTCAGCCAGTTCATCACGGCCGCGAGGTATCGCTAGGTGCCTGTTTCTGCGGGTTTTTACACGAATCCCTGCCGACCCTCGGCACCGCTGCGCGCGGCGCGGGGTTTGTACCGCTGAGTTTCGAGCTGGGTGAGGCGTTCCAGTTCGACTGGAGCTGCGAGTAGCCGGAGGTATTCACAGGCAAAATCGTGGCGTCATGCCGGGTATCACTGCGCCACGAAAGAGCTGCGGCTCGATCACGCAGTCAAAGTCCGGTTTAGCAGCCCTTGAGACCGCCTGTAAGCGGCGTGACCCGTGGCCTGGCGCTGACGGGATCGGTGTCGACATGGCAGGCCAAGCCGAAAATCGCCTGCATCATCGCAGCGGTCATCACCCGTTGTGGTGGTCCCTGGTCATAAATACGCCCATCAGGGCTCAGTGCCACCATCACGTCCGCATAACGGGCGGCTTGGTTGAGATCGTGCAGCACCGCCACGAGTGTTCGCCCCTGCCGCCGCAATCCGGCCAACAGCTCCATCAGCTCGTGCTGGTGGTTGATGTCCAGGAAGGTTGTTGGTTCGTCCAGTAACACGATGGGTGTTTCCTGCGCAAGCACCATCGCCAGCCACGCGCGTTGACGCTGACCGCCGGATAACTGATGCAGCGGACGCTCGGCCAATTCCGTCACACCCGTGTGCGCCATCGCCTGCGCCACAGCCGATCGGTCTTTGTGGTCAGCGCGTCCCCACCACGACTGATAGGGCGCGCGCCCGTAGTGCACCAGCTCTTCTACGGTGAGTCCCTCCGGCGATTCCGCCCCCTGCGGCAACAGCGCAATCTGTCGCGACACCGTCCGGGGGGAGATGTCCGTCAGGTCGTGCCCGTCCAGCAGTACCTTGCCTTGCCTTGGCACCAGCAGCCGCAGCAGGGTCTTGAGCAGCGTGGACTTGCCGCAGCCGTTGGGGCCTACGATCGCGGTAAAAGTACCATCTGCGATTGCCAGAGTGACGTCGTCGAGTACGCGCCGCGGGCCGTAATCCAGTGTCAGGCGCTCGACACATAGCCTTGCTTTCATATCACCCTCCGGTAGCGCGACAACAGATAAAGGAAATACGGCGCGCCAAGAAGCGCCGTCATGATGCCCGCCGGCACCTCCAGTGGCGACAGCAGGCCGCGGCCCAGCGTATCGGCCACCAGGAGCAGCAAGCCACCAAGCAACGCTGACAACGGCAATAGCCGGCGGTGATCGGCACCGACCAGCAAGCGCGCCAGGTGCGGTGCCAGCAGCCCGATGAAAGCTACGGTGCCAGCAACGGCCACCGCGCCGCTGGCCAGCAGCACCGCCAGCAGCAGGGCCTGCTTGCGGGTATTGTTGACGGACACGCCCAGCGCCTGTGCTGCTGCGTCGCCCAGCGCCAGCAGATTGAGGCGTTGGGCGAGCAACAGCGCCGCCGGCACCAGCGGGACCAGCGGCAATGCCAGCATCAGATGGTCCCAATTGCGCCCCCACAGCGAGCCACGAAGCCAAATCACCGCCAGGGCTACCCGGTCTGCCCGGGCGCTGGCCAGGTAGTCGATCCCCGCTGCGAACAGTTGCGTCACCGCGACGCCAACCAGCACCAAGTGCATTGGGCTGACACCGCCGCGCCAGGCCAGCCGGTACACCAGCAGCGCTGCGGCCAGGCCACCGGCGAACGCCGACAGCGGCAGGGTCCACAGTGGCATGTCGCCGAGCACCAGCACCACGAAGGCTGCGGCCAGGCCGGCACCGCTGGTGACGCCGATCACGTCCGGCGCAGCCAGCGGATTGCGTGTCACCCCTTGCACCAGTGCGCCGGAGACGGCCAGCGCGGCGCCGACCGGCCATGCCAGCAGGGCGCGCGGCAATCGCAGTTGCAGCACCAGATGGCTGTAGGGACTGGTGTTGGACCAGGCGGCATGCCAGGTGTCTTGCAGTGTCAGCGGGACCGCGCCGACAGCCAGCGATAGCAGCGTCAGCAACAGCACGCCCGGCAACACGGCAGCCATCAGCAGCGGGGCATAGGTGGATGTTCCTCTCATCGCCGCTGCTTCCAGGTCAGGTAGAGAAAAAACGGAGCGCCGATCAGGGCGGTAACGATGCCAACCGGCGACTCGAAGGGGTAGCTGACCAGGCGAGACAGCGCATCGGAAAGCAGCATCAGCACACCGCCCAGCAGACCGGCCAGTGGCAGCACCAGTCGGTAGTCCTGCCGCCCAAGCAATGCGCGCGCCGTATGCGGCACGATCAGGCAGACGAACGGAATGGCGCCCACATAGGTGACGATAGCGCCGGCGACCACCACGACCAGCAGCGCGCACAGTACGCGCACAGTGGGAGTCTTCAGGCCCAAGGCATGAGCGGCTTCATCGCCCAATTGCAGCAAGTTGAGCGGGTGAGCGAGCAACAGCGCGCCCAGGGTGGCACAGAGAACCCACGGCCATAGCCCGGCTACATCTTGCCAGGTCATGCCATCCACCGAGCCGGCCATGAAAGCGACGATACTGACGCCCAGCTCGTCGTTGAGCATCACCGCGCCGTCAGTCATCGCCGCAAGCAGCGACGACAACGCCACACCGGACAGCACCAGTCGCACCCCACTGGCTCGGCCGCGGTGCAGGCCGGAAAGTAACATCACCAGTGCACCGGACAGCGTTGCACCGGCGCAGGCCATCGCCAGAGTCGGCAATTGCCAGCGCTGCAGCACGCCCAGCGACAGCGCAACGAACAGTCCCGCGCCCTGGTTGATGCCCAGCACGTGGGGGGAAGCCAGCGCGTTGCGGGTCACGGCCTGGAGCAGACTGCCCGCCATCCCCAGCCCCACGCCCACCAATGCGCAGACCAACATACGGGGCAGGCGGACGTCGCGCACGATCAGCGCCGACATGTCGTCGCCCTGCCACAGCCCAGACAGCATCAGGGGGTGCTCGGAAAACGCCAGCAGCGACAACCAGGCCGCCAGCAACAGCGCCATCAGCGTCAGCAAATAGACCCGCAGCGCGCGCGTCATTGCCGCAGCAGGCCATGCAGCTGCGCCGTCATCAGTTCGGCGGAAATCAGGCCGCGCGAGCGCGCCCACACATTGCCGTCCACCCAGTACACACGCTTATTCTGTACCGCCTTCAGCCCTCGCCACAGCGGACTTTTCGCCCAGTTGTCGATCTGGGCTGGCTGGCTGTAGCGCCCGAGCAGCAGGATGTCTGGGTTGGTCGCCAACAATTGCTCCAACCCTGTTTTGACGTAAGGCTCGGACCCCATCCGATTGCGACCGCGCTTCAGTGGTGTGTCGAAACCGAGTCGCTTGAGCACTCCGGCGGCATAAGTCGCCTCGGTGTGCAGCCAACTGCCTTTGTCGCTGGAGACGCCAAACACCGCAGTGAGCTTCTGATCGTTCTCTATTGAGCGGGCGTACTTGTCCATCACCTCCGCGTGGCGCCGCAGCCGTTGCCGCATCTGCTCCTCCTTGCCCAGCGCTCGCGCCACCACCTGCAGTGTCTCCAGGTCCTCCTGGTAGGTGGAAGAACGAACGTCGACGATCAATGTCGGAGCAATGGCCTGCAACTCGCTGTACACCGCCTGGTGCAGCCGCTGGTCTGCGATGATGAGGTCGGGCTTGAGCGCGGCAATCGCCTCCAGGCTTGGCTGGTAGCGACTGCCAACCGAGGCATAGCCCTTCACTGCGTCGCGTAGCGGCCCAATGATGCGTTCGGGCTGACGGTCGTCAGCGATACCGATCGGCGCCATGCCGACCGCCACCAAGGCGTCGACGAAGGAAAACTCCAGCGCCACCACGCGCTTGGGCGGCTGCGGCAAGACCAGCTCGCCCTGGGCGTGCCGGATGCGTATCTCGGCGCGGACAGGCGTCAGCCACGCGCTCGCCAGCGTCAGCGCCGGCAGCAGAATTCGTATGCAACGTGCGTTCATTTAATCGTTCTCGTTCAAATTCAGACTTGCGTCCCGCCGTGTTCAGGTGACCGATTTCTGCCCTCGGTGGTTCGCCTCGACGCGCGGACTGGATCAGACGCGCATGAGTCGGGTGCGGTGTACCTCGTTGGTCTTTCCCGTTCCGCGCTCGGGCGCCAAGCCGACCTGTCCTGTCCTAGTGTGGTGTTGCACGCTATCTGGCACATAAAAATGCGTCTTTTCGGCCATGGCGGCGTTGCAAATCCGCGCGATACCTACGGGTATCGCTGTGGTTTGCGCCTTGCCCTGATCCAAAATCCATCATTTTTATTTGTGCCATCAAGCATGCAACACCACACTAGGTTGGGCATTGCTTGCACTAATTCACGCCTTCAGGAGGCCGGTAGATGCCCAGATGCGCCTTGATCGCACGGAAACTCAGGCCACGGTCGTCGCCGAGCAGAAAGGCCCTGACACCGGCTTCGCACCACGCCTCATGCTGGCCGTCGGCCCGCGGAATCGCGCAGAACGGCAGCGCGTGCGCCGCGCAGGCCGCGGCCACTCGGCGGATCGCCGACTGCACTTCGGGATGCTGCACCTGCCCGGGAACACCCAGGGACTGGGACAGGTCGACCGCGCCCTCCAGAATCATGTCGAGGCCGGGCACGGCCGCGATGGCGTCGATGTTCTCGACGCCGGCCCTGTCCTCGATCATCGCCACCACCATGATCTCGCGGTTGGCAAGCGCCATGTAATCCTGCAGGCCGAGGGTCCCGAAGCCCGTGGTGCGACCGCCGCTGATGCCGCGCTCACCCAGCGGGTGGTAGCGGCTCGCCAGGACCGCCTGCCGCGCCTGTTCGCCATCCTGCACGCAGGGCACCACGATGCCCTGGGCGCCGGCGTCGAGCACGCGCAGGATGGTCTTGAGCTCGACGCCCGGCACCCGGACCAGCGGCGTGAGCCCGCAGCCCTCGGCGGCGCGGATCATGTTCTCCAGTGTCTGCGGATTGACGCCCGCGTGCTCCAGGTCGAGGATCACGAAGTCGTAGCCCGCGTAACCGATCATTTCCACCAGCAGCGGCGCGGGAATCGAATTGAGCAGCCCGTACACCCGCTGCCCCGCTTCGAGCCGGGCCCTGAGCTTATTCGTCTGCAGCATCGGCGTGCTCCATCGGCAGGTACCAGTGCTGCGGATGCGGGTGGCGCAGGAAGTCATGGTGCGAGATGTGCCAGGCGTAGGCGCCGGCATACGGGAAGACCAGCAGGTCGCCCACCCGCACCCGTTCCACCGGCGCGTCGAAAGCCAGCAGATCCTTGGGCGTGCACAGCTGGCCGACCACGTGGACGGTGGCGTCGCGCAGTTCGGGCCGGGCCCAGGGATACGGCCAATGCTCGACCGGCAGGACGTGGAACGGATGGCTGTGGCCCTGCGCGTAGGGCGTGCGGAAATGGTGGGTGCCGCCGCGTGCGACCACGTAGTCGCGGCCGAACGTGTGCTTGAGGTCCAGCACCTGCATGGCGTAATAGCCGCAGGCGGCCGTGATGTAGCGGCCACATTCGAAGCGCAGGCGCGGCAGGCCCGGCCGGCTTGCCCGCAAGCGCTGCAGTCCGGCGCCGAAGGCCGCGAGGTCGAACTGCTGCTGCGGCTGCCGGTAGTTGACGCCGATGCCGCCGCCAACGTTGACATGGTCGATGTCGAGCCCGTACGCCCCGCACCAGCGCTCGACCTGCTCGAGGTAGGCGGCGATCAGTTCGACGTGGGCAGCGGCGTCGAGCTGGTGCGACAGCAGGTGGAAATGAAAGCCGCGCAGGCGCAGGCCCGGTGCCTCGCGCAGGCTGGCCAGGCAGGCGGGCAATTGGTCGACGGCGATGCCGAACGGTGTCGCTTTGCCACCCATCATCAGCGTCGTCGCGGCCAGCCCGGGCAGCGGCAGGTTGACGCGCAGCAGCACGGGAGCGGTCCTGCCGGCGGCCTCGGCCAGCCAGGCGAGCCGCCGCAGTTCGTGCAGACTTTCCACGTGGATGGCCTCGACGTCGCTGTCCAGCGCCAGCCGGAGCTCGGCGTCGGTCTTGCCGGGGCCGCTGAAGATCAGCGGCGTGCTGGGGAAATGCTCGCGCACCCAGGCCAGCTCGCCGCCCGAAGACACCTCGAAGCCGGCCACGCGCGGTGCCAGCGTCCGCAGGATGGGCAGGTCCGAATTGGCCTTGATCGCGTAGAACAGCTCACAGCCTGCGGGCAGCGCCGCGACCACGGCCTGGCTGTGCCGGCGCAGCGCCTCGAGGTCATAGACATAGGCGCACAGCGGCTGCGTGGCGTCAGCCAGCGCCGCCCTCAGGTGGCGCGCCACCGTGTCCACTCTCAGTTCCATGGGGAGCCCTCGCCGGCGGCAGCGATCGGGTTGCCGACCGGCACATAGGTGGATGCGCGGTCGGCGCGCTGGAAAAAGCGGTTGCTCAGATTGGTCTTGCCGGGGAAGGGCTCACCGGCCAGCAACGCGTTGATGCGCCGCGCCGAGGCCGGGCTGCCCCACTGCGCCTGGTAGCGCTGCAGGTGATGCCGGACCAGGGCCCACAGCCTCGGCTGCAGCGCCGGCTGGTCGGCCGAGAGCTGGCCGATGGCCTCGGCGAAATTGTTGACGAAGAGGCAGTAGGCGATGCGCTTCCAGCCCTGCTCCTCGTCATACCACAGCGCCTGCCGCGCACGTGCGCTGATCTCGTTCAGCGCCTGCGCCGGGTAGTGCCCGGGCAGCAGCTTGACGCCCTCGAAATCGCGCAGGAACAGCTGGCATGGCCAGCCAGCCTGCAGCCCGACCAGCACGTTCTGCAGATGCGGCTCAAACACCAGTCCGTGCGCGAAATAGCAGTGAAGCACCGGGTACATCAGCTGTGCGACGTAGTCGGAAAACCAGCGCTCGGTCACGCTGGCGAGCGGGCTGTGCTCGCGTGCGGCGATGTCGCCGAGCAGATGGCGCATGCGCATTTCACCGTACACATGGTTTCCGAACAGCGCGCCAACCAGCAAGGCGGTCGCGCCGGGCCGCAGCAAGGCCTCGACGTTGCGGCGCAGGATCATGCCGAATCCCTCGGTCACCTCGCGGTTGCCCGCCGGGTCGGCATCGCGCAGGTCAACCGACAGGAACGCCGGCTCCTCCAGCACCTCCAGCCCCGCAAACTCGCGCTGCAGCCCGGGCAGCAGGCCGCGCATGATGCGGCTCACCTGGATCGCCCCCTCCAGTTCGTACCAGGCGTTCTTGCGCACACAGTTGGTCAGCCGGACGTTCAGCGAGAACTTGTAGAAATAGGGATTGCCCGGCTGGTACAGCGTGCGCACCGACGAGGTCGCGTAAAACGGCGCGCCATGTGCGCCGAGGTGGCGCAGCCGGCCCTCGTGGATGGCCTGCCTGACCAGCGGGTGCGTCAGCAGATGGCCCGCCTGCCAGGGATGCACCGGGACCGCGACGCAACCGGGTTCGACCGCCGGCGCGCCCGCCGCGACAAGCTCCTCGCAGCGCTGCCCCAGCAGCGACTGCTGCACGACGTCCTCGGCGCGCACCGCGAAGTAATGCAGCGGGAAGCACGCCCCCAGCTCCGGCGAGAAGCGGCCCAGGTCCCCATCGGTAAAACCCTGGCGGCTCTTCGGCGCGGGGTGAAAGGGGTGGCCGAACACCAGCGACTGCTCGGAATCAATATAGGCTTCGACCGGGTCGGCGGGCAGGCGCGCAGCCGGCGGGCACAACAGTGCTCGCGTGGTCATGGCCACGCTGTTGCGAACCTGCTCCATCAGCTCGGTATTGGGCGGCAAGCCGTGCCTGAGCGCCATCTCGCGCAGCAGCAGCGCCGCCTGCGCCGCCCAGTCGAGCAGGGCCCAGGGCTTGCCGGGCGCCTTGTGAAAAAACGGCGAATGGTAGCGGTAGTTGCCGGTGAGCGAGGCTGCCGCAACCACCACCAGCAAGCGCTCGCCGGTGTGCGGCAGTTGCACGTGCAGCACCTGGCCGCCTTCGCGCTGCAACGCCATCTTGACCGCGGCTGGCCAGTCGTTTTGCCAGAACAGCGGACCGACGCTGAGTTCGCCGGCGGGACCGGCCACTTCGCGGCAATAGCAGTTGAGCAGCGTCTCCTGGCTGCGCTGGCCGGCTTCGTGTGCAGCCGGGCTCGTCAGTTCGGCGTGCTGGGCATTGGATGTGTGTTGCATGGATGTTCCTGGGTAGGGATGAGTCAGGTGCTGGCGCGCAACCGGTGGCGCGGCGCCAGTGTCAGGTAAGCCGCCGCGCAGGCCACCATGGCTGCGCCGAGAAAAAACGGCGCGGCCAGACCGAAAGCCTGGGCGACGAAGCCGGCCGACAGGCCTGCCGCCACCGCGCCCCATTTGGAGCTGCTCTCAAACCAGCCGAAGGCGCGACCGGCGCTGCTGCCATGCACCACCCCGGCGATCAGCCCGTGCAGCGCAATAAAACCGGCGGTCATCGCCAGCCCCATCACCCCTCGCCACGCGACCAGCGCGGCGAGCGAGCCGGCCAGGGCCTGGCCCACCAGGCACAGCGCCAGCGCGGCAAACGCCGCAGCCAGGATGACGGTCTGCCTGCCGCGGGCGAGCCAGCGGGTCAGCGGCAGCGCCGCGAGCAGGTAGACGGCATGCGGCAGGCCGAACAGCAGGCCGGCCATGCCGGTGGACAGTCCGGCGAAGCGCTGCTGCACATGCGGCGCGAAGTAGGGAAAGGTCACCACCGTCGCGAACACAAAGGCGAACTGCAGCGCATAGACCTGCCGTGGCGTGGCCTCGGCCACCGCCGCAGCTTCGTGCGCGGCTGGCGTTTTCTGCGCTGCGGCGCCCGCAGGCAGGCAAACGGCCAGCGCCGCGGCGGCCAGCGGCAGCAGTGCCAGCCAGCGGTACATCTCGATCGGCGAACTGGCGCCCGCCTGCAACGCCAGTCCCAGCGCCAGCGGCGCGGCCACCAGCGCGGCGCGCGCCGACCACTGCATGGCGGTCAGGCCGCGTGCCAGCGCCGGGCCGCTGGCGATGGTCGCCAGGTAGGCATTGGACGCCGCAAAGGTGCCGCCCAGCACGCCTTGCAGTGCCAGTGCCGCGAAGAACACCCAGGTGTTCGTGGCAAAGCCGGCCAGCAGAAAGCTCGCGGCCAGCCCGAGCTGGGCGCGGATCAGCAGCCTCTTCTTGCCATACCGGTCCGCCAGCCGGCCCCACCAGGGACTGCTCAGCGCGGCGAACGCGGTCGGCACCACGTAGAACCAGCCGGCCAGGTAGCGCGCCTCGTTGTGCAGCGACTGCTCCAGGATCAGCGCGAAGAACGGCGGCATGCCGAGCGCGGCGAAAGCGGCCACGAAATGGCCCGCCATCACCGCCAGCACGATGGCGCGCGGCACAGGCGACGGCGTCATCATGCGGCCTTCAGGAAGTTGGGCGCGCTCTTGCCATAGAACTTGTTGACGTCCGCCGCGCCGGTCGCGCCCTTGTCGAGCAGGGTCGCCGCGGTCAGCAGGTACTTGATGTACAGCCAGTCGTCGTCGAGAAGGGTCTGGCGCGCCAGCGCCACGTCCTCCCCCTCGGCCGCCAGTTCGTCGAGGATGGCGGCCGTACGCTCGCGCAGCCGGGCATAGGTCTGTTCACGGTTGAATCCCGGCACGCACCCGGCCAGCCCCTCGGTCGGCACCGCCAGGTTCAGCTGCAGCGTGATGGTGGTGAACATCTGCGCCAGCGGCAGTTCGTGGTCGACCACCAGGCGCGCGTCCTCCAGGGCCTCGATGTGCGCGGCCAGCGCTGGCGCGACACGTTCCAGCCGGGCGCGGTGCAGGCGCGCCGCGTCGTTGTCCTTGAGCAGCAGCCGCAGCCGCGGCGCCTCGTCGGCAAACACCAGCACCGAGTTCTGCTGGTTGGACTCCAGGGCAATGCCGTAGCGCACCCACAGGGTCAGATGCAGGCGCAGCGTCAGCGCCAGGTAGTCGTCGAACAGCGCCACCGTATCACCGCCATAAAAGCGCGCCGCAAGCTCTTCGGCCACGCAGCCGCCGGCCGGACTCGGCGCCAGCAGGCCCGCCACCGGAACCAGCGTGGCGTGCCGCAGGGCGGCTTCGGGGTAGCGGCGCACGATGTAGCCGAGAAAGGTCTTGCCATCGACGTGCGCGCCGGTATCCTCGGCGGTCAGCAACAGGCGTCCCCGGATGGCCGGCTCGCGCTCGGCGATAGCGCCCAGCAAGTCCTGCACGCGCTGCCCATCGCGAATCGTGCTGGGCTTGATGGTGCGAATGTTCTTCGCGCCCAGGGTGCGTATGGTCAGCGGCAGCTTGAGGTGCCAGGCCGGAGCCTCGGCCAGCACCAGCGAACGCACCGACAGCGTGGGCGCCACCCACAAATGGCTGCGCGGGGCGCGGATCACCTGGTCGCTCAGGCCGCTGCCGGCCAGGAAGGCGTCCAGCTCGCCTTGCCAGACGAACGGGTGCACCGGCACCAGCGCGTGGTCCGCGGCCAGCGTGCCGGGCAGTCCGACATCGGCGAAACCAGGCCAGCCGGGTGGCAGGCGATCGCCGCTCGGGTGGTACAGCGCGCGCGGCACGGCCAGCCAGTTCAATTCGAAGGTGCAGGGAAATTCCGGTGCGTAGCGGCGCAGGTGCTCCACCTCGAAGCCCAGCTTGGCGCGCGCGGTCGGATAGAGCGGATGGTCCAGGTAGGACGCCAGCCGGTCGTAGCGCAACATGCGCTCGTGCCAGTGAACGGGTTCGTGCGCGGGCCCCGCCTCGAACCAGTCACGCCGCGCCGCCTCGGCCGCGTGGCGGTGTTCTACCGCCGCCGCGCATTCGCGCTCGAAGTCGGCAAAACGCGCGCGGGTGTCGCTGTCCGCCCCGGCACTGAAGCTCGCCAGGATGTCGGCCACATGGAACAAGGCCTGCACCTGGCCGCACTCCTCGACCAGCAAGGGCAGCCGGGTGAGCCGCCAGCTCTGCATGAAACGCTCCGGCGTGACCGCGATCCACATTCGCCCCGCCCCGAAGTGGCTGATCTCCAGCCAGCGTTGCGCCGGCGGGAATCCGGCGCCGGCCGTCAACGCGTCGCCGCGCACCAGGCGGGCGCGCGTGACACAGCCGCGCACGTCCTCGCGCAGCAGGGCGTCGACTACGCGGGTGCAGACATAGGCTGCGTCGGTGTCCGGCAGGCATTGCCCATCCATGGCACGCTGGTTCATGCCGTGATCTCCCAGGACAGGCGTTCTGCGGCAGCGTCCATGGCCAGGGCCAGCGTGCCGGCGTCAGGGCCGGCGCCGCGCAGCACGCCCAGGTAGTCCTTGTTCGAGTGGGTCAGCGCGATCGCGTCGCCGACCGCGCGCAGCGGCTGGTAGGTCAGGCGCAACGCGTCGCCGCGCTCGGTGAAGGCCGCCGGCGCCCGGGCCACCGTCCCCGCTTCGCAGGCCACGAAATAGCGGATGTGCGCGGCACGATCGGCCAGCTGCAGCGCAGGCAGCGGCTGACCCAGATAAAGGCGCAGCACCGTTTCGAACAGCGCCATGTCCAGCGCGTCCTGCAGCAGGAACTCGCGGTAGTCACCGATGTTGCGGTAGTTGATCTCGATCAGGCGCGGCCCCTTAGCGCTCATCACGAACTCGGTGTGGCAGGCACCGAAGCCGATGCCGAAGGCGCGCACGATCTCGAGCACCCGGGCCGCCTCGCCCCGCGGCGGGCCGGGCATCCACACGGCTTCGTGCTCGATGAAGTGCGGCGGCGGCGACAGCCGCACCTGGAAGCCGCCCAGCACCACCAGCGACTTGCCGTCGCCCAGAGTCTCCAGCGTGTGGAGCGGACCGTCGATGTACTCCTCGATCAGCATCGGCCGGCCCGGATGATCGGCCCACACGGCCGCGCACTGTGACTGCAGTTCGGCGCGATCACGGGCGAGGCTGACCTGCAGGCTGGCCACGCCCTCGCGCGGCTTGACCACCGCCGGGAACGGCACCTCGGGCAGCGCCGACAGCATGGCCGGGTCGCAGACCGTCGCGTGCCACAGCGTGTCGATACCCAAGGCCTGCAGGTGGACACGCATTTGCGCCTTGTTCTTGGCGCGGTAGGTGGTGTGCCAGTCCTTGCGCGGCAGGCCGAAATAATCGGCCGCCACCGAGGTGCTGGTCTGCAGATGGTCGCTGTTCGAAAAAATCGCGGCCGGACGAACCGCGCGCTGGGTCAGCGCATCGATCACCGCCAGCGGGTTGAACACATCGCAGGACAGGATTTCGTCGGGATAGGCCGGCAGCCCGCTCCTGGCGAAATGCGCGCGATGCGCATCGGCACAGTCGGTCAGCAAGGTCACCGACAGGCCGAGCGACCTGGCCGCCGGCAAGAAGCCCTCGTTCACCGAATCGGTGGGCACATGGGCCAGCACAATCATATTTTGCACAGTCAACCTTTGTCTTGTGTGTATTTACAGATCCATCTGCAGGCTCGCCAGAACCGCTCGGCCCGGTTGCGGCATGCGACCCTGGCTGTAGTCCACCCCCCGGAAGTAGTAGTCACGGTTGAACAGGTTGTTGAGCGCAAGACCGGCCTTCATGCGCGTGCCGTTCCACTTGAAGGCATAGCCGACTTGCGCATTCCACAGCCAGTAGGACGGGATTCGACCCACCGAGCCGCTCGCGTTCTCGGCGACCGTGTTGGCGCCGTCACTGAACATCCCGCTCTGGTAATGCCCGTTCAGGTTCCAGGTCCAGCCCTGGCTTCGGTAAGTGGTGTCCAGTGCCAGCTGGTGGCGCGGCGCGTAGGGCAGCTCATTGCCCTTGAACGAACCGGACTGCTGCTCGGTGTCCACCTGCGTGTAGGCGGTCTTGAACTCGAGCCCACGAACCGCCTGGGGTCGCCACTTCATCTCAAGTTCCGCACCCTGGTGACGCGCCTGGCCGAGGTTGCGGAATCCGACGGTGGCGTTGACGAATTCCAGCTTGTTGTCGAACTGGAAGCGAAACCCCGTCAGCGCCAGATCCAGCTCGGGCGTCGCGGCCCAGCGTGCGCCGGCTTCAAGGTTTTTCGCACGCTCTGCCGCCAGGTCGCCACCGTAGGTGATTTGGGTGAACTGGACCGGTCGCAGGGACTTGTGGGCATTGGCAAACAAAAACACATCGTTGCTCGCCTGATAGCCCACATCGAGGCCCGGCAGCCAGTCCTTGGTCGTGTCACGCGTCTGCGCGCCAGTGGCGTTGTTGCGGTAGGAAAGCCTGACGTCCTCGTGACGCACACCCGGGGTGATCTTCAGCTTGCCGTTCAGCAACGAAAAGGTGTCGCTGACGTAGGTCGCGTAAGCGTCGTTTTCGAAGCGCCAGTCGCGGGTGACGGAGTAGGCGCCGCTGACCAGCGTGGTGCTGTCAACCTTGTAGTCCACCTCCTCGCGCATGTAGCGCATGCCAAGCATGATTTTTTGCTTGACCGGCCCATTGACGTCGAAGCTTAGCCTGGGCTCGGTGCCGTACACCCAGAATTCCCGCGGCGATGACTGCCGCTGGGTGGATGCCGTGTCGGCGTTGCTCGCATTGCCGAAGGCGAAGGTGCGCAGGCTGCGATGGCCGAAATTGTTCCAGCTGAGTTCGGTGCCATCGCCGAATTGATGCGTGTAAGTCGCGTAGGCGCGCGTGGTCTCACCATCGAAACGGTCCTGCGGGCGAGTCGATTGCGTGCGATCCTGGGCATAGGCTCGCGGGGTGAGCGCGCCGGGCAGTTCGTTACGGGTCGTGTACCGCTGCAGTCCCGCCTTGATCTCTGTCGCATCGCTCGCAAACCAGTCGGCATCGAGCATCAGGTTGCGGGTTGAGGTGTCGGAATGTGCGCGCTCGCCCTGCCCGTCGATCACATTCGCCTGCACCTGCAGCCCCAAACGGTCGCTGACGAAGCCGCCGGCCCTCGCGTAGCTGTCGCTCAATATCCGGCCGTTTTTGGCAATGGACAGCGTCTCCTTGAGCGTGAACGAGGGCTTCACCGGAATACGCTTGGTCACAAAGTTGATCACCCCGCCGACGTTGTTGGGGCCGTAGTGCACCGCCACGCCTCCACGCGCCACATCCACCGCCTCGACAGCATTGAGCGTGAGGGGGAACAGCGAGGCGCCGGTTTGGCCGTAGGGTGCGAGCGTCATCGGGATGCCGTCCTGCAACAACAGCACCTGTTCGCTGCGCAGCGGATTGAGGCCGCGCAAGCCGATGTTCGGCAATACACCCGTACCACTCTCGTCGAGGACGGTCACACCGGGCACTTGCCGCAGGGTTTCGTCCAGGGTGCGTGCACCGGTGTTTGCCAGGTCACCTTCGCTGATGACGGAGCGGGCGCCGGGGTGCTTCTTCGCGGCACTGGAATCTGGCGCCCCCAGCCAGTCAGTGGTGACATGCACCGTTGGTAGCGTCACTGCTGGCGAAGTTTCCTTCGCCGTTTCAGTTTCAGTCAGCTCGGCAGCCCCGGCATGCGCCCCGATGAAACCGAGCATCAAGTGGATGGCGACCACTACGGGATGGCGGGCAAAGTTACTACGCATTTTTCTCCAGGTATCGGTTGTTTTGAAAGATTTCTGCCACCAGTCAGGTCTACCCCTCCAGACAAGCGCATGGTGTACTTTACGACTGCAAATAAGAATGATTCGTATTAATGAATGATAGCATGTCCTTTTTTCCGAAGGACACTCAACTCAAGAAGAGTTGGCGCACGCATGGCGCATGCTTGCCGATCAGGCTTGACGGCTTGACGGCTTGATCAGAAAATCACGGCTGCGCAGGGCCGACCACACCGCATCGGTGGTGCGTTGGCGAACGCAAGTCGTCGCTACTTTTTATTTGAATGAGAACCGGGACGCACTGGCGTTGTCGATGCGACGAGGCAAGGCGCAAACCGCCCCTGGTTTTCGTTGACGTCCAGCGCGCCGCCCATGAACGGAAATGCGCGTTGCGGGCAGGCTTCGCGTTCGCAGCCCTTGCAGCCCATACCGATGGGCGTGGGCGCGGCTCATCTGTGCGGGCTACCTCATCCAGCGCTGCCGCAGCAGGTGGTCGAGGGACCAGGCGCCGGCCCCCCGGCACAGCAGCACCAGCAGCATCGCGGCCCACTGGATATGCGTGGGCCACGCTTGCGGGTAGACGAATATCTCAATGACCGTCGTCATGCCGAGCAGCACCAGCGCCACGGGCCTTGTTGCCAATCCGAGCAGCAGCAGCACCGGCGCGGTCAACTCGATCGACACGGCCATGTAGGCGGCGACTTCCGGAGGCAGAAACGGGACCTTGTACTCCTCGCGGAACAACTCTATCGCGGTGTTCCAGTTCGCCAGCTTGGTCATGGCGGAATTCCAGAACACCGTGGCAACGGCGATCCGTAGCGGGACGGCGAGGAGCGCGTAGGGCACGCGGTCCAGCCACCGGACAAGACGCACCAGCAGCTTGTCATTTGCCGCCAGCGGCGTAACGGATTGAGGCGAGCGTGTCATGTGCGAATCCTCCGCAGGTTAAAGTGCCAGCGACTCGTGGGCCAAACTGAAGTTCGTGAAGCATCCGCGCGCAAGATGCGCAGCGAGCAAGGCGTGCGGCTCGGCGCAAGATACCGCCGCCAGCGCCGCGCCCAACAACTGCCCGGAAAACAGCGCTGCGGCAACGCGCCATTCGGGCTCGCTCAGGCGCACCGCACGGACATCGCCGTGCGTTCGCTGAACCAGCAGCCAGACCGGGCCGTCTGCGAGGTCGATCGCCGCCATGGCGTCCTCATCACGCTCCAGGACCGCGTGCCAGATGGTGTCGGCCGGGAACCCGCAGCGCAGCAATTGCGCCGCCGGATGCGGCTCGAAGCGCAGGTCTTCCAGCTCGGCTTCGCCCAAGGTCGCCAGGCGCGCGATCTCCAGCGGTTCGGCGTCAGCCGCGTGCAGGACGAGGTTGACTTTCCATTCGAGCCGGGCCAGGTCCGGCAGATAAGGCACCGACGCCGCCTGCGCAAGTTGCGCCAGAAATTGCGGGAAGTCCGCGCCATACGCATCCAGCCAGGCACTGCGTGGCGGGGCCTCAGCCGCGAACAGGCGCGCCGCTCCCTCGAAGAACTCCGGCCCGACCACATGCTGCACGGCCGGAAATGCCAGCTGGAGCGCTGTCACGAGCACGCCGGCCGACGTGTTGCGGTAAATGCCGAGCCGCTCGCCCGCGCCCAATCCTTCGTTGACGACAAAGGCGGACGCAGCCCCGTCCACGCCGCTTTGCAGGCTTTGGCGAATCGCGTGCTGAAGTTCAATCAGCGTTGGCATCAGCGTTGGCGTATGCGACTTCATTGGCGTGTTCCTCGAGAATGGCCTCGGCGATGGCGGCTTCCTCCATCAGGACTTCCAGCGCTGGCACGTTGCTATCCCATTCGATCAGTGTCGGAACCGGCCCGAAGCGCTCGAGTGCCTCGCGGTAGAGCGCCCAGACCGGCGGCGCGACGCGCGAGCCGTGGTCGTCGATGCGCAGCGTCCTGCCTTGGCCGAGCTCGCGGACGCTGTGTCCGGCAAGATGGATTTCTCCGATCGCCGCTGGCGGCAAGGCGGCCAGGTAGGTCCGCGCATCCCAGCCGTGGTTGCTGGCGCTGACGTAGATGTTGTTGACGTCACACAGAATGCCGCAACCCGTGCGTTGCGCGACCTGCGCCAGGAACTCCCACTCCGGAATGGTCGAGTGCCGGAAACGCAGATAAGTCGACGGGTTTTCGATGAGGATGCGCCGCTTCAAGTGCGCCTGGACCTGGTCGACGTGGCGGCAGACGATGGCCAACGCCTCTTCCGTCAGCGGGAGCGGCAACAGGTCGGCCAGATAGGTGCCGCCGGTGACACTCCACGACAGATGTTCGGAGACCAGGCCAGGCTCGACCCGGTCAACGACATTTCGCACACGCTCCAGATGGGCGGCGTCGAGCCCGTCGGCACTGCCCAGCGACAGCCCCACGCCGTGCAGCGAGATCGGGTAGTCGCGGCGAATCGTGTCGAGATAGCGTGGCACCGTGCCACCGCCCATGTAGTTTTCGGTATGCACCTCGAACCACGCGACATCGGGACGCGCCTGGGCGACCGGCTGGTGGTGCCGAAAGCGCAGCCCGATCCCGGCTTTCGCCGGTATCGGGCCCGGCGCAGCCTGCGGCATGACCCCGGAGACATTCATACGCCGGTGTCCGCTCAACTGGCTTTCAGCTTGCCGCCCTGGATCTTGGCGCAGTCACCTGCCGGCAGCATCACGAAGGACTTCGGATCGCGCGCCTGCGTGGCCTGGCCGGCACACGAGTGCGCGCCTTCCGCACAGTCGTTCTTGGCCACGGCACTGATGCCGTAGCATTTCTCCAGCTTGCTTTTTTCCATCTTCGCCATGTTGTCCTTGACGATTTGCGGCATCTCCTTCGTTCCCTGCGCCTGTCCCGGAAATGCCAGGAATGCGAGGGCGAGACCGACCGTTGCAGACAGCGTCGAAGCTGCCAATAACTGCTTGCTCATTTGGGTTTCTCCTAAAGGTGGAAAAGACAGGTTCACGGGCGCAGAATTGCAGCCCTGAAAGGAGATTCGACCGACAGCAGTCAAAGGTTACGCGGCACACTAAAATTATTGGTTCTTCATCAATTTCACTGTGATTTTTTGCTCGCTGCGGGACAATCCAGTGATTCAAAATTACCAGCTTGAACATGAAAGATACGGCGCTGTATGAGCAGCTTCTTGGACTGAAGGCACCCTGGTCGGTCAAGAAGGTAGACCTTTCTTTGACAGACCAGCGCGTGGTGGTCGAAGTCGTGTTGAAGAAGGGTCAGGTATGGGCTGACCCCACCGATGCGACCAAGAGGGCTCACATCAATGGCTGGAGCGAGCGCCAATGGCGTCACCTTGATACATGCCAGTTTGAGACGATCATCAGGGCACGTATTCCCCAGCTCAAATTCAGTGACGGCACTGTCGAAGAGTTGATGGTGCCCTGGGCGGAGCGCTACAGCCGGGTCACCACCTTGATGGCTGCGTTCGTTATCAAACTGCTTGAAGCCTGTCCCACCACGCAAGCCGTATGTACGCTCACACGACTGTCCTGGAGCACGGTCAACGCCATCATGGTCAGCGCCGTGGCGCGAGGCATGCTGCGGCGTACCGAGGAAGAGATTTCGTACCTTGGCATCGATGAAAAGAGTTCGGAGAGAGGCCACACCTACGCCAGCATCCTGACCGACATTGACCGCTCGCGGGTGCTGGACTTGGTGCCAGACAGGAAGCTGGGAGCGGCCGTGAGCTTGCTGGAAACGCTTTCTCCGGCGCAACGCATGTCGGTCAAGGCGGTGGCCATGGATATGTGGCCGGCGTACATGAGTGCGGCCAGGCAATGCATGCCGCAGGCGGACATCGTGCATGACAAGTTTCACATCTCCAAGTACCTTGGTGAGGCAGTGGATGCTGTGAGAAAACAGGAGCACCGCAAGTTGTCCCAAGCAGGCACCTCGCCATTGGCAGGCAGCAAATGGGCGTGGTTGAGAAAGTATCCCGATGGCCGTAGCGCTGAAGCCGTCTCGTTTCGGGCCTTGAACCAGCTCAACTTGAAGACAAGCCGGGCCTGGTGCATCAAGGAGAACTTTACCCAGTTCTGGAGCTACAGCTACAAAGGAGCTGCCAAGCGCTTCTTCAAAGCCTGGTCGAATAACGCGATGAGGAGTCGCCTGGAGCCTGTGAAAAAGGTAGTCAGGATGCTCCGACGCCACGAGGAAGGACTGCTGAACTATAGCCAACATGGAATCAGCAACGCCTGTGCAGAAGGCTTCAATAGTGCCATCCAGCTCATCAAAGCCAATGCGCGCGGGTTTCGCAACTTCACCAACTACCGGGCAAGGATTCTGTTTCATTGTGGAAAGTTGAACTTGGCTATGGCCTAGGAAAAGCTCCCAGTGAATTCACCGAAGCTCCAAATTATTTATTCGAAATTGCACCCGTCCAGAGCGCAAAATTCGGGCATGTCTTCGAAAACTCGGCGGCCCGGCCCTACCCTGAGCCTTGTACCGGAGGCCCGGGATCCAGCCGCGCCCGACCGTGGCGCCACGGCGCCGGATACCCGCGCCGACGGCAGGCTGGATTGGTCCATCTCCATGGCCAGTGCACAAGCGGGCGATCGTGATGCCTACCGGCGCCTGCTCGAAGCGGTCACGCCCTATTTGCGGGCGCTCGCGGCCCGCCACATCGGAAATCGAAGTGACGTCGAGGATACGGTTCAGGATATTCTGCTGACCATCCACACGGTGCGCCACACGTACGACCCGGCTCGCCCGTTTGGCCCCTGGCTGGTGACGATTGCCAACCGGCGCATCATCGACGTGCTGCGGCGACAGGGACGTTGCAGCGCGCATGAAATACCGGTTGAGCCTGAACATGAAACCTTGTCGGCCTCTGAAGCGAACTTACAGGAAGAGGCTGTAAGCGCCCGCATGCTGCGCGACGCAGTGGAGTGCCTGCCAGCCGGACAACGGGATGCCATACGAATGCTGAAACTTGAAGAGATGTCGTTGCTGGAAGCATCTGCGGCCAGCGGAATATCGGTCGCCTCGCTGAAAGTGGCAACGCACCGGGCCTTGAAGAGGCTGCGCGACGTTATCGAAAAACCGGGGAACAGGACATGACGTCAACCCCCGACCTGATCGATTCGCTGGTTGCGGACGCAAAACCGGTGCGGCGCCTGCAGCCGCCTGCGGTGCGGGCTTTGTGCTGGCTGCTGTTTGCGGCGCTGGTGCTGGTGCTGGTCGCCGTCGGACATGGCGTTCGACCGGATCTCATGCTCAAGCTGCGTGAACCGGTTTTTTTCGCCGGCGTTTTGGCAGCCTTGATGACCGGCGTTCTCGCGGCGCTGGCGTCGTTTATGGTGAGCATTCCCGGCCGATCGCGGCGCTGGCTGCTGTTGCCGGCACCCGCGCTGGCCGCGTGGATTTCCACGATTGGTTACGGCTGCCTCACGAACTGGGTCAGCATTGGACCGGACGGCATATCTCTCGGCGAAACCGCACGCTGTTTTGCCACGCTGGCGGTCACCAGCGTCCCGCTGTCGCTGGTGATGCTCATCATGCTGCGCTACGTGGCGCGTCTGGCGCCGGCGCCGGTAGCGATGACGGGCAGTCTCGCGGTCGCCGCGATGACGGCGGTCGCGCTGTCGCTGTTCCATCCGCTCGATGCAACGGTCCTGATTTTGTTATGGAACTTTGGCGTTGCAGCGCTGTTCCTGGCCTTCAGCGGACTCTACGGCAAGCGCCTGTTTGAGTGGGTTGCGCGGTAAGGAGATGCGTGTGCCTTACCAGGGCGCCGATCAGACGCAACAACTCCCCTGCTGACCGCGCTCCTGGATCGGCGGACACGGCACCGTTCCATGCGAGCAGAAGACACAGCAGTCACCCGGTTTCGGTCGCAGGATCGCGTGACAGGCGGCGCACTCATAGAACCATTGACAGGCATCGGTGGGCATGCGTTCCGTTTTGACATGCCCACAGTACGGACAGGTCAAGGTCGAATCCAATACCACGGCGCTCACTGCGTACCCCCTGCGAGGGTTGACGGATAGCCCGCATTCCGGGTGGCTTGCGTCAGGGCTTCGACGCCGGTTCTGGCATCGTCAAACGTGACAATCGCCACGCGCTTGTCGAAGTTCACCTCGACCTGACTGACACCGGCAACACGGGTGAGCGCCTTCCTGACGGTGATCGGGCATACCGGGCAATCCATGCTCGGCACGGACAGCGTGATGGTCCTTGGTGCAGCCTGGACCAGGGTCGTCAACACGGCCAGGAGAGCCACGGCGAATAGTCTGTTCATGGTTTTCCTCTCTCAGTAGAAGAATGGGGCAAGGTATGGGAAGGCCAGTGCGACCAGCACCAGGACGGCCACCAAACCGAACAGCAGCTTGTACGCACGGCTGATCGATGGAATGGCGCAGGCTTCCCCCGCAGCGCAGGCGGCGGCCGGCCGCCAGATGCGTCGCCAGGCAAAGAACATCGCCACCAGCGCTGCGGCAATGAAAACGGGCCGATACGGTTCGAGCAGCGTCAGGTTGCCAATCCACGCGCCAGAAAAGCCGAGCGTGATCAGCACCAGCGGCCCCAGGCAACAGGTCAAGGCGAGAAGGGCTGCCAGGCCGCCCGCGAGCAGTGCGCCACCACCTCGTGGAGTGGGCGGAGTGTCTTCCTGGAATGAATTGGGTGACATGGAGGGCGGCATGAAGTAAGCTTACTTCCGTACTTAAGTACGGAGTCAAGTGGCATGCAAATACCATCGCAAATTCTCACCATCGGCGCGCTGGCTGCCGAGGCAGGCGTCAATGTCGAAACCATTCGTTTTTACCAGCGCAGGAAGCTGCTGCCCGAGCCTGAGCGCCCTTTCGGCGGCATTCGCCGCTATGGCCCAGCAGAGGTATCTCGTCTGCGCTTCATCAAGGCGGCCCAGCGCATCGGATTCACGCTGGACGAGATCGCGCAGTTGCTGCAGCTTGAAGACGGCACACATTGCTCGCAGGCCAGAACCATCGCAGAGCACAAGCTCACCGATGTCCGCCATCGGCTCGAAGATCTGCAGCGTATCGAAACAGCCCTGGCGCAACTCGTCAAACGTTGCGCCGCCGGCCGGGGCAAGGTCACCTGCCCGCTGATTGCGTCTTTGCAGGAGACGGCCTGACAGAGGATTAACTGAAGCAAATACCCGATGCCGCATTCGAGGCCGCATTAGAGGCCACGTGGGCAGCACGCTGCATGATCGACCCGGCTACATCGAAGGTTCCGAACGCACCGCTATTGATCAAGGCCTGGACCGTTCCCAGCAGACCGCCCCAGACGGTCAGCAAGATGACTTGTTCGGTTCGGGCACGTGGTCCGTTCTCCCTCTTACTGAAATAGTCGCTCATCGGCCCCCCTTTGCACGGGCGATGCTGCAGGGGAAGCGTTATTGACGATGTTGTTCAGCACCTCGACACTGGCAAGCACAGCCTCCAGCGAAGGCACATCACCAAAGATCATTCCTGCCGTCGCCTCGTAGTCTTTGACAAGGGCATCGCGCATGGCCGGAGTCGGCACCAGCAACCCGCCGGGCCGCTGCGGGTCAATACGGCCTCGCCCTTCATGCTTCACGCCGTGGTGCCGGCATTCAGCGCGCTGTTTCCCAAATCCACCCTGAGCTCAACACGGATGACCTGAACGTCGACCTGCTGGAGCAGCGCACCGACATTGCCATCCGCATCGGGCCGCTGCGCGACTCGACCCTGCATGCGCGGCTACTGTGCAGCAGCCGGCTGCGCGTGCTGGCCAGCCCCACCTATCTTGAAAAGCACGGCAAGCCCAAACGCGCCGCAGATCTTGCTGGCCACCAGTTCATCGGCAACAGCCAGCTGCCCGCGCTGAACGAGTGGCCACTGCGCGGGCCGCAGGGCGACAGCTTCGCGGTGACGCCGACGATGAGCGCGTCCAGCGGCGAAACCATGCGCCACCTAGCTCTGGCAGGCATGGGCATCGTGTGCCTCGCCGACTTCATGACCGAGGCCGACCGCGCGCGCGGCGACCTGGTGCAGCTGCTGGTGCGCGGCACCGTCGAAGTGCGGCAGGCCGTCAACGCGGTGTACTACCGCAACACGGCGCTGTCCTCGCGCATCACGGCGTTTCTGGACTTTATGGCCGAGCGCCTGCAGTGACACCACCGCACAGGTTGAGGTCATCGCGGCAGAGGATGCACTGTACTGAGTGCGTATTCCGATGCAGTTGACCACTTGTGCCGGTAGAAGCGGCCCCCTGCTGCGGGTATTCATTGACCAGGCCTAAACGCACATTTCTCCGTAAAAAATGGCGATGCATCGCTCTCGGTTTGCTGCTGGGGCATGCCCTAAGCTGAGGCAGAATACGGTCAAATACCGGTCCCTCCCTCGGGCCTCAGAATCAGGAGCTGGCGTCGCTCGGTGTCGATTTTCCGCAAGCTGATTCGTCGTGTCAGTTGAGGGTCATCCTCTGCACTTCAGGAGAACACAACCATGGCTACCAACTCCGTCCGGCTGCACCGCGTGTTGCGCACCTCACCGGACCGGCTCTACCGCGCCTTCGTCGAACCAAGCGCTTTCGAGCGCTGGCTGCCACCATTCGGATTTACCGGCCAAGTCCACAGCATGGAGCCCGTGGTCGGGGGCGCTTGGCGCATGTCCTTCACCAACTTTGGTACCGGCCACAGCCACTCGTTCGGTGGGAAGTACCTGGAACTTGTCCCCGGCCAGCGCATTGCGTACGATGCGACGTTCGACGACCCCAACCTGCCGGGCACCATGAAGACCACGGTGACGCTGACCCCAGTTTCCTGTGGCACCGAAATGTCCGTCGTGCAGGAAGGCATCCCCGATGTGATTCCTACCGAAATGTGCTACTTGGGCTGGCAGGAGTCGCTTCTTGCGCTGGCCCAGTTGGTCGAGCCGAATATTCCGGGCTGAGGAGTCCGCTCTTGGCCGACGTAAAAAACCGACCTTCGATAGCCGGCTCCGGTAAACCTCATCCGCATGTTGAATCCAACAGGACTTACCCCCGAGATCATTCCAACGCGACTGTTGGAAAGGGGCTGAAGATGGGCGACCGGCTACAGCCGGCCAAAAGCGGAAATTCAGGACCAGCGGCCAGCACAATCAGTAAAACACCACCAACCCAATGCCAAGAGTGCTCTTCATTTGCAGTCGAAACAGGTTGCGCAGCCCCACAGCGGAGCGTATCTTTTCTGCCGTGCCTGGCGTTGAGACGGATTCCGCTGGCTTGGCATCCGATGCGGATTGCCCGCTAAGCTCTGACCAGATTGATTGGGCTGATGTCATCTGCGTCATGGAAAAACGGCATCGGCTGCAGCTGACGCAGAGATTTAAACGATATTTGTCAGGTAAAAAGGTTGCTTGCTTGGACATTCAGGACAACTATCAGTTCATGCAGCCAGAGCTAGTCTCACTTTTGGAAAAACGTGTACCTCCACACTTGCGCTTGCGGTAGATTTGGGCCCATGCGTGAGATGCCTGACCGACGCCAATCCGGCAGAATGCGGCCAGAAGCAGTCGTCGCAAGCAGGCGCTCTAATGAACGCTCGACATGACCTATAGCAAGCAGTTCTTCGACCTTCAATTTCACTTCGCTTCCAGCGTGGCGGCGCTGTCGGGAATGCCTCTGGCAAGCGCGCTCCTCGACTACACGAACTTTTATGTTCGATTTGGCCTCGGCCGCGAGTTCGACGCTACCCATCCAGCTTGGCGGGAATATCTGAATGGTCTCGAGCGCTCGACCAACCAGGAAGACTGGACATTCAGCTTCTATCGGGCTTGTCTCCAAGATGTCAGGCCGCCATCGGTCATTGCGAGCGTTGGCTGCTTCTCATACGCCCGCTTGGGTAGCGACTACATCCGCCTTCACTTCCAGAACACTGAAACAGAGGGGCATTCCCCGTTGGCGTTGGAGCGTCGCGAGCACAGGCTGGCAGAGCTACAGACACTATTTTCGATGGTCCTCCAAAGTGAGCGTCCGCAGGCGCGGGTGGTGGGGACGTCGTGGTTGTACAACCTTACTGCCTATCGCCGGCTCTTTCCGGAGGCGTATCTCGCTACGGCAGCGGTGACCGGACCACGATTTCGAAACATGCCGCTGTGGGGCCAGTTTCTGGATAGACATGGGGCGGTAAAGCAAGGCTTGGTGGCTCCTTTCCTGCGTCAGCTTGCCAATCAATCGAGTCTGGATGGGCTTTCCCAGTGCTTTCCATTCCAAGTTCTCGAGCTCGAAGCGCCCGTGTCTGCGTTCTATGACTTTCATGGGCTGTAGACGCCCCGGAAGACAAGGGCAGAATACGGCCAGAAGCGGACATTGACGACGTTGCAGAATTACAAAAACTGAGCGTCTTCAAAAAGTCCTTGACTCTGCCCCTGCGGCCACGTTGATAAAGGCACTTCTGCTAATCAATGGGGTGAAAACTTGAACTGTAAGAAACGATTTTTAAGCTCTTCTCAAGCGTCCAGGCAATTGGGCGTGTCAGCCAAGGCCTTGCGGCTATACGAAGAGCGTGGCCTGCTTACCCCAGCCCGAAATGAGGCTGGATGGCGATCATATGGGCCAAGTGAAATGATCCGGGGCAGCGAAATCGTCGCCTTACGGGCGCTCGGTCTCAGCCTTTCACAAGTTGCCCGCGTGCTTCAAGGGAATGCCGACGGCCTTGAATTTGCTCTAGCAGCGCATCAAGCCAATTTGGAAGTGGGAGTTAGGCAGTTAACAGGCACCATCGAGAAACTCCGTCAGATTCGGAAAGATGTAACTCTGGGGCGCACGCCGACAGTTGAAGAACTGACATGCCTATCCGTATACGAGCAAAGCTGCGTTGAATTTGAGCTCCCTTGGCCCTGGGGTGGTGAGCGGTTCGTCGTCCCAATAGACCGGCCACTCAGTTACATAGTCGGTCCACTGGGAAGCGGGAAGACTAAGCTTGCGTTGTGCTTGGCTCAGGAAATACCAGGCGCAGCATTCATAAGCCTTGATCGATTGCAGGACGGCAGCGCTGCCGCGAAACTTGAGGGCGATCCTGAATTTAAATACCGTGTAGATATAGCGTTGCAATGGCTGATTGAAGATGGCGCAATCGCGTCGGACGCATTGACCTCATTAATTACAGTTTTCGAAACGGAAGGGCCGACTGCCTTGGTCGTCGACCTGGTGGAGCAGTCGCTTGAACAAGAGACACAGCAGGCGTTGATTGCCCATCTCCGCCGTCGTGGAGTGAACGGTCGCCCGCTTTACTTGCTCACACGATCCTCCGCGATCCTTGACTTGGCAGCGGTAGGTTCTGATGAATTAATCATCTTCTGCCCTGCCAATCATTCCCCGCCGACAATCGTAGCCCCATATCCGGGCGCTGCAGGTTATGAGGGTGTCGCGACGTGTTTGGCTTCTCCAGACGTGCGTGCACGAACGCAAGGCGTCATAGCTTGGCGCCCGACTGGGACGTGATGCGCTGTTCACCGGATATGTCCGCTTAGGGCCCAGTCCAGCAGGAGTTACCATGACGCAAATTGTTAAGGGTTGTCCGATACCTGCCCATCGCGCGAGGCGAGCGAACGCACGACAAGGTGTGAGGGCAGGTGTTGGACAAGCCTCGGGGGAGGAAACCGCGGGGCACGCCCCGTAGGAGTCTACCGCCAGAGCGGCTATGGCGAATTGGCAGTTCGCGCGCCCCTTGTCGAGCGTTCGGCCGATGCACCCAAGAGACTGAGCATGAGTGTCATACCGCACCGATACCGGCAACGCGAGCCCGCGCGATGAGCGCAGCGCTGCCACCATGCGCTTGAACGGACATCCCGGTGTGAAAGGGCAAGCCTGCCCCACACCGACTGCTGGCAACGCATGGCCGATGGACGTTTGGTTCCTTGAACGACGCGGGGAGTCATGGTGCACATGCGCGTGGCGGCGGCGCGCGGATCGACTCGCCGCGCACGAAGGTCTGCAGGATCGTCATGGGTCGCGCGCAGCGCATGCACACGAAGATGGGCCGGGGTGAGGCAGGCTCGGTGGCTGCTTGGGCGTTGGCCGTCTGCGCTTGCACCGTGGCTTCGGCTGCACCCAGCAGCAGCTCGCGCGCCAGCCCCAGGCATTCCTTGCGGTTGCCATTGGCCAGCAGCCCATAGTGGCGAATGCGATGCAAGCCGGCGGGCAGCACGTGCAGCAGGAAGCGGCGCATGAACTCCTGGGCATCCAGCGTCATGGTCTTGTGGCGCGTGCGCCCCTTGACCCGGTAGTCCTTCCAGCGGAAGGTAACCCCGCGCTCGTCCAGGCACAGCAGCCGGCTGTTGGAGATCGCCACGCGGTGGGTGTAGCGCGACAGATAGGCCAGCACCGCCTGGGGACCGGCGAATGGGCGCTTGGCGTAGACCACCCATTCGCACTTGCGCAGCGGCGCGAGCCAGTCGGCAAACGCCTTGGCGTCGGCCAGCGCGGCGTGCTCGCCGAAGAAGTTGAGCTGCCCGGCACGATGGGCCAGGTGGAGCTCTTCGAGAAAGCGCCTCCTGAACAAGCGCGACAGCACGCGCACCGGCAGGAAGAACCCCGGCCGGCAGGCCACCCAGGTCTTGCCGTCGGCAGCCAGGCCACCGCCGGGCACGATGCCGTGCACATGCGGGTGATGCGTCAGCGCCGAGCCCCAGGTGTGCAGCACCAGGGTGGCGCCGATGCGCGCACCCAGGTGCCTGGGGTCGGCGGCGATGGTTTGCAGCGTCTGGGCGGCCAGGTCAAACAGCATTGCGTAGATGACGGCCTTGTTCTGGTAGGCGATGTCGGCAATGCGCGCGGGCAGCGTGAAGACCACGTGGTAGTACTCCAGCGGCAGCAGATCGGCCTGCCGGGCCTGCAGCCAGCGCTGCGCAGCGGCGCTCTGGCACTTCGGGCAATGCCGGTTGCGGCAGGAGTTGTAGGCGATCTGGTCGGTGCCGCAGCCTTCGCAGCGCAGCACGTGTCCCCCCAGCGCCGCGCTGCGGCACTGCTCAATGGCCGACATGACCTTGAGCTGGCCCAGACTCAGGTGACCGCGTTGCGCCTGACGCCAGGCCGGCCCATGGGTGCGAAAGATGTCGGCGACCTCCAGGGCGGGGTGCGCCATGGAGAAGGCCTACGGGGCTGGCAGGCTCTCCAGTGGGCTGATCACCTCGCGCAGCACTTCGGTAGCCACATGGGTGTACATCGAGGTCGTCTCCAGCTTCTTGTGGCCCAGCAGCACCTGGATCACCCGGATGTCCACCTTCTGCTCCAGCAAGTGGGTGGCGAAGCTGTGCCGCAAGGTGTGCATGGACACGCGCTTGTCGATCTTGGCGTCCTGGGCTGCGGCGTGGATGGCGCGATTGAGTTGCCGGGTGGTCAGCGGCTGCACGGGGTCCAGGCCGGGAAAGAGCCAACCGCCGGGCAGCATCTTGCCCTGGGCATGGCCCACGCGCCACCAAGCGCGCAGGCGCTGCAGCAGCACCGGCGCGAGCATGGCGTAGCGGTCCTTGCGGCCCTTGCCTTGCTCCACGCGCAGCGTCATGCGCTGGCTGTCGATGTCGCCGACCTTCAGCGCGATCACTTCGCTGGCGCGTAGGCCCGCGCCGTAGGCCACCGACAGCGCTGTTTGGTGCTTGAGGTTCGCGGTTGCGGCAATCAGGCGCGCGACCTCTTGCGGGCTGAGGACAACCGGCAACTTCTGCGGCACGCGCACCGACTGCATTCTGGCCATCAGATCGGCGCGCTCCAGCGTAACCTCAAAGAAGAACTTCAAGCCGGTGATGGTCGCGTTCAGGGTGATCGGCGAGGTGCCCTGATCGACCAGGTGCAACTGAAAGCGCCGCAGATCCTCGACTGTGGCGGTGTCGGGCGAGCGCCTGAGAAAGCCAGCGAGCTTGCGCACGGCGCGGATGTAGCTGCTCTGGGTCTTGTCTTCGAGTTTGCGCAAGCGCATATCGTCCAGCATGCGCTGGCGCAGCGGCGTAACAGCCGCAGTCGATGGGTTCATGATCGTGCTCCTGTTGAAGAACGAGGCGGATTGCCTCGCTCAACAACATCGCAGAACCCCCGGTTCTATGCACCTATGGCGGCTTCGCCGTGGGGCCTACCGCGTAGCGGTTTAGTCCTCCGGCCAGAAGCGGATGCTGGTGAAGAGGCCATATCCCATCAGGCAGCCAAGTGAAACTTACCTATATGCAAGTTAAGCATGACCCCTCCCGGTTGGCATCGCTCCCGTTGCGATGTGCGTGTTCAGGTCCTGCTTAGGGCCGTGCTTGCCGCAGCACGGGGTCGAGCAGATCAATATGCAACGCGCGCACGTCGTCCCAATCTTTATCGTGCGCCACGATGATGCCGGTGAACCCTTGCTCTTGCAGTAACCTCCGCCCAGTGGCGTCGTGCTTGAGATCGACCAGTACGCGCTGCAACTGTTCGACGACCGCGCGCGGCACGCGGGGATGGGCGGCGATGGCGTGTGGCGTGACGGGCGGAGCGGCCCACAACACGCGCAGTTCGGCGCGCATTTCCGGCACCATTCGTTCGAACGTCCGGCGTACACCTCCGCCCGCCGGATACATTCCCCTGATGATCGCCAGATACACCGACTCGTGCGAATCCACAAACTTGGGCGTAACGGCGACGCCCTGATCACGTAAATGCGCGAGTGGCAGCACCGTTGCCGCGAATGCGGCGGGCACAAGCGCCAACGTCCGTCCCTGCAGATCGGAAAGTTTTTGAATGTTGCCGTCGCGCCGCACGACGATCAGCGCCTCTAGCTTCCCCTCCTCGCGCGCAAACGCCTGATAACCCGGCGCGCGATGGTACACCGTATATTCATATGGATTCATGTAAACGAGATCGAACTCGCCGGCCGCGAGCCGTTGTTCGAATGTGGGAATATCCTGCGCGGGTTTGAGTTCGATGCGATAACCGCTGCGGCGCCCGATTTCCTCGAGCAGCCCCGACCATAAGTTCACGGTGCGCGTTGACGATTGCTGCGGGACGACGCCGAGGCTCAACGTTACAGGCCGCATGGGGGGCACCTGCGCGGTGGACGCGGCACTCGACAGCAACAATACCGACAGCCACCATCTGCTGTGCTTTTTCCTATGTAGCATCCTTGACTGGCCTTCCTGATTGGGATTACTTAAAGTTAGCACACCACCGGGTACTGAGCTCCCTTTGTTTTCGGCTTCCAACCGATCGGCATTACCCCCTTAATCTGCCAAACCGCCGTATACGTGACCCGTTCGTACGGTGGTGTGGGGCGCGAGGCTTCTCCCTATCCCGAATGAAAGACCGATTTTGCAACCCTGACAGACCGCTTTGGGCCCTAAGGGGAAGTTCGTTCTTCTCCGAAGCCGACATTCAGTGGCCAACACCCGCATAGCGGTCAGCCTCTACCGGAATGGTGCTCAATGATTGCCAGCATTCGCACACTGAGGCCGGCCACGATCACCGGTCGTCACACCCCCATCAACCCTGCGTTGACCACCGCCTCGTCCAGCACGGCAAAGGTCATGTTGTGGCGGTTCGTCAGCGGTCCGCCGCCGGGCACCACCTGGCCCTCGGCGGTGTAGCCAACCGCCTTGAACTTCCACACGCCGCCAATCAGTTTGAGGTTGCCCACCAGCTCGCCGCTGTCCAGATGAACACTCACCACCTGGTCGTTGAGTTTTTTGAAAGACAAGGGAGTCGACATCATTTACCTTCTTGCGTGATTGATTCCATTTCTAAATCATCCGTGCACTTTGTCGGCTTCGCTTGCCGTACGTCTGTACTGTCTGCGCTTCACCTTCGCGTTCACAAATGATTTAGAAACGGAATGAGTGATCGGGTACTGAGTCGCCATAAAAAACGCGCTCGGAGGCGCGTTTTTTATTGCCACAAGCAGCGCTTACTTCGCGACCACGCGCACCATCTCCAGGCGCCTGTTGGAGTAGCCTCGTTCATTGTCGTACCAGGCAACGATCTTGACGAAGGTGCCGTCGAGCGCAATGCTGGCGTCGGCGTCGAAGATCGAGGTGCGGGCATCGCCGCGGAAGCCGGTGGCCACCACCTTGTCTTCGGTGTAGCCGAGCACGCCCTTGAGCGCGCCTTCGCTTTGCGCTTTCATCCCGGCGTAGACTTCCTCGTAGCTGGCTTCACCTTAGTACGGCGCGGCGCTCCCAAGACAGCGCTGCCACCAGCACAAAGCCGCCGACCAGCCCCAGGTGTTCGAGAAAGGCGTTGCGGTTGTGAAACTGCTCCATGCCGCTCATGGTCCAGAACGGGTGACCGATGACCGTGGCGATCACGGTGAACGCGGCCAGCGCGAGCGCGCCCAGGGCCGACCACAGGCCGCGGCCCAACAGCATCAGCGCCGCGCCGACCAGCTGCGTGGCGAGCACCGCGGCGGCAAACAAGGGCGCCGGGCTCAGGCCGAAATGATTCGCCTCGCCGATCGCTGCGTCGAAATTCAGCAGCTTGGACAC
The DNA here is from genome assembly GCF_000013865.1 of Polaromonas sp. JS666. Classification (NCBI taxonomy): domain Bacteria; kingdom Pseudomonadati; phylum Pseudomonadota; class Betaproteobacteria; order Burkholderiales; family Comamonadaceae; genus Polaromonas; species Polaromonas sp. JS666. The sequence continues at coordinate 5,091,522 of NC_007948.1, forward strand.
GCCGCTGTAGACGAAGGCGATCGCCAGCAGGACTTTGGCGGCCCAAAGCGCCGGTGTTGAAAATTGTGGGTTGCGGGTGTCCATGGCGTTGTCCGTGGTGATCATTCTTATCATTCTTTATTTATAGCCAGCAGGCGCAGCCCAGCGCGCCCCAGAAGCTCTTCTCGTCCGACACCGGCGTGCTTGCCAGCCAGCTTTGCGTGTGCGCATGGCCATGAACGGCGCAAGGCTTGACGCAGCAATCGGCAAACGGCAACAGGGCTCTGCGTTGCGCGGTTGGAGCGGCGCGGCCCGGCTGGTTGCCACCCAGTGCAGGTTCGCGCCAGTAGCCACCGTAGGCGTTGGTCGGCGCCCAGTCGTTGGCGGCTTTGGGCATGGGCGGTGCAAGCCTGGCGAAGTCGCCGTCGCCATGCACGATGCGGCCGCCAACCACTGTCAGGTGCGAGACCAGGTCCTTGATGTCGGCCTCGGGTACGCCGAAGAAGTCGCGCGAGGGCACGATGAAGTCGGCCAGCTGGCCGGCCTTGATCTGGCCCTTTTGTCCGTCGGCATTGGCGAACCAGGCGCTGCCGGTGGTCCACAGCCGCAGCGCGGTGTCGCGGTCGAGCAGGTTGTCGGGCCGGTACATCGTGGTGCCGCCGACGGTCTGGCCGGTGACCATCCAGTGCAGGCAAACCCAGGGGTTGTAGCTGGCGACGCGGGTCGCATCGGTGCCGCCACCGACGGGCACCCCCGCATCAAGCATCTTGCGGATCGGCGGCGCGTGCTCGGCGGCCCTGGCGCCATAACGCTCGATGAAATATTCGCCCTGATAGGCCATGCGGTGCTGCACGGCGATGCCGCCGCCCAGCGCCTTGACGCGCTCGATGTTGCGCATGCTGATGGTTTCGGCGTGATCGAAAAACCAGTGCAGGCCATTGAACGGGATCTCGCGGTTGACCTTCTCAAACGTGTCGAGTGCGCGGCCTATCGATTCGTCGTAGGTCGCGTGCAGCCGGAAGGGCCAGCGCTTTTCGACCAGCAGGCGCACGACACGTTCGAGCTCGTCCTCCATGCTGGCGGGCAGGTCGGGGCGTGGTTCGCGGAAGTCCTCGAAATCGGCGGCGGAGAACACCAGCATTTCGCCCGCACCGTTGTGGCGGAACATGTCGTTGCCGGACAGTGGCGGCAACATGTCGGTCCACTGCCTGAAGTCGTCTACCTCTTGCTTGGGCCGCTGCGTGAACAGGTTGTAGCCGATGCGTACCGTGAGCTCGTCGGCGTCACGCAGCTTCTCGATGACCCGGTAATCGTCGGGGTAGTTCTGGAAGCCGCCGCCGGCATCGATCACCGAGGTGATGCCCAGCCGGTTGAGCTCGCGCATGAAGAGCCGGGTCGAGGCCTCCTGCGCGTCGGGGTCGAGCTTGGGGCCTTTGGCCAGCGTGGCGTAGAGAATCATCGCGTTGGGCCTGGCAAGCAGAAGGCCGGTCGGGTTGCCACTGGTGTCGCGCACGATCTCGCCGCCGGGCGGGTTCGGCGTGTCCTTGCCGTAGCCGACGGCGCGCAGCGCCGCGCCATTCAGCAGCGCGCGGTCGTACAGGTGCAGGATGAAAACGGGGGTGTCGGGCGCGACGGCGTTGATTTCCCCGATCGTCGGCAAGCGCTTTTCGGCGAACTGCTGCTCGGTGAAACCGCCGACCACGCGCACCCACTGCGGCGCCGGCGTGCGCGCCACCTGCGCCTTGAGCATGGCCATCGCATCGGCCAGCGAGGGCACACCGTCCCAGCGCAACTCCATGGTGTAGTTCAGGCCGCCGCGGATCAGGTGCGTGTGGCTGTCGTGCAGGCCGGGCAGCGCGGCGGCGCCACCGAGGTCCATCACCTGCGTCTTGCCGCCGGCGTGGCGCATGACCTCTTCGCGGTCACCGACGGCGATGAACCTGCCGCCGGCGATGGCCACGGCCTGGGCCACCGGGTTCTGCCGGTCCAGGGTGGTGAAGCGGCCGTTGATGAAAATGATATCGGCAGTCGTGGGGGCGGCGGTCATGAATGTCTCCGGGATGTGGCCAAGGGAAGGACAGCTATACAGTGCATTCGCGCTGGCTAATTGTCACGAACTCGTGTGTCATGAACTCGTGCGGTCTCGAGGACTACTCCTTGCGGAACAGCCAGCCATGGACGAGCTGCGTGTAGCGCGGCATGATCACCCACACGACCAGCGCGACGATCACGGCGGCAAGCACGCCGTGTTCCACCCCGTACACACCGAGCACAGGCAGCGCCTTGAACACAGGCCCAAACGCCCACGGCACGATCATGGTCAGCGGCCAGATCACCGAGGTCGTGATCAGCCACTGCTTCCAGGCCGGTGGCTTCATCGGCGGCTCGCCGGCAGCACCGTGCTCGGATGGGAACCAGTAGTCGATGCCGGCGCCGACGCTGACCTGTTCGGCGACCTCCAGTTGTGGCCGCACGGCCTCGATCAGGCGCGCGCGCTCGGCCGACTGGTGCCAGCGCGTCGCCTCCTCGCACGAAGCAAAGCGCACGACGATGGTGTAGTCGGCGCCGCCCGCGGCCGGACGCACGACGTGCACCCCCTGGTGACCGGGAAAGCCCGCGGCCACCCGCATGGTCTCGGCAAGCCAGCTCTCGTAGGCGGCCTGTGCGCCGGCGCGCACACGGTGGCGCACCACCAGGCTGACGCTTTCAGCGGAGGCGTCATTCCCGGCGCTTGCGGGTGGAAGCTCGTTGCTCACGGCGCTGCTCATGGCGTGCTCAGCCCAGCTTGCGCGCCGGCATCTTGTGCACGTGCGTGATCGCGTAGTCGATGCCTGCGCCGTAGGCGCCGGAGTGCTCCACAACGATGCCTGTCGTGCCGGCATAGGTTTCCTTGCGTGCCCAGTCACGCTGCATTTCCAGCAGGAACTGCTGCCAGGTGACCGGTACGGCGCCGGCCTGGATCATGCGTTGCACCGACATGTTGTGCGCCGCGACCGAGGTGCCGCCGGAGGCGTCTTCCACGAAGTAGACCTCGTAGCCGTCGGCCATCGCCTCGAGCACCGGGAAGTTCAGACAGACCTCCGTCCAGAGCGCAGCGAACACCAGCTTTTTGCGGCCTATCTTCTTGAGCTCGGCCTTCACGGCCACGTCGTCCCAGGTGTTCATGCTGGTGCGCTCAAAGATCTTGTTGTCGGGCAGCACGGCGAGCAGCTCGGGCCAGATGTTGCCCGAGAATGACTCGGTCTCCACTGACGTCAGCACCGTCGGCACCTTGAACACCTGGGCCGTCTTGGCCAGCGCGATGACGTTGTTCTTCAGCAGTTGCCGGTCAATATTGGCCACGCCGAAGGTCATCTGCGGCTGGTGATCGATCAGGATCAGCGCGCAGTTTTGCGGGGTCAGCAGTTCGAGTTTGCCTTGCGTCATGATGCTTCCTTTCTGGGAACGTTCCGGGGATGGTGAGGGACAAGGTTCGAATCCTAAATTGCGTACCAACTATTGACTAGCCTGCAATCTGGAATCAGACTGCATCCGGATTGGAATCAATAGAAACCAATCGAAAATCCATCGGAATCACCAGGAACCCACAGGAAGCAATGGCTCAACTCGATGCCCTTCAGGCGCTCGTGCTCTCAAAACAGCTCGGCAGCTTTGCCGCGGCCGCTCGCGCGCTGGGCGTGACGCGCTCGCAAATCAGCAAGCTCATTGCCTCGCTGGAGGCCGATTACGGCACCGCCCTGTTCGTGCGCTCGACGCGCGCCATTGCCCTGACCGGCGCGGGGGCGACCCTGCACGACTATGCCGTGGACCTGCTGGCGATTTCCGCCGAGGCCCGCGAGGCGATGGCGGCGCTGCGAGGTACCGTGGCCGGACCGCTGCGCGTCAACGCACCGATGTCGTTTGGCAAGCTGGTGCTGGCGCCGCTGCTGCCGCAGTTTCTGGCGCAGCATCCCAAAGTCGAATTGCGCGTGGAACTGAACGACCGCCTGATCGACCCCTTTGAGCATGGCTTTGACCTCACGCTGCGCATCGCGCAATTGCCGGATTCTTCGCTGGCGGCGCGGCGAATGTGCGCCGTGCCCCGGGCCATTTACGCCGCCCCGGGCTACCTGCAGGCGCATGGGGTGCCCGACTCGCCAAAAGCACTGAAGACGCACCGCTGCCTGAACTATGCCCACGCCAATACCGGCCATGTATGGCACCTCGGCAAGGGCCGGGAAAAGGCCAACGTCGCCGTCGGCGGGCCACTGTGCTCCAACAACGGCGACCTGCTGGTGGAGGCGGCGGTTGCCGGGGCCGGCCTGATTTTGCAACCTGGATTTCTGGCGGCCCGGCACATCGCCGCAGGGCGCCTGGTACCGGTGCTGCCGCAATGGCAGGAGTTCCCGGAGATCTCGCTGTACGCGCTGTATCCGGCCACCCGCCGGGTGCCGACCACGGTGCGCGCCCTGGTGGACTACTTGGTCACCGCGCTGCCGCCCGCCATGACGGCGGCCGTGCCCTGAAGGGTTCACCCCACGCGCGCCGCCTTGCGCCAGGGCGGCACGGGCTGAAAGCGCGCCTGCAGGAAGGCCAGAAACAGCTTCACGCGCGCTGACACGCCGTGGCGCTGCGGAATCAGGGCGACGATGTCGGCGTCGGGCAGGCGCCAGCCGTCAAGCAGGCGCACCAGGCGGCCCGCTGCGAGGTGTTCGGCCACGTCCCATTCCGAACGCATGATGATGCCCTTGCCTGCCAGCGCCCACTGCCGCGTGACATCGCCGTCGTTGCTGCTCATCGCCGGCGCGATGCGCACCGCCGCGTCGGTGCGGCCCTTGCGAAAGCGCCAGAGCGAAACGTCCTCTTCGTTTTCCCGCAGCACCAGGCACTGGTGGCCGGTCAAGTCCTCCGGCCGCTGCGGCGGCGCATGGCGGGCCAGGTAGTCGGGCGAGGCGCAGAGGATGCGGGTGTTGGGGGCAATCGGGTAGGCGACCATGCTGGAGTTGGCAAGGTCGCCGATGTGCACGATCAGATCGAACCGGTCGGCGTCGGCGGCGGGGGGCACATCGCTGAGCGTCAGCGCGACCACCAGCTTCGGGTGTTGTGAATGGAAGTCGGCCAGCGCCCCGGCCAGGTGCTGCCGGCCAAAGCCCAGCGGGCCGCGCACATGCAGGGTGCCGGCCACTTCACCGGAACGCGCACGCAGGCTGTCGATCAGCGCATCCAGCTCGGCCAGCAGGGTGAGGGCCTTGGTGTAGAACAGCTCGCCCTCGTCGGTCAGGCTGAAGCGCCGGGTGCTGCGCTGGACCAGCTGAACGCCGAGGCGGTTTTCGAGCTGCCGCAGGCGCTGCGAGACAGCCGAGGCCGTGACGTCCATGCGCCGCGCGGCTTCGGCCAGCGCGCCGCTTTCGGTCAGCGTGACAAAAAATCGCAGGTCGGTGGTGTCGCTCGACATTCGTTAAAGCGTCCGTTAGTGCATCCGTTAATAAATCCATTAAAGGATTCGTTAAAACTGCTTAGGGCAAGTGTTAGCACTGTTCAGTAATTCTACGCAATAGTGCTACTAAACTGAAGTCTCCGCAACCCAGCGCCGAGGCAAGACATGAGCGAGCATTACGACCTATTGATCCGCAACGCCGCCATTGTTGACGGAACCGGCGCTGCCCGTTTCAGTGGCGATGTGGGCGTCCGCGGCGACCGCATTGCGCGCATTGGCGACCTGCGCGGCGCCAGCGCCACCACCGAGATCGACGCCGCCGGCATGGTGCTGGCCCCCGGCTTCATCGACGCCCACACCCACGACGACCGGCTCATGCTCTCGGGCGGCGACATGGCGCCCAAGGTCAGCCAGGGCATCACGACGGTGGTCGGCGGCAACTGCGGCGTATCGCTGGCCCCCATGCCGCGGCCCATTCCCGACCCGGTGACGCCGCCGCTGAACCTGCTGGACGGCACCGGCGCGTGGTTTCGCTTCCCCGATTTCGCCAGCTACCTGGACGCCTTGCGTGCCCAGCCCGCCGCCACCAACTGCGCCATGCTGGTGGGCCACACCACGCTGCGCGTGGCCACCATGGACGACCTGACGCAGCCGGCGAGCGCCAGTGAGATTGACGCGATGCGCGCGCTGGTCGAGGAAGCCATGCAGGCCGGCGCCATCGGCGTGTCGACCGGGCTGTTCTATGAGCCGTCGATTGCCGCCCCGACCGAAGAGGTGATTGCCATCTGCGAGCCGCTGCGCGCGCACGGCGGCGTGTACTGCACCCACATGCGCAACGAGGGCGACGACGTCATCAAGTCACTGACCGAGACCTTCCGCATTGGCCGCGAGGTGGATGTGCCGGTGGTGATCTCGCACCACAAGGTGGTCGGCGTGAAGAACTACGGCCGATCCACCGAGACGCTGAAGTTCATTGCCGACAACATGGCGCTGCAACCGATCTGCCTGGACTGCTATCCCTACCCGGCCTCGTCCACCATTTTGTCGGCGCACCGCGCGGTCAATGCCACGCGCGTGACCGTGACCTGGTCGGAGCCCATGCCGGAATGCGCCGGCATGGACCTGGCCGACATCGTGGCCCAGCAGGGCGGCACGCTGGAGGAAGTGGTGGACCGCCTGACACCGGCCGGCGCGATCTACTACATGATGGACGACCGCGATGTGCAGCGCATCCTGCAGTTCGACCAGACCATGATCGGCTCGGACGGCCTGCCGCATGACGAGGCGCCCCATCCGCGCCTGTGGGGCAGCTTTCCGCGCGTGCTGGGCCATTACGGCCGCACGCTGGGCCTGTTCACCCTGGAAACAGCCATCCACAAGATGACGGGCCTGACCGCGAAGAACTTTGGCCTGGCGGGGCGGGGCCTGGTCCAGGAGGGCGCTTTTGCCGACCTCACGCTGCTCAACCCGGACACCGTGGACGAGGGCGCCACCTTCAAGAAACCCATTGCCCCGGCCATCGGCATTGACACCGTGCTGGTGAACGGCCAGATCGTCTGGCGCAACGGCCAGCCCAGCGGCGCCCGGCCGGGCCGCGTGCTCAAACGCGAAACCGCATGACACACGGGACACACATGACATCTTCCGGACAACAGACAACAAACCCGCATGAACACCAGCCCCTTTGAGCCTCTCGAAACCCCCGCGCTGCTGCTGGACACAGCGCGCATGGACCGCAACATCGAACGCATGCGCGGGCGCATGACGCGCCACGGCGTTCACTTCCGCCCGCACGTCAAGACCAACAAGTGCATGGACGTGACGCAGCGCCTGCTTGACGCCGGCGCCCGCGGCATCACGGTCTCCACCCTGCGCGAGGCCGAGTATTTCAGCGAGCGCGGCATCACCGACATCCTGTATGCGGTGTGCCTGTCGCCCAACAAGCTGGCGCATGCGCTGCGCCTGCGCCGGCAGGGCATCCGGCTGACGGTGATCGTGGACAGCGTGGAGATGGCGCTGCAGCTCAACCCGGAAAGGATTCAGGGAGACGACCGGCTGGATGTGCTAATCGAGATCGACTGCGACGGACACCGCTCCGGGGTTCAGCCCGACTCGCCCGCGCTGCTGGCCATTGCCCAAGCGCTGCAGTCACAGGGACTGGCGGTGGGCGGCGTGATGACCCACGCAGGCGACTCCTACATCTGCCGCAGCACCGAGGCCATCGTGGCCATGGCCGAGCAGGAGCGCGCCGGCGCCGTGCAGGCGGCGAGGCGCCTGCGCGCGGCCGGCCATGCCTGCCCGGTGGTCAGCGTGGGCTCCACGCCGACCGCGCTGTTTGCCGAGAACCTTGATGGCGTGACCGAGGTGCGCGCCGGCGTGTTTGTCTTTTTTGACCTCGTGATGGCCGGCCTCGGCGTTTGCCGCACCGACGAGATTGCGCTGTCGGTGCTGACCACTGTGATCGGCCACCAGAAGGACAAGGGCTGGACGGTGACCGACGCGGGCTGGATGGCCATGTCGCGCGACCGGGGCACATCGCGGCAAAGCCTTGACCAGGGCTACGGCGTGGTCTGCGGTGTCGATGGCGCTCCGCTGGAAGACCTGATCATGGTCGATGCCAACCAGGAACACGGCATCATCGCCCGCCGGCCGGGCAGCACGGCGGGCCCGTCACCCTTCCTGCCGATTGGCAGCCAGCTCCGCATCCTGCCCAACCATGCCTGCGCCACGGCGGCACAGTTCCCCTGTTATCAGGCGCTGGACGGGGAGCAGCGGCTCGCCGGCACCTGGCAACGCTTTTACGGCTGGTAGGCGACTGCAAGGACAAGAGCAAGGGCAAGAAGGACACTGCGATGAAACTCATTTCCTGCGGCGAGGTGCCGGCGCCCGGCGGCCACTATTCACATGCGGTGGAAGCCGGCGGCCTGGTGTTTGTCTCGGGCATGCTGCCGTCCGGCAACAACCAGCCGCCCGCGCCCTTCGAAGCCCAGGTGCAGTCGGCGCTGGACCACTGCAGCGCCGTGCTGGCTGCGGCGGGCTGCGGGTTCGATGATGTGGTGCAGGCCACGGTGTACCTGGTGGGCGTGGAGCACTGGCCGGCGTTCAACCAGTTGTATGCCGAGCGCTTCGGCAGCCACCGCCCGGCGCGGGCCGTGGTGCCGGTGCCGGCGCTGCACCACGGTTTCCTGGTCGAGATCCAGATGGTGGCCGAGCGGCCAGGCCGGGCCTGAGCCCGGCCCGCCCCGGCTGACGCATGTCAGAGCAGCGCACCGCGCGCTGCGACCGGCCACAGCGCCTCGACGCGCTGGCCGCGCACACACACCAGTTCGTCATAGAGGTTGACGGTCGGATCGCAATGGCCGGGCACCAGCATCAGCGCGTCGCCCAGCGACAGGGCAGCCGCATCCGGCGTCAGGATGACGCCGTGCTCGTCGGCAGCCTTGGCATAACGCAGCTCGGGCCGTTGCCACACGACGGGCAGGCCGGAATCGATGCTGGACGCCTTGAGGCCGCTGTCGACCACGGCGCGCTCGGCGGTGGGCCGGCTCATCACGGTGGTCTTGATGAACAGCGCATGTTCAAACGCGACATCGCCTTCGCCGCGCTGGTTGTCACCATAGTCGCGGTCCATGAACACATAGGAGCCCGCCTGCAGTTCGTTGTAGACGCCCGAGTCCCGTTCGTGCAGAAAGGTGCCGGTGCCTGCGCCGGTGACACACTTCACGGCAATGCCGCAGGCCTCAATCGCCGCCAGCGTCTGGCGAACCCGCCGGACGGCATCGCCAATGGCCTGGGCACGTTCCCGCGGCGTGCGCAGATGCTGCGCAGGGCCGTGATAGCACTGCAGGCCGGCAAAGCGCAGGGGCGGCGAGGCGACCACCAGGCGGGCCAGCTGCGCGGCCTCGGCCCCTGGCGCCACGCCGCAGCGGTGCGCGCCCACATCCACCTCCACATACACATCGAGCGTGACGCTGTGCGCCTGCGCGGCGGCAGCCAGCGCCGGCACCTGCGACGCATGGTCGACCAGCACGCCCAGGTGCGCGGTGCGCGCCAGCTCCATCAGGTGGCGGATCTTGACCGGGCCGACCACCTCATTGGTGATCAACACATCGCGCACACCGGCCGCGACAAACACCGCCGCCTCGCTGACTTTCTGGCAGCAGACGCCGACGGCACCCAGCGCGATCTGGCGCAGCGCAATCTCCGGGCACTTGTGGCTCTTGGCGTGCGGGCGCAGGCGCACCTGGCTTCCCTTGAGGGCATCCGCCATGCGGTGCAGGTTACGCTCGAACGCGTCCAGGTCCAGGACCAGCGCGGGCGTGTCCACCGCGTCCAGCGAATCGCCGGGCTGTGCAGCCCTCCATGGCGTCATCGGTTTCTTTTAACCTAGAAACGGCAGTTGGATGCGCCCGAGTGCGCCGTGATCGGCGTGCCAGGCAAGGGTGAGCGCTGCGGCTCCGCTGGCACCTGCGTGCCAGCGGACAGCGCGAACGGGCTCAGGCTGCGACTGAGCCGCGCCCTGCAAGGGTGACAACGCAGTGGGCTCCTGCCCACAAGGCGGAGCAACGCAGCATGGCGCGTCGAGCACGGTGCAATCGGGCGCATAGCGCTGTCACCCGGAAGGTGAACGCGATCGAAGAGGGAAAAGTCAATGTGCATGCGGCTTTCCTGAAGTTTGTGAGCGGTCAACTGCGGTTTCTAGGTTTAAGGCAGGCAGCAGGCATCAATCCACTTTCGCGCCGGATGCCTTGATCACGCGGGCCCACTTCTCGGTCTCACGCCGCGACAGTTCGCGGAACTCCTCGGGCGTGCTGGGGTCGGTCTCCGAACCCAGGGTACGGAAGCGTTCCTTGACGGCCGGGTTGGCCAGCGCCGTGCGGATCTCCGTATTGAGGCGGGTGACGATGTCCTTGGGCATGTTGGCCGGCCCGATCAGGCCACCCCAGGCCACCACTTCAAAACCCGGCACGGTTTCCGCGATGGCCGGAATCTGCGGGTAGGTAGTGGAGCGCTGGCTGCCCGAAATGCCCAATGCCCGCACACGGCCGGCCTGGGCATGCGGCCCGGCCACCGGCGAGTTGATCATCATCAGCTGCACGCCGCCGCCGATCAGGTCGGTGACGGCCGACGTCGCGGCCTTGTACGGCACATGCAGCATGTAGGTGTTGGTCATCGACTTGAACAGCTCCACGCCCAGGTGGGCGGTGGTGCCGTTGCCATCCGAGGCAAAGGCCAGCTTGCCGGGGTTTTTCTTCGCGTAGGCGATCAGTTCCGGCACGGTGCTGGCCGGCACGCTGTTGTTCACCACCATCAGGTTGACCACGCGTACCGCATTGGAGATCAGGGTCAGGTCCTTGTCAATGTCGTAGGGAATGTTCGGCAGCAGCGAGCGGTTGGTAGCCAGGGACACCACGTTGCCATAGGCCAGCGTGTAGCCATCCGCCGGCGAGCGCACCAGGTCCATGGTGCCGATCACGTAGGAGGCGCCCGGCTTGTTGTCGATCACGAACGGCACGCCCATCTGGACCGACAGCTGCTGGGCCAGCGCCCGCATCAGCACGTCGGGCGCGCCCCCCGGCGCCGACGGCACGATCAGGCGGATGGGCTTGTCCGGATAGGCGGCATGGCCGGGCAGGGCGAAGGCCGCAAGCGCGGCGAAGAAAATGCTGGCTAGCAGGGATTGGCGACGCATTGTTCGGACTCCAGGAGGTGAAAGCAGGGCTGATGCAGCAGGCTGGCAAGGCGCACGGGTGCGGGCTTTTCAGGCAAATTCATTCTAGGACCGCGCCCTCCGAATGTCGCTTACTCAGGCTACAGCTAGAGTTAAGCAGGACTTAGCAATGTGCCCGCTTTGGGGGCGCGCATGCATTCAATTCGATTCAGTTCGGTGCGTGGGCACGGACCGCAAGCGATCACGTCGACCAGCCTTTCCCCACCCCCACATCGGCGGCATGCGGTGCTGAAACAGGGTTGTTTGGGCCAGGATTTTGTCCAAATCGGTTTTTTTACCCAAGGAAGACAGGCACAAGGAAACGTTTTCTTGCACAATGTTCGCAAATTGCTCGCAAATACAGCCAGGCAGAAAACAGCTTATCAAGTACACGGCTGACAAGCCGTGAAGTGTGTCTGATCCGTATTTGAAGACGACGCCAGCAAAACTGGCAAGACAACAGGGTTGGAAAAAAAGAACGACGACCATGTCTGCGGTCCGTACAACCATGCAAACAACGACATCGAGCATGTTGAAGCTCGTGATCGTCATGGTCGTCTGGGCATCCCAACCCGCCACTGCGGCCTTGCTCGATGAGCCGATCCAGCCGATTCCGCCGACCCTGAAGCAGGATCCGGCTCGCGCCGACATCGGGCGCCTGCTGTTTCGCGATGCGCGCCTGTCCGGCAATGGCCGTGTGTCTTGCGCCAGCTGCCACGATCTGGGCAAGGGCGGTGTCGATGGTCGCGCGCGTTCCATGGGACTGAATGATGGGCTGACCGACATCAACACCCCGACCGTGCTCAATGCCGCGCTCAATTTCAAGCAGTTCTGGAACGGCCGTGCCGACTCGCTGGAAGCACAAATTGATCACGTCATGCAGAGCCCGGTGGAGATGGGTTCAAAATGGGAAGAAGTCGTCCAGAAAGTGTCGCAGGACGCCGGGTACAAGAGCGCATTTGCGGCTGCCTACAAAGACGGGGTCACCAAAGCGAATATCCAGAACGCCATCGCGACTTTCGAGCGAACCCTGATCACGCCAAATTCGCGCTTTGACAAATTTCTGCGTGGTGACGCCAACGCCATTTCCGCCACCGAGAAAGCCGGATACGCAAAGTTCAAGCAGTATGGATGCGTCGCCTGCCACCAGGGCGTGAATGTGGGCGGCAACATGTTTCAGAAGTTTGGCGTCATGGGCAACTACTTCGAGAAGCGCGGCAATCCGACGCAGGCCGATCTTGGCCGCTATCTCGTCACCAAGGTGGAAAGCGACAAATATGTCTTCAAGGTGCCCAGCCTGCGCAACGTCGCGCTGACCGCGCCCTACTTTCACGATGCCTCGGCGAAGACGCTGGAAGATGCCGTTGACATCATGTTCAGGTACCAGCTCGGCCGTGTCGCCTCCAGCGAGGACAAGGAATCGATCGTCAGGTTTCTGGGCACGCTGACCGGTGAACTGGGCACAAAGCCGTGAGAGTGTCCCATCGATTGACCTGGTTACCGATGGCGGCTGCAACCGCCATCCTGATGTCTGTTCTGGTTTTCCTCTATGACAAAACGCAAAGCTTTGGTGGACCCGATTACTTTGAGAATGTCGTCCTGCTAAGGCATCTCAAGCAACTGGATGCCGAATGGGAACTGGACGTTATGAAGTCCAAGGTCGGCATCAACACGCACTACGATCCCCTGGCCGACTCCCTGATCGAATTGAACCGGCTGCTGGAGAAACTCAAGGCGGACATGGGGACCCAAAAACACGCCGACGCCGCTGCGTTGGCAGAGGGCCATGCGGCGCTGTTCCGCGCCATCCAGGAAAAATCCGTCCTGATCGAACAGTTCAAATCGAACAACGCGGTTCTGCGTAACTCGCTGGCCTTCTTGCCGACTGCGGCAACGGACGTCGAACAGTCGGTCGGGCAAACCAGTGAAAGCGCGCAGTCGGCAGCCAGACGCGCCTTGATCAGCGTGAACAAGCTGCTGCTCGCCAGCCTGCTGTATAGCCAGAGCGCATCGGATGACAAGGGTTCTGAAATCCAGGCTGAGTTGAGCCAGCTTGAAGCCGGTTTGCATGTTCTTCCATCGGATGTCAGGGAGAGGCTGGAAATTTTCGGCGCGCATGTCCGCACCATCCTGCGCGAGCAAAAGGTCGTCAATCAACTTCTCGGCAGTATTACTGTCGTGCCGACGGCAACCCGTATCGATGAGCTCAACAACACGTTGAGCGCTGAACAGCAACGCGCCACGATACAGAGCGGGCAGTATCGTGGGTACCTGCTGATTTTCTCGGCGGTGATGGTGGCGCTGCTGCTGTATGCGGCGATCCGCCTGGTGCGCAGTCACGCCGTGATCAACCGCGTCAACGAGGAACTCCAGGACGCCAATGAAAATCTGGAGCAACGGGTTCAGGAACTGCACCAGACGCAAAGTGAACTGGTCGCCACGGCGCGCCAGGCCGGCATGGCGGAGATGGCCACCAACGTGCTGCACAACGTGGGCAACATCCTCAACAGCGTCAACGTCTCCGCCGACCTGGTCGGCAGCACGCTGCGCACCTCCAGGACCCATGGTTTGACGCGGGCCGTGCAATTAATGAACGAGCACGCGGCGGACCTGGGCGATTTTCTGACCCGTGACGACAAGGGCAAGATGCTGCCCGACTACCTGAGCGGGATTGCGCGAGCCCTGACGCAGGAGCAGCAAGACATGCTTAAGGAACTGGGGCACCTCACCCGAAGCATCGATCACATCAAGGACGTGGTGGCCACCCAGCAATCCTACGCAGGGGTGTCCAGCATCATCGTGCCGGTCCAGATATGCGATCTGGTGGAGGATGCCCTGCGCATGAATGGCGGAGCACTCGCGCGCCATCAGGTGACCGTGGTCAAGGAGTTTGCGCAGGTACCGGTGGTACGGCTCGACCGGGCGCGCGTGCTGCAGATCCTGGTGAACCTGATCAGCAACGCCAAGAATGCCATGGCGGGCATGACGGGTGGATCGCACCGGATCACACTGCGTGTGGACGTCGCCGCCGGCTCCAGTTTGCGGGTATCCGTCAGGGATGAGGGCGAGGGCATCATGGAGGAGAACCTGACGCGGATCTTCGCGCACGGATTCACCACCCGCAAGGCAGGCCACGGCTTCGGGCTGCACAGCTGCGCGCTGGCGGCCAGGCAGATGGGCGGCGCCCTCACGGCCCTCAGCGACGGCCCCGGCAAGGGCGCGACCTTCACGCTGGTACTGCCGATCGACGCAGTGCAGGCCGAGTCATGAAAGAGCAGCGCCCGCCGGAGTCCCCCATCGGCCCCGCCCCTGCGGTCCGGAAAACCGGGCTCGCAGAGAAAGGCCGATTCTCGCGGCTTGACGCGTCCATGAACGGATTTGGCATCAGAGCCAAAGTCGCCGCGCTGACTGGGTTTTGCCTTGTGTTTGCGCTGATCGCCACGCTGGTTCTTCTGTCGTGGATGCAGGTGAATGTCAATCGCGACCGTGAGGTTCTTGCCTCGTACATGCGCCGGACGGAGTTGGCGAGAGTCCAGCAGGTGAATTTCAGAAAGCAGCTGCAAGAATGGAAAAACATCCTGCTAAGAGGCCATCGCCCGGAGGATTTCGAGAGCAACCGTCGATTGTTTTTGGAGCAGGAACGCCTGGTTCAGGAAAACGGGAAAGCCTTGACAGGCATGCTCACCCAACCCGCCCTCCGCGCCAGGGAGGTCGAATTTTTGAAAGCGCATGAAGAACTTGGCCGCCGCTATCGAAACGCCCTGGGGGTCTTCGAGCAAAGCGGAAGACTGGATTTTCAGTCGGCGGATCGCCTGGTTCGCGGGATGGATCGCGTGCCGACCGACTTGATCGACGGGCTCGTGGCATCGACCGCCAACGACTTTGAGCAATACAAGACCTCCCATGCTGCCGTCCTTCTCGATGAACAGCGTTACGCGCTAGGGGTGGCCCTCAGCGTGTTCCTGGGACTCATGCTGGCGAGCCATCTGCTTGCCAGGCGCATCACCCGGTCCATTCATCACCTGACGCAGACGGTAGCCAGAATTTCGGCCGAGAAAGACTATTCGCTCCGCGCGCAACGAAGCAGCCGCGATGAGCTTGGCCAGCTCACGGACGGGTTCAACGAAATGCTCGCCCAAATTCAACAAAGGAATGCCGCTTTGCAGCAGTCCCACGACGATCTCGCGGAGCGGGTCGCCGAGCGCGACCACGCCGAAGAAGCGTTGCTGGTGTCGCAGGCGCTCTATCACTCGCTGGTCGTGCAACTGCCGGTCGGGATTTTCCGCAAGGACGCCGCCGGGCGTTACGTTTTCGTCAACCCCCGGTTTTGCGAGCTCAAACACATGCCGGCGGATCAGATTCTGGGCTGGACCGCGCCGGAGATTTGCGTGCGCGAATCACAGAACGCGACAAGCATGTGGCGCTCCGAGCTGGCCGTCCAGGGGACGATGCACCACGAGCAGATCATGCGAAGCGGGCAGCCGGTCGCACTGGAGGAAACCTACACCGGCCCGGACGGCCAGCCGCAGCACTGGCAGGTTGTCAAATCGGCGGTGTTTGGGCCTGACCAGGCCATCATTGGCAGCCAGGGCGTCGTCCTTGACATCACCGAGCGCATGCGGACGGAGCGCGCCCTGCGCGAGAGCGAAGAACACTTTCGCTTTCTGAACGATCTGGCCAAAGCGACGCGCGCGCTGGCCGATCCGGAGCAGATCATGGCAGTGACGGCGCGCATGCTGGGCGAGCACCTGGGCGCCTCCCGCTGCGCCTACGCAGACGTGGAAAAGGACGGCGAACAGTTCGCCATCCTGCACGACTACACCGACGGCTGCATGAGCACCGTGGGCAATTACCAGCTTTCGCTCTTTGGTGCGCGGCCCGTGGCCAAGCTCCAAAGCGGGCAGACACTGGTCATTCGCAATGTGGAGACGGAGCTTTTGCCGGGCGATGGCGCAGAGATGTTCAATGCCATCGGCATCCAGGCGATCATCACCTGCCCGCTGGTCAAGGATGGCATTCTTCGCGCCATGATGGCCGTGCATCAGACGACACCGCGCGACTGGACCCCGGGCGAAGTCGCCATCGTTCAGGAAGTCGTCGAACGTTGCTGGGCGACGATAGAGCGCAGGGCCGCGGAGGAAAACCTTCGCCAGAGCGAAGCCCTGCTACATATCGCCGGCCGCACCGCCCGGCTGGGCGGCTGGACCGTTGACCTGCCGGAAGTCCGCATCACCTGGTCGGATGAGATGTGCGCCATCCACGACGTGGCACCCGGCACCGTGCCTGAATTTGAGCAGGCCCTGAGTTCCTACGCCCCGCAGTCGCGTGAGCCCCTCCGCAAAGCCTATGAGGCCTGCGTCCGGGAGGGCACGCCCTTCGATCTCGAAGCGGAACTCATCACCGCCAAAGGACGGCATGTCTGGGTTCGCGCCATCGGCGAGGCCGAACGCAATGCCGCCGGCACGATCACGCGGGTGCAAGGGGCGCTTCAGGACATCACCGCACGCAGGCAGGCGGCGCTTGAGCTGGAGCAGGCCCACGCTCAACTGCTGGCAGCATCCCTCAAGGCCGACATGGCGGAATTCGCCACCGGAATCCTGCACGACATCGGCAATGTGCTCAACAGCGCCAATGTCGCGTCTTTTTGCGTGGCTGACAGCCTCAGAAAATCGAAGGCAGGCAATTTGTCCAAAGTGGTCGCGCTGCTGCGGGAGCACGAGAACGATTTTGGCGACTTCTTCACCAACAACCCCAAAGGCAGGCAGGTGCCGGTTTACCTGGCGCAACTGGCCGGGCAACTGGCCGAAGAGCAAGCCGGCGCGCTCAGGGAACTGGCGCAACTGCAAAAGAACCTCGAGCACATCAAGGAGGTTGTGGCGAGGCAGCAGGGGCTGGCCAAAACGCCCGGCGCGACGGAAGCCGTCAATGTGCCCGAGTTGGTGGAAGACGCCTTGCGGATGAACCTGAGCGGGGCGGCGCAGCACGACATTGAAGTCATCAGGGATTTCAAGGCCGTGCCGCCTGTCAGGGTGGAAAAACACAAGGTGCTGCAAATCCTGGTCAACCTGGTTCGCAATGCCAAACAATCCTGTGAAGTTTCAGGCCGCCACGAGAAAAAATTGGGCATCCATACGACCCGTGACAATGATCACATTCGAATCGCGGTCAGTGACAACGGTGTGGGCATACCGCCCGAAAACCTGGCGCGAATCTTTTCCCACGGCTTCACCACCAAAAAGGACGGCCACGGCTTCGGGTTGCACAGCTGCGCACTGGCGGCCGCGGAGATGGGTGGCACCCTCACGACCCACAGCGACGGGATCGGCCAGGGCGCGACCTTCACACTCGAACTTCCGATCAACGCTGCGCAGGACCAGCCATGAACCCGCAGCAGAACCGGCGCATTTTGCTGGTCGATGACATGCCCTCCATCCATGAGGACTTCCGCAAGATCCTCGCGGCCAGGCCGGCGGCGCGCGATCTGGACGATGCCGAAGCGGCCCTGTTTGGCCAGGCCGCAGCGCCGTCCGGTGACGGCTTCGAACTGGACTCGGCCTACCAGGGGCAGGAAGGCGTGGCCAGGGTCGAAGCCTCCGTTCAAGCCGGCCGTCCTTATGCCATGGCCTTTGTGGACATGCGCATGCCCCCGGGCTGGGACGGCGTGGAGACGGTAGAGCGGCTCTGGCGCATCGACCCGCGGGTGCAGGTCGTGATCTGCACGGCCTATTCCGACTACCCCTGGGAGGAAGTGCTGGCGCGGCTGGACGTGCAGGATCGCCTGCTCATCGTCAAAAAGCCGTTCGACATGATCGAGGTCAGCCAGCTGGCCAGGACGCTGACCGCCAAATGGGACCTGGCGCGCCAGGCGGCGTTGCAGATGAACAGCCTGGAAGAGGCCGTGCGGGAGCTCACGGCAACCGAAGCGGCCCTGCGCCAATCCAACAAGGAGCTTGAGGCGTTTGCGTACGCCGTATCGCATGACCTGCGCACGCCGCTGAGCATCATGAATGCGTTCAGCAATCTGCTGGCCAGGGAACTGGACGGCCATGCCAGCGAGACGGTGCTGCACTACCTGTCCAGAATTCAGGCCAGTGCCGTGGTGGGGTCGCAACTGATCGAAGCCCTGTTGTCCCTGGCCCAGGCATCGCGTGTCGAGCTGCACATGGAGCCAGTCGATCTGAGCGCCATCTCGCGCCAGCTCCTGGGCGAATACCGCAACGTTGGTCCGCCGCGCGAGGCGTCCATCACCGTTCAGGATGGCTTGTGGGTCCACGGCGACCGACGCCTGATCCGAACCGCGATGCAGCACCTGCTGGACAACGCATGGAAGTTCTCGTCCCTGCGGAGCCATGCCGAGATCGAGGTCGGCAGGCTGGACGGCGCCGACGGCGAGGCGGTGTTCTTCGTGCGAGACAACGGTTGCGGTTTCGACATGGCTTATGCCGGCAAGCTGTTCGGCACCTTCCAGCGGCTCCACGCGGTCCATGAGTTTCCCGGAACCGGCGCGGGACTGGTCACCGTGAGCCGGATTGTCGGCCGGCACGGCGGCCGGGTCTGGGCCGATTCCAGACCTGACGAAGGTGCCACGTTTTACTTCACGCTCCCTTCGGCCTCCCGGCAAGGCCCGACCCGTGAAAGCCACACCGAACCACAAGAAAACAGGAGCGCGCCATGACCCCGCAGCAGAACCGGCACATTTTGCTGGTCGACGACATGCCCTCGATCCACGAGGACTTCCGCAAGATCCTCGCGGCCAAGCCGGGGGCGCGCGATCTGGACGATGCCGAAGCGGCCCTGTTTGGCCAGGCCGCTTCGCCGTCCGGTGAGGGCTTCGAACTGGACTCGGCCTACCAGGGGCTCGAAGGGGTGGCCAGGGTCGAGGCCGCCGTTCAGGCCGGCCGTCCTTATGCCATGGCCTTCGTGGACATGCGCATGCCCCCGGGCCTGGACGGCGTGGAGACGATAGCGCGGCTCTGGCGCATCGACCCACAGGTGCAGATCGTGATCTGCACGGCCTACTCCGACTACCCCTGGGAGGAAGTGCTGGCGCGACTGGACGCGCAGGACCGCCTGCTCATCATCAAGAAGCCGTTCGACATGATCGAGGTCAGCCAGCTGGCCAGGACGCTGACCGCCAAATGGGAACTGACGCGGCAGGCGACGCTGCAGATGGGCGGCCTGGAGAACGCCGTCAAGGAGCGGGCCAGGGCATTGCGCGCCAGCGAATCGCAGTTGCGCCAGATCACGGACACCGTGCCGGCCTTGATTGCCTACGTCGACGCTGAACAGCGCTTTCAGTTTCACAACCTGGCCTATGAAGAAGGCTTTGGCCTGAAGCGCGATCAGATCCACGGCAAGACCATGCGCGAGATGATGGGTGATGCGCTTTACGAAAAAGAGCGCGGCAAGATTGAAGAAGCCTTGTCGGGTTACGCGGTGCAGTATGACCGCGTGCAGAAAACTGCGGATGGCCAGCTGCGCGACTACATCATGCAGTACTTTCCGCGCTATGGCGAAGACCAGGATGAAGGCAAGGTGGTTGGACTTTTCTCGCTGGGCACCGATGTGACCGAGCTCAGACGCATCGACCGCATGAAGAGTGAATTTGTCTCTACCGTCAGCCATGAGCTGCGCACGCCGCTGACCTCCATCCGCGGCTCGCTGGGCCTGATTGCCGGTGGTGTTGCCGGAGAGCTGCCGGCCATGGCCAAGAGCCTGGTTGGCATTGCCAGCAACAACTGCGAGCGCCTGATCAGGCTCATCAACGACATTCTTGACAGCGAAAAAATCGAGTCGGGCAAGATGCACTTTGAGCTGCAGCAGGTGGAACTGCAGCCCCTGCTGGCGCAGGCCCTGGCGGCCAATGAAGGCTTTGCAGGCCAGCACAACGTCAAGCTGGCCCTCGATGCCCCGGCAGACGCGGTGAGGGTCAGCGTCGACAGCGACCGGCTCACCCAGGTCGTCACCAACCTGCTGTCCAATGCCGTGAAATTTTCACCGCCGGCGTCCTGCGTACATATCAGGCTGCTGCGCAGCGGCGGGCGGGTCCGGGTTGAAGTGGCCGACAGCGGCCCCGGCATCCTTGAAGAATTTCGCAAACGCATCTTCCAGAAATTCTCGCAAGCCGACACATCGGACACCCGGCAAAAGGGTGGCACGGGCCTGGGCCTGAATATCTCGCGCGCCATCGTGGAGCAGATGGGCGGCAGCATGGGGTTTACCACCAAGGCCGGTGTGGGGACCGTTTTCCACTTTGAACTGCCCGAAGCGAGCCCGCTGCCGGTTGAAGACCGGGACAGCGCCGCGCCGCGGCCCCGTATCCTGATTTGCGAAGATGACCCCGACATCGCGCGCCTGCTCAACCTGATGCTTGAAAAAGGCGGCTTTGATTCGGACATGGTGCACAGTGCTGCGCAGGCGCTGGAACAGGTGGCGCGCCGGCCCTACGCCGCCATGACGGTCGACCTGAACCTGCCCGACCAGGACGGCGTCAGCCTGATCCGTGCGCTGCGCCGCGACAGCCGCACGCGGGACCTGGCCATTGTGGTGGTTTCGGCCAATGCCAGAGAAGGTGAACTCGAATTCAACAGCCAACCGCTGGCGGTTTCGACCTGGCTCGAGAAACCTATCGACGAAAACCTGCTGATCCTCAGTTTGCACCGCGCCATTGACAACATGGCGGAAGGCAAGCCGCGCATTCTGCACGTCGAGGACGACCTGGACATCCAGCGCATTGCCGCTGCCATTGCCCAGAACTTCGCAACCTTTGAATTCGCCTGTACCCTGCAGGAAGCGCGGGACCAGCTGGCCAGCCATCATTACGATCTGGTACTGCTCGACCTGACGCTCAAAGACGGTTCGGGCTGGGAACTGCTAAGCACCATCGAAGCGCTGGACCCCGCACCGCCGGTCGTCGTGTTCTCTGCCAGCAAGCTGAACATGATGGAAAGCCAGCGCGTAGAAGCGGTGCTGGTAAAAGCAGATACCTCCAACGAGGAGCTGATCAGGGTCCTGCAGCGGGTGCTCGACGACAGCTTGTGGGGAACGGTCGATTCACCCCTGAGTACTTAGTACTCCGACCCAGAAATATCGAAACATGAAAGCGCGCCTTCGAGCCCATGCCGTCGTTGCAAATCCTCGCCATAGCTACGGCTATGTCTGCGGTTTGCGCCTTGGCCTGGGCCTGGGCCTGGGCCCGAATCCATCGCTTTCATTGTGTTCCGATACCTCTGTGTCGAAGTACTAGAACTTGCCCGTGAATAATTTGGGATCGCGCAACCGCCACCCATAAAAAAACGCGCCCGAAGGCACGTTTTTTATGGAGAGCGAAAGCGAATTACCCCGCCACCACCCGCACCATCTCCAGGCACTTGTTCGAGTAGCCCCATTCGTTGTCATACCAGGCCACGACCTTGATGAAGGTGCTGTCGAGCGCAATGCTGGCATCGGCGTCGAAAATCGACGTGCGGGCATCGCCGCGGAAGTCGGTGGCCACCACCTTGTCTTCGGTGTAGCCGAGCACGCCCTTGAGCGCACCTTCGCTTTGCGCTTTCATCTCGGCGCAGATTTCCTTCAGCGTGGCTTCCTTGCTCAGCTCGCAGGTCAGGTCCACCACCGAGACGTCGGAGGTGGGGACACGGAAGGACATGCCGGTGAGCTTTTTGTTGAGCTCGGGAATCACCACACCCACGGCCTTGGCGGCACCGGTGGACGACGGGATGATGTTTTCCAGGATGCCGCGGCCGCCGCGCCAGTCCTTGTTGCTCGGGCCGTCCACGGTCTTCTGCGTGGCAGTCGCTGCGTGCACGGTGGTCATCAGGCCGCGCTTGATGCCCCATTTGTCGTTGAGCACCTTGGCGACGGGCGCCAGGCAGTTGGTGGTGCAGCTGGCGTTGGAGATGACGGCTTCGCCCTTGTAGGTCTTGTCATTCACGCCGAAGACGAACATGGGGGTGTCGTCTTTCGAGGGGGCGGAAATGATGACCTTTTTGGCGCCGGCGGCCAGGTGTTTTTCAGCCGAGGTCTTGTCGAGGAAGAGGCCGGTGGATTCGATCACGACCTGCGCGCCGACGTCATTCCATTTCAGGTTGGCAGGATCACGCTCCTGCGTGAGGCGGATTTTCTTGCCGTTGACGATCAGCGTGTTGCCGTCGACCGATACCTCGCCCTTGAAGCGGCCATGCACCGAGTCGTACTGCAGCATGTAAGCCAGGTACTCGGGCTCGAGCAAATCGTTGATGCCCACGATTTCAATGTCGCTGAAGCTCTGCACCGCCGAACGGAACACATTGCGGCCGATGCGGCCGAAACCATTGATGCCTACTTTGATCGTCATGACTGTCTCTCCTGAAGTTAACTTACATCATCCGTTCGCCCTGAGCCCGTCGAAGGGTTTTCCGCACTGGCGCAGAGAGGCTTCGACAAGCTCAGCCCGAACAGCTATTTTCACAACCGGTTTATTTCTTCAACACCTTGCGCACGGTGTCGGCCACGTTCTCGGGCGTGAAGCCAAAGTGCTTGAACAGCGCCGCCGCGGGCGCCGACTCGCCGTAGGTGTCGATGCCGACCACGGCGGCGCAGCCGTATTTCCACCAGCCGTCGGTCACGCCCATCTCGACCGCAATGCGCGGAATGCCGGCCGGCAGCACGGACGTCTTGTACGCGGTGCTTTGCTTGTCAAACGTGGTGGTACTGGGCATGGAAACCACGCGAACCGCGATCTTTTTGCCGGCCAGCAGCTCCTGCGCCTTGAGCGCCAGCTGCACTTCGGAGCCGGTGGCAATGATGACGGCCTGGGCTTTTTTGTTCAGCCCCACTTCGGCGGGCTCGGCCAGCACGTAAGCACCCTTGCTGATCTCGCCAAGGTCGTTCTTCGGCGCGTACGGCAGGTTCTGGCGGCTCAGCAACAAGGCGGTGGGCTTGTTTTTGTTTTGCAGCGCCACGGCCCAGGCCACGGCGGTTTCAGCCGTGTCACCCGGACGCCAGACGTCGAGATTGGGAATCAGGCGCAGGCTGGCGGCGTGCTCGATCGACTGGTGCGTCGGGCCGTCTTCGCCCAGGCCGATGGAGTCGTGCGTGAACACGTGCACCACGCGCAGCTTCATCAGCGCGGCCATGCGGATGGCGTTGCGGCTGTAGTCGCTGAAGGTCAGGAAGGTGCCGCCGTAAGGGATGAACCCGCCATGCAGCGCCACGCCGTTCATGATGGCGGCCATGCCGAACTCGCGCACGCCGTAGTTGATGTGACGGCCACCGACCAGGCTGCCGTTGGCCGCTTCGGTCTGCACCACCTCGCCGTTCGGGTCAAAGCGCAGGTTGGGCGTTGACTTGGTGTTGGTGAGGTTGGAGCCGGTCAGGTCGGCCGAGCCGCCCAGCATCTCGGGCAGGCCGGCGGTGAAGGACTCCAGCGCAATCTGCGAGGCCTTGCGCGACGCCACGGTTTCGGCCCGGGTGTGCGCACCAATCACCGTATCGACGGCCAGCTGCGAAAAGCGTTTGGGCAGTTCGCCCTTCATGCGGCGCGTGAATTCCGCGGCCAACTCCGGGTGGGCGGCCTTGTAGGCGGTAAATTTCACGTCCCAGGCCGCCTCTGCGGCCAGGCCGGCGGCCTTGGCGTCCCAGGCGTCGTAGCTTTCCTTGGGAACTTCGAACGGGGTGTGCGGCCAGTTCAGTTCGTCGCGCGTGAGCTTGATTTCTTCGGCGCCCAGTGGCTCGCCATGGGCCTTGGCGGTGTTGGCACGGTTGGGGCTGCCTTTGCCGATGTGGGTTTTGCAAACGATCAGCGTGGGCTTGTCGGTGCTCTCTTTTGCTTCAGCAATCGCGGCCGACACGGCTTGCGCGTCGTGCCCGTCGAGGGGGCCGATCACGTTCCAGCCGTAGGCGGCGAAGCGCAGTGGCGTGTTGTCGATGAACCAGGGGGTGACCGGGCCGTCAATCGAAATGCCGTTGTCGTCGTACAAGGCAATCAGCTTGCCCAGCTTCCAGGCGCCGGCGAGGGCGGCAGCTTCATGGCTGATGCCTTCCATCAGGCAGCCATCGCCCATGAAAACATAGGTGTGGTGGTCGACCACGCTGTGGCCGTCACGGTTGAACTCCTTGGCGAGCAGCTTTTCGGCCAGCGCCATGCCCACGGCATTGGTCAGGCCCTGGCCCAGCGGGCCGGTGGTGGTTTCCACGCCGGGGGTGTAGCCGTGCTCGGGGTGGCCGGGGGTTTTGCTGTGCAGCTGGCGGA
This sequence comes from Polaromonas sp. JS666, assembly GCF_000013865.1. Lineage (NCBI taxonomy): Bacteria > Pseudomonadati > Pseudomonadota > Betaproteobacteria > Burkholderiales > Comamonadaceae > Polaromonas > Polaromonas sp. JS666. The sequence continues at coordinate 5,115,858 of NC_007948.1, forward strand.
AGTTTTTCAGCTCACTCATCGGCAGCTTGTAGCCGGTCAGGTGCAGCAGCGCATAGAGCAGCATGGAGCCGTGGCCGTTGGACAGCACGAAGCGGTCGCGGTCAAACCACTGCGGATTGTGCGGGCTGTGCTTCAGGTGGCGGCCCCACAAGGCAACGGCGATATCGGCCATGCCCATGGGCGCGCCAGGGTGGCCGGAGTTGGCCTGCTGCACGGCATCCATGGCCAGCGCACGAATGGAATTGGCCATGAGGGATGGGGAGGTGTCAGCCAGTGCAGTCATTGACGTAAGGTCCAGGGTAGGTGAAGGTCGCGCCCGGCAACTGGCTTGGCATTACGGAAAAACCAACCAGCGCGGGAAAACCCGTGATTTTACGGGATGCGACCGGCAGGCAGGCCGGGCGACCGGGCGCGCCCCCGGGCCCCGGCCGTGTTTCAGCGTCGGGGCGGGAGTCACAGCAGCGGCAGCAGCTATCAATTCCATAGCTGGTTACGCCCGCATAAAGCTGGCTGCGGCCCGGTTTTCTGCTTAAAAAGGCCATAATCGCAGCCTGTATGACCACCCAAGTGACCACCCAAGCCCTGATTCTGGCCGCCGGTCGCGGCGAACGTATGCGCCCGCTGACCGACACCTGCCCCAAGCCCTTGCTCAGGGTGCAGAGCAAACCACTGATCGTCTGGCATCTTGAGGACCTGGCACGCGCCGGGGTGACCGACGTGGTGATCAACACCGCGTGGCTGGAGGAGCAGTTTCCCGCCGCGCTCGGCGATGGCCGCGCATGGGGCCTGCGCATCCGCTACTCGCACGAAGGCGCGCGCTTTGGCGGCGCGCTGGAAACCGCCGGCGGCATTGCCACCGCCCTGCCGCTGCTGGCCGATGCGCCGTTCTGGCTGATGGCGGGCGATGTCTACATGCCCGGATTTGAGTTTTCGCCCGCCGCCGCCGCACCGTTCGCCGCGTCTGATTCACTGGCCCATCTTTACCTGGTGCCGAATCCACCGCACCACCCCCAGGGCGACTTCGGCATCTCGGCCGACGGCCTGGCGCTGGACGAGGCCGCGGAAAAGTTCACGTACAGCACCTTGGGCCTGTATCGCCCGGCGCTTTTCAACCACACGCCCGCCGGTCAGAAGGCCGCACTGGCGCCGCTGCTGCGCCAGGCCATGCGGCGCGGCCTCGTCTCGGCGGCGCTATATTCAGGCCCATGGACCGATGTGGGAACGCCAGAGCGCCTCACTGAACTCAACGAGTAACTCCACGAGCCCAACCAACCCCGCCGACCAGCAACACCACCATGACCACCAGCATTTACCAGAAGCGCCGCGCCACCATTGCCCGCGCCCTCAAAGCGGCCGGCGGCGGCATTGCCCTGCTGCCCACCGCCCCCGAAGTGCCGCGCAACCGCGACAGCGACTTTCCGTACCGGCACGACAGCTACTTTTATTACCTGACGGGCTTCAGCGAGCCCGACAGCTGGCTGGTGATTGAAGCGACCGGGAAGACCACGCTGTTTTGCCGGCCCAAGGACCTGGAACGCGAGATCTGGGACGGCATTCGCCTGGGCCCCAAGGCCGCGCCGGCCGGCCTGGGGGTGGATGCCGCCTTCAGCGTCGAAACGCTGGACGAGAAAATGCCGGCGCTGCTGGCCAACCAGAAGGCCGTGTGGTTTCCGTTTGCCACGCACAAGGGCCTGGAAAGCCGGGTCGATGGCTGGCTGAACAGCGTGCGTGCGCGCGTGCGCTTTGGCGCCGAGTGCCCGCAAAGCCAGCACGACCTGTGCAAGCTGCTCGATGAAATGCGGCTGATGAAGGACAGCCACGAGATTGCGATCTTGCGGCGTGCCGGCAAGATTTCGGCCGGTGCCCATGTGCGCGCCATGCAGACCTCGGCGGCCATGTTGCGCAATGGCGTGAACGGCGGCCTGCGTGAATACCACCTGGAGGCCGAACTGCTGCACGAGTTCCGCCGCCAGGGCTCGCAGTTTCCGGCTTACGGCAGCATCGTCGCAGCCGGCGCCAACGCCTGCATCCTGCACTACCGCGCGGGCGACACCGAGCTCAAAGCCGGCCAGTTGTGCCTGATTGACGCCGGTTGCGAACTCGACGGCTACGCCAGCGACATCACGCGCACCTTCCCGGCCGACGGCCAGTTCACCTCGGCCCAGCGCACGCTGTATGACATCGTCGTGGCCGCGCAGGACGCCGCAGTAGCCGTCACCAAACCCGGCAAACGCTTTCTGGACCCACACGAGGCCGCGACGCGGGTGCTGGTCGAAGGCATGCTCGACACCGGCCTGCTGCCCAAAGCCAAACACGGCAAGGTCGACGACGTGCTGGAGTCGGGCGCCTACCGCCAGTTCTACATGCACCGCACCGGCCACTGGATGGGCATGGACGTGCACGACTGCGGCGATTACACCGAACCTTCGGCCAAGCCACGCGAAGAAAAAGACGCGCTGGGCCAGACCGTGATGCGCAAGCCCTCGCGCGTCCTCAAGCCCGGCATGGTGCTGACAATCGAGCCGGGCATTTATGTGCGCCCCGCCAAGGGCGTGCCCAAGGAGTTCTGGAACATCGGCATCCGCATTGAAGACGATGCGCTGGTCACCGCCAAAGGCTGCGAGCTGATGACGCGCGGCGTGCCGGTCAAGGCCGATGAGATTGAGGCCTTGATGCGCGGGTGAAGGCCGGCTACGGCCAACAACGAACCTTGCACATGAACCCCTGGGTTGTCTACTGTGACGGCAGCGCCGTGCCCAACCCCGGTCGTATCGGCCTTGGCGCAGTGTTTACCGAGCCTGATGGCACGCGCCACACTCTTTCGCAAGCGGCGCATGAGAACGGCTGCAACAATGAAGCGGAGCTAAGAGCGCTGCTGGCGACGCTTCGGGAACTGAAACTACGTGGTGCGGGCACGCTTCTCATACACTGCGACAACAGTGTGGTTGTCGAACAGGTCGGCGGCGCCGCAGCAAAGCCGATAGCCCGGCTGGCCTCCTTGTTTGATGAGGCGCGAGCACTGCTCCATTCGTTCGACCAGGCAAACCTGGTGTGGATACCGCGCCATCGCAACAGCGAAGCCGATGCACTCGCTCGTGCTGCATTAGGGATTGCTGAAAAGCGCGTTGTCAAAATATCCAGGAAGCGGCGTTAGTTGCAGACGAGCTGAGGCTGCAGCCGGCCAGAACCGGTAGTAGACCGCTGTCTGCTTCCGGGCTTCGAATCAAACCTGAATTTAAATAATGGCAAGCAACCGTTCATTAGCGACGTGGATTGACAATTCCTGACGTTGGTGATGATCGGTGGCCGACGGCAGCGCAGCGGAAGCGACCGGTCACGGAGCCATGCTGCCAAGCGTGTCTAGCGGTTGTGCGTTCACACCGACACCCTGCGCTCGTTGGCGAGCATCGTCAGGAACTGCGTCACCTCAGCACCATCCATGCTACGGGGGTGCCGCATCTGCCCATCACGCCCATGCCAGCGAACGAAAAAGCGAACCCAGTAGAGGTAAGCCTGCTCAGTTTTCAGACTATAGTGTTTGTAACGTAGCACCTCACTCACCTGCTCCAGCAGGCGCTTGGATTGGGGAAGATAGGCGACAGAGTTCATAGAATCAAAACTATGTATAAGAACACCGTATTTTCGCCAAGAGACAAGATGTCAAGCGGGTTACAGGGCTTTGGCTGGGTTAGTTGCAACCCGGCGTTCCAGCTTATCCAGTCGGATAAACTGGATTCCCAGAATATCCGACGATCTACATCACGTTGAACTAAACCGCTGACGCGGTGGCTGGTCCTCACAGGCCGCCACCGCGTTTTGCATTGCGGCTGGTGTTGCGGTCCGGGTCGTTCAGGCGAAGCCTTCGGGCTGGGGAATGTTCCCCGGCATTGAAGGAGATTTGCCATGACACCCTTGCGCCAACGCATGCTCGACGCCATGACCGTACGCGGCCTGGCCGAGCGCACCCAGGAATGCTACGCCGAAGCCGTCTCGCGCATGGCGCGCCACTACCACCGCAGCCCCGATCTGCTCAGCCCCCAGGAGGTCGAGGCCTACTTGCTGCACCTGGTCAAGGACCGCAAGCTTTCCTACAGCAGCGTCAACCACGCCGCCAGCGCCAGTCGCTTCCTGTTTGAAACCGTCCTGGGGCGCAAGAGCGATGAGCACCTGCGCCCACCCATGGCCAAGGTGCCGCAAAAACAACCTCACCTGCTCGCCCGCGAAGAAATCGCCCGCCTGTTTGCCTGCTGCGCCCACCCGGCCTACCGCATGGCGCTGCAAACCCTCTACGCCACGGGCCTGCGCGTCTCGGAAGTCGGCCGCCTGCGTGTGAGCGACATCGATAGCGCGGCCGACCGCATGTGCGTGCGCGTGAACGCCGGCAAAGGCGGCGCCGACCGCTACAGCATCCTGAGCCCAAGCCTGCTGGCGCTGCTGCGCTTGTACTGTCAAACCTACGCGCCGCAACGCAACCCAGGCAAATGGCTGTTCGCCAACGGCACGGGCGAACGCGGCGTCGGCATCGAGAGCCTGCAACGCGCCTACCAGGCAGCCAGGCACTGCGCCGGCATCACCAAGAGCGGTGGCACCCACACCCTGCGCCACTGTTTCGCCACCCACCTGCTCGAAAGCGGCGTGGACCTGTACACCATCAGCCGCCTGCTGGGCCACCGCCACATCAGCACCACCAGCCGTTACCTGCACCTGATCAGCCCGCAGTTCCGGCCACCCAAGAGCATCGACCCGCTGGATCTGCTGGCCGGCCTGCCGCGCCTGTAGACGATCCCCCGGTTCATCCCCCGAAGCCGCATGGCCACGTTGGCCCATGGCGTGGCTGAGGTGCTGCGCCGCCACGGCGCCGCGTACTTGGCGCATCACACCCTGTCCACCCCGCAGGCCAAGGCCTGGCGGGCCATCGTGGCTTGCCGCACGGCGGCCTTGGGCGGCCAGCAGCTGGCCTGCGAGTCCTGCGGCCACAGCCACTGGCAATACCACTCCTGCCGCAACCGCCACTGCCCGCAGTGTGGCGCGCGCGCCAAGGACGCCTGGCTGCAAGGCCGTCTTGCCGAGGTGCTGCCCGTGCCCTATGCGCACCTGGTCTTCACCTTGCCGCACAGCCTGAACAGTTTGTACGGCACGCATCCGCGCTGGGTGATCGACACCTTGTTCGCCTGCACCGCGCAGACCTTGTCGGAGTTCGCCGCCAGCCCCCGATGGATGGGAGCGGCCAAGGGAACACCGGCCTTCAGCCTGGTGCTGCACACCTGGACGCAGGACTTGCAGCGCCACATTCATGTGCACGCGGTGATGGCCTGCGGGGCGCTCGCGCGGGATGGGCAATGGCAGACACCGGCGCGCAAGCCGGACTTCCTGTTCCCGGTGCAGGCGCTGTCCAGGGTGTTTCGCGGTAAGTTCATGGCGGCGCTGGCGGCGGCACGCCGTGATGGCAACATCGAGCGTGACCCCCAAGGGCAAGACGCAGCTTGGCGGGCACGGCACCGGGCGCTGTATCAGCATGACTGGGTGGTGTATGCCAAGACGCCCTTGGGTGGCCCGGCCCAGGTGCTGGAGTACCTGAGCCGCTACACGCACCGCACGGCCATCAGCAACGAGCGCATTCGCAGCGTTACCCCCGACGAGGTGGCATTCACGGTGCGTGCCGACGACAAAGGGGGCAAACGCCTGATGCGCCTGCCGGGTGCGGAGTTTGTGCGCCGCTTCCTGCTGCATGTGCTGCCCACGGGGATCAAGCGGATTCGGCACTACGGGGTGTTGGCTGCGGCGTGCAAGGGCGTCAAGCTGGATGCCGCACGCCTGGCGCTGCAGATGCCCGCCACCAACCCGCAAGCGGTCGAATCTGCGAAAGACTTCATGGCACGGGTGGCCAAGCTCGATGTGTTGCAGTGCCCGTGTTGCCAGCAGTCTTGCTTGCGGGTGGTGGCCCGGTTGCCCGCCTCGGGACGTTTGCCCGCACCGGGGCGGGCGCCGATGCCAGCCAGCCGGGGGCCGCCGTGATTGAGCGGAGCCGAAAAACCAGAGACGAACACGGCACTTCAGGCCGTGTTGTGGCGATGCTTGCGCCCATCGCTCAAAACCCATTACGCCATGGACTCAAGCACCCCCCTGCCATCAGGGCGTCGTCAACGCAAGATGCATTCGGGCAATAAATCACAGCGCACGGCAATCCAAAGCTCAGTCATAATTTGATCCGCTTGGCCGCCTGGAAATTACAAACCCCTATAGGCCATCAGATCAACATTCAACCGCCGCGCCGGGCGGTTCAGTCCAACAAGGTTTATCTGCCGCGTATGAGTCCAGCGCTTCTTTCATGCATCGCCTCGCGGCAGATAAACGCTATTCGTTAAAGCTCATTCATGCGTCGCCGTCGACTTCTCGAACTAAGTGCGGTTGGGTCTGCTTGCATAGCGTCGCGGCGTGCCGCCGCGAGTTCAACGGGAGCGCCTATGACAAACCAGCGTGGTTCCGTCGGAGTCTGGATTGACAATCCTCCTCCGCCGGGAAGTCATGACCGAATTTCTACTCGCCTTGTTGGCGCAGAGTTGGTTGAGAGTAGCCTGACTAAGGGGCTTTACGGTCTCGCGCGACCGCTCGTGGCAAAACTTCCATCCGGTCTACTTGTCGAAGTAAGCTGCGAACGCATCGTGACTGGACATTTTCATGTTGGCATATCTCATAGCGGCAAGCTCCACTCGATGGGGAAGTACACCGGCCCCTTCGATGTACGCATGTTCCCGGAGCGCCACTCCTCTTACGTCATAAGCATTGAATGGAAGGGGTGAGGAATGAGGAATGAGCTTTAACATGTCGGTCAACTCGGACGCCCAAGCGCGTCCGCGCGCTGCGCGCGCACCTGGCCTTGGGCGCCGGTTACCTTCACGTTAGCCCTCAGTGCCATGGACCCACTTGGCGTGCTCGACGCTCCCATTCCTCCCACCTCGGTCGCATTAAATCTGTACGAGCGCGCCACGCGTTCATTGCTCCGCACCGTCCGCTTGGTTGTGGAAGACGTTGGGGCGTTCGAAAAGGCCGTGGGCATAGATTTGTCCGCACTGTCCTCGGGCGCCGTTTCTTATTTCTTGGATGACTCGGATGTAGATTGGTTAAATAGAACCTTTGATCTTGGAATCCAGCGCGAGGATTTCTACGTGGCGGTTGAGTCTGTTGATGACAACCACAACAGTCCCTATGAGATTCACACCAGGAGGGAGTTACGCCTCATGTTGGCAGGGACAAAGCCACTGTCCGTCTTTTCAGATGTATACCCTGCAGACCCGAATCCTTGGGTTTTCCCCGAAGACGTGTTCCTGCCCCACGTGCAAAGTGGTCGCATCATTCAGCGCGAGTACACGGAGATTCCCGAGCATCCTCTTCCTAGCCCGTATCGAGGCGTTAGAGTCTTGATCTATGCTCTTGCCGCAGAAGTGTGGCGCATTGACGCATACATATTGATGCGCAGCATCGCTTCAAAATCAGGGTGGCATGAGGGGTTCGAGCGTTTAGAGGGCGCGCTTCTCGGCTATCAGGAGTGGCAAACAGATGTGCATTTGCAGACACACGGGCGGTGGTGGGAGCGTGTCCCTCAGGTTCGCCGTGAGGGCTAACAGGTCAATCGACTCGGACGCACAAGTGCGTCCGTGCACTGCGTGCACTCGCCCCGTGTGCGCCGGTCATCTCCAACGTTGGGCGTAATATGGCTGGCGGATTCATCTTGGCCGCGCCGTACGCTTTTCCACCTCACCATGGGGATCGTCATGATCTTACTGCGCTACATCGTAGTTTCTGCCTCCGTCATGCTCCTTGGGGCCACTTCCCTCCCATCACTCGCCGCCGATGGGCTAATCACAAGTCCGAGTGCGAATTCCGTTGACGCGACAATGGACAAATTTGAGGCCGCCGTAAAGAAGCGCGGTTTCATAGTCTTCGCGCGCCTCGACCATACGGCGGGGGCCGAATCCGTTGGTCTGAAGATGCCGCGCTCGACTGTCATCGTATTCGGCAATCCGCGCGCGGGTACCCCGGTCTTCATCAAGACCCCCACCGTCGCAATTGATCTTCCGCTTAAGGCGCTGGTGTGGGAAGACGCGAACGGGAAGGTATTCTTGAGTTACAACTCGGCCGAGTATCTCTTCGGCACGATCTATGTGCGACACGGAGCGCCTCACGATAAGGAGGCGGTAGGAAATATCGAAGGCGCACTTAAAGCCATCTCTGACGAGGCGACAAAGTAAGTCCTCAACTCGCTGGCCCTGACTTGTGCGAGGACACCAGGAAAGATTTTGATTCAAGCTCTCGATCGCACGGGCAGACGGTGAGTGCGGTGATCGAGTGGCCCAACCATCCGATTCAGCGGACCGCTTCGAAGCGGGCTTGCGCCCGTTTCTTCGCGGCCGCTGATCGGAGGCGTTGAGGCTGTAAAAAAACTCCTGGCACGACGTTTGCGATACATCCGGCCAAGGAGATCGCAACCATGGCTCGCTACAAACCCCAAGACCACAACAGCCTGCTGCTACCCGTGGTCTTGTCTGAGCAAATCATCCCCGGCAGCTTTGCCTTTGCGCTGAACTATCTGGTCGATCACGAACTCGACCTGAGCGCACTGGACGCCCAGTTCAAGAACGACGCAGTTGGTGCCAGCGCCTACGATCCCCGCGTCATGCTCAAGATCGTGCTGCTGGCCTACAGCCAAGGCCTCATCTCCAGCCGGGTGATTGAACAAGCGTGCCAGCGCAACGTCCAATTCATCGCCATCAGCGCAGGTAGCCAACCCAGCCATACCCACATCGCCAAATTCGTGGCCAACCTCAGCGCCCAGATCAAACCCCTGTTTAGCCAGGTTCTGATGACCTGTGATGCGCAAGGCCTGATTGGACGCGACATGTTTGCCATCGATGGCGTCAAACTCCCATCCAACGCCAGCAAAGAGCGCAGCGGCACCCATGAAGAATTGCACCATCGGGCCGATCGACTGGAGCAGGCAGCCGACAAGATCATGGCCCTGCACCAAGCCCAAGACAAGCGCGGCGCAGATGACACACTGGAGCCCAAGCGCCAAGCCCGCGCAGCATCCACACCACAGCAACTGGTTTGTACTACCAGACATACACAGCCAAAGCGGTGGATTGCAACGCCTGCAAACTCAGTGGCCAGTGCCTCAAGGGAGCGCTCAAACCCAATGATGGACGGGGCCGCCAAGTGACCCGCTTTGAGCCCAAACCCAAAGACCCGATCAACCCCAGTGCCCGCATGCGCCGGGCCATCGATTCACCTCGGGGCAGGCAGCTCTACAGCCAGCGCATTGGCACGGTGGAGCCGGTGTTTGCCAATATCCGGCACAACAAGCGACTGACCCGTTTGAATCACAGAGGGCGCGCCAAGGTCAACACCCAGTGGAACCTGTACTGCATGGTGCACAACATCGAGAAGTTGGCGAAGACGGACCTGGGACAGAGGAAGGACCGATAGGGCAGCGTCCACGCTCTGAACCTCCATCGGGGGCAGAAGGAGCTGAAATTGCGGCACACTGTGGGTATGAACTTCCAATTCACGACACTCGATCCGCGCAAGGCGCACCACCAGAATGGAGTGCATGGAAAACGAGTTTTTTTACAGCCTCGTTAGGCAGCAGACCATGGTCATCACTCGTCGAGAAGTTGCAGCAACCGCAGGAGCATTTGCTATTGGTATCGTCGGTCCTTCTTACGCCTCAACGAAAGCAGCAACAAACATGTACGGTCTGATCGGCAAGATGAAGATTGTCCCAGGGCAACGCGATGCACTAATTTCCATCCTGCTTGAGGGCCTCCGCGGCATGCCTGGGTGCCTTAGCTACATAGTTGCTCAAGATCCAACTGATCCGGACGCCATCTGGGTAACTGAAGCGTGGGATAGCAAGGAGAGCCACCGGGCCTCTCTGTCGCTGCCGTCAGTCCAACAGGCAATTTCGCGCGGCAGGCCGCTCATTGCCGGGTTCGGCGAGCGATTCGAGACCATGCCAATCGGGGGGCAAGGACTTGGAGCTGGCCACAGTGCTGCCTAACTTGGCAGTCAACGCGGACGCCCAGTGGCGTCCGGCCGCTACGCGGCCCACCTTGAGTGGGCGCCGGTTACTTTTACGTTAGCCGGCATAAACCCATGCACCCCAAGCTCAGTTCCATCCTGCTCTCGATCTTCTTGCTACCGCCGGCAGTTGCCTATGCGCAGGTTCCACCTGTGGAAGCAACCATGGAATCTGCAGAGTCTGTGGCTTTTGGCGAATGCTGGTGGCTTGGAGAAAATGCAACAACTCCAGTTTCCAACAGAACGGAGTTCGAACGAGAGTGCAGAGCATCTTTGATACCGAAGATAACGGAGCAACGGCAATCACTTACCGAAGTCGAGCAACAGATGGCCATCGAGTACAGGCAGTTGCTCGCCATGCTTCAGCAGCAAGGCCGTATCCGAACGAATTCGCTAGTACTAAGCCAACGTACTTGGGCCAAGTTTCGAGAATCTCACTGCACACTTGAAGTAGAGAGAGTCATGGGCAACTATCGGTCGCCGCATCGACTTGCGGCTTGCCTCGAAGCAGAAGCCAGAAAGCGGAGCGAGTATCTGAAAGGCTTTACCAAGTGAGCGCGATGCCGGCTAACCCTTTACTGGGACTCCCCCACAACGGCAAGAAACTGACCCCGCCGCTTCTGGCCGACTGCGCGCTGAAGGCTGCCGGACCTCGCCGACTGCAATCAGTTTTGAAACCCGCCATCAAATACCCCTGACTTACTGCCAGGTCAGATGGTTTCTCACAGCAGACTCTGCTGCTCTGGAGGTGGCATCTTCGGCTTGCCCTTCGCCGGTTTCAATGCCTCGCGGGCCCAGTCCAGCGCCTTCTGCCGGTCCCAGAATTCACGCATCTTGCTGACATACAGCCAGGCCTCGTACTTGCCGCCCACGGCGATGCCGTAAGCGCCATCGGGCTTGACGGGTTTGGGTGCTGCGTCCAGCAGCATCTTCACGGCTACAGGGTGGTCTTTCCCGGCCAGCCTGATCATCTTCTGGGCTGCTGTGGTGTCCCCTGAGGCAAATGTTGCCAGCACGGCGTTGAGCGCCAGCGCGGGCTGCATGTCATCGGGGTACCGGTCGTTGAGGGCCAGCATGTCGGTCCAGCGCTCAAACCTGACATAGGCACACGACAAATCATCGCGAAGCCCGTGGTTGTCGTTGGAGTTGAGTTCAAACACCAGCCAATGGGCCAGCTCCATGAAGCGTTGCCAATTGCCGGTATCGTTGCAGATGTAAGCCAGGTGGGCAATGGGCCGCAGCATGGGGCGATGGCTCAGCACGCCCCACGGGCATTCCACCGGACCACCGCCTTGGGATTCGAGCGTGAGCCGCAGCTGTTCGGCCGCCCGTTCGGCCATGGGCACCAGCAACCGTTGCTCGACGCCGGCCCAAGGGACCGTGTCCACGGCCATGACCAGATCGTCCAGCACGTCAAAGCTGAACCACAAGGCAGGATGCTTTTGCAGCAGGGCTAGCCACGCTGGCGCGTTGTCCCAGACTTCCTCCGCGTCGTTTTGCAAGGCGGTCAGACTTGGCTTGGCCTGAGGGAAGACTTTTCGCCAGCGCGTCTCCAGCTTGACCAACTCAGCATCCGGGACGAATTCGGACGCCACGGCTTGGGCGGCACGGTGCTCGCTTTCTTCCATGAAAAAGTCAAACCGGTGTCGCACCGCAGGGGGCGGGGCTGCCAGGAACAGATCATGCAGCCGCTGCAGGTCTGCATTGGCCGATGTGGCAACGCCCATCATGCCGGCATGGGGGTCTTTGGCCATCTCGCGCAAACCATCCACCAGGTCGGCCAGTTGCGGGTCGCGTTGCTTGGCCAGAAAGGCCGCCCACCATTGGGCGCGCGACTGGGCCTCGCTCACCCGCCCTTCGCTCAGCAGCGTGGTGACTTCCAGAAAACTCAGCGCCGGGTCATTGGGATTGAGTTCGCTGGCCTGCTTGAACGTGCGCCAGGCACCGGCGTGGTCACCGCGGTCGGCCAGCATGGTGGTGCGCCGCTGCAGCGCATCGCTTTTGAGGGGTCGGTCGCCACGCTGCAGGATGGTGTCAATCAACCGCTCGCGCTTGGTGCTGCGGCCCAGCTCCAGCCAGCTGTCCATCAGCAGGTTGAACAGCGGCGCCACCCTGACCGTCAAGGGCCCTGAGCCTGAGAAATAGGGCTCCAGCAGCGCGCTGGCGCGGGCCGCATCACCGCCATCGAGCCATTGGTAAGCGGTATCTGCCACTGCATCAATGCTGGCCTTGCTGGCAGCAACTTCGCCAAGACGTGACTTGGGGTAGGCATCCAGCACATAGCGCAGCAGGTTCAGATTGCCAAACAGCGGCGGCATCGACATGGCACCGCAGCAATGCTTGTATTTTTGCCCCGACCCGCATGCACAGGGGTCATTGCGCGCCTGCTTGGGTTGACCCACCGGTTGCAAATCGTGGCCTGGCATGGGCAGCTCGGCAAACAGGTTGAGGGCCGCAAATCGCAGAAATCGATCGATTTCCGCAGGCTCTGGCGGTATCCGCTCCAGCAAGGCCGGCATCACCACCGGCACCGCCAACTTGAACCATTGCGTAAACGCGACCGGCGTCGGGTCTGATAGGGCTTGCCGACCCGCCAGGCTCAGCAGCGTTTCAATCTGGTGTTCAAAGTCAGGTGGGAGCGTTGTGTCCATGTTCAGGCCCGTTTGCAATCCGGGAATCATATTGGGATTCCGCTGCATCACGGTCATTCAACCTGGAAACAGCAGTTGACCGCTCGCAAACTTCAAGAAAGCCGCATGCCCATTGACTTTCCCCTCGTCGATGGCGTTTACCTTCCGGGTGACAGCGCTATGCGCCCACTCCGGCAGTGGATTGACTTTCTCCTGAGCCCTGTCACGCTTGCAGACCGCCACTGCGGCATGCGTCCCGGCGTCAAGACGAGAGCTCATCATGAACCAGTCCTTACCATTCGCGGTCAATGCGTCCCGCTACGAGTTGCGCTTCACCAGTCTGTTCAACCGGGGGCGCGGGTATGCCTTTCCCTGTGACGCCGACGGATCCGTGGAGATGGGCACCCTGAGTGACCATGGCCGCAGCAACTATCTGTATGCCCGGGTCGTCGTCGGAAACGAGCTGGCGATTCCCATCGTGGTCCACCTGGCCTGAGCCACCGCCCTTCGCGCGCACAAGGCAATTTATCCAGCCATTCGGGCCGGCTGTTCAGTTTCCGCTTCAGCGTCGATTCGCCTTCGCTCAGGCGCACGCCTGAACTGAAAAATACCCGCTCTCGACCTGCAGCAGGCTAGCTGCTAATATTCCAAGGTGGCTCTGCTCCAGAGCGCCGGGCGGGCTGCCGCCGACCAACAGGCGCTGAAGGAATAGTCATGTCTTTGCGCATCAACGACACCGCCCCTGACTTCACAGCCGAGACCACTCAGGGCACGGTTCGCTTTCACGAATGGATAGGGGACGGCTGGGCGATCCTGTTCTCGCATCCGAAGGACTTCACGCCCGTCTGCACGACGGAGCTCGGCTACATGGCGAAGATCGAGCCCGAGTTCACGCGCCGCAACTGCAAGCTGATCGGCCTGTCGGTGGATCCGGTGGACAACCACACGCGCTGGGCCCGCGACATCGAAGAGACCCAGGGCCATCTGCCGAAGTACCCGATGATCGGCGACACCGACCTGGCGGTTGCCAAGCTCTACAACATGCTGCCGGCGGAAGAAGCCGGTACCTCAGAGGGCCGCACCGCGGCCACCAACGCGACCGTCCGCTCGGTCTTTGTCATTGGCCCCGACAAGAAGATCAAGCTGATGATGACCTACCCGATGACCACCGGCCGCAACTTCGACGAGATCCTGCGTGTGCTCGACTCGATGCAGATGACGGCCAAGCACAAGGTCGCCACACCGGTGAACTGGAAGCACGGCGACGATGTGATCATCGCCGGCTCGGTGTCCGACGACGATGCGAAGACGCTGTTCCCGCAGGGCTGGAAGGCGCCCAAGCCCTACCTGCGCATCGTCAAGCAGCCGTCGTGATTTTCGAACAAGTCGCCACCGGGGGTTGCCAGTCCTACCTGTTGGGCTGCCCTGACACCTGCGCCGGGGCGGTGATCGATCCCGAGGTCAGCCAGGTCGACCGCTACCTGGCGCTGGCCTCGCGTGACGCGCTGCGCATCCACTTCGTGATCGACACGCACACGCACGCCGATCACTTCTCGGCCGCGCGCCAGCTGGCCGACCGGCTCGGCGCGATGACCGTCATGCACCGGGCCAGCCCGGCGCCCGGCGTGGACCTGCGCGTCGATGACGGCGAGATGATCGTGCTCGGCAAGTTGCGGCTGCAGGTGCTGTACACGCCCGGGCACACCGTGGACTCGATGTGCCTGGTTGCCGACGACCGGGTCTTCACCGGCGACACGCTGCTCATCGGTGGCACCGGGCGCACCGACCTTCCCACCGGCGATCCCGAAGCGCTGTACGACAGCCTGTTCGGGCGGCTCCTGAAGCTCGATCCGGCGCTGCTGGTGTACCCGGCCCACGACTACAAGGGCCGCAGCCACTCGACCATCGGCGATGAAATCGCCACCAACCCACGTCTGCAGCGGACAGACCGGGCGGCGTTCGTGGAGATGATGAAGAGTCTCGACCTGTCCATGCCCACCCACCTCACGGAAGCGCTGCGCACCAACATGAGCGGTGGCAAGACCGTGGCGCAGATGCTGGCCGAGGCTGCCGCCTGCGTGCCCTTCATGTCCATGGCCGAGTTGCGATCTCGTGTCGAGGCAGCACCGGCCGGTCTGATCGTGCTCGATGTACGCGAACGTGACGCCTACGAGGCCGGGCACATTCCCGGCGCGCGGCTGCTGCCGCGCGGCCAGCTGGAGCTGCGCGTCGACAGCGAGCTGCCCGACCCGACGGCCCGCATCGTCACCTGCTGCGAGTTCGGCCGTGTCTCGACGCTGGCCGCGGCCACGCTGCGCACCATGGGCTTTCAGCGCGTGGTTGCGCTTGACGGCGGCATGAAGAGCTGGCGCGAGGCGGGCTACCCGGTGCGCGCGGGGCCGGCGGCCTGACGGTGGTCCTGAATCACCCAGGCGCCTTGCGTGCAGCGCAGCGGGAATTTTTTCTCAGGGCGCCTTGACGCAGTAGCAATAGATGAACTGCTGCGTGGTCCCAAACGGGGTTTCATGGACTTCGGTGGCGCTTTCGACGAGCTGGAAGGCCGCGCCAAATTCCCCGTGCAGCCCTTCCGCGTCATAGCGAACCACATCCAGACCGCTGCACTGAGCCGGCCCCTCCGGCCCGAACGTGGCCACGATGACATGGCCTCCCGGCTTGACCGCCCGCATCACCTGCCGCACATAGGCTTGCCGCTGCCCGGCGTCGGTCAGGAAGTGGAAAACCGCCCTGTCGTGCCATACGTCATACCGCGCGGCGGGGAGGGCCACCTGGGTGACGTCGCCGACCCACCACGTCACCGCCTGGCCGGCGGGGCCGAGCCGTTGCCGGGTGGCATCAACGGCGGCCGGTGAAATGTCGAGCACGCTGACGTCGCGGTAGCCCGCCGCCAGCAAGTCATCGACCAGCGTCGACTCGCCACCGCCGACGTCGATGACGGACATGGCGCGGTCGGGCGCCGCTTTTTCGATCAGCGACAGGGATCGCTCCAGATGTGGGCGAAACCAGCTGACCGCGTCGGCGGCCTTGTGTTGATAGACCTGGTCCCAGTGATGCTGTGTGTTCATGTTTGCCTCTTTCAGAAAGACGCCCAACCCATCCGGGCCGGAGCGCGCTGACGATGTCCTTTATGTCCTTTATCGGGTTGGCGCGCCCAGCGTGTTGACCGGGATCTTCAGATACCGGATGCCATTGTCCTCGGGCGGCGGCATGTCGCCGGCGCGGACGTTGACCTGGATGGACGGAAGGATGAGGGTGGGCATGTCCAGCGTAGCGTCGCGGGCGGTCCGCATGGCGACGAAGGCCTCTTCGGAGATGCCGTCGTGCACATGAATGTTGTGGGCGCGCTGCTCGCCCACGGTGGTCTGCCATTGCGGCGCCCGCGACGCGGGGGGGTAGTCGTGGCACACATACATCATGGTCTCGGCCGGCAAGGCCAGCAGGGTGCGGATGGAGCGATACAGCGCATGCACATCGCCGCCAGGAAAGTCGGCCCGCGCCGTGCCCACATCGGGCATGAACAGCGTGTCACCGACAAAGACCGAATCCTCCACCCGGTACGCCATGTCCGCGGGGGTATGGCCGGGAACCAGCATCGCGGTGGCTTCGACGTCCCCGATCCTGAAGGTCTCGCCGTCCTTGAACAAATGGTCGAACTGGCTGCCGTCGGGCAGGAAGGAGCGCTCCAGGTTAAAGACTTTCTTGAAGGTCGACTGGACCGCCCGGATGTTCTCGCCAATCGCGATGCGCCCACCCACATGCTCCTTTAGATAGCGCGCTGCCGACAGGTGGTCGGCGTGGGCGTGGGTTTCCAGGATCCAGTCGATGTGCAGCTGCTGCTCCGCGACATAGGCCAGCACCCGGTCTGCCGAGGTCGTGCTGGTGCGTCCGGCCTTGTAGTCGTAGTCAAGCACCGGGTCGATGATGGCCGCGCGTCGGGTGCTGGTGTCCGTCACCACGTAAGTGACCGTCCAGGTGGGGCTGTCAAAAAAAGCTTGGACTGTGATGCGAGCACTCATGGCTGACTCCGTGGGTTAATTACAATCTACTTGCTAATAATATATATGTTTGTATAATGTTGTCAAGTAACCCACAGACAAACAGACAGAGCCATGCAACACACCCATCCCGTCATCGATCCCGAGTTGCTGCGCGGCGCGGCCGCGCAGGCAGTCGGCGTGCTGAAACTGCTGGCCAATGAAGACCGGCTGCTGCTCCTGTGCCAGCTGTCGCAGGGCGAGCGCTGCGTCAGCGAGCTGGAAGACGAGCTGAGCATCCGCCAGCCCACGCTGTCGCAACAACTCGGCGTGTTGCGCAATGAAGGCGTCGTCGACACACGCCGGCAGGGCAAGAACATTTACTACAGCGTGGCCGATCCGGCCATGCTTGAAATCCTGGCGGTGCTGTACCGCCTGTATTGCCCCGAGAACCCCCAAGACCCCGAAAGCCCCGAAGGAGAAATCTGATGTCCATCGACTGGAATGCATTCACCCCCTGGTCCGCCCTGCTGGGCGGCATGCTGATCGGCCTGGCCGCCGCCATGTTCGCGCTGCTCAACGGGCGCGTCGCGGGCATCAGCGGTGTTCTGGGCGGCCTGTTGAAGCCCGCGCGGGGCGATGTAGGTTGGCGCGCCGCGTTCATTGCGGGGCTGGTTGGCGCTCCGCTGGTGTACGCGGCGTTCTCCGTGCTGCCCGCCGTGCAGATTGATGCCGGCTATGGCGCCCTGGTCGCGGCGGGCCTGCTCGTGGGCATAGGCACCCGCTACGGTTCGGGCTGCACCAGCGGCCACGGTGTCTGCGGCCTGTCAAGGTTCTCGCTGCGGTCGCTGGCGGCGACAGCCACCTTCATGGGCGCAGGTTTCGTGACGGTGTTTGTGCTGCGCCACCTCTTCAATAGTTAATAGTTACGTAGTTAAGGAGCAGATTCATGTTTGTCTTGACATCACTACTCGCCGGCCTGGTGTTCGGCCTGGGACTCATTGTGTCCGGCATGGCCAATCCGGCCAAGGTACTGGGTTTCCTGGACCTGGCGGGCCGGTGGGACCCCTCGCTGGCACTGGTCATGGCGGGTGCCATCGCGGTAGGCTCTGTCGCCTTCCTGTTGGCAAAAAACCGTACCCGGTCTCTGCTGGGCGCCGAAATGAAACTGCCCACCGCCAGCCACATAGACCGCCGGCTGGTGGTCGGCAGCGCGCTGTTCGGCATGGGCTGGGGCATTGCAGGGTTCTGCCCGGGCCCCGGCCTGGTCGCCCTCGGCATGGGCGAGTCCAAAGCGCTGCTTTTTGTCGCCGCGATGCTCGCCGGCATGGTGGTGTTCGAGATCCTGGAAAAGCGCCGGCAGACGATAACGCATCGCACCGCGTGAGCGCCGCATCATGACGAGCACCACCACCTGGCTGGCGAGCCTGATCACCGTTGCGATACTGCTGGTCTATGAGGCTGCGCTGCTGCTGGTCCAGCGGCGCAACCCGGCACGACTGGCGCGCTCGGCACATGCGAACCTGCGCGAGGAATGGCTAGCGGCCCTGTCCCGGCAGCGTGGCTCCGAAATTCTGGCGGTGCAGACCCTGCGCAATTCGCTGATGTCGGCGACGATGACCGCGTCAACGGCGGCGCTCGGACTGATGGGCGCGGCCACGCTGGCCGCGCCCTCGCTGAACGCCTCGCTGGCCGACGGGGAAGCCCTCTTCGGGCAGTTCACGGCGCGGCTGGCGCTGGAACTGGTGCTGATGACCGTGCTGTTTGCCTCCCTGGTCTGCTCGGCGATGGCGGTGCGCTACTACAACCATGCCGGCTTCATCAGCTCCATGCCGGTGGACTCGGATGAGCGCCACCGGTGGACGCCTACCGGCGTGGTCTATCTGCGCCGCGCAGGGCTGCTCTACAGCTGGGGCCTGCGACACCTGCTCATGGTGGCGCCGCTCCTCGCGTCCATCGTCTACCCGCTGGCCGGCCCCGTGGCGGCGGTCATCGTCGTGGTCGCGCTGCTCGGTTTTGACCGGTTCACCCCCGCCTGAGCCTCGCATCGGCCCCGGCCCTCAGCGGCGCGCTGGCTGATTTATTGCTAGGTTGCGGTCATGGCCACCTCTGCCCGCACACCGCCCCCTTCAAGCAAATCGTCCGCAGACCCCCAGTGGCGCGCGCAGGAGCTGCTGCTGATGAGCGAGGTCATGCGGCTGGTCGGCAAAAGCCTGGCGCCCGAGGTGGTGCTGCGGGAAATGCTGCACCTGATGTCGGAACTGCTGGGGCTGAACCGGGGCCGCATTGTGCTGGCCGATTTTGTCGGCGACATTGCGTTGCAGGGCCTGGCTGATCGCAAACCGGCGACCCGGGCTGCCGGCGCGCCGGCGCCACAATCGGCCATTCGTTATGCCTACGGCCTGACGCGCGAGGAAATGGCGCGCGGCCGCTACGGCCCGGGCGAAGGCATCACCGGCCGGGTGCTGGCCACGGCGCAGCCCATCATCGTGCAGGACATCGATGCCGAGCCGCAGTTTCTGGCGCGCTCGGTGGCGCGGGCCCAGCTGCCGCCCGACACCGTGGCCTTCATTGCGCTGCCGATCGAGGTCAACCGCGAGGTGATCGGCGTGCTGGCCTGCCACCGCATCAGGAGCCGCGACCGGCAGCTCGCCGACGATGTGGCGGTGCTGAAAATCCTGGCGACACTGGCCGGCCAGCTGCTGCAGCTGCAGGCGCTGGTGGCGGAAAAAACCCGCGCGCTGCAGGCCAAAAACCAGCTGCTGACGCGCGCGCTGGAGACCGCCGCCGCCCGCTACGGCATCATCGGCACCTCGCCGGCGCTGCTGCAGGCACTTGGCGAACTGGAACGGGTGTCAGAGGCCACCGCCAGCGTGCTGCTGCTGGGCGAGTCGGGCACCGGCAAGGAGCTGTTTGCGCGCGCGGTGCACCTGTCCAGCCAGCGCCGCGACCAGCCTTTCATCAAGGTCAATTGCGCGGCGATTCCCGACACCTTGTTCGAGTCGGAACTGTTCGGCTACGAGCGCGGCGCCTTCACCGGCGCACAGAACGCCCGCGCCGGCTGGTTCGAGCAGGCCGACCGCGGCACGATATTTCTCGACGAGATTGGCGAAATGCCACTGGCCATGCAGACCAAGCTGCTGCGCACGCTGCAGGAGGGCACCATTGTGCGGCTGGGCGGCAAGCGCGAAATCCGCGTGGAAGTGCGCGTGGTGGCGGCCACCAACCGCGACCTGGCGCAGGAGGTGCAGCGCGGCAGCTTCCGGCGCGACCTCTTTTACCGGCTCAATGTGATTCCGATCCGGCTGCCCTCGCTGCGCGAGCGTCCGCAGGACATTCGCGCGCTGGCCGTGCATTTTTTAAGCCGCATCAACCAGGCCAACCAGCGCAACGTGAGCCTGTCGCCGGCGGCCCTGGCCCGGCTGGAGCAGCACCCCTGGCCCGGCAACATCCGCGAACTGGGCAACGTGATCGAACGGCTGGTGCTGCTGACCGACAGCGCCATGGTGTCCGCGCCAGAGGTGGAACGTTTTCTGCCGCCCGAACAGGAGGATGCTGCAGCAGCGGCCCGCCCGCCCGCGTTGGCCTCCGCCGGCCAAGCCCACGCGCCACCCGGTGCGGCGGCTCCCGCCGTGCGCGAGTACCAGCCCGCCCGGTCGCACTCGGCCGCGCAATTGCAGCAGGCGCTGCTGGCCCATGGCGGCAACCAGTCGCGCGCCGCGCAGGCCCTGGGGCTGACGGTGCGGCAGTTCTCCTACCGGCTGCGCAAGATGGGCCTGCACAATGTCGACAATTTGTAGACATTGTGCGAGGTCGCGTCGGCCCGTCCAACACCGAATGCTACTGATTCAATAGCATCAGACTCTCGTTTTTATTGGGCTTATCGCCTGTTTTTCACAAACCTTCAGAAAGCGGAAACGCTGGCATGTCCGTTGCAATAAGGACAGGGACGGCATGTGCCGTGACCTCATCTGGAGAGTTTCATGACGACCGAAAACGCGCTTCCCCCCGTCCTCGTATCCCCCGAACAACTGTCGGCCATGATGGGCACCGAGCCGGTAGTCATCATCGACACCCGCGATGCTGACACCTATGCCGCCGGCCACCTGCCCGGCGCCGTCAACCTGCGCGAGATCTTCACCTTCCTGGCGACCTCGACGGCCGAAGGCCTGACCGCTCTCCAGTCCACGTTTGCCGAGCACTTTGGCGCGATCGGCCTGTCAGGCAACGAGACGGCCGTGTTTTACGAAGACGCGCTCAACAGCGGCTACGGCCAGTCCTGCCGCGGCTACTACCTGCTGACCTGGCTGGGCTACCCGAAGATCAAGGTGCTCAATGGCGGCTTTTCTGCGTGGAAGGCCAGGGGCCTGCCCGTCAGCACCGACCCGGTCACGCCGGCGGCCGCCACCTTCCCGGCCAAGCTCGCCATGGCCGACGTGATGCTGACCAAGGACGAGGTGGCCGCGGCGCTGGGCACCGACACCGTGCTGCTGGACGTGCGCGACATCGACGAGTGGACCGGCGAAAGCTCCTCGCCCTACGGCAAGGACTTCGCCCCGCGCAAGGGCCGGCTGCCGGGCGCCAGGTGGATCGAGTGGTACCGCTTCATGAAGCCTTCGGCGCAGGGCCCGGTGTTCAAGTCGCCGCTGGAAGTGCAGGCCGAATGCGCGACCGCCGGCATCGCGACCGACGACACGGTGTACCTCTACTGCTTCAAGGGAGCGCGCGCGTCCAACACCTTCCTGGCCCTCAAGCAGGCCGGCTTCTCGGACGTCCGCATGTACTTCGGCTCCTGGAACGAGTGGTCGCGCGACGACTCGCTGCCGATCGAAACCGGGGCGCCGGTGATCAAGCCCAAGGCGCCGGCGCTGGCCCTGGCGGCCTGAATTGCTGAATTTTCCTGACCTTTTTGACCTTTTGATTTTTTTTAGGAAACACCATGTCCGAGGCCACTGTCATCGAACCCACCGCACCCACCACCGTGAAGGCCTTTCTGAAACCCATTGACGGCGAGGGCCTGGCCGCCTTTGCCGCCAAGGGCCGTGCCAACCCGGCCTCGCGTGGCACCAACAAGGTCCGCACCGTGATGCAGGGCATGTACCGCTCGCTGAGCTACGTGGGCGACCACCAGCCCGTGGTGGTGGACGAGCCGCTGCACCTGTTCGGCGAAAACACCGCGCCGGCGCCCGGCGAGATTGTGCTGTCGGGCCTGGGCGGCTGCCTGGCCGTGGGCATCACGGCGGTAGCCACCTGGAAGAAGGTCAGGCTGTCCCGGCTGGAAATCTTTCTGGAAGGCGACATCGGCAACCCGGCCGCCTGGGGTGCGGACGGCGCGCTCAAGCAAGCGCCCGAGATGGGCTTTCAGACGATCCGGGTGAAGGTGGTGGTCGAGGGCGATGCCAGCCGGGAGGTGCTCGACGGGATCGTGCAGCATGCGAATTTCTACTCCCCGGTGGCCAACAGCATGCGCAACCCGATCCCGTTCGAGATTGCGCTGGCCTGAATGGCCTGAAGCCCGTCCACCCCCATACGGAGAGATCATGGAAGTCCTCGAACGCGCCCCAACAGATGCTGACATGGCCGCCAACGCCGGGATGCCCGCCGAAGCGGCGTTGATCCAGGCGGTCCGGTCGCTGGCCGACGGGCCGCTGGCCGAGTTGGCCGACGACATCGACCGCCGCGGCGTCTACCCGAAGTCCATCCTGCAGCGGCTCGGCGAACTGGGCGCGCTCAAGGCCCACATCGCCGAGCCGGGCCGCCCGTCGGACTACGCGCTGGCGATACAGGCGATGACCGAGGTCTCCCGCGTCTGCGGCGCCACCGGCTTCATGGTCTGGTGCCACGCGGTGTGCGGCGTGTACATGGAGCAGTCGGGCAACCCGGCACTGACGGGCGCGCTGCTGGCGCAGCACGGCAACGGCCAGACCCTTGGCGCGACCGGCATGTCCAACCCGATGAAGACCTTTGCCGGCATCGAGACTTTCTTGCTGCATGCACGGCGGGTTGAAGGCGGCTTCCGCGTGAACGGCACCTTGCCCTGGGTCAGCAACCTGGGGCCCGACCATTATTTTGGCGCTGTTGCGGATATTGACAGCATTGAAGGCGCCGACGACACCGAGGCGGCCACGCCACAGCAGGAAATCATGTTCCTGGTGCGCTGCGACGCGCCGGGCGCGGCCTTGCGCAACTGTCCCTCGTTCTCGGCCATGGAAGGCACCAACACCTGGGCGGTACGGCTGACGGACTATTTTGTCGGCGCGAACGACCTGATCGCCGACCCGGTGCGCCCCTTCATCGGCCGCATCCGCGCCGCCTTCATCCTGCTGCAGACCGGCATGGGGCTGGGCGTGGCGCAGGGCGCGATCGATTCCATGTGGAAGGTCGAGCGCCAGCTCGGCCACGTCAACGAGTTCCTGGAGGACCGGCCCGACGCGCTGCAGCAGGAGCTGGACGAGTTGACGGCCCGCATCATGACGCTGGCGCAGACCCCGTTTGGCACGGGGCACGAGTTCCTGATCGACGTGCTCGACGCCCGCGCCCATGCGTCCGAACTGGCGCTGCGCGCCGCGCAGTCCGCGCTGCTGCACCAGGGGGCACGCGGCTACCTGATGACGTCCGATGTGCAGCGGCGCGTGCGCGAGTCGCATTTCGTCGCCATCGTGACGCCGGCGATCAAGCACCTGCGCAAGGAGATTGCCCGCCTGAGCGCCGAGGAGCAGCCGGCATGAACACCCCAGCGGCATCACCGCCTGCACCCGCTGCTGCCGGGCTGCAAACCGACGGCTCCGGGCTGCCATGGGAAATTTTCATCTGCCGCGCCTGCGGCTTGCTGTACGACGAAGCCAGGGGCGACGAAGACAGCGGCCTGGCGCCGGGCACCCGCTTTGCCGACATTCCCGAGGACTGGGCCTGCCCGCTCTGCGGCGTGACCAAGGCGGACTTTGAACCCTATGTTCGCGAGGAGCCGGTCCGGCAGGCCCGGCCGTCCTCATCCGCCACGCCGCATCGGCCGGCCGCCCGACGTGACGCGGGCACGGTGATCGTCGGTGCGGGGCGCGCCGGCTGGCAAATGGCCGAGGCGCTGCGCGCGCGCGATGCCGGCCTGCCGATCACCCTGGTCACCGCCTGCAACGGCGATGTGTATGACAAGCCGTTGCTGTCGGTCGCCCTGGCCCGGGGCCTGGCACCCGACAGGCTGGCGCATGAAACCGGCCTGCAGGCCGCCGCACGGCTGGGTGTCCGGTTGATGGCGCACACGCAGGCGGTGCGCATCGTGCCGGCCAGCCGGCAGCTGCGCACCAGCCGCGGCACGCTGCAATACCGGCATCTGGTGCTGGCGCATGGCGCCCAGGCGCGTTCGCTGCCGCAGTTTCCGGCCGCGCTGTGCTGGCGCATCAACCATTTGCAGGCCTATTCCCGCTTTCGCGCCTGCCTGGGCGAGGCGGCGCAACGCATCGCAGTCGTGGGCGCGGGCCTGATCGGCTCCGAACTGGCCAATGACCTGGCGCTGGCCGGCCATAACATCACGCTGCTGGATGTGGCGGCGCGCCCGCTGGCCGCCTGCCTGTCCGAAGCGCAGTCGCAACAATTGCTGGAGGCCTGGCGCACGCTGCCGCTGCGCTTTGTTGGTGGCGTGCAGGTCAGCCAGGTGACGGAGGTGCAGGAGGAGGTGCAGGAGGAGGTGCAGCAAGGCGCGGCCGGTGAGAGCCGGGCCATCAAGCAAATCAGCACCCATTGCGGCCAGCTGTTCAGTGTCGACCACATCATCGTGGCCGCCGGCCTGCAAACGCCCCATCGGCTGGCCGACAGCGCGGGCCTGGCCTGGAACAACGGTATCGATGTGCATCCCGAGACGCTGGCCACCAGCGTGGAGGGCATTCACGCGCTGGGTGACTGCATCGCCATCGACGGACAGGTCAGCCGCTTCATCGAACCCATTGGCCGGCAAGCGCATACCCTGGCCGCGCACATTTTGGGCCAGCCGGCCGCGCCCTACCGGCAAACCGCCGTGCCCTTGCGCATCAAGACCGGCTCCTTGCCGTTCACGCTGCACCCGGCCTGAGCCCGGGCGGCAAGCGCCGGGTGGGCGGCAGCGCACCCCGAAGCCCTTGCTCGCTCACGGCGATGGTGTCAACCTGCGGCTCGTCATCGTTGCTATCAATCGCTTAGGCAAAACCAATTGGCTCATTCAATAGTATTTTTGTATCATTTCTCCTGTTACGATAATTTATAGCTATCAACCCACAGGAGTTCACGATGAGCACAACGCGACGCCCCGAAATCAAGACCATGGCCAATCTGGAGGCCGCCTTTGCCGGCGAATCCATGGCGCACATCAAATACCGCTATTTCGCCAAGCTGGCCCGCGAAGCCGGTGACGAAGCCACGGCGCGCACCTTTGAAGAAACCGCCGACCAGGAAGTCATGCACGCCTTCGGCCATCTGGACCTGCTCTACCCCAAGGCGACCATGACGCCCGCCAGGGCGCTGCAAATCGCCATCGATGGTGAAACCTACGAATACACCGAGATGTACCCGGGCTTCCGCGCAACCGCTGAAGCCGAAGGCAACGCGGCGGCCGTGGCTGAAATGGACGAGCAGATCGAGGAGTCCAAAGTGCATGCCGCACAATTCAAGGCCACCCTGGAAAAAGCCCAGAAACGCTTTGCGGCCCTGGCCCGGGTGGAAGAGCGCCACGCCAACCACTACCAGGCGCGGCTGAACGTTGTCAACGAAGGCGCCGCTGCGGCCTGAACCGGCGGACCCGCACGGCTGACCCGGCAAGGCAACCAAGTCTGTAAGACGCGGGCGCCAGCAGCGACTGATAGCCAGTACCATGAAAGCAGCAGCGCCGGCGCGATCGACGGCCCTGAGCGCTATATTTTTAATAGCTTGCAGCCCCGACAGCAAATGGTCCGGGAGCACTTTTAACACCTGAAACCGAAGGAATCCCCATGAAAACCTATCTCTGTATCGTTTGCGGCTTTGTGTACGATGAAGCGGCTGGCCGGCCGGAAGACGGCATTGCAGTCGGCACCCGCTGGGCCGATGTGCCCGAAAGCTGGGCATGCCCGGACTGCGGCGTTGCCAAGGCCGATTTTGAAGTGGTCGAAATTTAAGAAACCTACGCCCCCCGGCCCGTCATGCCGGCGTGGCCGGCCCTTGTTTATTGATTTTGTGGAGTCCGTGATGGCCAAACTTGCCCGCGCCAACTTAACTGCCCTGAAGAAAACTGCCAGCTACTACGTGCTGCACGTCACCGTCGCCGCATTGGTGGCCTACGCTGTCACGGGCAATTTTTTGCTGGCCCTGACGCTGAGTCTGCTGGAGCCCACGGTTCAGGCCTTTGCCTTTTTCTTCCATGAGAAAGCCTGGGAACGCTGGGGCGGACAGCGCAACGCGATGCGCGCCATGCCAGCGACGCCATTAACGGCAGGAGTAGCCGCATGACCCGGCCCGTGCTGGTCATTGGCGCCGGGCTGGCCGGCTGGACCACGGTGCGCGAGTTCCGCAAACTGGACAACGGCACGCCCGTGGTGATGATCACCGCGGACAGCGGCGACTTCTACGCCAAGCCGTCCCTGTCGAATGCCTTCGCGCAGGGCCGGCTGCCGGCGCAGCTCATCAGCACGCCCGCCGCCAAAATGGCCGAATCGCTGAATGTGACGCTGATGCCCCACACGCGGGTGGAAGCGCTTGATGTGGCGGCCAAAACCGTCAGCACGTCTGCCGGGACAATGGCCTACCGCGATCTGGTGCTGGCCACGGGCGCGCAGCCGATTCGCGTGCCGCTCGAAGGCCAGGCCGCGGACCGCGTGATCAGCGTCAATTCGCTCGAAGACTTCGCGCGTTTTCACGCGAAACTGCAGCCGGCGGGCGACGCCGCAGGCAACCGCGGCCGGCATGTGCTGGTCATGGGTGCCGGGCTGATTGGCTGCGAGTTTGCCAATGACCTGGCCCAGGCCGGCTACCGCGTCAGCGTGGTCGATCCCGGTACCCGCCCGCTGGCCGCCCTGCTGCCGGAAGCGGCCAGCGCGACCCTGCAGCAGGCGCTGGAGGGACTGGGCGTGCACTTTTATTTCGGCGCCACGGTGCGCGCGGTCGATCCTGTTGATCCGGCCACAACACAACCGGCAGGCGCGGATTCACTGGAAATTTCGCTGGCCAATGGGGAAGTCATTGACGCCAGCTGCGTATTGAGCGCCATTGGCCTGAGAGCCGACACGGCCCTGGCCCGGGCGGCAGGCCTGGCGGTCGACCGTGCCATTGTGGTCAATACCCGCCTGCAGACCAGCGCCGAGGGGGTGTATGCGCTCGGCGACAGCGCCCAGTACGCCAGCGCGGTGTCAAAACTGTCGGTGCATGGCAGCGCGCTGCCTTATGTCATGCCCATCATGGCGGCGGCCAAGGCGCTGGCCGCCAATCTGGCGGGCACACCGGCAGAACTGGTTTTCCCGCTGATGCCGGTTTCCGTGAAAACACCCTCGCTGCCGTTGGTGGTGGCCGCGCCGCAGCCCGGCACGGACGGCCAGTGGCACATGCCGGAAGCCGGTTTGTGGCAATGGATGGATGAGGCCGGCCTGCAGCGCGGTTTTGTGCTGGCGGGCGCGCAGACCGCCCAGCGCATGGTGCAGGCCAGGCGGGTCGCGCTGTAGGCGCTTGCACCGGCATGGGCCTGCAGGCCAGTGCCCATGCCCGGTTCCTTGGTAAAAAGTCAAAAGCGCAACACCTGATTTGCGTAGATTTACTGACTGGGGTTTTCCCCCGCAACGGCCTACAATCGCAGACCTTACAAGAAATTGACGGTCATACCGACCGTTTCTGCTGGAGACCCCCTAGATGCCGACACCCACCGCCGCGACGCCCGACAACCGTGACGAAAAACGCGCAGAACTGCGCCGCGCCGCGCTCGAATACCACGAGTTTCCCACCCCCGGCAAACTGGCCATCGCAGCCACCAAGCAACTCACCAACCAGCGCGACCTGGCGCTGGCCTACTCGCCCGGCGTGGCGGCGCCCTGCGAGGAAATTGTCAAGGACCCGAACGCGGCCTTCAAATACACCAGCCGCGGCAACCTGGTGGCAGTGGTGACCAACGGCACGGCAGTGCTGGGCCTGGGCGACATCGGCCCGCTGGCGTCCAAGCCGGTGATGGAAGGCAAGGCGGTTTTGTTCAAGAAGTTTGCCGGTGTTGATGTGTTCGACATCGAAATCGACGAAAAGGACCCGGCCAAACTGGTCGACATCATCGCCGCGCTGGAACCGACCTTTGGCGCCATCAACCTGGAAGACATCAAGGCGCCCGACTGTTTTTACGTGGAGCGTGAACTGCGCAAGCGGATGAAGATACCGGTGTTCCACGACGACCAGCATGGCACGGCCATCACGGTGGGCGCGGCGGTGCTGAATGCGCTGAAAGTCGTGGGCAAGGACCTGAAACAGGTCAAGCTGGTGACCTCAGGCGCGGGCGCGGCGGCGCTGGCCTGCCTCGGGCTGCTGATCAAACTCGGCATTCCGCGCGAAAACATCTATGTGACCGACCTGGCCGGCGTGGTCTATGAAGGCCGCACCGAACTGATGGATGAAGACAAGATCCAGTTCGCGCAAAAAACGTCGGCCCGCACCCTGGGTGAAATCATCGAAGGCGCGGACATCTTTTTGGGTCTTTCGGCAGGTGGTGTGCTCAAGAAGGAGATGGTCAAGAAGATGGCGGCCAAGCCCATCATTCTGGCCCTGGCCAACCCCAATCCGGAGATATCGCCAGAAGACGTCAAATCGGTGCGTGATGACGCCATTATGGCAACAGGTCGGACTGATTACCCGAACCAGGTCAACAACGTCCTGTGCTTCCCCTATATTTTCCGGGGTGCCCTGGACGCCGGCGCGTCAACCATCACCATCGAGATGGAAATTGCCGCAGTGCACGCGATTGCCGAGCTGGCCCAGGCCGAGCAGAGTGAGGTGGTGGCGGCCGCCTACGTCGGCGAGAAGCTCACCTTCGGACCGGACTACCTGATTCCCAAGCCCTTCGATCCTCGCCTCATGATGAAGATTGCGCCGGCCGTGGCCAAGGCGGCTGCCGACAGCGGCGTAGCCCTGCGGCCGATCCAGGACATGACCGCCTACCGCGAGAAGCTGCAAAGTTTTGTCTATGCCTCCGGCACCGTGATGAAACCGATCTTTGCCTCGGCCAAGACGGCGGCCCGCAAGCGCGTGGCCTATGCCGAGGGCGAGGAAGAGCGCGTGCTGCGCGCCTGCCAGATCGTGGTGGACGAGAACCTGGCGCGCCCGACCCTGATCGGCCGGCCCGCGATCATTGCCCAGCGCATTGAAAAGTTTGGCCTGCGCCTGAAGCAGGACCTCGACTACGACGTGGTCAATGTCGAGCAGGACCACCGCTACCGCGACTTCTGGCAGACCTACCACCGCATGATGGAGCGCCGCGGCGTGACCGTGCAGATGGCCAAGATCGAAATGCGCCGCCGCCTCACGCTGATTGCCGGCATGCTGCTGCACAAGGGCGATGTGGACGGGCTGATCTGCGGCACCTGGGGCACCACCGCCCACCACCTGGACTACCTGGACCAGGTGATTGGCAAGCGCGAGGGAGTATGCACCTACGCCTGCATGAATGGTCTGCTGCTGCCCGGACGTCAGGTGTTTCTGCTCGATACCCATGTGAACTACGACCCGACGGCGGAGCAGCTGGCTGAAATCACCACCATGGCGGCCGAGGAAATGGTGCGCTTTGGCATCAAACCCAAGGCGGCCTTGCTGTCGCACTCCAACTTTGGCTCGTCCAGCCAGCCCAGCGCCCTGAAAATGCGCCGCACGCTGGAACTGTTGCGCGACAAAGCACCCTGGCTGGAAGTCGACGGCGAAATGCACGGCGACATGGCGCTGGATGCCGATACCCGCGGCGTCATCATGCCCAACAGCACGCTGACGGGTGAAGCCAATTTGCTGGTGCTGCCCAACATCGATGCGGCCAATATTGCCTACAACCTGCTCAAGACTGCCGCCGGTGGCAACATTACCATCGGCCCCGTGCTGCTGGGGGCCAACAAGCCCATGCACATCCTGACTCCGACCGCCACCGTGCGCCGTATCGTCAACATGACAGCCCTCACCGTGGCGGATGCGAACGCGGCGAGATAACGAAGAATTAGACAGCTAGCACTAACTTACTAGCGGCTTATTCCCCGCTCTTGGTGCTTAAATTTTCAGCAGCCACTTGCGTTTTCCGTTCATATGCGGCAAACTACGCCTCTTGAAATTTAAGGGTTAACCCGAAAAATCTGGGTGGTTAAACCTGAATTCAAGAAAGGCATTTTTTGCATGTTGCGCAATGGTGGGCGCGGTGAACGGGGTCATTGGCGGGCGGCGGTAGCCGCTGGATTGTGGGTTCTGGCGGCAAGCCTGGTCGGGATAAGCCCCGATTTGGTGCAAGCCAGAACGCAAGCCAATGCAGGCCCGGTTGCAACGATTTCGGCAACCCAGCTGCCCCCTCAAGGGCGCGACATGATGAGGCTGATTTACCAGGGTGGGCCGTTCAGGTACGACAAGGACGGCGCAGTGTTTGGCAACCGGGAACGGATTCTTCCCGCCAGCCATCGCGGCTACTACCGCGAGTACACCGTCCGGACACCCGGTGAGCGCAGCCGGGGAGCCCGGCGCATTGTTTGTGGTGGCCTGAAACCCGCCGCACCTGATGCCTGTTATTACACCGATGACCACTATGCGAGTTTTCGCAAGATCGCTCCGTAAAGTTCAATAAATTGGACTGTGGTTGTTAATTCGAGTTTTTGACTTAAGAGAAAGAGAAGCGGAGATGGATACACCACTTCGTCGGGACAACGAAACGCCCTTGCGTGGCGTGCGGCCCAATATCGTGCAGTCCATACGCGCATTCCGCGTACAGGACCTGCAGGATGCGGCCACGCAGCTGAATCAGCATTTCCTGTATGCCAACCTGGGCAACGCCCAGAGCAAACAGGACGTGCTGGACATGATCGCGGCGCAATACACCTTCCCGGCACATTTCGGCAAGAATTTCGATGCGCTGTACGACTGCATGACGGACCTGGTCCACAAATCAGGCCCGCAACCCGGTTTCATCGTCGTGCTCGAGCAAATTCCGGCCAACGCCAAGTTTGACAAGGAAGCGCGGGAGCAACTGCTCGACATCTTCAGGGATGCCGCGGACTACTGGGCGGATCGAAAGATCCCGTTCAGATGTTTCTATTCTTTTCTGTAGCCCGCTCCCCAGACATTGGCCAAGGGGATCGGGCGAATGAGGCCCAGCAAGCAGTTGCAGACGGTGAAGAACCCATGCCTACCGACAAACTGGTAGACGTGTCACCGCTGGCGCTGCGCATGAGCAGTCCGTTTAACGCGGGGTACTGGCTCGCAGCCGCCTGACACCGAGGTTTCAGGCAAACAGAAAAAAGGCCGTCATCAGACGGCCTTTTTTCATGGCTGAACGCCTGGCAGGCACTACACGGCCATGGCAGCCACCTGCTGCGCCAGCGCCACATACTCGGCCACCGGCACCTCCTCGGCCCGGCGCTGCACATCAAATGCGCCCGGGAAGCCCCGCGCCGTCAGCCACTGGCCCAGGGTATGGCGCAGCAGCTTGCGGCGCTGGCTGAAAGCCACCTGCACGAGCTGGCTCAGCAGTTTGACGTCCAGCGCCGCAGGATGGGCATGCGGCACCATGCGCACGACCGCACTGTCCACTCGCGGCGGCGGGTCAAAGCTCTGCGGCGGTACAAACAGCACGTTTTCCATCGCGTAGCGCCACTGCAGCATCACGCTGAGCCGGCCATAGTCGCTGGTGGAGGGCGCCGCCACCATGCGGTCAATCACTTCCTTTTGCAGCATGAAGTGCTGGTCTTCAATCACGTCCACGGCATCCAGCAGGTGGAACAAAATGGGCGTGGAAATGTTGTAGGGCAGGTTGCCGACCACCCGGAGCTTATGAGCCCCCACGCTTGTCACTTCGTGTACTGCGCTGCCCCTCGAGGGGGCCGCTGCGCCTGCGGTCTGGCGAAGCCAGTCCCGCGGCCCCTGCTGGGATGAAGAGCCCGCAGGCTCCAGCCCCTTGGGAGCTGTTTCGGCTTGGGGCAGCCCTGCGCTGCGCACGGGGCCGTGTTGCAAGCGCTCTGCCAGTTGGCGAAAGTCCACCTTCAGGACATCCGATTCCACCACCGTCAGCTGCGGATGGGCGCGCAGCTGCTGGGCCAGATCACGGTCCAGTTCAATCACCGTGAGATGCCCCAGCCGCTCAACCAGCGGCTGCGTCAGCGCCGCAAGGCCGGGGCCGATCTCCACCACCGCCTGGCCCGCCCTGGGCGCAATCGCCTGGACAATACCTTCAATAATGCCCTGGTCCGTCAGGAAATGCTGGCCAAAGCGCTTGCGCGGGATATGTTTCACGATCAGTTCTGCCCGCCAAAGTTGGGGCCGCTCTCCGACAGGCTCAAGCAATTTCCCGCCGGGCCGCCCAGTGACAAGCGCGGGGACTCTCCAACCCAGCAGGGGCCGCGGGACTGGCTTTGCCAGACCGCAGGCGCAGCGGCCCCCTCGGGGGGCAGAGCGCTACACGCAGTGAGCAAACGTGGGGGCCACATTCACTGCGGCGATTCGCGGTATTCCACATAGGCACGGCCGCGGACTTCCTGCGCCCACAGCACATACGCTTCTTCCTGCTTTTTCCCGCGCAGGACGTTGCGCGCCATCTCCCGCTGGTCGCGCTGGGACATCTGCGCCTCGCGCCGCTCCAGCACCTGGATCAGGTGCACACCAAAGCGCGACACCAGCGGGTCGGAAATCTGGTTGGGAGCCAGGCCGTTCATGACCTTCTCGAACTCGGGCACAAACATGCCGGGATTGGCCCAGCCCAGATCCCCGCCTTGTTTGGCGGAGGCGTCTTCACTGTTTTCGCGGGCCAGGGCGGCAAAATCGGCCTGGCCGGCCAGGATGCGCTTCCTGAGCGCGGCCAGCTTCTCCGTGGCGGCGGTTTCGCCCTGCTTGGGGGACAGCCGCAGCAGGATGTGGCGGGCATGGGTCTGCGTGATGACTGAGCCGGGCATGCCAGCCTGCCTTTTTTCAATCACCTTCAGGATATGAAAGCCGGCACCGCTGCGTATCGGACCGGCGAGCCCGCCCACCTTCAGGCTCTTGGTGCTTTCCACAAAAAGCGGCGGGTAGCGGTCTGCCTCGCGCAGGCCCATCAACCCGCCAGTGCCGCGGGTGGGGGAATCGGAGAACTCATTGGCCAGGGCCGCAAAGTCAGCGCCCCCGCGCGCCTTATCCATCACCTGCTGGGCCTTGGCCTGCAAGGCTGCGACCTGCCCGGGCGTGGCATTTTCAGGGACCGCCACCAGAATCTGGGCCAGATTGAGGGCCAGCGAAGACAACTCGGTGCCGCCTTCCTGTTCGCGCAGGAACTGGTCAATGTCCTGCTCGGTCACCGTCACCCGCAAGTCGACCTCACGCTGGCGCAAGCGGCTGACCAGCAGCTCGTCGCGCAAATCAGACTCGAACTGGCTGTAGGCAATGCCATCGGCCTTCAGGCGACGGCGCAGTTCATCCACACTGATCTGGTTTTGCCGGGCGACCGTCTGCACGGCGGCTTCGACGGCGTTGTCGTCGACGCGCATACCGGCCGATCGGGCCAGCTGCAACTGGGCCTTGTCGCTGATCAACCGCTCCAGCACCTGCGGAACCAGTTCCCTGCGCGGGGGCAGGGGTGAGCCCTGCTGGATGATTTGCTGCTCGGTGCGGACCAGCTTGGTACGGACCTCGCTGTTGGTGATGGGCTCCGAATTCACGACCGCGACGATGAAGTCAGCCTGCCGCTGGCCCGAAGCGCTTCCGGCTGCAGCGCCCGCGCTGGCGGCGGGGGTGGGGAGCCGCAGCCCGCTGGAAGG
This sequence comes from Polaromonas sp. JS666, assembly GCF_000013865.1. Lineage (NCBI taxonomy): Bacteria > Pseudomonadati > Pseudomonadota > Betaproteobacteria > Burkholderiales > Comamonadaceae > Polaromonas > Polaromonas sp. JS666. The sequence continues at coordinate 5,149,491 of NC_007948.1, forward strand.
CCGCAGGCTTTGGGCCTGCACGCCGATCAGGGGCAGGGTCAGCAGGAGCGCCAGCGCGGCAGCCAGGGGCCGGACGGAGAGCACTCTGGCGATTCCGGCGAAAAGACGGTCATTAGTCATAGGTGGTAAAGCGGCTTGGGGTGTTGATTTTCTCACGCAGGTATTGGTAGCGTGGAACGTTGGATTTGAGGGTTTCCAGAGGGTTCGCGCCAATGCGCGAAAAACCGACCAGTTCAAGCTGGAACAGGATCCGGGTGTCGGACGTTGCCGTGCCGTTTTGCGTGCGCTGCAGCACGACCCGGCCGATCCAGCAGCAGCCGTCGTATTCCACACCGACGATCGCGTCCACCAGCTTCCTGTCGGGCACGCTGTAATTCAGGCGCCCAACCGCATAGTAACGCCCTCCGCCCTGACCCTGCCCAGCCCCCAGGTCGCGCCCCTTGTCGCCCCACAGGTCATTGAGGGGCCACTGCCAGCCCACGTCAATCTGTTCGCTGATGTTGCGCTGGCGCCGGTACGCGGCGCTGATCACGCGGTAGTTTCCGGGGTTGTAGCGCACCCCGATCGAGCTGCGTTCGGACTGTTTGGTCTTGGGGTTGTATTGCACCGTGCTGTCAAAAGACCACTGCGGCACCCAGTTGACCGACGCGCCCACCAGCAAATCGCTGATGCGGTCGGTGATGGGCAAGGCGCCCGGCAAGGTCACGCGCTGGTCGGCAAAGCGCAGGCGCTGCGCGACACCCACGCGCACGGCCTCGGCACCGGTGGCAGGGTCCAGCAAACGGGAGGTCACGCCCAGGGTGAGCAGGTTGGCGTCTGAAATGCGATCGTTGCCGACAAAGGCATTCTCGGTAAACACCGTCGCAAAGTTGAAGTCATTGGCGCCCGAGTCGTAGTTGGGCAACAGGCTCTGGTCGCGGTAAGGCGTGCGCACATAAAAAGCCCGCGGCTCCAGTGTCTGGGTAAAACTGCGGCCCAGGAAGCCAGCCTGGCGTTCGAACTGCAGGCCGCTGTCCAGGCTGAAGGTCGGAACCGTGCGCGACGCCGACCGCGCGCCATTGACCAGCGGCGCGTCGAACTGGTAGCTGGTGGCGTGCAACTGCATTTTGGGGGTGATGAATCCGGCCGGCGACAGCCACGGGTGGCTGAGCTGGGCGCGGGTGAAGGCCCGGTTGCTATTGGGTTGCCCCGTCAACGTCCTGTCAGCGGAGAATCGGGTGTAGTCGCCCTCCACCGACCAGTCGAATCCGCGACCCAGGCCCAGCAGTGGCGCATCCACCCGGGTGTAATTGGCGGTGAACTGGGGCAGGCGGTCGTAGGGCGGGACGATGGGCGCGCTCAGGTCCTGCAGTGTCTGCCATTTGAGGGTGCGTACGGCAGCGGCAAAGAACCCACGGTTCCAGCTCACGGTGGCGTCCTGGGCTAGCAGACGCTGGGTGGTGGAGTTCGAGGCGATGGGGAAATCGCGCCAATAATCGTTGTCGCTGACCCGGCTCAAATTGAGGTTGACGCCCAGATTGCCGATGGCGGACAGCCCGCTGTCGATGGTGCCGCTGTGCTGGTAGCCGTAGGACCAGCGATCCCGGTTGCGCAACTTGTCGCCGGGCAGGATGTTGGCGCGCAGCTCGCCCTTGTAGGTCGGCTCCAGGTAGCGGAACTCGCCGGCCAGATCCACGCCGCGCTTGGTCATGATGGCGGGCGAGAATGTCGCATCGCGGTTCGGCGCAATGTCGAAATAATACGGTTGCCGCACTTCAAAGCCGTTGACCGAACTCATGTTGAGGGTCGGCGGCAGCAGGCCCGACTTGCGCTTGTCGCTCAGCGGAAAGCTGAATTTGGGAAACCCCAGAATGGGCACGTTCTTGAAACGCAGCACCGCGCCGTTGGCCACGCCGACTTCCTCGTCGAAATCAAATTCGAAGCTCCTGGCGCGCAATTCCCAGGCGGGCTTCCAGCTGGCTTCGTTGTCGCGCTCGCAGGTGGTGTAGCTGGCACGGTGCGCCGTGAGGTGTTTGTCATCGATAAAATCGACCCGCTCGGCCTGGCCGTTGCCGCCATTACTCAGAAAGCGGTAGCGCGGCTGGGTGAAAAAGCCCTCAAACCGGTCCAGCGTGATCTCCAGCTCGGGACCTTCAAACCGGTTGCCGGCGTTGTTGATGCGCACGTTGCCACGGCTTTTGACGCGATCTTCGGGCTGGTAATACTCGATCCGGTCGGCGCGTATGCTGGTGGCGCCGCGGCGCAGTTCCGCGTTGCCATCGATCACGGTTTCCAGATTGGGGCGGCCCGAGACGCTGTCGCCGAACACAAAGGTCGGCCCTTCATCTCCGGGTCCGTTGGGCACCTCCTCGGCCAGCGCCGGAGAGCTTTTGAGCTTGAGCGGGGTTTCCTGCTGCGCCGCAACCGGCGCAGAAGCGGGCGGGCGCGCTCCCAACGGGACTTCAGAGCCCCCCGCAGGCGCAGGCACCTGGGCATGCCCCGACCCGGCGTACGTCCAGCCCAGCGTGGCGCACAGCACCAGACGGGAGACGGCGTGAGCCACCGGGGAAAGAATAAAGGGGGAGCGGGATGCGCGGCGCATCGTTTATGTGAGATAAACCCGTTTGTAAAATCAAGGCCGATTATCCATGACCCTCCACTCCATCCTTGGCGCCGCGAAGCAGCGCCGGGCCGCCGCCCTGACGAGGGCCCGCCAATCATGATTCCTTCCCCTGTCGTCTGGGCCGATCCGGCGCGTGCCAGCGCCTTTGACAGCTGGCTGGCCGACATGGCCGGGCAGCACCGCCTGCGGGCCGATAGCGTGAGACTGGCTTCCGCTGACGCGAGCTTTCGCCGTTATCTGCGGGTAGACCGGGCAGACGGTGCGGGCAGTTTCATCATCATGGACGCGCCGCCGGCCCAGGAAGACTGCAAGCCCTTCGTCAAGGTGGCGGGGCTGATGCAGGACGCGGGCCTGAATGCGCCGCGCGTGCTGTCCTGGGATGAGCCCCTGGGCTTCATGCTGCTCACGGACCTGGGCGCGCAGACCATGCTCGACGTGATCGGACCACCCCAGGCCGCCGATGCCATCGCCAGCCCGACGGCTGCACACCATGCGCTGTACATGGATGCGGTGGATGCGCTGGTGCGCTGGCAGCTCGCCTCCCGGCCGGACGTGCTGCCGCCCTATGACGATGCATTGTTGTCGCGCGAACTGGCGCTCTTCCCCGAGTGGTATGTCGCCCGGCACCGCGGCTTGGCACTGGATACCGGACTGCAGGACAAGCTCGATGGCCTGTTTGCGCAGATCAAAGCCAGCAACCTGCAGTCGCTGGGCGGGGCGCGCGTCTATGTGCACCGGGACTTCATGCCCCGAAATTTGATGGCCCCCACGCTTGTCGCTTCGCGTGCTGCACTGCCCCCCGAGGGGGCTGTTTCGCCTTGGGGCGGCCCGGCGGCGAAACCTCATGGTGAGTCCAGCACGCGCTTGGGCATCCTGGACTTCCAGGATGCGGTGTACGGCCCCATCACCTATGACATTGCCAGCCTGATGCGCGACGCGTTCCTGAGCTGGGACGAGGACTTCGTGCTCGACGTCACCGTGCGCTACTGGCAAAAGGCGCGCACGGCCAGCCTGCCGGTCGGTGATGATTTCGGCGAGTTTTACCGCGCCGTGGAATGGATGGGCCTGCAGCGCCACCTCAAGGTACTCGGCATCTTTGCGCGGCTCACGCTGCGCGACGGCAAGCCCAAATACCTGGCGGACACGCCGCGCTTTATCAAGTACGCACGCAACACCGCCGCCCGCTACCGGCAGCTCGGTCCGCTGATGGTCCTGCTCGACGAGATTGAAGGCAACGAAACCCGCGTGGGCTACACTTTCTGATGCGAATCGACGCACCAGCCCATACACCACGGCACCTGACAGCTATTGTTTTTGTAGCCATCGAGTCATGCTGCCGGCCTAACCCTGTCCCGACGCCGTGACCGCCCGCTTCCACGCCGACCTGGCGCTGGTGCCCGGCAGTTCCGTCAGCCTGCCGGATCAGACCGCCCGCCACGTGCAGGTCCTGCGCCTGCAGCCCGGTGATCACATCACGCTGTTCAACGGGGCAGGTGAGGGCGGCGGGATCGGCGAAGGTGAGTTTGACGCCACCATTGAACACATGGGCCGCAGCGATGTGCGGGCGATGGTGGGGGCCTATACCGCAACGCGGCGTGAAACAGACCGCGCCGTCCACCTGGCGCTGGGCATGCCCGCCAATGAACGCATGGACTGGCTGATCGAAAAAGCCACCGAACTGGGCGCGGCCAGTATCCAGCCGCTGATGAGCGAACGCAGCGTGCTGCGCATCAAGGGCGAGCGGGCCGACAAGAAGCTGGCGCACTGGCGGGGCGTGGCCGTGGCGGCATGCGAACAATGCGGCCGTAACCGCCTGCCGGCCATTCGCGAGGTGATGGGCCTTGGCGACTGGCTGAAAGCCCAGGCCGGGCAGACCGCTGGCGTTACGCAAGATAGCGCGGAGGCAGTGGGCACAAGGCTGCTGCTGTCACTGCAGGCGGGCACACGCCCGCTGGCCCAGGCCGTGGCCAACACCGGTGCCCTGACCTTTCTGAGCGGCCCCGAAGGCGGCCTGAGCCCTGCCGAAGAAGCCGCCGCCATCGCCTGTGGTTTTGTCCCCGTGACCCTGGGCCCGCGCGTGCTGCGCGCCGAAACCGCGCCGCTGGCCTGCCTGTCGCTGCTGATGCTGGCGTCTGCGCTTTAAGCTTTACCCATGAACCGCAACCTCTGGCTGCTGGCGATCTGCCAGGGTTTGTTTCTGACCAACAACGTCACCTTCATTGCCATCAATGGGCTGGTCGGCCTGAATCTGGCGCCACTGGGCTGGATGGCGACGCTGCCCGTCATGGGCTATGTCGTCGGCGGTGCGCTCTCGACCGGGCTGGTGGCGCATACGCAAAGCCGCTTCGGCCGCAAAACCTCGTTCCAGCTCGGGCTGGCGGTCGCCCTGGCGTCGGCCTTGCTCTGCTGCTATGCGGCTTACAGCAAAAACTTCTGGCTGTTGGTCACGGCGACCGTGGTGGCGGGTTATTACAACGCCAATGCGCAGTTGTACCGTTTTGCAGCCGCAGAGTTGGCGCTTCCGGCCTTTCGTGAAAAAGCCATTTCATGGGTGATGGCCGGCGGGCTGATGGGCGCGGTGGCGGGTCCGAATCTGGCGGCCTACACACGCGGCCTGACCGAGGTGCCCTTTGCCGGCGCCTACCTGGCGCTGGCCGGCGTGGCACTACTGGCCATGGGGCTGCTGGCCTTCATCCATTTTCCGCCGGCCGAATCCGGCGATGGCCATGGCCGCCGCGCCGGGCCGCCCCAAGCAAGGCCAGCCCCCTCGGGTGGCAGCGAAGTACACGAAGTGACAAGCGTGGGGGCGCCTGAAGGCCGGCCGCTGGGCCTGATCATGCGCCAGCCGGTCTTCATTGTCGCCGCGGCGGCGGGTGCGCTGGGCTATGGCGTGATGAACCTCCTGATGGCGGCGACGCCGATTGCCATGCAGGTCTGCGGCCTGCCGTTTTCCGATGTGGCGGTGGTGCTGCAATGGCATGTGATCGGCATGTTTGCGCCAGGCTTTTTCACCGGCCATCTGATCAAGCGCTACGGCACCCTGCCCATCATGGCGGTGGGTCTGGCACTGAACATCCTGTGCGTGGGCATTGCGCTGTCGGGCGTTGATTTCAGGCAGTTTTTGCTTGCGCTGTTTTTACTCGGCCTGGGCTGGAACTTCCTCTTCACCGGCGGCACTGCACTGGCGCTGACCGCTTACCGCCCCGAAGAAAAAGACAAGGCCCAGGGTGCGCTGAATTTCTGCGTGTTTGCGGTGCTGGCGGTCTCTTCCCTGGCGTCCGGCGTGCTGGTGACCACCCAGGGCTGGGCACTGCTGAACCTGGGCTCGTTGCTGCCACTGGGTCTGACCGGACTGGCACTGGGCTGGCTTGCCCTGAAGCAGCGCCGGTACCAAACTGCCTGAGTGGGTGGGCCCGGTTTTTATCCATACTGGGAGCAGCTCGTCGGTCTGCTTGATTCCCTGTTGGGTGCAGTCGTGAACGGGCGGCAGCCGCAAAGCGGTGACAGCGCCGCCAGCGGCGGCTTGGGTGGGCTGGGCGGCCTGCTGCAAAAAGGCTGAGCCGTCGTCCACGTCCCGCTTTTGTTATCAATTCAATCGCTCACCACGGCTGCAGAGCATGGGCTGCGGGCTGTTTTCTCTAAAACCTGGCGTCCAGCCAGTCCTTGAGCGTGTCAAACACCTGCGCGGCATCCACCTCGTTGAAAATCTCGTGATAGAAGCCCTCGAAGCACTTGCTAGTCACGGTGCCGGGCGCCACGGCCGATGAGCTGGCGGCAGCCTCCGCAAAAGCGCGGCTGCCTGCGGGGTTGACGAGGCGGTCGGCGCCGGCGTACATCAGCAAGGTGGGCGTGCTCCAGCGGGCGGCGGCCGCCACGGTGGCCGGCCCTCCGACGGCAATGAACTCACCCAACCGGGAAGATATCTTGTTGTGCACCCGACGGTCAGCCAGGTATTTTTGAACCACCAGGTCATCGTGAGAAAGGGCATAGGGGTCCAGCCCATTGCTGACGCACAGATTGGGCGCCAGCCTGGGCATCACGGCCAGCAACAGTTTCTGCAGTGCATTGAGCCCCGGGTCCAGCGCCGGGGACGACATCACCAGACCGTCCACCGGGCGCATATTGAGCGCGACGAAGCGGCTCACGACAAGACCACCCAGGCTGTGCCCCAGCAGGATCAAGGGCAGGGGCTGCGGCTCCGGCTGCGAGGCGCTGCCGGCAGGCCGCAAGCGCCTGCAGTGCAGCCGCATATCATCGACCATCTCTGCCAGGTCTTCGAGCAGGGCTGTGTCATCGGGCAGCACACCGCGCGCGCCACCCGACCGCCCGTGGCCGCGCTGGTCGTAGGCCCGTACTTCAAAACCCCATTCCAGCAGCCGGCGGGCCACCGGCGCATAGCGGCCGGCGTGCTCGCCCAGACCGTGAACCATCAGCACCACCGCGCGGGGTGGCCGCCTGATCCGGCCCATTTCATTGGCCCAGTCATCCAGCGGCCACTCGTACAGCGCCAGGTTTTCGCCGTCGCGGGCAGTGAAGGGCACGACCACCGTGGAGGGTGTGTGGTGAGGCTTCGATTTGGGGAAAACGACTTTGGGCGCAGTCTTGTTGAAAGAAAAAACAGCCATGCGCATTCAACCCGGCATCCGGGCCATGACATGCGCTACCGCTGCGGTCAGCTTCTTGGCATAGGGCACGTTCAGGAATTCATTGGGCCCATGGGCATTACTCTTGGGGCCCAGCACGCCGCAGACCATCATCTGCGCCTTGGGAAAGCCATGGCTCAGCATGTTCATGAGCGGGATCGTGCCGCCCTGGCCAATGGTGCCGCAGGGCGCGCCAAAGAAACTCTGCGAGGCATCGTTCAGCGCCTGCTCAAACCAGGGCACGGTACCGGGGGCGTTCCAGCCGGTGGCGCCGCCGCTGCTTTCAAAGGTGACCCGGGCCTGGTAGGGAGCGTTGTCTTCGAGCAGGGTTTTCAGTTCCTGCACGGCGGCGCTGGCGTCAATCAGCGGCGGAAAGCGCAGCGAGAGCTTGAAGGCGGTGTAGGGTCGCAGCACATTGCCCGCATCCTGGAGCGCCGGAAAACCTTCCGCGCCGGTCACGCTCAGGGTGGGCCGCCAGGTGCGGTTGAGCAGCGCCTCCACCGGGTCGTTGGTGGTCGGCAGGGCCAGGGTGTTTGAGCCTTCGCAGTCGTAGTGGGCCCACGGAAAGCGCTTGTAGATTTCATCGCCCAGAATTTGGGCCGTGGCCTGCGCCTGGGCCAGCCGGTCGGCCGGGATTTCACAGTGAAAGCTCTGCGGCAGCAGGCGCCCGGTCTTGCTGTCCTCCAGGCGGTCCAGCACCTGCCGCATGATGCGAAAGCTCGACGGCACCAGCCCGCTGGCATCGCCCGAATGCACGCCCTCGGTCAGCACCTCGACCTTGAGCACACCGGCCGCATTGCCGCGCAGGCTGGTGGTGAGCCAGAGCTGGTCGTAATTGCCCGCGCCGGAGTCCAGGCAGACCACCAGCGCCACGTCGCCCAGCCGGTCTTTGAGCGCGTTCACATAGGGCAGCAGGTCATAGGAGCCGCTTTCTTCGCAGGATTCGATCAGGCCGACGATGCGCGGGTGCGCCACGCCCTGCGCCTTCAGGGCCTGTACCGCGGCAATGCTGGCATACACCGCATAACCGTCATCGGCGCCGCCGCGGCCATAGAGCTTGCCGTCCTCGTATTTCGGCGTCCACGGGCCCAGGTCATTGCGCCAGCCGGTGAACTCGGGCTGCTTGTCGAGGTGGCCGTACATCAACACCGTGGGACGTGCCCCCACGCTTGTCGCTTCGCGTACTGCGCTGCCTGACGAAGCCGGAATCTCAAAAAACAGCACCGGCGTGCGCCCTTCCAGCCGCACGATCTCCAGCGTCAGGCCTTCGACTTTTTGCGCCTCCACCCAGCTGGCGGCGTTGCGCATGACGGTGTCGATGAAACCGTGCTGCGCCCAGTCGCTGTCAAAAGTGGGCGACTTGGCGGGAATGGCGATGTAGTCGGTGATCTGTTGGACGATGTCGCCGTCCCACTGAGCGGACACCTGCGACAGGGCTTGGGCGGCGTTGAGGACGCTGGCGGGAATTTCGCGGTGCAGGGGGGCATTCATGGGGGCAAACTCCGGGAACGAAAAGTGCGCGCTGGGCAATGGCTGCTACTTTACGCTGACCTTAAAAATCGCGCCACTGAATACTGGCGCGGAATGCGACTTACAGCTGCAGTTGCGGCCCCGGCCTGTTTGATCGATGATTTCTGGCCCAACTATCTCCTTCATTTAGAGGAGATCCCGCACATGGAGACCTGATGACCCGTCCATCCAGCGAACGACTGCAAGCTACATCCGACCCTGTTACCGCGCAAACCCCGACATCCATCCGTGTCGGTGTGGGTGGCTGGACCTATGAACCCTGGCGGGGCAACTTCTTTCCGGACGGCCTGCCGCACAGCCAGGAACTGGCCTACGCAAGCCGCCAGCTCAGCGCCATCGAGGTCAACGGCACCTACTACGGCACGCTCAAGCCGGCCAGCTTCAAAAAGTGGCATGACGAAACGCCGGATGATTTCGTTTTTTCGCTCAAGGCCTCGCGTTACGCCACCAACCGCCGGGTACTGGCCGAGGCGGGCGACTCGATCACCCGCTTTGTGGAGAGCGGCATCAGTGAACTGGGCCGCAAGCTCGGCCCCATCGTCTGGCAGTTCATGCCCGGCAAGGTGTTTGAGGCGCAGGATTTCGAGGCCTTCCTGGCGCTGTTGCCAGCGCAGGTTGATGGGCGAGCGCTGCGCCATGTGGTGGATGTGCGCCATGAAAGCTTCATGGACCCGGCGTACCTGGCGCTGGCGCGGCGTTACCGGGTGGCGACGGTGTTTACCGACGCCGACAAGTTCCCCTCGTTTGCCGACCTGACGGGCGACCTCGTCTATGCCCGGCTGATGATGAGCGATGCCGCACTGGCCACCGGCTACGCGGAGGCGGCACTGGACGCCTGGGCGGAGCGCGCCCGCCGCTGGGCCGCCGGCGAGACGCCGGAAGACCTGCCGGCCGTAGAGGCGCCGCCAGCTCCCGTTCGGTCCCGCGAAGTGTTCATTTACTTCATCAATGGCGCGAAGGAAAAGGCACCTGCTGCAGCGATGGCACTGCTGGCACGCCTGGGCTTCCAGCCAACGCCCGCACCCTGAAAGTAAAGGCCCGGATTTTTTAACCCGACTTCTTCAGGCGTAGTTGGCCATGGCTTCGCCCAGCCGGATGAGGCGGCCGGGCGCCCAGTCGGGATTGAAGTGCAGCGGTCCGGCGGGAAAGAGCATGACGACCGTCGAGCCGAGCAAAAAGCGGCCCATCTCCTCGCCGCGCCGCAACACCACAGCGGCCTCGGCGTTGGGGTCGTAGTCCCAGGCGCGCACCTGCTTGCCGCGCGGTGGATTCACCACGCCATGCCACACCGTGGCCATGCTGCCCACAATGGTGGCGCCGACCAGGATCAGCACAAACGGTCCGCGCGGCGAGTCGAACACGCACACCACACGCTCGTTGCGCGCAAACAGCCCGGGCACGCCGCGTGCGGTAACGGGGTTGACGGAAAACAGCTCGCCAGGCACGTGGACCATGCGCGCCAGGCGCCCGTCGCAAGGCATGTGAATGCGGTGGTAATCCTTGGGGCTCAGGTACAGCGTGGCAAAGCTGCCGTTCTGGAATTGCGCGGCCAACGCGGCGTCGCCACCCACCAGCGCCGTGGTGGAATAGTGGTGCCCCTTGGCCTGGAAAATCTGGTCATGCTCAATCCGGCCGAACTGGCTGATCGCACCGTCGACCGGCGAAATCAGGTCGGCGTCAGCCAGGGGCCGCACACCGGGCTTGAGCGCACGGGTGAAAAAATCATTGAATGTCAGGTAACTGGCGATGTCGGAACGGGCGGCTTCCTCCATGTTCACCTGGTATTTGGCAACAAAGCGACGAATGATTTCGGTGGTGATCCAGCCACGCTCCCGCGATGCAACGAAACCTGCGAAAGCAGTCAGCGCCTGCTTGGGCAGCAGGTATTGGGGTAGTACGGAAAAGCGGTGGGACACAGGCGCTGGCGGTAGTGAGGGGAAGAATCATTCTATCGGCGCACACAACACGCCCCCTGTGGCCGCACCCGCACCTCATGCGCCTGCTCCCGCGAGACCCACAGGATGCGGAGGTTCAGTGGGTGGGATAACCGGCTTGCGACAGCGCCGCCGCGATCTTTTGCCGGTCTTGCGTGGTCTGGACCATCACCTTTTTACGGGCCAGGTCCACATTGACCTCCGCGGCGGGATCCAGCCCCTTCAGCGTCTGGGTGATCGCGCTGGCGCAGTGCCCGCAGCTCATCGAGGGGACATCGAATTCCTTGAGTTCCATAAAACCTCCTTGAACAATTGAAGCAAGTGCAGTGTTGCATGCTTGATGGAACCCATAAACGCGATGGATGTTGGGTCAGGGCAAGGCGCAAACCACCGCGATACCCGCCGGTATCGCGCGGATTTGCAACGCCGCCATGGCGCAAAAGACGCGGTTTTATGTTCCAGATAGCATGCAACACTGCACTCACAGTTTGAACCTTCCCACGGGGGCAGGGTCAACCCGCCCGACCCAAAGTCCCGGCGAATTGAGGGTTATTGGCGGCACAGGCTTGACCCTGCCATGATGGTAAGGTTCAGACTGCGGTTTCGCCTCTTCCCTCCATCCCTCTCCAACCACCTGCCGCAGGAGCGCACCCATGAGCATCGCAGAAACATTGACAACGCCCGATACCACCGTGGCGCTGAACGATTGGCGCTTTCCGGTGCAGGGCATGACCTGTGCGTCCTGCGTCGCCCGGGTGGAGCAGGCCCTGCGCGGCATTGCGGGGGTGCTGGAGGTCAATGTCAATTTTGCGACCGAGCAGGCCGCCGTCAAGGCGCGTGGTGATGTAGCGATGGGAACGCTGAAGGCCGCCGTGGAGAAGGCGGGCTATGCCGTCACCGAGCAGCCGCTGCGGCTCGGCATAGAGGGCATGACCTGCGCGTCCTGCGTCTCGCGCGTGGAGAAGGCGCTCAGGCAGCTGCCCGGCGTGCTGTCGGCCGAGGTCAATCTGGCCACCGAGACGGCCGAGGTCAATCTGATGGGTGGCACGATCTCGATGCCTCAACTCATCGCCGCGGTGGCCAAGGCGGGCTACCAGGCCCACGAAATGCGGGCCCCCGGCGACAGCCTGGCCGATCAGGCCCGCGCCGCCGGCAAGCCCGGCGCGCCGTGGTGGCCGGTCGCGCTGGCGGCGCTCCTGTCCGCGCCGCTGATCCTGCCCATGCTGGGTGCGCTGGCCGGCCGGCACTGGATGCTGGACGGCTGGCTGCAATGGGCGCTGGCCACGCCGGTGCAGTTCTGGCTGGGTGCGCGCTTTTACCGCGCGGGTTTCAAGGCCCTGCGCGCCCGGACCGGCAACATGGACCTGCTGGTGGCCATCGGTACATCAGCCGCCTATGGCCTCAGTGTTTACCAGCTGCTGGTGCACGGCGAACACGCGATGGATCACCTCTACTTCGAGGCCTCGGCCGTCGTGATCACGCTGGTGCTGATGGGCAAATGGATGGAAGCGCGCGCCAAGCGCCAGACCACCGAAGCGATCCGCGCGCTCAATGCGCTGCGGCCGGACACCGCACGCCGGCGCCGCGACGGCCGGGACGAAGAGGTCGCCATCTCCGAGGTGCGGGTGGGCGACCTGGTCGTGGTGCGCCCCGGGGAACGCATCGCCGTCGACGGTAACATCATCGAAGGCGACACCCAGGTCGACGAGTCGCTGATCACGGGCGAAAGCCTGCCCGTCAGCAAGCACGCGGGCGACCGCGTCACCGGCGGAGCCATCAACGCCGAAGGCCTGATCGTGGTGCGCACCGCGGCCGTCGGAGCCGAATCCACGCTGGCGCGCATTGTGCGCATGGTGGAGTCGGCGCAAGCCCGCAAGGCACCGATACAGCGGCTGGTCGACCAGGTCAGCGCGGTGTTCGTGCCGGTGGTCATGGCCATCGCGCTGCTGACGCTGCTGGGCTGGGGCTTACTCACCGGCCAGTGGGAGGCCGCCATCCTGCATGCCGTGGCCGTGCTGGTGATCGCCTGCCCGTGCGCGCTGGGGCTGGCCACACCGACGGCCATCATGGCCGGCACCGGGGTGGCCGCGCGCCATGGCATCCTGATCAAGGACGCCGAGGCACTGGAAGTCGCGCACCGCGTCAAGCTGGTGGCCTTTGACAAGACCGGCACGCTGACGCAGGGCCATCCCGAGCTGGTCGCGCTGGAGCCTTACGGCGGTTCGCGTGATGCCCTGCTGGCCTGGAGTGCCGCCATCCAGGCCGGCAGCGAGCACCCGCTGGCCAAAGCCGTGGTCGCGCAGGCCGCGCGGGACGGCCTGCACGTTCCTGCCGCGTCACAGGTGCAGGCGGTCGCCGGGCGCGGCATGTCGGCAGTGGTCGAGGGGCGGGCACTTCGGCTGGGCAGCCCGCGCTTCATGCAGGAGCTGGGGGTCGACCTGGGTGCCTGCGCGGCACGCGCCCAGGCGCTGGAGGACGAAGGCCGCACCGTGTCCTGGCTGGCCGACGTCACCGTCCAGCCGCAACTGCTGGGCCTGATGGCGTTTGGCGACAGCCTCAAGCCGGCCGCAGGCCCGGCCATTGCCCGGCTGCACGCGCTGGGCATACAGACCGCCCTGATCACCGGCGACAACCGCGGCAGCGCTGAAAGCGTGGCTCGCCAGCTTGGCATTGACCGGGTGCATTTTCAGGTGCTGCCGGAAGACAAGGCCGGCATCCTCAGCCGGCTCAAGCGGGAGCTGCAGGGCACGGCCGGCCACACCGCGATGGTGGGCGACGGCATCAATGACGCACCGGCCCTGGCGGCCGCCGATGTCGGTATTGCCATGTCCACCGGCACCGATGTGGCCATGCATGCGGCGGGCATCACGCTGATGCGCGGCGACCCTGCGCTGGTGGCCGATGCCATCGACATCTCGCGCCGCACCTACGCCAAGATCCGGCAAAACCTGTTCTGGGCATTTTTCTACAACGTGGTGGGCATACCGCTGGCGGCCTTTGGCCTGCTGAACCCGGTGATTGCCGGTGCCGCCATGGCCTTGAGCAGCGTCAGCGTGGTGATGAACGCGCTGCTGCTGCGGCGCTGGAAAGGAAGCACGACATGATGGACAAACACATCGCACACATCGCCAACGGCCCCTTCAACATCGGCCAGGCGGCCGCCCGCTCCGGCGTGTCTTCCAAGATGATCCGCCACTACGAATCCCTGGGCCTGCTGCCGGCCGTGCACCGCACCGGCGCGGGCTACCGCCAGTATGGCGAGAAGGAAGTGCACACCCTGAGCTTCATTCGCCGCGCCCGCACGCTGGGCTTCAGCATGGCCGAGATCGCCGAGCTGCTCAAGCTGTGGCAAAACAAGCGCCGCGCCAGCGCCGACGTCAAGCGCATCGCGCTGGCCCATGTGGCCGACCTGGAACGGCGCATTGCCGAGATGGCGGCGATGAAGCAAACCCTGCAGCATCTGGCGCATTGCTGCCAGGGCAACAACCGGCCGGATTGCCCCATCCTGACCGAGCTGGCTGCCTGAGCCGGGGTCGCCATGAAATGTCCGGATACGGCGTGCATACAGGGGCCCGCCGATTTATGCTGATGCATGGACCTGTTTGCTTCACGCCTTGCTTCACACCTCACGCCCGACGCCGCTCACTGGAGCGAGACCACGGCCGAGTTGAACCGCCAGGGCAGCGCGATCATCCCGCAGCTGCTCAGCGCCTCTGAATGCGAGGCCCTCGTCAGGCTCTACCCTGACGGCCGGCACTTCCGCAGCCGTGTCGTGATGCAGCAGCATGGCTTTGGGCGCGGCGAATACCAGTATTTCAGCTACCCGCTGCCCGAAACCGTGGCGCGCCTGCGCGCCACCTTGTACCCCGAACTGGTCGGCGTGGCCAATGCGTGGAACGAGGCCATGGGCCTGGAGGTGCGTTACCCCGAGGACCACGCCAGTTTTCTGGCGCGCTGCCATGCGGCCGGCCAGCAGCGCCCGACACCGCTGCTGCTGCAATACGGGCCCGGCGACTACAACTGCCTGCACCAGGACCTGTATGGCGAGCATGTCTTTCCGATCCAGGTGACGGTATTGCTGTCGCGCCCCGGTGAAGACTTCACGGGCGGCGAGTTTGTACTGACCGAACAGCGCCCGCGCATGCAGTCCCGGCCGGAAGTGGTGCCGCTGGCGCAGGGTGATGCCGTGGTGTTTGCGGTGCACCACCGACCGGTGCAGGGCAGCCGGGGGGTTTACCGGGTCAACATGCGGCATGGGGTCAGCCGGCTGCGCGCTGGCCACCGCTACACGCTGGGTGTAATCTTTCATGATGCGCAGTAAGCACCCGGGGAAAGCCCTTTGACCCAAGACCTTTTCGAGGAAGAGCCGCTGGCCTATGTTGCGCCGCAAGTGATGGCGCCGGGTGCCGTATTGCTGCGCGGTTTTGCCTGTGATGTGGAGCAAGCATTGATGCACGCGGTGGAGCAGGTCACCGCTGCCGCGCCGCTGCGCCATCTGGTCACACCGGGCGGCTACACCATGTCGGTGGCCATGAGCAATTGCGGCGCGCTGGGCTGGGTGTCGGATCGCACCGGTTACCGCTACACCGGCACCGATCCGCTGTCTGGCCAGCCTTGGCCACCCATGCCCGACTGCTTTGCCCGCCTGGCCCGGCGCGCGGCGGCCGAAGCCGGTTTCGGCGGCTTCAGGCCGGATGCCTGCCTGGTCAACTGCTACGAACCCGGCGCGCGCCTGTCGCTGCACCAGGACAAGGACGAGGGCGACATGAGCGCGCCGATTGTGTCGGTGTCGCTGGGTTTGCCGGCCGTGTTTTTATTTGGCACCACGCGGCGCAAAGACCGCCCGGCGCGTTACCGGCTGGTGCACGGCGACGTGGCCGTGTGGGGCGGCCCCTCGCGGTTGGCCTACCACGGCGTTGCGCCGCTGGCCGCGGGCGAGCACGCCCTGCTGGGACGGCAGCGCATCAACCTGACTTTTCGCTGCGCAGCCTAGGCGCTGGTTAGGCGCTGGCTTTCGCGTTCGCCTTCATCCAGCCCAGCCCGGCCGACGTACCGCCCGCCTGCGCGCCACGGCTGGGCCGGTATTCGCAGCCGACCCAACCGGTCCAGCCGCACTGCTGCGCCACCTCGTCGATCACCTTGAACAGGTAGGGGTAGTTCATCTCCCCGATATCAGGCTCATGGCGCTCGGGCACGCCGGCGATCTGAAAATGGCCGACGCGGCCGGTGGGCAGGTACTGGCGTATCTTCATGGCCACATCGCCCTCGACGATCTGGCAGTGGTACAGATCGAACTGCACCTTGACGTTGGGCGCGCCGATCTCGGCGACCAGCTCATGCGCATGGTCCTGCCGGTTCAAAAAGAAGCGCGGGATGTCGCGCGTGTTGATCGGTTCGATCAGCACATCCACGCCCTGTTTCGCCGCCTCGGCCGCGGCCCAGCGCAGGTTGTCCACATAGGTCGGGCGCACCGCCTCGCGCTCGCTGCCCGCAGGCAGCAGGCCGGCCATCACATGGACACGCGGGCAGTTCAGCGCCGCCGCATAGTCCAGCGCCCGGGTGATGCCACTGCGAAACTCCGCCTCGCGCCCGGGGAGGCAGGCCAGGCCGCGTTCGCCCTGGTCCCAGTCACCGGGAGGCGCATTGAACAGCACCTGCTGCAGGCCATTGGCCTTCAGCCGGGCGGCGAGCTCATCCTTCGCATAGGCATAGGGGAACAGGTATTCGACCGCCTGGAAGCCGTCTTTCGCGGCCGCGTCAAAGCGGTCCAGAAAGTCGAGTTCCGGGTACATCATGGACAGGTTGGCAGCAAATTTTGGCATGGGGTTCACCAGTGCGCGCCAAAGGTCTGGCGCAATTGATCGATCTGGATGTCGGTCAGGGGTTGGGGTAAGGGCTGGCTCAGGGCCATCAGCCTGGCGGTTTCTTCCAGTTCTTCCAGCACGGCCATGGCTGCGGCGGGCGAGTCGTGCCAGACATTGGGCCCCAGGCGCTCCAGCATGACAGCACGGATCGGCGTGCCGCGCTCACCATAGCGCGTGATGGTTTGCGCCACCAGGGCCGCTGCATCGGGGTCACCGGGGCGGTGATAGGGGATCAGCGGCACATGGCCGACCTTCATCACGAAATAGGGCGTGATCGGCGGCAGCAGCTCCGTCCCCTTGGCCTGCAGGCTCAGCGCCACGCAGTGCGTGCTGTGGGTATGGATGACGCAGCAGGTGTTGGCATCAAACCGGCCCGCAGCGCCATAGATATGGGCATGCAGTGCAATGGTCTTGCTGGCCCGGTCGCCGCTGAGCTGTTGCGCGTTGGCGTCCAGCCGCGCCAGCCTGGCCGGATCGAGAAAGCCCAGGCAGGCGTCCGTCGGCGTGATCAGGAAGCCGCCGCCCGCCGAAGCATCGAGCCGTACGCTGATATTGCCGGCAGTGGCGTGCACATAGCCGCGCTCGAACAGGCTTTTGCCCACGCGGCAGATTTCTTCACGGGCCTGGTTTTCAGTCATGCGGACCGCTCCAAGGAAAGCATGCGCCCCTCAGGGGCAGTGCAGCCGCGCAGCGGCAAATGTAGGGGCTCATCATTGCAGCATCGTAAAGGCTTTGGTGAAGAAGTCATCACTGCCGAAGTTGCCCGACTTCAGCGTCAGGTGCACCCCTTGACCGGCAGCGGCGTCCGACAACGCATGGCACCAGGGCACGCCCGGATCGATCTGCGGGCCGATCTGCAGCTGGGAGATGTTCAGGGCCTGCACGCAGGCGCCCGAGGTTTCCCCGCCGGCCACCACCAGCTGGCGCACGCCGCGCTCGACCAGGCCGCGCGCAATGGCCGCAATGGTGCGCTCAACCATGGCGCCGGCTTCTTCGACGCCGAGGCGGCCTTGCACCGATTTCACCGCATTCGAGTCCGCCGTGGAATACACCAGCACCGGGCCTTGCTGGATCAGCGGCGCAGCCCAGGTCAGTGCCTCGGCCGCAACGTCCACGCCGGCCGCGATGCGCAGGGGTTCGATGGCCAGCGCCGGCCGGCCGGACTTGATGAAGGCCAGCACCTGGCGGTTGGTGGCCAGCGAGCAGCTGCCCGACACCACGGCCTGCAGGCCGCCTGCCGGGGGCAGCTCGCTGGCTTTGGAGGAGGGCGTGATGCCGAAGTTCTGCGGCAGGCCGATGGCCACGCCGGAGCCGGCGGTCACCAGCGGCATGCCCTTGAGCGCCGGGCCAAGGCGCAACAGGTCGTCGTTGGACAGCGCGTCCACCACGGCGACCCCGATCCCCTCGGCCTTGAGCTGGTCAATGCGCGCACGGATCGCTGCCTCGCCCCGGGCCACGACACGGTAGTCAATCAGCCCGACCTTGCGCCGCGTCTGCGCCTGCAGCACGCGCACCAGGTTGGCGTCGGTCATAGGGGTGAGCGGGTGGTTCTGCATGCCGCTTTCATTGAGCAGCACGTCGCCGGCAAACAGGTAGCCCTTGAAGACGGTGCGCTGGTTGTCGGGAAAAGCGGGTGTGGCGATGGTGAAGTCAGTCTTCAGCGCATCCATCAGGGCTTCGGTCACCGGGCCGATGTTGCCGCGGGTTTCTCCGCTGAAGGTGCTGTCGAAGGTGGAGCAGTACTTGAAATAGATTTGCTGCGCGCCCTGGGCCTGCAGCCAGGCCAGCGCTTGCAGCGATTGCGCCACGGCCTCGGCCGGCGCAATGGTGCGCGACTTCAGCGCCACCACCACGGCATCCACTTCGGCGCCGAGCGGGCCGGCCGGCACGCCTATGGTCTGCACCACGCGCATGCCGGCGCGCACCAGGTTGTTGGCCAGGTCGCTGGCCCCGGTGAAGTCGTCGGCAATACAGCCCAGAAGAATCTTGCCCATTACTTTTCCTTTTGCAATGACAACTTCACGGCCTCTGGATTCTCACGCACGTAGGCGCGGATCACCTCCTCGAAGTTGCCGTCAGCGCGCAGTCCCAGCGCGCCGGCGCGCGCCGTGTCAATCCGGCTGGGCCAATTGCCCACGATGGCCGTGATGCCCGCATCGACATCCCAGTCGAGCAATGCGGTCGCAGCCGGCCCGGCAACACGCTCCAGCGCCGCGGCCATGTCACGCACGGTGACCGTGAGTGCCGGCAGGTTGACCGCCGTGCGGGCGCCCCACTCGCGGGGGCTGGCCTGCGCCGCGCGCAACAAGCCTTCGATGGTACTCGCCGGGGAGGAGAGCGCAACGGCCGTGTCGGGGTGGACCGGCACACGGGCACGCTCGCCGGCCAGTGGCTCGCGCAGCATGCCGCTGAGAAAGCTGGATGCCGCACCGTTGGGGCGGCCCGGGCGCACCGACACCGTCATCAGCCGGACATTGCGGCCCTGCACAAAGCCCTTGCGGGTGTAGTCGGCGACCAGCTGTTCGCCGATGAATTTCTGGATGCCGTAGCTGCCCTGGGGTGTGGGCAAGGTCATGTCTTCGATCACGGCCGGCAGCGGCTGCTCGGGGGAATTGCCGAATACCGCGACCGAGCTCGAGAACACCAGCACCGGCTGGGTGCCGAGCGCGCGACAGCCTTCGAGCAGTGCACGCGTGGCATCGAGGTTGCTGCGCATGCCAAGATCGAAGTCGGCCTCGCAGTCGCCGCTGACGGCAGCGGCCAGGTGAAAGATCAGCGCCGCACCCGCGTTGGGAAGCTGCCGGCAGTCCAGCAACGCATTGAGGTCGCCGCCAACGAAGGCAATGCGCGGGTCCTTGGCCAGGTCGGCGGGCGGCGGCGCACGGTCGGCCAGCGTGATGCTGGTGATGGGCTGCGCGGCCGCGCCCGCCAGGGACAGCGTGCCCCGGGCCAGCAGCGTGCGCGCCAGCCGCGCACCGAGAAAGCCGCAACCGCCGGTGATCAGGATATGCATCTCAGGGTTTCCTTCAGGAGGTGGAATTCGACAAAGTTGACTTCGCTGCGCTTTGCGCCAAAACGGTCAGGCCTGCGCTATTTAAACCCCATGGCATGCGGCAGCCAGTTGCTCAGCGCCGGCACAAAGGTCAAAAGAACCAGCACCACGCCGTGCGCCCACAGGAAGGGTTTCAGTTCACGCGTGAGGGCGCTCAGCGGAACGCGCGACACGTTCGAGGTGACAAACAGCAGCCCGCCCACGGGCGGCGTGATCATGCCCAGCGTCAGGTTGTAGATGACGATCATGGCGAAGTGGATCGGGTCGATGCCGACCTTGGCCGCGACCGGCGCGAGAATCGGCACCAGCACCATCACGCCGGGCAGCGGCTCGATGAAGATGCCGAACAGCAGCAGGAAGACGTTCACCACCAGCAGGAACATCCAGGAGCTCAGCTGCATGTCAGCGATCCAGTTTGCGGCCAGTTGCGGCACGCCTTCGATCGTCAGCACCCATGCAAACGATGCCGACATGGCGATGATGACCAGCACCGAGGCGGTCAGCAGCGCCGAGCGCGACAGAATGTCCGGTACCGCCTTCCATTCCAGCGTGCCGTACACGTATTTGCCGCAGACCAGCGCGTAGAAAACGGCTACGACGGACGCTTCGGTCGGCGTGAACCAGCCGGCGCGCATGCCGCCCAGGATCAGCACCGGCAGCAGGATGGCCGGCAGCGCCTTCCAGGTCGTGCGCAGGATTTCCGCCATCGTGGGATGTTCGTTGTCACCGCGGTAGTTGCGCCGTTTGGACACATGCCAGTTCACGACGCACATCGCCGCCGCAATCAGGATGCCGGGCACCAGGCCCGCAATGAACAGGGCACCCACCGACACGTTGTCGTCGGCCAGCGCGTAAATGATCATGATGATAGAGGGCGGGATGATAGGCCCCACGATCGCGGTTGAGGCCGTCAGCGCCGCGGCGTAGGCGCGGTCGTAGCCGGCCTTGTCCATCATGCGGATCATCATGGACCCGGGCCCGGCGGCATCAGCCAGCGCCGAACCGGAGATGCCCGAGAAGAAAGTCAGCGACACCACGTTGGTATAGCCCAGGCCCCCGCGCTTGTGGCCGACGAATTGCCCGGCAAAGCGCAGCAGCACCTCGGTCAGCGAGCCGCCGCTCATCAGTTCTGCCGCGAGGATGAAAAAGGGCACCGCCATCAGCGGGAAGCTGTCAATGCCGGTGAAAGTCTCCTTGAGCATCACGATCATCGGAAACTGGTCCGACAGCACCAGCGCGGTCACGGTGGACAGCCCCAGCGCAAAAGCCACGGGCACACCGATGGCGAGGTAGATGCAAACGGAAGCGAGAAGGATGGCACTGGCGGTCATAAAGCCCCCACGTTTGCCGCCAAGGCGGCTGCACTGGACAGGCCGCCGCCAGAGTCGGCGGCTCTTCGTCCCGTCCCAGCCTGCGAAGGCAGGCTGGGAGCCGCGGGACTCAGCCCCTCGGGGACACAAGCTTGCTTGAAGCGGTTCTGCGCGGCGCTCATAGGGAAGCACTCGCGTTGGCGTCAAAATGGGCGTCGGCGGCAAACTCGCGGCGCGCCACGTAGCCGCGCACGATCAGCAGCCAATGCACGACGGTGAATGCGATGCCCAGGGGCAAAGCCATGTAGACATACGCAAACGACAGCTGCGTGGCCGGCGTCTGCTGGTACTGCGTGCGCTGCATATATTCGATGCCGAACCAGACAATGAACACGAAGAACCCGAGCAGCAGCACCGCAATCACCACGCGCAAGGCCACGGCCAGCCGGGCCGGCAACGCGTCCTGCAGGTTATCCACGGCAATATGGCCGCCGTAGCGCAGCACCGGGCCACAGCCGAGAAAAGTCAGCCAGATCATCATGTGGCGGGACACTTCCTCAGCCCACTCGAGCGACTCGCTGGTGAGGTAGCGCAGGCAGACATTGGTGAAAATGATGACCGCCATGGTCGCCAGCAGGCCGATCAGCGCCCAGCGGTTGGCCGAAAGAAACAGTCGTTCCAGGTTTTTCATGGGGAGCTCCGGTGCCGCGATACCGCGGCACGCGCTGCAAGTTACTTGACGGCCTGGATGGCGGCGATGCGCTCGGCGCCGAACTCTTTGGCGTATGACGCATAAGCCGGCTTGAGGGCATCGCGGAAGCTGTCCGCACGCACCTGCTCAATCACCTGCATGCCGTCCTTGCGGAGCTGGGCGACACCGTTGGCCTCGTCGTCATTGACTTTCTTGCGCTGGGCGGCGACGCTTTTCTTCGCGGCTTCAGTGAAGATTTTCTTGTCCTGCTCGCTCAGCCTGGACCACACGCGGGGCGAGGTCAGGATCAGGGCAGGCGAGTACACATGGGACGTCAGCGACAGGTGCTTCTGCACCTGGGAAAACTTGGACGCCAGGATCACCGGAATCGGGTTTTCCTGGCCGTCAACGACGCCTTGCTGCAGCGCACCGAACACCTCGGGAAAAGCCATCGGCGTAGGCAGGATGCCGAAGGTGCGGTAGCCTTCCATGTGGACCTTGTTTTCCATGGTGCGCATCTTCAGGCCCGATGCGTCCGTCGCCTGCACGATGGGGCGCTTGCTGTTGGTCATGTGGCGAAAACCGTTTTCCGTCCAGGCGAGTGCAACCAGACCTTTCGACGGGAACTTGGTCAGCAGCTCCTGGCCGGTCGCGCCGTCCAGGGTGTGTCGTGCATGCGCGTAGTCGCGAAACAGAAAAGGGATATCCAGGATCTTGATTTCAGGCACGAAATTTCCCGCAGGGCCCGTGGAAGTGATCACCATGTCCTGGGTGCCGAGCTGCACCGCTTCGATCTGTTCGCGCTCACCGCCCAGCGCGCCTGCCGGGAACTGCTGGCATTTGTAGCGGTTCTGCGTGGCCTTCTCGATGTCCTCGCAGAAGACGTTGGCGCCCACGTCGTAGTGGGAACCTTTGGCCAGCACATGGCCGAGCTTGATCACGGTTTGGGCCTGGATGGCCTGGCAGGCGAGGGCCAGGCCGGCAAGGGCGGCGAGCTTGAAGAGTTTCATCGGTTGTCTCCGTTGAGGGTTGGAAGGCCGGCTTGCGGGTGCAGGCTCAGCTGGTGCTTTTGGGCAGCTGGATGCCCGGGAAAATCTTGATCACGGCGCTGTCGTCTTCCCTGGCGAAGCCAGCAGTCGAGGCCTGCATGAACATCTGGTGCGCGGTCGACGACAGGGGCAGCGGGAATTTGCTGGCGCGCGCGGTGTCGAGCACCAGCCCCAGGTCCTTGACGAAGATGTCGACCGCCGACAGCGGCGTGTAGTCGCCAGCCAGCACATGGGCCATGCGGTTCTCGAACATCCAGCTGTTGCCGGCGCTGTGGGTGATGACCTCGTACAGCGCGTTTGGATCCACACCTTCGCGCAGCCCCAGGGCCATGGCCTCGGCGGCAGCAGCGATGTGCACGCCGGCCAGCAGCTGGTTGATGATCTTGACCTTGCTGCCCGCGCCGGCACAGTCGCCCAGGCGGTATACCTTGCCCGCCATCGCCGCGAGCACGTCTCCGGCTTTTTCATAGGCCGCGGGCCGCGCAGAACTCATGACGGTCATCTGGCCAGCCGCGGCCTTGGCCGCTCCGCCCGAGATGGGTGCGTCCACATAGTGAATGCCCAGCTTGTCCAGGCGGGCCTCGGTGGCGATCGACCATTGCGGATCAACGGTTGAGCACATCACGAAGACACTGCCGGATTTCATCGCAGAGGCAACGCCCTGTTCACTCCACAGCACATCTTCCGTCTGAGCGGCATTGACCACCACGGACACCACGACCTCGCAGGCGGCGGCCAGCTGCGTCAGGGTGTCGCATGCGACGCCGCCAGCGGCGACAAATTCCTGGACGGCCTGCGCGCGGACGTCGTACACATGCACCGCGTAGCCGGCGCTTCTCAAGGTCTGGGCAATGCCCCTGCCCATGGCGCCCAGGCCGATGACGCCCACGTTGGTCTTGCTCATTGGTTTTCAGTCCTTTTTGACGTTGGTGGAGGCAATCCCCTTGCATCCTTTGGCGACTCCGCCGGCGTTGCCGGCCTGGCCGGCCCCGGTTTGGCCAGCATTGAGTCGTATGGTTATCATACAACTTTGGAGTTTTTGACCTCTTGGGGTTTTCCCGAAGGACAAGGCTGACGATTGGGGCCGGCTCAGGCGCCGGGATGCAGGCTGGTAACCAGCGGATGGGCCAGTTTCATGCCCTCCTCCTGCCAGAAGGAGGGGTCGGCCTGCTCGATGCGCTTGATGGCGTTGTCCATGTGGCGCGCGGCCGATCGCCGGGCGGCGGCCACATCGCCGGCCTCGATCGCCTGGAAGATGTGTTCGTGTTCGTCGGCCACCTGCCGGGCGAAGTCGGCGCGCCGCGCTTCGTTGGCCCGGGTGACGCGCGTGGCCCCCTGCAGGAACTGCCCCAAGTACTCCAGCGTGCCGATGAGGAAAGGGTTGCGCGCTGCGTCGGCGATGGCGCGATGAAACTTGACATCCTCGCTCACGCCGTCCCCGCCAGCCAGCACGGCCTTTTCCAGCGCGGCAATCGACTGGCGGATGCGTTTCACGTTAGCCTGGGTGCGCCGTTGGGCCGCGAGCGCGGCGACCTCGGCCTCCAGCGCGCGCCGCACTTCGACCATCTGGATCACCGCCTGTTTGGACAGCGCGGAACGGGCGTCAAAGTTCAGCGGCGAAAAGCCCGCCTCCTTCACATAGACCCCGCTGCCTTGCCGGGAGTCGACCAGCCCCAGCGACTTCAGGCGCGAAACCGCCTCCCGCACGACCGTGCGGCTGACCGAGAACTGCCCGACCAGCACCGCCTCGGTCGGAAGCTTGTCGCCCGCGACCAGGCGGCCCGCGCGAATCTCTGCGGCGAGCGCCTCGGCAACCCGGTCTGACAGTTGGGCGCCGGGAGTGATGGACTTGAAGTGGCTGATCATGGGTACGACTTAATTTATCGTACAACTTTAACGCACCGGCCCGAAGTTTCAAACAGGGTGGGTATCCGTGTCCGTGTCCGTGTCGGTGTCCGGTCCAGGCACGCTCTGGCACTCCCAGAAAATGCGCGCCGTGCAGCGCCGGCATATCGCGGGATCGAGCTTGTTGAAAATCGTCGCGATCGCGGTGAACTTGTCGGGAAACTGGTGCTCGGGACCCAGCACACGGGTAAAGCCGGTCTTGCGCCACATGCGGATCACCTCGGGCCGCGGCCGATGAAAATACAGGTCGCCCCCCATGGCGCGGCGCGCGGCCAGCTCGGCCTCCCACAACTCGGCGCCGGCCAGGTCAATGAAGTTCATGCTCTTGCCCATGACCAGCAAATGCTTTTGCGGTTGCGGCTGGTGGCGCAGTGCATGCAGGATGTCGGCTACATGCTGGGTCGCCCCGAAATACACCTCGCCCTCCATGCGCAGCAGCTTGAGCTGCGGGCATTCAGGCAAGAATGTGGCCCCCACGCTTGTCGCTTCGCGTACTACGCTGCCCCCCGAGGGGGCTGAACTTGCTTGGGGCGGCCCTGCGCTGCGTTCGCTGGCCCCCACGCTTGTCGCTTCGCGTGCCTTCGGCGTTGCGCTGCCCCTTTCACGGGGAAACGGGGCTGAACTTGCTTGGGGCGGCCCTTCGCGGCGTTCGCTGTCGTCATCCGCTTTCTGCGGCAAAGTCATCTCAGTTTCAAGCCCGGCATCGGGGGTGCTGTCGATCACCACAAACTGCCGGTCCAGCCCGCGGCTGTCAAAGCCCATGGTGCGCATCGCGGGGCGCGAGGTGCGGTACAAAAAGGACATCAGCGACAGGATCATGCCCAGCAAAATGGCAATCTCCAGCCGAATGGTGACCGTCGCGACCATGGTGGCCAGCGCCACCGCAAAATCGCTGCGGCTCAAGCTGAACAGCTGGCGCCAGCGCGCAAAGTCCAGCAGGGCGACAGCCACCAGCACCAGCAAGCCGGCCAGTGCAGCCATGGGAATGAGCGCCAGCAGTGGTGCGCTGACTGCAACCAATACGAGCAAGAGCAGTGCAGAAAACACCGAGGCCAGTGGTGTCCGGGCACCCGCTTGCAGATTGGGCATGGAGCGGTTCATGGAGCCGCAGGACACATAGCAGGAGAAAAACCCGCCGACGATGTTGGACAGCCCCTGGCCGCGAAACTCGCGGTTCGCATCAATGCGCTGGCCCGAGCGCAGCGCCACCGTCTTGGCAATCGAAATCGCCTGCCCCAGGGCCACGATGGTCAGCGCAAATGCCAGGCCGACCAGGTCTGTGGCTTGGGCCCAGCTGATGCGGGGCAGCTCAAAGCGCGGCCATGGCACAGGGATCTGCCCCACGGTACGCAGCGCGAAAGATGGCGTGGCGCTGCCGGCGTTCAGGAAATGGCTCCACAGCCACGCCAGCGCGGTGGCTACCACCAGGCCGATCAGCATGTGCGGCCAGCTGCGACGCAGGCGGCGCAGCAGCAGTGCCACGCCGATGGTGATGGCGCCCACCGCCAGCGCCACAGGTTGCACCAGATACAGCTGCGTGAACACATGCCTGAGCACGGCCGCGGCGCTGTGCTCGGGCGCGGCGGGCAAGCCCAACAGGTCGGGCAGTGCATGCACCGCAATCAGCAATGCCGCGCCCGAGGTAAAGCCAAAGAGCGTTGCCGGAGAAATGAAATTGGCCAGCACGCCCAGGCGCAGCGCGCCAATCAGCCACTGCATCACGCCGACCATCACGGTGATGGCCAGCG
This sequence comes from Polaromonas sp. JS666, assembly GCF_000013865.1. Taxonomy (NCBI): domain Bacteria; kingdom Pseudomonadati; phylum Pseudomonadota; class Betaproteobacteria; order Burkholderiales; family Comamonadaceae; genus Polaromonas; species Polaromonas sp. JS666. The sequence continues at coordinate 5,175,819 of NC_007948.1, forward strand.
CCAGCTGGATGTACTGCGGGCTGAAGGCCATGGCCAGCGGCGATAGCATGGCAAACAGCGCCAGCGAATTGGCGTTGGTGGGGCCCGACATGACGTGCCAGCTGGAGCCAAACAGCGCGGCGATGATGCAGGGAATGACGGCGGTGTACAGGCCATATTCCGGCGGCAGCCCGGCCAGCGTGGCAAAGGCAATGCCCTGCGGCAGCACCAGCACCGCGCCGAGCAGGCCGGCCATGGCATCAGCGCGCAGTGTGACGGGCGACACCTGCCGCACCCAGTCGCCAAACAGGCGCTCAACCCTGGTGCGGGTGGGCGCTTCCTGGTGTTTTTCGGGGTCTCCTGCCATGGGCTTGAGCATAACGCGCCGCGCGCTCACCGGGCACGCCGGCACCTGGGCGCCACCACAGCCGGCGCAGCGCCAGCCTCAGGCCAGACCGCTCCAGCGCAGCAGCAAGCCGGCCACGGCGCAGGCGGCGATCAAGGGAATCACGCCCACCTTGTAACGCAGCAGCGCCACCCCGGCCGCCACCATGATGAGCAGCGAAGGCCACGCCACATTGGAGGGGAAACCAGCCGCAGCCTCCTTGTTGAAAGCGATATGCACTATAAAAAACAGGGCAAGACTGGCGATAACGCCAACCACCGCGGCGGTGATGGCCGCCAGCGGCGCGGTGAACTGCAGCTTGCCATGGGTGGACTCCACCAGCGGCCCGCCCGCCAGGATGAAGATGAAGGACGGCAGGAAGGTGAACCAGGTGACCAGCGTCGCCGCCAGCGCGGCGCCGAGGAATAGCGCGTCCGGACCCAGCACCTGCCGGGTCCAGCCGCCGACAAAGCCGACAAAGGCCACCACCATGATCAGCGGCCCCGGCGTGGTTTCGCCGAGCGCCAGCCCGTCGATCATCTGTGGCCCGGTGAGCCAGCCGAACTGCTCCACCGCACCCTGATAAACATAGGGCAGCACCGCGTAGGCGCCGCCAAACGTCAGCAGCGCGGCCTTGGTGAAAAACCAGCTCATCTGGGTCAGCGCACCGCTCCAGCCCTGCCAGGCCATCAGCGCGCCCATGGGCAGCAGCCAGAGCGTGGCCCCGATCATCAACACCGCCGCCAGCCGCGATGTCTTGAAGCGTGCATGCTCGGGCGTCGGCGTGTCATCGTCGATCAGTGCCGGACCCTGCGCCACGAGAGCGGCCCCGTGCCCGCCGCCGCTGGCAAACTGCCCCGGCGCGAACTTCGCGCACAGCCAGCCGGTCAGCGCCGCGCTCAGCACCACCCACGGAAACGGTACGTGCAAAATGGCAATGGCCAGGAAACTGAGGACGGCCACCGCCCACGGAACCGGAGCTTTCGCCGGGTTTTTCAGCGATTTGCTGCCGATGCGATGCACCGCCTGCACCACGATGGCCGCTACGGCGGGCTTGATGCCGTAGAAGATGCCGGCAATCAGCGGTACGTCGCCAAAGGCGACGTAAATCCAGCTGAGCGCCACCAGGATGAACAGCGAAGGCAGCACGAACAAGGCACCGGCCACCACGCCGCCCCAGGTCCGGTGCATCAGCCAGCCGATATAGGTGGCCAGCTGCTGCGCCTCGGGCCCGGGCAGCAGCATGCAGTAGTTCAAGGCGTGCAGGAAGCGCTTTTCCGAGATCCAGCGTTGTTGTTCCACCAGCTCGCGGTGCATGATGGCAATTTGCCCGGCCGGCCCACCGAAGCTGATGAATCCCAGCTTGAGCCAGAACCTGAAGGCCTGCGCAAAGCTCACTGTGGCGGGAAGGGACGTTGCAATGTGGCTCATGCGGTGGTCGCTTTCACGATCATGGTTTCGGGTTTCCAGCTGTGCGTCTCGGCTTGCGCACTGCGGCACCAGGCATACAACGCGTCATACAGCGGCAGGGCGGCTTCCAGCATGCCGGCGTCGCTGGTGGCGTGCAGCTGTGACAGCCCCAGCGAGAAGGCCAGCAGACCCGCCGACTGCGGTGCGAGTTCAAGGCGGTCGGTGTCGGCGCCGCGCACGATGCGGGCGAGTATTTCAAGCGCCGGATCGCTCAACTCAAAGGCGCGCAGCAGGGTGTCGAAGCTGCACAACTCACCCTCGTGCGAGACCGGCGCGCCGGGAATGTCGTAAGCCACAGCGCCCAGGCGTGCCGCCTCGTCAAACACCCGGGCCGTGGGCACATAGAAGAACTCCGACCGTGAGTCGATAAAGCGGCGGATCAGCCAGGGGCAGGCGATGCGGTCAATCTTGGGGCGTTCGCGCGTGATCCAGCGCGACGCCTGCTCGCTACTTCCGCCGCCGACGCCCCAATCGGGCCGCTTGAGCATGGTCAGCGGGCGATGCGCGCGCCACTGCGCGATGTCCTGCGGTGAGTCGACGCCATCTTCGCCGCCCTCGATGCCGCCGGCCAGCGCGCGTGCGTTCCAGTCCGCTGCACGCAGCGTGGCCACGGCATCGGCACTCACGTTGTGGCCATAAACACAATAAACCACCACCTCGCGGTGACCCGATGCGGCGCGCTGCGACGTGGCGAAGGCCGCCACGTCTTCAGGCGCGCAGCGCCTCGCGCCGGCGAGCAGGTATCGGCTTTCAAGAAATTTGTTTTCGCGCCGCACGTCGAGCAGCAGCGGTGCATCGGCGCGACCCATGCGGGCGGCCAGTTCCTGCGGGGAAATGATAGAGGTGTCCACGGAAATACTCCAAGTCAATTGCCAGCGCTTGGACGGGACACCGTCTATCTGTGAAGAGTCGGGAGGCTGAAATCCCGATGGCTAAATGGTAACACCGCCGCCGGGGGCGCGCCACCCCTGGGCCTGCGCGTCGGGGCCGTCAGGCGCGGCGGAACTTGAAGACCGCTCGGCTGGCCCGGGCATTGGGCCAGAAACGGACCTCCCGGCCATCCTGCAGTCCAAACTGGTCGAGAATCTCCAGCCGGTTTTGCAGTGCCAGCGCTTCAAAATCCTGCAGCGTGCCGACACGGATGTTGGGGGTGTCGTACCACTGGTAGGGCAGCACCTTGGTGACCGGCATGCGGCCGCGCAGCACCGCCAGGCGGTTCGGCCAGTGGCCGAAGTTCGGGAAGGCGACGATGCCGATGCGGCCCACGCGGGCGGTTTCGCGCAGCATGATTTCAGCATTGCGCAAGTGCTGCAGCGTGTCGATCTGCAGCACCACGTCAAACGAGCCGTCGCCAAACATCGCGAGGCCTTCCTCCAGGTTCAGCTGGATCACGTTCACACCGCGCGCCACGCAGGCCTGCACATTGGCGTCGTTGATCTCGACGCCGTAGCCGGAACAGCCGCGCTCGCGGATCAGGTGGGCCAGCAGCTCGCCGGTGCCGCACCCGAGGTCGAGCACGCGCGAGCCATGCGGCACCAGCCGGGCAATCGACAGCAGATCCGCCGAGGGCTCCACATTGAGTTCGACAGGCAGGTTCATACGGCCACCTTGCTCTGGAAGTAGGAGCGCACCACGCCGAGGTAGCGCTCGTCCTCCAGCAAAAACGCATCATGCCCGTGCGGCGCATCGATTTCGGCATAACTCACGTCGCGCTGGTTGTCGAGCAGGGCCTTGACGATTTCACGGCTGCGGGCCGGCGAAAAGCGCCAGTCGGTGGTGAAGCTCACCAGCAGGAATTTGGCCGTGACGCCGGCCAGCGCCAGGGTGAGGTTGCCGCCAGATGCCTTGGCCGGGTCAAAGTAGTCGAGCGCGCGGGTAATCAGCAGATAGGTGTTGGCGTCGAAGTACTCGCTGAACTTGTCGCCCTGGTAGCGCAAGTAGCTTTCAATCTGAAACTCGACCTCCTGGGTTGAAAACCTGTACCCGCTGGCGTGGCTGCCGATGGCGTCGCGCAGCTTGCGGCCAAACTTCTCGTTCATCACATCGTCGCTCAGGTAGGTGATGTGGCCAATCATGCGCGCAATGCGCAGGCCGCGCTGGGGCAGCACGCCATGGCGGTAAAAATGGCCGCCATGAAAGTCGGGGTCGGTGACGATGGCGCGTCGCGCCACCTCGTTGAAGGCGATGTTCTCGGCCGTCAGGTTGGGCGCGCTGGCCACCACCACCGCATGGCGCACGCGGTCCGGGTATTGCAGCGTCCAGCTCAAGGCCTGCATGCCGCCCAGGCTGCCCCCCATGACGGCGGCCAGCGTCTGGATGCCCAGCGCATCGAGCAGCCTGGCCTGCGCGCAGACCCAATCCTCGACCGTGACCACCGGGAAGTCGGCGCCGTAGATTTCATGCGTATCCGGATTGACCTGCATGGGGCCGGTGGAGCCGAAACAGGAGCCCAGGTTGTTGACGCCGATGACAAAGAACTGATTCGTGTCCACCGGCTTGCCCGGGCCGATCATGGTGTCCCACCAGCCTTCGGATTTGCCTTTGATGTGCCCGGTCTCGTCGAGGTAGACGCCGGCCACATGATGGGAGGCATTCAGCGCGTGGCAGATCAGCACCGCGTTGGATTTGTCGGCATTGAGCTCGCCATAGGTTTCGTAGCTCAGGTCATAGGCGCGGATCGATGCGCCGCTTTGCAGCGGCAGCGCGTCTGCAAAATGCATGGACTGTGGCGTGGCAACAAGAACTGGGGCAGAAGACACAATAAGAAGACCCGTGATCGGAACAAGACTGGAGACGGACTGACCGGAAAGTGAAACGGCAAAAAGAAAACCCGGCATCGCTAAGGGCGAGTCCGGGTTCATGGATGTTCGTCTTTAGCGGTACTTTTTAAGCGCCCGCAAGCTGAGCAAATCGGCGCTGCGGCAAGTATAGCAAGGCTGAAGCGGGGCCACCCCGCTCGCCCTGTGCCCCGCCCTGTGCCCCGCCCGGTGCGCCTGTCGGGCACTGGCAGTCGATCAGGCGGGTATCAGCAGCGCCATGACACCCAGCACCGCAAAAATCACCGCCGACACGATGTGGACCACGCGCAGCGGCACCAGGCGGGTGACGCGCTCCCCCAGCCACACCACCGGCACATTGGCCAGCATCATGCCCAGGGTTGTGCCGGCCACGACATACAGGTAGGCGTCATAGCGGGCGGCCAGCATGACCGTGGCGATCTGGGTTTTGTCACCCATTTCTGCCAGAAAAAACACGAGGACGGTGGTGCCGAACACACCCAGGCTCGGCGACCGGCCTTCGTCGTCATCCTCGAGCTTGTCGGGGATCAGCATCCACGCCGCCATGAGCAGAAAGGACGCACCCAGGATCAGGCGCAAGGCTTGGGGGCCGATCAGCGTGGTGACCCAGGCGCCCAATGCGCCGGCCATCGCATGGTTGGCAATGGTGGCGACCAGAATGCCCATCACGATGGGCCAGGGTTTGCTGAACCGGGCGGCCAGCAGCAAGGCAAGCAGCTGGGTTTTGTCGCCCATTTCGGCGAGGGCAACGATGCCGGTGGAGATGAGGAAAGCTTCCATGAATGACTCCGGCCGGTACAAACCCATGACTGCACGACGACCCCGGCCTATAACTTTTTCAAGCTATGGAGGCTGTGCAGTCAAAGGTCTCGCCAAGTCCGGAAAACCGTTTGCGCCATGCCGGCCCTGTTGCAAGGCCAGACAAGTCTGTTGACGCAAACCCCTCTCACTCAAGGAAGGAGGCTACTCCCCAATGACAGCCTGCATTCTACCCGCCCACGATGACGTTTGCCCCATGAACCGACGCCGGAGCGCTATTTTGCACACTTGTGGCGCATTTCTTGCTTGTATTTGGTGCGATTTTTGGACTTTCCCAATAAACGCACCAAAACAGCACTAAAACACCCCATTTCACCCAAGAGGAATTTATGGAAGCACTAAAACAGGGCTCGGATGCCCTGTTCATTCTGCTCGGCGGCATCATGGTGCTTGCCATGCACGCCGGTTTTGCCTTTCTCGAGCTCGGCACGGTCCGCAAAAAGAACCAGGTCAATGCACTGGTCAAGATACTGGTCGACTTTTCTGTGTCTACCGTGGTCTATTTTGTGGTGGGCTATGCGGTGGCCTATGGCACCCATTTCTTCGTCGGGGCGGAGCAACTGGCCGCCAAAAACGGTTATGAGCTGGTCAAGTTCTTCTTTCTGCTGACATTTGCGGCCGCCATCCCGGCGATTATTTCCGGCGGCATTGCCGAACGCGCCCGCTTTTACCCGCAACTGATCGCAACAGCAGTCATCGTCGGGCTGGTCTATCCGTTTTTCGAAGGCATCGCCTGGAACCAGCATTTTGGCGTGCAGGCCTGGATCAAGTCGCTCACCGGCGCGGAGTTTCACGATTTCGCCGGCTCCATCGTGGTCCATGCGGTGGGTGGCTGGCTGGCGCTGCCGGCCGTGATTCTGCTCGGCGCACGCAGCAACCGTTACCGCAAGGATGGCGCAGTCTCGGCCCACCCGCCGTCCAACATCCCGTTCCTGGCGCTGGGCGCCTGGATCCTGACCGTAGGCTGGTTTGGCTTCAATGTGATGAGCGCGCAAACCATCGACAAGATTTCCGGCCTGGTGGCGGTGAATTCCCTGATGGCCATGGTGGGCGGCACCCTGGCCGCGCTGGTGTTCGGCAAAAACGACCCCGGTTTTGTGCACAACGGGCCGCTGGCCGGGCTGGTGGCCGTGTGTGCCGGCTCCGACCTGATGCATCCGCTGGGCGCACTGGTAGTGGGTGGCGTGGCCGGCGGCGTGTTTGTGGTGATGTTCACGCTGACGCAGAACAAATGGAAAATTGACGACGTGCTCGGCGTCTGGCCGCTGCATGGCCTGTGTGGCGCGTGGGGCGGCATCGCCGCCGGCATTTTTGGCAGCCGGGCGCTGGGGGGCTTGGGCGGGGTGAGCCTAGGCGCGCAATTGATCGGCAGCGCCATGGGCGTGGCGTGGGCGCTGCTGGCAGGCTTTGTCGTGTACGGCACACTCAAGGCCACGCTCGGGCTGCGGCTGAGCCAGGAAGAAGAGTTTGAAGGCGCCGACCTGTCGATTCACCGCATCGGCGCTACGCCTGACCGTGAAGTCAATTGGTAATAGACACTCTGCCGGGTTTGGTGCGGCGAGACGCTCGCCGCCCGTTGCAGCGTTGTGCACACAAGCGGCTCCGCTGCCGCTAGACTGCCCCCATGCCGACCTTTGAAGAACAGCTGGTTGAACACCGCGTCTACCTGATGCGCTTTGCGCGCCTGCAGCTGCGCAGTGACGACTGGGCAGAAGATGCGGTGTCGGAAACATTGCTGGCGGCGCTGTCCAAGCCGCAGAGTTTTGGCAACCGCTCGCAACTCAAGACCTGGCTGGTCGGCATCCTCAAGCACAAGGTCATTGACCTGATTCGTAGCAACGCACGGCTGGTGGCCATGCCGGATGCTCAGACCGACGAGGACGGCGACGAGCTTGACCGACTGGCATTCAAGGCCGACGGCCACTTTGCCGAGATGCCAAATGATTGGGGCGACCCCCACCAGACCTTGCAGCAGGTGCAGTTCTTCGAGGTGCTGGACGCCTGCATGGAGCGGCTGCCGCCGGCATTGGGCCGGCTGTTCCTGATGCGTGAGTGGCTGGAGCTTTCCTCGCAGGAGGTCTGTAAGGAGTTGTCCCTCACCCCGACCAATTTGTATGTCCAGTTGCACCGGGCCCGGTTGCGCCTGCAGGAATGCCTGAACATTCACTGGTTTGGCAAACACAGTACCTGACTATTTATATTTACCTGACTGTCTACCTGACGATTTAACCTATCAGCTTTTTGGCGTGAAACCGAATATCACTTTGCTCAGACGCACCTGTCGGCAGGCTGCCGCGCTGCTGATCGCCCGGGAAGACCGCGTGCTCAGCCTGCCCGACCACCTTGCGCTGAAATTGCATCTGCTGGCTTGCAAAGCCTGCCCCAAATTCGAGAACCAGGTGCTGACCATGCGCGCCGCCATGGGCCGCTGGCGCAACTACACCAGCGATGCGGAACGGGCGGCCGCCGACACGTCAACCGGCCCATCGCCGGAGTGAAGAAACCGTCACGACCATCGCGGTGCAGCTGGCACGTACCAGCCCTCCGGCCCAGATCCGGCGCAAAAGACAGCGAGTGGCACTGCAAATTTGTGTAATTATTTACCCCGCTGCTGCAAGGCTTGTTTCCGCCGCACCAGCGGCGGGGATAGCGTTTGGGACGGTTGGGCAGCCGATGGCCTGCACCCCTCCATGGCTTGAGGGGGTTCACCGGGAGGAAGCTTGAGGCAGATCCTGTGCCGGATATATTTTTTTGTATGTATGCACTAACTCCCACCGATTATCAATGTCAGCCGTGATTAAAGCCTGATGTTCCTGCGGCATTGGGGTGCTGGCCCCAGGATCGTCGTCAGACGCCACCCGCTCTCATTGCACCCAGCCGCGCCATCCCCAATGGACCAGGCGACAACCGACAGGCGGCGCACATGACGCGCTGCCCACCTCCGTGATGCCTACCAAACCGTCAAAGCCCCTGTTTATGCGGGCTTTCACTACCCGGGTAATCGAGATAACTGGTTGTCTTTTGAATAAGTGAAGCATAATATGGGGGTGTGCATGCCAAGCATGTGCACACGTTAGGTGATCGGTCAGTTTCGCGCGCTACAGCGGTACGTATCAAGATTTGTTGTGCTTTCGGGACCCCATCGCTTTTGTTTTTGTGTTTTAGAGGAGTCCCTTCATGGGCAACAAACTATACGTCGGCAACCTGCCTTACTCGGTGCGTGACGAAGACCTGCAACAATCTTTTGGCCAATTCGGCTCTGTCACCAGCGCTAAAGTCATGATGGAACGCGACACCGGTCGCTCCAAAGGCTTTGGCTTTGTCGAAATGGGCAGCGATGCAGAAGCCCAGGCAGCTATCAATGGCATGAACGGTCAGCCTCTGGGCGGCCGCAGCGTCGTCGTGAACGAAGCGCGCCCCATGGAAGCACGTCCTCCACGTAGCGGCGGCTTCGGCGGCGGCTCTGGTGGTGGCGGTTACGGCGGTGGTGGTGGTGGTGGCGGCTACGGTGGTGGCGGCGGCGGCCGTTCCGGTGGCGGCGGCAGCGACGGTGGTTTCCGCAGTCCTTACGGCGGCGGCGGTAGCGGCGGCGGCCGTTCCGGCGGCGGCGGCGGTGGACGCGGCGGCTACTAAGCCCTGCAATCCCCGGTAGCTGGCCAACGCGCCAGCACATCCCCGGTCTCTATCAGGGATGACCTTAAAAAGGCTTCAAGACTTCGGTTTTGAGGCCTTTTTGCTTTGTGGCACCCGTAGGCAGGGCGCAGATTGCTTCTGTTTTTATAGCAGTCACGCACGGAACAGGCTTGCGTGCCGCACCGGTCGCACCGATCGCACTGGTCGCACGCAGACAGAGTCGTCCGGAAAGCTGAATCAGCCCAGGCTCTGCCGGTGCTTGCGGGGCCGGCCGGCCAGGGCCCTGTCAAACACGGCATTGGGCAGCAAGCGCAACAACTTGGCCACCACACCCATTTGCCACGGAATCACGCAGTAACTGCGGCCGGCCTGGATGGCGGTGAAGGCCTTGTCGGCAAACACCTCCGCCTTCATCAGGAAGGGCATGCCATAGCGGTTTTGCCGTGTCAACGGTGTGTCGATATAGCCCGGGGAGATCGTCACCACCTTGACGCCGCTGGGCCGGAGTTCGCCGCGCAGGCTTTCGCAGTAGCCAATGACGGCCGCCTTGCTGGCGCAGTAGGCGCCGTGGCCCGGCAGGCCGCGTATGCCGGATACGCTGGCAATGCCCACCAGCGCACCGGTACCGCGCGCCACCATGGCCGCAACAAAGGGATGAAAGGTGGCGGCCATGCCGATGTTGTTGGTAGCAAAGGTCTGCGCCATGACGTCCAGATCTGCTCGCTCGGTGGTGTCCATGCCGATGCTGATACCGGCATTCGCGATCACCACATCGGGCACGCCCTGCGCCGCCATGCAGGCTGTCCCGGCCGCCACAATGCTGTCGATGGAGGACACGTCGGCACTATAAATCTGATAGCGGCCAGCATGCAGTGTGTTTGCCTCCGCCCAAGACTGGACCTCTGCGGTGCGGCGGGCAGCGAGTGCCAGCCGGTCGCCCGCCGCGTAAAACCGCAGGGCCAGCGCCTGGCCAATGCCGCTAGAGGCGCCGGTGATGAACACGAGTCTGGACATGCGAGGCTCCGGCGCGGGTTGGAATGACGGGCAGGCCGTGGGGCAATGGCGCCGCGGTCAGCGGGCGGGCAGGCCCGGGGCAGCGGCGCTGGCCGCAGACCTGGGGACCAGCACGCCACGGACACGTCCCTTGAGATCGGCGACCTGATCGAGATTGTCGTAGGCAAAGTTGTCGCCGGTGAACTGGTCGGTGCCGCGGATCAGGAGCACCGGCTTGTGTGACTTGACACGCTCTTCGTTCAAAAAAGCGTGCAGAAATTCGCCGCGAAACTCCAGCCGCGGCGTCTGCTTGCCGCTCGCGTCCTGGCTGGCCTCGCGCACCACCCGAGCGTTGCCCGTCAACTGGACTTCCGAGCCATCGCCGTTGCTGTAGGCGCGATTGGCGGTGGCCGTGGTGATTTGCCCCTCCGCGTTGATGCTGCGAATTCGGGCTTGGTCGATTTCCAGAATGTCGGTGTCGGGAAAATGCCGGGCCTCGACGCCGTAGACTTCACTTTTGAGCTTGCCGCCTTCGTCAAATGTTTTGACGGTGAACTTGTGCATGAAATAGTCCACGTCGTGGCTGACCTCTTTGGCCTGCTCGGGTGCGCTGAAGATCGGCGTGTTGCGCACCAGCCAATAAGTGCCCAGCGCCAGCGCGCCCATCATCAGCAGCGGCATGTAGATAGCGATGCTGTCCCACAGGCGGTAGGCCCTGCGCCACGAGCGCCTCAGCTGGTACAGCGCGCCGCTTCGTACGCGGACTGTGCCGGTCGTCGTCGTGGTCATTGTGTGTAGGCCTGCAGCAGACCGGCATAGCGGCCGCTGGCAACGAGCAGCAGGTCGCACAGCTCGCGGGCCGCGCCCTGGCCGCCGCAGGCCTGCGTGACGTGGTCGGCTTGCGCCCGGACCTCCGGATGCGCATTCGCCGGCGCACAGCTCAGCGCCGCGCGGCGCATCACGGGCAGGTCGGGCCAGTCGTCACCCATCGCGGCCGCCGCGCTCCAATCCAGACCCAGGACCTGCAGCGTGATTTCGGCGGCAGGGCGTTTGTCTTCGGTGCCAAAGTGCGCGTGGGTGATGCCCAGGGCTTGCAGCCGGGCGCGCAGCACCGGGCTGTCGCGTCCTGTGATCACGGCCGGTGTGATGCCCGCCTTTTGCAGCAGCTTCAAGCCCAGGCCATCCAGAATGTTGAAACGCTTGAGGGTCTCGCCGTCCTCGGACATATAGAGACCGCCGTCCGTCAGCACCCCGTCCACGTCGAAGAAGGCGACGCGTATTCCCTGGGCCTTCAGCAACAGCTCGGGTGCGAAATTCAGGGCGGGGGCGCTGCTGCGTGTCTCGCGGGACAGCGCAGCCGGCGAAGTGGCACGCGGGGGGCTCATATGACCTTGGCCCGCATCAGGTCGTTGGTATTGAGGGCGCCGCACAGCACGCCGGCGTCGTCGACCACCAGCACGCTGGTGATGCTGAACTGCTCCATCAGCTCCACCGCTTCCACGGCCAGGGCGTCCGGCCGCACCGTGCGCGGATGGGCATGCATGACGTCACCGGCCCTGCTGCTGCGCAGGTCCACGCCCTTTTCAACGAGACGGCGCAAGTCGCCATCGGTGAAGATGCCGAGCACGCGCTGCTGCGCGTCCACCACCGCAGAAGCGCCCAGGCCCTTGGCGCTCATCTCGCGCATGAGCTCGGTAAAGCTGGTGTCGGGCCCCACCTTCGGGACCGCGTCGCCGCTGCGCATGACATCACTCACATGGGTGAGCAGCTTGCGACCCAGCGCGCCACCGGGATGGGAGCGGGCAAAGTCTTCTTCCCTGAAACCGCGCGCATCCAGCAGCGCTACAGCCAGCGCATCGCCGAGCGCGAGCTGGGCGGTGGTGCTGGCAGTCGGCGCCAGGTTCAGCGGGCAGGCTTCCTGCGCGACGCTGCTGTCCAGCGTGACGCGCGCCTGTTTGGCCAGCGCAGACTGCAAGCCGCCGGTGATGGCCACCAGCGGCACGCCCTGGCGGCTCAGCACCGGCAGGATGGACGTGAGTTCTTCGCTCTCGCCGCTGTTGGAAATGGCCAGCACCACGTCCAGGCCCGTGATCATGCCAAGATCGCCATGGCTGGCCTCGGCCGGGTGCACAAACATGGCGGGGGTTCCGGTGGAGGCCAGCGTCGCGGCAATCTTGCGCCCGATGTGGCCGCTTTTGCCCATGCCCATCACCACCACGCGGCCGCGGCAGGTCAGCATCAGCTCGACCGCCCGGGCAAACTCCGGCCCCACGCGGCCGGCCAGCCCCTGCACCGCCGCCGCCTCTATTTCAAAGGTCTTGCGGGCCAGGGCAAGCGCCTGCCCGGCATTGAAGTTCACTGCGTCAAAGCTGGAGGGTAGGGATACCATCTCTCGATGATATCCCCCCCATCGAACCGAGCTTGCGACTTTCACCGCACCCGGCTCACGTACGACCACTGACTACACAGCTTCAACAGGTTGCATAACCTTCGACTGCTTCGCCAGATTAAAGTCCCCCGTACCGGGGACCGGCTTGATAACCTTCAAACCTAGGGCGTGGACACGCCTGTGACAGATCGGATGTAACAGCACCCGATTGGAAAGAGCATCACTCCCTCCTAGCTGCCGATAGACGATATGGTGGTCGTCCATGTTTTCATCAGCCATGTCGATTTCTTGTTGACAGAGAGCGCATTTACCACCTTGGTCGAACCACAGAGAGGCCCTTTGAGCGCTCCAAATGGTTTCACCCATTCGTTGCACTCGCAGTTTCTCCCCGTAGGCAACCCAGTCCGGGTGGAAGGGGTTGTAATCCCCCTTGACCTTGATGTGCCGGACAATTTTCATGTCCGACAGGCGATACAGCGGCAGCGGTATCCTTTCATCACCTCCGGACGGGTCATCCTGCAAGCCCGCGAACTGTTTGCGTGAGCCACACTGTTTCCAGTAATGTCCGTACACCCAGCCCGCCGTCTTGCGCGGGTGCGTCCGCATACCCCAGCGCATCAGTCTCCAATAAATCAGAGAATCCACTTTGCTGAAAATCTGCTTGGCAACCGTGCCCTTGTGGTACTGAGCCCAACCTTTGAGGATTGGGTTCAGGCGCTTTATCAACGTTTCTACTGGAACCTTCGATAGCGATTCAACGATTTCCTTTTTTACCTTGGCATAGAACGCTTTCACGTTTTTCTGGCTCGGTTTGATGAGTAGCTTGCCCCCGTATTTACGGAAGTTCCACCCCAGAAAATCAAAACCCTGGTCAATCTGCACAATGCGCGTCTTTTCCTCGGACAGTGTCAACCCCCGCTCGCGCAAGAATTCAACAATCCAAGGTCGGACAGTGGTCTCAAGGAAGCCTTTTGAACTACCCGTCACCACGAAGTCATCTGCGTACCTTACCAAGTTCACCTTCACCTTTATTGCCTGCTTGACGCCCAGCTTTTCCCGGAGGAATTGCATGAGCCCCGTTTCCAAGCCATTCAGGGTGATGTTCGCTAACGCCGGCGAGATGACGCCGCCCTGCGGCGTACCGTCATCCGTGCGCTGGAGCTGACCCGCGTCAACAACTCCAGATTTCAACCACTTGCGCAGCATCACCTTGTCCATGTGGACGTGGTTCAGCAACCACTCATGGTTGATGTTGTCAAAGAACCCAGCGATGTCCGCATCCAATACCCATTGGGCCGAAGCCTTTTTGGATAAAGATACAAACAACTGAGACCGCGCATCATGGGCTGATCTGCCCTTCCGGAACCCATATGAGTTCGGATCGGACGCACATTCCACAGCCGGTTCCAGTGCAAGCAGATAAAGTGCTTGCATCGCTCTGTCCTTCATAGTCGGCATGCCCAAGGGGCGTTCCTTTCCGTTGGCCTTCGGGATGTAGACCCGCCGGAGGGGGCGGGCCCGATACCCTTTAGGGTTCAGACAACCAATCGCATTCCATTTCTTTGTTGGCGTGTCCCAGAGCACGCAGTCGACGCCACTCGTCCGCTTCCCCTGGTTTTCCGTTACTCGCCTGACTGCCAATGCCTTGGCTTGCCAGGATCGGATGAGACTTCGTGTGAGTCTTGCAACTCGTCGGAAGTCCTTCTCCTGTTCTGCCTGCGCTATGCGCATCTGCGCCTTTCCTACGAACCGCGTGACAGCCCTCCAATCGATGGAGTGCCATTCACTTGATTCGCCCGAAGACGCAGCATCGTTGCCGATGTTTTCCATGCCTTTCTCCAGTGTGGTTTAACCCATTGAAGACGGCACTGACCCAGAGGGTCAGATGCCCTCTGGGTCGTTGATAAGTCGCGGCGGCTTTACGCTGTCGCACCTGAGGCAAGTCTGCCGGCTTTCGCCGCAGGTCATGAGCCCTATCCTGTCCATTACAGACAGGCATTTGCTTTTTGCCTCTTCCTCTACCCCCTCCACCGTGGCCTTTGATTGCTCGCGGGTTGCCGGCCTCTTGCGGGGCTGGCGGTGAGTGGGGCTTACCTCGTTTCCCTCTGTGCCCAGTCTGGTGGCTACCAGACCGATGGGGTTAGGGACTCTCTATCCGCCGGAAGTCGTTTTGGGAACGATGCGAAGTCCATGACATGCGCATCCTGACTCCGTGCCTTTTGGCCGCAGCTCCTCCTTTGCGGGAGAGACAAGCGTAAGCTGCCTAATGCTGACGACGGTTCAAACGAGAGTTCACATTACATTTCCCATACCCTGTACCTTCGCGTCTCCGCACAGTCTTGCTCTGTGAGTCGGCCAAGCTCGCGCATGACCTGTGTGCCGGGGCACGGGACGTTTAACCACAGCTCCGCACCCCCCGATTACTCAGGACGCACGTGTGGTGAAGGTCACCCCGTTCCAGGGGTGGTTTTGGTGGAAAACAAGACACAGAGAGCGGTTACGCTCCCCTACCAGTACAACCTGCTGCAAGTTAATTTGCAGCAAGAAGTAACAAGGCCTTTCCTTGCGGAAATATGTCTCTGATTGGCAACGAATTGCGTCCCTTGGGAACGCAATTCACCATTCCCGCGCCCTGAGGGAGCGGGCTGGAGCAGCCAAATAGAGCCATTTGGCTGCTACAAAGTTAACCCCTTTTGAGGGGGGCAGAATGGAGCCTCCTGAGAGGGCAACCATCCACTGATAAAGACGATCACATGGATCGAATGAAGCGACTTCGAGTCGCACCATGGCTGCATTCTATAGAGGAGCGCATGGCCCACGATGCCTGTTGTTGGCATTAAAACCGCGCTGTTCCTGCAACCTCATCAGCTACCATCAACGCATGAGCGCGCTTGAACTGACCCTGCTGTACCTGCTCGCCGCCGTGCTCGGCGTGGTGGTCTGCCGCTCGTTCAAACTGCCGCCCATGCTCGGCTACCTGGCGGTGGGCGTGGTGATCGGGCCCAATGCGCTGGCGCTGGCGCAGAACTCGGATGGCGTGCGCCATCTGGGCGAGTTCGGTGTCGTATTCCTGATGTTCGTGATCGGGCTGGAGTTCAACCTGACCAAGCTGCGCTCCATGCGCCGCCATGTCTTCGGGCTGGGACTGCTGCAGGTGACGCTCACCATCGTGCTGGCGACGCTGGGCTCGCTGTTCCTGGCCAGCCTGGCACCCACCCTGTGGAAAATGGGCTGGCAAACCGCGCTGGCGCTGTCCGGTGCCATGGCCATGAGCAGCACGGCCATCGTGGTCAAGCTGCTGGCCGAGCGGCTGGAGCTCGACTCCGAACACGGCAAGCGCATCATGGGTGTGCTGCTGCTGCAAGATCTGGCCGTGGTGCCGCTGCTGGTGCTGATTCCGGCCCTGGGCTCCTCACCCGACAAGCTGCTGGTGGCGCTGGCGATCGCCACACTGAAGGCCAGTGTGCTGGTCGGTCTGCTGCTGACCGGTGGCCGGCGCGTCATGCGCTGGTGGCTGACGCTCGTGGCGCGGCGCAAAAGCGAAGAGCTGTTTGTGCTCAACCTGCTGCTGGTCACGCTGGCGCTGGCCTGGCTGACCGAGCGGGCCGGGCTGAGCCTGGCCCTGGGGGCCTTTATTGCCGGCATGCTGATCTCGGAAACCGAATACAAGCACCAGGTGGAGACCGATATCCGGCCTTTTCACGATGTCCTGCTGGGCCTCTTTTTCATCAGCATCGGCATGCTGCTGGACTGGCGGGAAGTGGCGGTGCACTGGCGGATGGTGCTGCTGCTGACGACCGTGCCGGTCGCGTTCAAGCTGCTGCTGATCACGGGACTGGCCCGCTCGCTGGGCGCGACGGGGGGCGTCGCATTGCGTACCGGCCTCTATCTGGCGCAGGCAGGTGAATTCGGCTTTGTGCTGCTGTCACTGGCGCAGGCGAACCGGCTGCTGCCAGCGGCCCTGGTGAACCCGATCCTGGCCAGCATGGTGCTGTCGATGCTGGCCACGCCCTTCATCATCATGTACAGCAACCAGATCGTCATGCGGCTGGTCTCCAGCGAATGGCTGCAGCAATCGCTTCAGATGACCACGATTGCGCGCAAGTCCCTCAACGCCAACAAGCATGTGATCATCTGCGGCTATGGCCGCTGCGGTCAGAATCTGGGCCACATGCTGGAGCGCGAAGGCATCCAGTACATGGCACTCGACCTGGACCCCGACCGCGTCCGGCAGGCCACGGCAGCGGGCGACTCGGTGGTGTTTGGCGACGCCGTGCGCCTGCAGGCGCTGGTTGCCGCCGGGCTGTCACGCGCCAGCGCCGTGGTGGTGACCTATCTGGACACCGCCAGCGCACTCAAGGTGCTGGCCAACATCCGCGCCCATGCGCCCACCGTACCGGTGATTGTGCGCACCGAGGACGACCATGACCTGGAAAAGCTGCAGGCCGCAGGCGCCACGGAAGTGGTGCCCGAGGCCATCGAAGGCAGCCTCATGCTGGCCAGCCACGCGCTGGCACTGGTCGGTGTGCCCATGCGCCGCGTGATCCGCGTGGTGCAGGACCAGCGCGATGCGCGCTACAACCTGCTGCGCGGCTACTTCAGGGGTGCCGATGACGACACGGTCAATGAACTTGAGCAGGAGCGCCTCGCGACCGTGACGCTGCCCCTCGGCACCAGGTCGCTGTGCCAGCCCTTGGGCTCGCTCACACTCGACGCGGCGGGGGTGCGCGTGGTCAGCCTGCGGCGCAGCAACGGCAAGACGCTGGATGCCGATGCGTCCACGCTGCTCGACGACGGCGATACCCTGGTGCTGTCAGGCAAGCCCGCTGCACTGGCTGTGGCCGAGGAAATGCTGTTGCGCGGCCGTCCTTCCTGACGTCCTTTCTGACGGCATATCCCCGCGGATGAGGCAGGTATCGACGGCTGGCGGCGTTAGCCGACGGTTTCGCGGCCCATCATGCAGGCCTGGTGCAGTTACAGGGACGCCTCCCGGTGGGTTGGCTCCGCGTGAAAGGACACTTCATGAAACGACGTCCGTTTTTGCTGGCACTGGCTGCGGGCAGCGGTTGCTGGCCATGGCCGCTGACACACGCCCAGGCCAGTGCCGACGTAGCGGCGCTGTTGCGTGCCGGAGGCTGCGTGGTGATGCTCAGACACGCGCAAACCGAGGCTGGCATCGGCGACCCGCCTGGTTTTCGCGTCGACCAGTGCAGCACCCAGCGCAACCTCAGCCCCGAAGGCAGGGCGCAGGCGCGCCGCATCGGCGAGTGGTTCAAGGCACGCGACCTGCAAGCCCGGGCGGTTCAATCAAGCGCCTGGTGCCGTTGCCGGGATACCGCCGATCTGGCCTTTGGCCGCCATACCGTGCTGCCGGCGCTGGCGTCCACCTTCAACAGAGGTGCCGACGAAGCGGCTCAGACGCGGGTGCTGCGCGGCCTGCTGGATGCCGTACCACCCGGACAATTTGACGTCTGGGTGACGCACCAGGTCAACATCTCGTCACTGACGGGGGAAGGCCCGGCCATGGGCGAGGCCTTCATCCTCGGCGCGGGTGGCAAGATACTGGCGCAAACCCGCTTTGGATGAACCAGGCAGTATCCTCCAGTATCCTCAAGATTCGGATCCACGGGCGCCGCCAGCCAGTCCGTCAACAAACACCGCCGCCTGCATGCCCGGGAAGCCCGGACGCCGCAGGGACGCGAGGCGGGCGCTTAAGTCAGATCGCCGTATTGCGTGCTGCTGAGTACCGGCGACACAGCAGATGAGGCCATCTCGGTGTCTTCAAAGCCTGTCAGCAGGGTGTAGGAGTGCGGGCCACTGCGGGTCTTGGCGCTGTATTCCGGCACGCCCCCCGGGCCTTGCGCAGAGGCGGCCATCAGGGCTTGCTTGAATGCCACGACCTCATCGGCCTGGATCGGCTCGTAGCGCGGCGCAGATGACCCGTCCTGCTTGACCAGGGAAGGCTCTGTCACGGCGCCGCGCACCGGCAGGGTCGCCGTTTGCGCCGTCGTCTGGGACGCTGAGCCGGGTTTGCCCACGGCAACCGCCTCGTCTATACGCCAGTAAACAGCCGGCACCGTAATCTCAAAACGCGCCTTGGCGTTCTGCACGATCAGGGCTTCAATGTCACCCAGCAACTCGGGCGATCCGCCAAGGGCCTTCAGGTCCATCATGACCAGAAACTCGTTGCCGCGCGAGTCCAGGGAAAGCACCTTGAATTTATAGCTGGCCGACAGCACCCCGGCCCGGGTCATGGCCTCCCGGATCGCGACATAGAGCTGTTCGCGGCGGGCGTGGCGCTTGACTTTGCGGCCATCACCGATTTCTTCAGCCTCCGGCGCCTGACGCGGGGACGAGGCGGCTGATCCGCGTTTTTTTTCCTCGCGTACAGCAGCCTTGCTTTGGCGGGACTTGGCGGAAAACCAGTTGAAAAAGGACATAGTCGGAGTTCTCGGGATGGATGCCGCCTCCTTGTCGGTCAGGAGAGGGCGCGTTACTGCGAAGTCACAGGCTTGTGGTCGTTGTAGTTTACTCAGCGGATTTCGTTTCGCCAAACACGACCGCACCCTCCCGGCACAGTTACCTGGCAAAGCCCGGTAAAAAATCACAATAAATCCGATTCGCTGCCCCGGGGCACTGCCGAGGGACCCCGTCCCCCACCCCCAGTGATTGCCCGTGCGTCAGGTCACCGCCACACGACGGGGACGGTTGTACAGGCGCTTGGCCATCACGGCGCCCATCGCCACGGTCAGTTCCAGCGCAATCGGGCTGTGGCGGTTGGCCATTTCCAGAAAGCGCATGGGCGTCAGGCACCAGAGTTTGCAGGGTGTGGAGGCATTCACCGTGGCACTGCGTGGCTGGTGCGAGAAAAATGCGCCTTCACCCACGACCGTGCCGGCACCGACCAGTGCCATCCGAACGCGCGCTTTCTCATCTTCATAGTGCACGCTCAAGGTACCGCTTTCAACAAAATACAGCGTGCGGTCCAGCGCTCCCTGCTCAATCAGCACCTGGCCGCTGTTGACGGCAAAGGGCTGTAGATAGCTGGCAAGAATGTCCCAATGTGGCTGGTTGAATTGGCAGCGCAAGGCGTCGCCACTGTGGCAATTCGTGATGGCCTGGGCCAGACCCTGAATGTCAAAACTGATGGGGGCGGCTAGGGGGGCGTTCATGGTATGCCCGACGATACCTTTGCCTTGTGGGCGCAGCAAGGGACGCTAACGCTCACTTACACCTGATACAGGCGGTCCGGATTTTGTAAATCAGGCATTGGCAGCGCGCATCCGGCCATTCGTCCCAGCCGCTCGTAACGCCCCGGCAGCGTCCGGTAGCGCCGCCGGGCTACTTTCCGATACAGAATCTGGAAAAAATCTCGCCCAGCAGATCGTCAGGCGTGAACTCACCCGTGATCTCGCTGAGTTGCCGCTGCGCCTGCCGCAAATCCTCCGCCAGCAGGTCCAACGCCGGCCGTGCAGCCTGCAGCTGGCGCCCGGCGGTGGCCAATTGGTCCTGCACATGATGCAGCGCGCGCACATGGCGTTCACGCGCCATGAACACGCCTTCCGGTGCTGCCTGCCAGCCCACCACCTGCAGCAGGCGCTGGCGCAGGGTCTGCAGGCCGGCGCCGGTTTTGGCGGAAATCAGTACGCCCCCCTGCACCTGCTGCAGCCCGGCCGGGCTGGTCAGGTCGGATTTGTTCCAAACATCGATGATGGCCGTGTTTTCAGGCAGCTTGTTGGCCAATGTCCGTGCGATACGGTCATCGGCTGCTATGTAGTTGATGGTGTCCTGCGCCGGCAGGGCGGCGTCCCGACGGCTCAGGTCATGCAGAAACAGGACCGCGTCGGCGCTTTCAATTTCCGCCCAGGCGCGTTCCACGCCTATTTTCTCCACCTCGTCCAGTGCCTCGCGCAGGCCGGCAGTGTCGACCACGTGCAGGGGGACGCCTTCGATCTGGATCAACTCGGACACCTTGTCGCGCGTGGTCCCGGCAATCGGTGTCACGATGGCCAGTTCGGCACCGGCCAACGCATTGAGCAGCGAACTCTTGCCGGCGTTGGGCTGGCCCGCAATCACCACCTTGATGCCCTCGCGCAGGATCGCGCCCTGCGTGGCGCGCTGCATCACGCCTGTCAGCGTGGCCTGCAGCCGCGACAGCTGGCCCTGGGCATCGGCCTTTTGCAGAAAGTCGATGTCTTCCTCCGGAAAGTCCAGCGTGGCCTCCACCAGCATGCGCAGGTGAATCAGCTGCTCCAGCAAGGTGTTCACCGCCAGCGAGAACTCGCCCGACATGGACCGCGCCGCCGAACGGGCCGCCGTTTCGGTGCTGGCATCAATCAGGTCGGCAATGGCCTCGGCCTGCGCCAGGTCGATCTTGTCATTAAGAAACGCGCGCTCTGTGAATTCCCCGGGCTGCGCCACCCGCAGCTGCGCCAGCCACGGTTGCCCGATGGCGGGGTTGAGCGCGGCACCGGCTTCCAGGCAGCGCGCCAGCAGCAGCTGGAGCACCACCGGCCCGCCATGCGCCTGCAACTCCAGCACATCCTCGCCGGTGTAGGAGTGGGGGGCCGGGAAGTGAATCGCCAGGCCCTGGTCGATCACCTGGCCTTGCGCGTCGCGAAACGGCAGGTAGGTGGCCTGGCGTGGCGCCAGGGCGCGGCCGCAAATGGCCGCGATCACGGGGGCGATGTCCTTGCCCGAGACGCGCACAATGCCCACCGCGCCGCGGCCGGGTGCGGTGGCGATGGCAACAATGGGGTCGTGGTGTCGGGCCAGCATGGTGTGTAGATGTTAAGGGGCAAACAAAATGTTGGCTCCTGGGCGAGGGTAACTCTCACCGCCCAGGTCAGCCTCCAAAGAAAAAGGGCCGCAGCGCGGCCCTTTTTTTATTCCGAGTCCGCTTTACCTGAACTTCGGCAGGTTGAACTGCGGCGGTACACCCATTCGCGTGTTGATCACCCACTGCTGGGCGATGGACAGGATGTTGTTGGTGATCCAGTACAGCACGAGGCCGGCCGGGAAGAAGAAGAACATCACGCTGAAGATCAGCGGCATGAACCACATCAGCTTGGCCTGCATCGGATCCGGCGGCGCGGGGTTGAGCGCCGTCTGCAGCATGGTCGTCAGGGTCATGAGGACGGGCAGGATGAAGAAAGGATCGGGCGCCGAGAGGTCATGGATCCACAAGACCCAGGGCGCGTTGCGCATTTCGACGCTGGACAGCAGCACCCAATAGAGCGCAATGAACACCGGGATCTGGACCATGATGGGGAAGCAGCCGCCCATGGGGTTGACCTTTTCCTCGCGGTAGATCTTCATCATCGCCTGCTGCATTTCCTGCGGCTTGTCCTTCAGGCGTTCGCGCATCTCCATGATCTTGGGGTTGATGGCCTTCATTTTGGCCATGCTGGCGTAGGCCTTGGCATTGAGCCAGTAAAAGGCGATCTTGAGCAGCAGCACCAGCGCCACGATGGACCAGCCCCAGTTGAGGAGAAAGCCATGCAGCTTGTCGAGCAACCAGTACAGCGGCTTGGCCAGGATGGTCAGCCAGCCATAGTCCTTCACCAGCTCCAGGCCGGGGGCGAGCGCTTCCAGCTTTTTCTCTTCCTGCGGGCCGACAAACAATCTCGAGTCGATGGTTTTGGTGGCGCCCGGCGCAATGCTGTCGAGCGGCGTGATCAGGCCAACCGCATACAGGTTGGCGTCGACCTTGCGCAGGAACAGGTCGCGCTTCAGGCCATCGGCCAGAATCCAGGCTGCGGCAAAGTAGTGCTGGACCATGGCCACATAGCCGTTGGTCGCCTGTTTTTCCACATCGACCTTGTTGTTTTCGATGTCCTTGAATTCGACCTTCTGGTACTTCTTGGCTTCGGTGTAAATGGCCGGGCCGGTGAAGGTGGAATAGAACGATGATTCGCCCGGCGGTTTGTTGCCGTCACGCACCAGCTGCATGTAAAGCTGCGGCGCCACCGGCGCGCTGCCGGTGTTGATGACGTCGTGGCGCACAGCGATGTCGTACGAGCCGCGTTTGAGCGTGTAGGTCTTGACCAGCTTGACGCCGCCGAGGTCGGCCGATTCAAACTTGACTTGCAGCTCGTTCTGGCCGTCCTTGAGGCTGCGCTCGCCGGGCACCACGGTCATCAGGGTTTTGTGAGTCGGGAAGGTGCCGCCCGTGCCGCTCGCGATCAGGCCGGTCTGCGCCACATAAACCCGGTTGGTACTTTCGTCGAGCAGCACAAAGCCGGCGTCGGTGTTGGCCATGTCCTTGAAGCGGGTGAAAGCCGAATGGACCAGCGTGCCGCCTTCGCTGTCAAAGGTCAGCGCCAGCACGTCGGTGTTCACCACCACGCGCTCGCGGGTCGCAGCGGCTGCGGGGGACGGCGCACCTGCGGGCACAGCACCGGGGGCGGCACCAGGCGCCGAACCGGGCACCGCAGGAACCGCGCTGGCAGTGGACGGCGAAACCGGCACCGAAGAGGCCGACGCGGCGGGCGCCGATGTTGCGGCAGCAGGTGCTTTGGCGCTCTGCGTGGTCGCCGGGAAGAAAGTGGCTTTCTGGCCGTTATAGACCTGCCACTGGTCCCACAGGAGGACCATGGAAAAGCCAAAAATCACCCACAAAATGGTGCGGCGGATGTCGTTCATGACGGCGTCTTTTTAGAAGGAGTGGAAGTCACGGGTGTGACCAGTCGGGTGAACAAAAACGCCGAGCCCGCTGGCGGCACGGGATCGAGCCCGCCGTCGCACCAGGGATGGCAGCGCGCCAGGCGGCGCAGTGTGAGGTAGCTTCCGCGGGCCGCGCCGTGCTGCTGCAAGGCCTGCAGGGAATAGGCCGAGCAGCTCGGCTCAAACCGGCAGGCGGAGCCCAGCCAGGGGCTGAGCAGCAGACGGTAGGCTTTGACCAGGCCGATCAACACGGTTTGCGGCAAACGCAGCAAGGGCGCCACGGCCTGGAGGGCCGCAGCATACGAGGGGGATGAGCGCTGCCGCTTCATGGCGCCCTCGCCCCTGCCTGCATCAGGGCCTGCACTTCGGCGCGCACCGCTTCCTTGAGCTGCTCTGAGCTGGCGCTCATGAACTCGGCACGGGAAAAATCACGGCGCAGCCGGACCACATAGGCAGCCTGCGGATACTGATGCAGAAACTCGGCACTCACGGTATAGATCTGCCTCTTGATCGCATTGCGCGTAACGGCCCGTTTGGCCCAGCGTTTGGGAACCATCGCACCGATCCACTGGTCCTGGACAGGAAACAGGGCGGGCGAATCGACCCCTTCGACGGGCCGCGCGGGAACGGGCTTCGCATCCAGCGCATTGCGGTGCAATGCGAAGTGCGTCGTCCTTGCAACAATGGCGCCGGCAAGTACTGCCTGGAACTGGGGTCGGGTTTGAAGCCGCTGCACTGGCGCCAAGCGTCAGCTCAAGAGCAAAGAGCCAGCCAGAAAGCCAGCCTAGACGGCCAGGCGCTTGCGGCCTTTGGCGCGGCGTGCAGCGATCACTGCGCGGCCGCCACGCGTTTTCATGCGCGTCAGAAAGCCGTGCGTGCGTGCGCGCTTGACTTTGGAAGGTTGGTATGTGCGTTTCATGATAAATCCTACTAGCCTTAATTCGGCTGTTAGCTACAAAGCTTCCCCCGGCGATTCGAATGATCTTGGTGGCCGTACAGCACAGCCATCTTTGCAAGCCCGCAGGACTTGCGCCGCACCTGCAGCAACCTCAAAGGCCTGGGTTACAAGCCTACAAACCGGTTGTTGTGCAAGCGGCATCCATCCGCTACGAATCAGGGAAACCCATGATTATCGCAGATTTCCCAACCCTGGCAACAAGTTAGGCGGCGCAACTGGGGTAAAGCTTGAGAAGCCCCCTGGAAGGTCCGTCAGACGCTGAAAATAGGTTGAAACCCGGGGCAAGTATTTTGTGGATAACTTGCCACGCGGACTACAATTGCAGGTGCTAAAAATAAACAATATCCACAAGCAGCC